>NZ_JAJEKD010000040.1:0-390 GCF_021029645.1 Priestia sp. TSO9
GCACCGTCGGTGCATCGTTTACAGGTGTAACAATCACCGTCACCGTTGAAACCGCCGTTCCTCCTTGGCCATCCGACACCAATACCGTAAACTGATCCGTCCCATTAAAGTTCAGGTTCGGCTGATAGCTAAACGTTCCGTCCGCATTCACCACGGCCACTCCGTTGCCTGGTGCTGTTTGCAGGCTAAACGTTAACGGGTTTCCGTCGGGATCTACCGCCACTACTTGATTGATTAACGTACTATCTTCCGCAATCGTAAAGCTGACATTGGACGTAATTGGGGGATCATTTACAGGGATAACGTTAATGGTCACCGTTGAAACCGCCGTTCCTCCTTGACCATCCGACACCAATACCGTAAACTGATCCGTCCCATTAAAATTCAAGT
>NZ_JAJEKD010000041.1:0-385 GCF_021029645.1 Priestia sp. TSO9
GCAGCCAAAAGTTAAATGTATTGGCGTAATAGCTTTAATGGAAGGTCACTAACTAAAAGGAGGTGATTTTTGTGAAAAAAGTATTATCTCTTCAAGTTTTAGATTCAAAGAAGGATGTAGAGCTACGTGCAGGTTCATCTTTAAGTGTTAACTGCAAAGTAGTAAGCACAATTAGTTTTGCAGTTTGCTAATTTTATATTTTCTATTAAAGATTACTGAATAATATTATTCGGTATCCTACCATAGATTATAGAAATCATTTTTTCATTGAGCAGCCAAAAGTTAAATGTATTGGCGTAATAGCTTTAATGGAAGGTCACTAACTAAAAGGAGGTGATTTTTGTGAAAAAAGTATTATCTCTTCAAGTTTTAGATTCAAAGAAGG
>NZ_JAJEKD010000042.1:0-382 GCF_021029645.1 Priestia sp. TSO9
GCGATGATATGAATATGGTATAAATAAATGGAGGAGGAAGAGGGATTCGAACCCCCGCGGGCTTTGACACCCCTGTCGGTTTTCAAGACCGATCCCTTCAGCCAGACTTGGGTATTCCTCCGTATATATTTATAACAAATGTAACTTATATGGTAGCGGCGGAGGGAGTCGAACCCACGACCTCACGGGTATGAACCGTACGCTCTAGCCAGCTGAGCTACACCGCCATATTATTCGTTACAATTATTTAATTTAATTGGTGGAGCCTAGCGGGATCGAACCGCTGACCTCCTGCGTGCAAGGCAGGCGCTCTCCCAGCTGAGCTAAGGCCCCATAAATGGTCGGGAAGACAGGATTCGAACCTGCGACCCCTTGGTCCCAA
>NZ_JAJEKD010000043.1:0-369 GCF_021029645.1 Priestia sp. TSO9
GGTGCTCTCCCAGCTGAGCTAATCCTCCACTATTATGTAGATAAAAATAAATGGTGACCCGTACGGGATTCGAACCCGTGTTACCGCCGTGAAAGGGCGGTGTCTTAACCGCTTGACCAACGGGCCACTGTGCTAATTAAATAAAAATGGCGGAGAGCAAGGGATTTGAACCCTTGAGACAGCGTTAACCGCCTACACGATTTCCAATCGTGCTCCTTCGGCCACTCGGACAGCTCTCCAAATGGCTCCACAGGTAGGACTCGAACCTACGACCGATCGGTTAACAGCCGATAGCTCTACCACTGAGCTACTGTGGAATAATAACAGCCTGGCAACGTCCTACTCTCACAGGGACAAAGTCCCAACTAC
>NZ_JAJEKD010000044.1:0-361 GCF_021029645.1 Priestia sp. TSO9
GCGATGATATGAATATGGTATAAATAAATGGAGGAGGAAGAGGGATTCGAACCCCCGCGGGCTTTGACACCCCTGTCGGTTTTCAAGACCGATCCCTTCAGCCAGACTTGGGTATTCCTCCGTATATTTATAATAAATGTAACTTATATGGTAGCGGCGGAGGGAGTCGAACCCACGACCTCACGGGTATGAACCGTACGCTCTAGCCAGCTGAGCTACACCGCCATATTATTTGTTACAATTATTTAATTTAATTGGTGGAGCCTAGCGGGATCGAACCGCTGACCTCCTGCGTGCAAGGCAGGCGCTCTCCCAGCTGAGCTAAGGCCCCATAAATGGTCGGGAAGACAGGATTCGAACC
>NZ_JAJEKD010000045.1:0-357 GCF_021029645.1 Priestia sp. TSO9
GGGACTTTGTCCCTGTGAGAGTAGGACGTTGCCAGGCAATGAATAAGACCCCTTATGAGTCTCTTATAAAAGAGCATAGGGGTTTTTTATTTGAAATATTCTATTATAAGTAATGAAAATAACGCTTGTTAAAGCGCTTATATAGATCTTTTTGGAGGATTAGCTCAGCTGGGAGAGCACCTGCCTTACAAGCAGGGGGTCGGCGGTTCGATCCCGTCATCCTCCACCATCGTGCCGGTGTAGCTCAACTGGTAGAGCAACTGACTTGTAATCAGTAGGTTGGGGGTTCAAGTCCTCTTGCCGGCACCATTTATATCGGAGGGGTAGCGAAGTGGCTAAACGCGGCGGACTGTAAAT
>NZ_JAJEKD010000046.1:0-336 GCF_021029645.1 Priestia sp. TSO9
GGCGATAGCGAAGAGGTCACACCCGTTCCCATACCGAACACGGAAGTTAAGCTCTTTAGCGCCAATGGTAGTTGGGACTTTGTCCCTGTGAGAGTAGGACGTTGCCAGGCAATGAATAAGACCCCTTTTTATGCTCTTATAAAAGAGTCTAGGGGTTTTTTATTTGGCTCATTTATAAAAATATACAATGAATATTGTGTATGATACACGGAGGATTAGCTCAGCTGGGAGAGCACCTGCCTTACAAGCAGGGGGTCGGCGGTTCGATCCCGTCATCCTCCACCACCGTGCCGGTGTAGCTCAACTGGTAGAGCAACTGACTTGTAATCAGTAGGT
>NZ_JAJEKD010000047.1:0-319 GCF_021029645.1 Priestia sp. TSO9
ATCCTGAGCCAGGATCAAACTCTCCGAAGAAATGTTTGACTTGCTCAATTAAAAAATAAAATTTAACGTTGACGTTTGTCGCTTTGTTCAGTTTTCAAAGTTCAACCGCCGCTCTTAAGCGACTTTACTATCTTATCAAGTTATTAACGTAATGTCAACAACTTTTTTAAAAGAAAAGAGAGATCTTTTCCAGCCTGGCAACGTCCTACTCTCACAGGGACAAAGTCCCAACTACCATTGGCGCTAAAGAGCTTAACTTCCGTGTTCGGTATGGGAACGGGTGTGACCTCTTCGCTATCGCCACCAGACAAGAGATTGC
>NZ_JAJEKD010000048.1:0-300 GCF_021029645.1 Priestia sp. TSO9
GATCAGGTTGATAGGTCAGAGGTGGAAGCGTGGCGACATGTGTAGCTGACTGATACTAATCGATCGAGGACTTAACCAAACTTTTAAAAGCGTAAGCTTTACTCAGCGAACTGTTATCTAGTTTTGAAAGAATAAATCTTTCAAAAAAAAGTATTGCTTTCTTTATGAAATAGTGTATAATATAATATGTCTGGTGGCGATAGCGAAGAGGTCACACCCGTTCCCATACCGAACACGGAAGTTAAGCTCTTTAGCGCCAATGGTAGTTGGGACTTTGTCCCTGTGAGAGTAGGACGTTGC
>NZ_JAJEKD010000049.1:0-289 GCF_021029645.1 Priestia sp. TSO9
TTGGGACCAAGGGGTCGCAGGTTCGAATCCTGTCTTCCCGACCATTTATGGGGCCTTAGCTCAGCTGGGAGAGCGCCTGCCTTGCACGCAGGAGGTCAGCGGTTCGATCCCGCTAGGCTCCACCAATCGGAATTTTGAACTTTGAAAACTGAACAAAGCGACAAACGTCAACGTTAATTTTTATTTTTTAAATTGAGCAAGTCAAACATTTCTTCGGAGAGTTTGATCCTGGCTCAGGATGAACGCTGGCGGCGTGCCTAATACATGCAAGTCGAGCGAACTGATTAGA
>NZ_JAJEKD010000016.1:0-371100 GCF_021029645.1 Priestia sp. TSO9
CCCATGAAGGAGAAGATCCTATCCGGTATTAGCTTCGGTTTCCCGAAGTTATCCCAGTCTTACAGGCAGGTTGCCCACGTGTTACTCACCCGTCCGCCGCTAACGTCATAGAAGCAAGCTTCTAATCAGTTCGCTCGACTTGCATGTATTAGGCACGCCGCCAGCGTTCATCCTGAGCCAGGATCAAACTCTCCGAAGAAATGTTTGACTTGCTCAATTAAAAAATAAAAATTAACGTTGACGTTTGTCGCTTTGTTCAGTTTTCAAAGTTCAACCGCCGCTCTTAAGCGACTTTACCATCATAACAAGTTGCAAGCTAGTTGTCAACAAGTTTTTTTATTTGTTTATCACTTCGATGTTTGCTTTAGCAGTTCATCTTAGCGACATTTAATAATATACCACGCCTTCTTTTATTGTGCAATAGTTTTTCGATATATTTTTAAAAACTATTTTCTTGTACGTGAAACGTTAGTCAATTAATAGATACTAGCATATCTAGAGCCACACTAGCATAATGTCTATTAAATCATTATCCGCCAAGGAGGCGTTCACTTGGATACCTTAATTGCAGCTGCACTCTATTTGTCCTTTTGTATGTCTATTCTCTTAATTTCACTTGCTTATTGGGAATCAATTCAAATCTCTAATAAAGAAGGAAGAGTCAACGGCCTTTCATTTATTTCACTTTCAACATTCAGCATGATTTTTTGTTTGTTTACTTCATATTTTTATACCATTCTTTATTAATATGATGTTACGTTGTCTTCTTAATAAAAAGGAGACATTTCTTTATTTTATTACAATATTCGCATTCGGTATACTTACTTATTGAAATCAATACGATAAATTCAGTTACTCCCCTTCTTCATACGTACAGTGGACAATGAAGGAATTTGTCGAATGATTTTTTGGAACACTTTCTTTAAATTTGATAAACTACTTTTAGAAAACGCTTTCATATACACTTTAACATTATTCAAGGAGGAAACCAAATGAAACCATTGCTTGAATTAACGGTTGGAGAACTTTTAAAAGAAAGTACAAAAAAGTTTGGGCATCAAGAAGCGGTTATTTACTCTGAACAAAATATTCGCTATACGTACGCGGAATTTTATCAAGAAACCTCTCGAGTTGCAAAGGCACTTCTAGCCACCGGTCTCAAAAAAGGCGACCATATCGCTATCTGGGCTACCAACGTGCCGGAATGGTTACTTCTTCAATTCGCAGCAGCTAGAATAGGCGCTGTTTTGGTTACCCTTAATACAAGTTATCAATCCTCTGAATTAGAGTATGTATTGAGTCATTCTGATACAACAGCGCTATTTTTCATTGATGAATTTAAAAGCACTTCTTATACATCTATCATCACCGGTATTGAACATAATCTTCCCAAACTAAAACATCTTATAAACTTAAGTGGATCAAGCGAACATACATCTTGGAACGGGTTTTTAATGAGTAGCTTAATGGTATCGGATGAGGTTCTCGATAAGCATGAACAATCCCTACATATCCATGATGTTATCAATATGCAATATACTTCCGGAACGACAGGCTTTCCAAAAGGAGTTATGCTAAGTCACCATAATATAGTAAACAACGGCTTTTTAGTTGCTCAGTCTATGAAACTGACTAACGAAGACCGCTTATGCATCCCAGTTCCTTTCTTTCATTGCTTTGGATGTGTGCTGGGCGTTCTAGCATGCGTATCTGTAGGTGCTACTATGCTACCGATTATTGAATTTCAACCTGCCTCTGTTTTACGCACCGTAGAGAAAGAAAAATGTACAGCTCTTCACGGTGTACCCACTATGTTTATTGCGGAATTAAATGCACTTGAGTTTGATCAATATGATTTATCTACTCTTCGCACAGGAATCATGGCTGGTTCTAATTGTCCAGCAGAAGTAATGAAGCGAGTCATACATGACATGGGCATCAACGAAATTACCATCGCCTATGGTCAAACCGAAACATCTCCTGTAATCACCCAAACAACCCCAACTGATTCTATCGAGCGGCGAGTACAAACGGTTGGCAAGGTTCATAATCATGTACAGATTCAAATTATTAATCCAGTTACAGGTAAACCAGCTTCTTTCGGAGAACAAGGAGAACTTTGTGCAAAAGGATATTTAACAATGAAAGGATATTACAAAATGCCGGAAGAAACAGAAAAAACAATTGTAGAAGGTTGGCTACATACAGGAGATTTAGCTACCATTGATAAAGATGGCTATGTAAAAATTACAGGACGTCTAAAAGATATGATTATTAGAGGCGGAGAAAATATTTACCCAAGAGAAATTGAAGAGTTTTTATATAAAATACCCGAGGTAGAAGATGTGCAAATTATCGGTGTTCCTGATCCAAAGTATGGAGAACGAGTTGCTGCATGCATTAAACTCAAGCAACATTCTTTGCTTACCGCTCAAGAAATCCAAGACTTTTGCAAAGGTAAGCTTGCTCATTTCAAAATTCCGGAACATATTTATTTTATAGACGACTTTCCCATGACGGCATCCGGCAAGATTCAAAAATATAAATTAAAAGAAAAGATCGTAGCTCTTTATAAATAATCAGATTTTTTTGAATTTAACCTGTCATTATGAAGAAAAGTTTACTATACTGATACATATCTGTTTTTCTTCTTTCATACAGATATAAACAACAATGTTTATTGAAATAGGTGAAAATAATGGAAAATGAAATGTTGCTCAAATTAGGTATTTCCGCTGTACTTGGTCTTATTATTGGAATTGAAAGGGAACTAAAACGAAAGCCTGTTGGTTTAAAAACATCTCTCGTAATTTCCATTATTAGCTGTTTACTCACGATTGTTTCGATTGAGTCTTCTCAAATTTTTAATAAAGGTGATCATATCACAATGGACCCGCTTCGTCTGGCAGCGCAAATTGTTTCTGGAATTGGTTTTTTAGGGGCGGGCGTCATTTTACGAAAAGAAAATGACAGCATCTCAGGGCTTACAACAGCGGCTATTATCTGGGGAGCAGCAGGTATAGGCATTGCTGTAGGTGCAGGGTTTTATCCTGAAGCTATTACCGGAGTTGTACTGCTCATTATCAGCGTTGAACTTCTTCCCTTCCTTATTACTATTTTGGGGCCTAGGCAACTGCGCGAGAAAGAGCTTATTCTTCAACTCAAGCTGGCGGATAAGCACAATATCTTTGATACAACTAATAGCATTAGAGAAAAGAATATTACAATTAAAAATATTCGAATCAAAGATTTAGACACCAATGAATTGTATATACGAATGAAAGTGTCAGTTAATAACCAGCGCCCTACTACAGAAGTGTATTACGAAATTCAAAAAATCAGCGGTATTCGAAGCATTGAAGTTGAAAATGTATAAATAAAAAACGGCCAACTGGCCGTTTTTTATTTGTATTTTTTAATCTGTTGTAAAAATTCCCGCTGTTTTACTAGAGACAGCCGGTATTGATCATCGATAATTTCTGTTAATAACTCATGTTTACGGCTCTTTGACACATTCAATCTGTGGATAAGAACTCTGCATTCATACAAAAACTGTGTATACTGTGTGTAACTCTCATCATAACTTGAGGATAAGTCTTCTTTGATTCGTTTTGTCAACAAAGGACTAGCGCCATCTGTGGATATTGCTAGCGATAATCTCCCTCTAGAAAACTGTGCAGGAATTTGAATATTTCCATCGGAAAAACTGCTGGCCATATTAACCAACTGATCATTTTTAATATGCTGCTTAACAAACTTATTCACAGCTTGATCATTTGTAGCCACAACAATTAAAAAGACATTAAGTAAGTCTTCTTCTCCCACTTTTTTTCTTTTTACACGCAGCTGATCTTTAGCTTCCCATTCATTTATTTCAGCTGAAACAGTTGGAGCAACCACTGTAATGGCTGCTCCTTCTTGTAAAAAACCTTTAATTCTACGAGTTGCGATTGTTCCGCCCCCAACTACTAAGACCGAACGACCCTTTAAATCAAGCATAACGGTATACATCGTATTGATTTCCTTTGCTCGATAATAACGTTTTTACTTGGTGATTTAAAATGTGTGCAAGTCCATCATGATAACCTAGGTAGTTGGCTAAGATAAACTGCTGGGCATCTGTTGATAGCTGCTCCAATTCTTCCTTAATTTCGTTCATTAAAATACCGGTAAACAAAAGGTACGGAAGAACGAATACTTGCTTATACGAAGTTCGTTTAGCAAGGTGCAGGCCTTCTTTTAAATTAGGAGAAGCTGCAGCTAAATAGCATGTGCTCACTTCTTTAAAAGCACCTTTGCCTTTTAGCAGTTGAGCTATTTCGTTAAAATCTTTTTTTACAGCAGGATCACTGCTTCCTCTGCCGACCAACAATACCATCGAATCTTCATGCTTATCCACATTGGTTTCATTGATTCTCTCTAGCAAGATATCAACAATTCGTTCGTCCACGCCGAACGGTTCTCCGTACAGCACTTCTACCTGGGGATAACGTTCATATACTTTGTGTATTTCTTCAGGTATATCATGCTTTGCATGCGCAGCTGTTAATAACAGAAGGGGCACAATTGCAATACGGGTAGCACCTTGTTCAATACACGCTTCAAATCCTTGTTCAATAGTGGGGGAAGCTAGTTCTAGGAAACAAACTTCTTGAATCGGTACATCTAGATTTTTTTTACATCTTTCAATAAAAGCAACTGCCTGATCAGCGCCTTCTTTTACGCGGCTGCCATGGCAAACATATAAAACTGCATCCATATAATCAACCTCTTTAGTAAGCTTCTTGTGCAAACGAATAGTAATGCTGTCCAGTCTTCTCAAACCAATTTAATCGGTCATGAAAATTCACAACTTCACCAACGATAATCATACTTGGATTTTCAATTTGTTCTTCTTTAACAATATCAACAATTGTACCAAGAGTTCCAGTTACAGTGCGCTGGTCCGCACATGTTCCCCAGTGAATCAATGCAATTGGCGTAGCTGAAGTTTTTCCGTGTTTCATTAACTGTTGGCAAATGTACGGTAAGTTCCGCACCCCCATGTAAATTGCAAGAGTATCTACACCTTTGGCTAGGCTATCCCATTTGATTGCATCATGCTCGCTATCTTTACGATGGCCTGCTACAAAAGCAAAGCTTGCGCTGTATTCCCGGTGAGTGACAGGGATTCCTGCATAAGCAGCAGCTGCGATGCCTGATGTAATTCCTGGAACAATTTCAAATGAAATGCCCTGCTGCACGAGAGCTTCTGCTTCTTCCCCTCCGCGTCCGAAAACAAATGGATCTCCGCCTTTTAAGCGCGTTACAATTTTTCCTTTTTTAGCGAATTTCACTAAAAAGTTGTTAATTGTTTCTTGCTTGAGGGTATGATAGTTCGGAAGCTTTCCACAGTAAATGATATCTGCATCACTTTTAGCATACTCCAGCAGGTCCTTATTCACTAAACGATCATATAAGATAACATCTGCTTGCTGAATTGCTTTCAGCCCTTTTAATGTAATTAAATCTGGATCCCCCGGTCCTGCACCGACTAGATATACTTTCCCCATGAATGCCTTTCACCCTTCCATCATTTCCACGTCTCCGCAGCGCTCCCACATTTTAATTTGAATTAGAACAGCGGACAAAGTCCGCTGTCATTTAGATAAATTTTCGGTTAGCTAAATATTCAATAACAGTTTGTACACATTCTTCTACAGACTGTGTGCTTGTATTAATTGTTAATTCAGGGTTAGCCGGCGACTCATACGGAGAATCAATTCCTGTAAAATCACGGATTTCTCCGCTTCTTGCTTTTTTGTAAAGCCCTTTTGGATCTCTTTTTTCACATTCTTCTAACGGACACTCCACGTATACTTCCAAAAATTCATTCCCCTCTAAGATCTCACGCACTTGAGCGCGGTCCTCTTGGAATGGAGAGATAAATGCTGTTAGTACCACTTGACCGCTGTCTACAAATAGCTTAGAAACCTCACCGATACGGCGAATATTTTCTGTACGATCTTCAGCAGAAAACCCTAGATTCTTATTTAAGCCGAAACGAACATTGTCACCATCTAATACATAGTTGCGAATATTTTTATCAAAAAGCGCCTTTGCCACTGCGTTTGCTACGGTAGATTTACCTGAACCCGAAAGACCTGTAAACCATAATACAAAACTGTGATGATTATTTTGCTCGCGTCTTTCCTCTTTTGTAATTCCAGCATCATGCCACGTAATGTTTGTTGATTTGCTCACTTCAACCGCTCCTTATTTTGAAGATACTTTTTGTTTTGCTAATCCTTTAATTAACACTTCAATTACTTCTTTACGGCTGAATGTGCTTGGTGGCACTTCTCCGTTACGAAGCATTTCACGTACCTTTGTTCCAGATAAAATCATATGATCTTCCTTGCTGTGAGGGCATGTTTTCGTTGATGCCATCGATTCACACTTCTTGCAGTAGAAGCTGTGTTCAAAGAATAAAGGTGTAATTCCTAATTCATCTGCTGTAAAGTTACTGAAGATTTTCTGTGCATCATATGTTCCGTAGTAGTCACCAACACCAGCGTGATCACGGCCTACAATGAAATGCGTGCATCCAAAGTTTTTTCGAACCATTGCATGAAAAATCGCTTCTCTAGGTCCAGCATAACGCATCGCAGCAGGGAAAACTGCTAAAGCTACACGATCGCTAGGATAATAGTTCTCTAAAAGTACTTCATAACTTTCCATACGGATATCTGCTGGGATATCATCTGACTTTGTTTCTCCTACAAGAGGATTTAAGAACAGGCCGTCTACAATTTCTAATGCCGTTTTTTGAATATATTCGTGCGCACGGTGAACAGGGTTACGAGTTTGGAATCCAACAACCGTTTTCCAACCGCGTTCTTCAAATGCTGCTCTTGTTTCAGTTGGATCTAGGTAATACTTTTCAAAACGCGTTTTAGGTGTACGTTCTACAAGTACGATTGGACCTGCTACGTATACATTTGGGCGTTCCATCATTTTTTTCACGCCAGGATGAGCAAGTTCTGCTGTGCGGTACACATTTTCCGCTTCTTTTTCTTTATTAGGCGTATATACTTCAGAAACTTCTAAAACACCATACGTTACGCCGTTTTGAACAAGCTTTACTTTGTCGCCAATGTTTAATTCTTTAGCTTGCTCTTCTGTTACAGGAAGAGTGATAGGAATACTCCATACTGTTCCATCTGCTAAACGCATATTTTCAACAACTGATTGATAATCTTTTTCTCCTAAAAACCCTGTAATTGGGCTGTAAGCACCAATTCCAATTAGTTCTAAATCACTTAGAGCCATGTTATCTACTTCGATTTCTTTTGTTAGTGACGTGTAGTCATATGTTGGTTGATATAAATTAATTAATTCTCCACCGTGTGCTTGAATTGTTGTCATTTTGTAAAATCCTCCTTAAATAATTAACACAATATAATAAAAAGCACTTGAATCACGCAGTCATTTTTTCTTTTTCCGACTGCAAGTTTGCTCTTTTTCTTCTAGTCGCTCTAGCTAAGCTTAGAACACCTGCTGTGGCAATGCAGCCGCTAGCTAACACCACAAATGAATATAAGTCGCTTTCAAGTACTAATTTCACAAGAACATATGAGATTACGAGTGAAAATACGGGGGATACCACCCAAACCTTTAACATTTGAATGACCACTTCACGCTGTTCTTTCGTGAATCCCGTTTTCGCTGCTCCTATTCCAATAATAGAAGACGTAGTGACCTGTGTAAGCGGTACTGGCAAACCAAAAAGTGAAGCTGCTGTAACAAGAGAAGCACCAGTACCCGAGATAATGCACCCTTCTCCTACAGAATAGCGAGTAATTTTTTTCCCGTTTGTTTCAATAACTCGGCCTCCTAGTAAAAGAGCTCCGAGCGCCACAGCCAATCCTCCTGCTATGACACCCGTTGTGGCATCCATTAATCCAGCTCCTACTAGAGGACCGACAGCATTTGCCACGTTATTCATTCCAGCTGAGAAGGCTTCAAAGAATCCCGTGGCTATAACTAAAATCGTTAAAACTCTTTTCCACTTTCCCTCTGCTTCTTTTTTATGCGCTCTGCGTTTTATCACTTTTCCAATCAAAAAAGCAATGACAAATGAAACCAGCGGAACAATAATCCAAAAAGACATGACAACTAAAAGTTTTTCCACATACAGAGATTGATAAGCTACTCCTACTCCAACAACTGAACCAACCGTTACTTCACTTGTTGATAGAGGGATACCAATTAAATTCGCGAAAAAGAGTGACAGCGTTGCAGCAGCCAGAATGATAATAACTAATTCTACTGACAGCAATTTTTCAGGTATGATACCTGAACTGATGGTTTTTACCACCTCGCCGCCTCCGATAATGGCTCCGAGCACAATACCTACAGCACAGATGAACAAGGCTACTCTTCGCTTTTTAATCGCACCGGAGCCGTATGAAACGCCCATAGCTGCTGCTGCACCGCTTGCCCCAATATTCATTGCAAAAAAAAGCGCAATGATAAAGGCAACATATAAAAGCATCATTTATTCAGCTCTTTCGTATTTAAGATTCGTGTAATCCGCATTCAACTTTTTGTGTACCTGCCCATCTTCCTGAACGTAAATCGTCTACGTTGTAGGCAGGTGCGGTACAAGGCTCACAGCCGATGCTTGGGTAGCCTTGATCATGAAGTTTGTTATATGGTAACTCATGCTTATACACATAGCGCCAAACTTCTTTCCAAGACCAATGAATTAACGGGCAGACTTTAACTTTCTTGAATTTCTCATCTTTATTAAAATAATTCGTGTTGGCACGAGATTCAGACTGCTCGCGTCTCAAACCAGAAATCCACGCATCATAAGGAGCAAGTGATTCCCTTAACGGGATGATTTTTCGAATTTGACAGCATAGGTTAGGCTGACTCTTCCAAAGCTCATCTCCATGTTTCTCAGCTTGTTCTGCAAGAGTTAAATCCGGTTTTTTTATATGAATACGCAAATCAGGAAAGCGTTCTTTAATTGCATCAATCACTTCATATGTTTCTTTAAAATGAACGCCCGTATCTAAAAAGACAATTTCAGCATCTTTTTTCACTTTTGAAATTAAATCAATTAACACGATCCCTTCAATACCAAAGCTTGATGCGTAAATAATTGAATCTCCGTAGGTATCATACGCCCACTGCAATGCTGAAAGGGCTCCTTTTGTTTCATCTTCACTGTCGAACTCTGGAAATGTATCACTCCAGTTTTCGTACGTATATAAGTCTGCCATTTTCTTCACTCCAATTCTCAGTTATCCGCGTTATCCAATAAAAAAAGACGGTTTTACCCACTAGAATTGGATAAAACCGCCTCTAGTGTGTCTAGTCAGCGAAACTATTTAATTCTTACTTTGCTTCGACGTGCTCAAAGATTTGTTTTAAGTCGGGGGTTACAGTCATTGATGTCCCTCCTTAAATTATCGCTTGCGCTATATCAAAATAAAAAGTCTTCCATATTGAAAGACTGGGTAGGCAATAAATTTTCACCTTATCTTTCAAAATGATACACACTTTGCTGGAATTAGCACCTTGCTAAGCAGGTTGCCGGGGTTCAGCGGGCCAGATCCCTCCACCACTCTTGATAAGCATTTTTTAAAAATTTTAGCATATTTAGAATATTTGTCAACATTAAAAATCATATATCCGATAAGAAAACTATACTTTAAATTCACAGAAATATCTATACTTTTATTTAAAACAACATATGTAAATTTAAACCAAATGTGAACATATCAGTTTATAAAACGCTTTCTTTTCCCTCAACTTTTTATATTCTCTTCCTAAATAAAACACAACACCTCTCTATAAAATTAATAAGGGATTTATAAGCTTTACGGATAATTCACCCACATTAGCACACATTACAGATAACACTGACTGACAGATAGGAGCTATATAAGATGGAGAGACAATCCTTTCAATTAGACGATACAATTAAAAATAATGTACGAACATATTTACAGCAAATTTCAACTGAAGCCTCTAATTTAATCAAACATTTAGATACGAGTGATCATTGTATCCTATGTGATTTTGAGGAGATGAGGAGGTTATTTCAAGATGTTCAAGCTACGGCCGCCTCTTATTACTTGCGTCATTATCTATCGCCTTATACATTTGAATATGCTGCTCTGTCCTTAGCTATTCATAACCTTTCTGAGAAACGTCACGGCGCTTTAATTGTCATTGAACGGGAACAAAATGTAGACCCTCTTATTCAAAAGGGAATGCCTATTCAAGCTCCTGTCAGCGCTACGCTAGTTGAGACACTGTTCTACCCAGGGACCCCCTTACATGACGGAGCCGTCCTAATTAGAAATAATCAGCTTATCTCAGCTGCTAATGTTTTACCTCTCTCGTCTATTATTTCAACGACCAAAAAATTGGGAACACGTCACCGTGCAGCCATTGGAATGTCGGAAAAATCGGATGCACTAATTTTAGTTGTATCTGAAGAAACAGGCAAAATTTCGTTTGCTCTTGATGGAAGCCTCTACCCTATTCACTCCAGCAAAAATATGATTTAAGAGCCCTTTCCTGATAAGCAGCCCTATCTTGACTTCTATATCCTTTCTCTTTAATATATTTCATAGTTTTTACATACTATAGATACGGGTGATGCATATGACAATTTTAAAATTTGAACATGTAGGCGTTCAAGTAAAGGATATAGAAGAATCTATTGAGTTCTATACGCAAAAAGTGGGATTAGAGCTCATCGAAACACTACCACATACCGATCCGTCTTTGAAGCTAGCTTTTCTAGGTTTAGAAGGCAATGTAATCGTAGAGTTAATTCAAGGGTATAACTCAAGCTTACCTAACGAAGGTAAAGTTCATCATTTTGCGCTGGCGGTAGACGGAATTGAAGAGGAGTTTGAGCGTTTAAAATCAGCAGGCGTTTCATTTGTGGAAGAAAACATTGTAACTTTGCCAAATGGAGCAAGATACTTATTTTTCTACGGTCCAGACAAAGAATGGATTGAATATTACGAAGTAAAAAGATAAAGATATCTTATACCTTCAGTGAAAAATGGTCATACTGTGGCTATGACTAATTACTGGAGGTTTTTTTATGATGGAATGGCTATTATTTCGACTTTTCCGTCGTTCTATTTTAGTGCGGCTTCTTTTTATTATCGGCTGCCTTGTTCTACTTTTTGGCATGCTTATACATTTCCTAGAGCCGCAAACGTTTGGGAATGTATTTGAAGGAATTTGGTGGGTTATTATTACAATCTCTACTATAGGGTACGGTGATTTTGCTCCGACCACTACGATTGGAAGGTTAGCTGCAATTATTTTAGTCCTGATCGGAACAGGATTTATTACCACTTATTTTGTTACGCTTTCTAAAATTGCTGTTTCCGCTGAGAGCGCTTATTTGGAAGGGAATTTAAAATTTTATGGAAAAGATCACTTCATCGTTGTTGGGTGGAATGAGCGCGCCAAACTCGTGTTAGAGTCTTATCGCGACGCATTTCATAAAGAAGACATTGTTCTTATCGACGACTCTCTGACTAAAAATCCCATGATTTGTGATCGCGTTCATTTTATTAAAGGAAGTCCTTCTCATTATGAAGTATTAGAACTTGCCAACGCTCGGTACGCAAAAAAAGTGCTGATTACTGCCGATCAGCATAAGACAGAAGAATATGCAGACATGAATACGATTGTTACGTTAGTCGCTCTGCAAGGATTGAATCCTTCTATTTACAGCATCGTTGAACTGTTAACAAAAAAGCATATTCAAAATGCACAAAATTTGGGTGTGAATGAAATGATTAAAACAAATGAGTTGATTAGTCAAGTCATGTACGAACATATTTTTGTGAAAAAATTAGAGAGTTTAAAAAAAGAATAGTTCCTTCAATTACTGAAGCAGCGCATCTTCTGCCTCTCTAATTAGCTCTTCTCCTAAGCTGATATACTTTTCTGGAAATGAAGCGTCTGCGTCTTGGGGTTCTGCAAACTGATTAAATGAAGCACTCACATTTCCATTGTGAACATCGTCATCTAGACCAATTTGATATTTATGTGAAAGTAAAAATGGCGTGCCAATCTGTACGGTTGTTCCTTTAGAATCCAGTTCTCCGTTCGTAGCTGTAAACGGGATACGTAAAAACTGATAGCCGACTTCATCATTCATCTTATAGTCGAATGAACCATGGTCATAATCCCAATTCCCTCCAATGTTATACCCAAGCGGCTTAAGCGTTTTTTCTAATTCGTAAAGCTTGAATAATGTTCCCTCTAATCTTGAAGATAATTCAATCATGTTATCCCTCCTCTGTTTTAACATGTCCTTTTTCCAGCGTTTTATCCTTTATCTCAAAAGCAAAAAAGTTCACCTTCTAACAAGAAGGTGAACTTTTTATTTATTTCAAACGCTTTTCTAATTCTGCTTTTTTCTCTTCAAAACCAGGTTTTCCAAGAAGAGCAAACATATTTACTTTGTATGCTTCTACTCCCGGCTGATCGAATGGGTTTACGCCTAATAAATAGCCGCTGATTGCACATGCTTTTTCGAAGAAATATACAACATATCCGAACGTATACTCATCTAGCGCAGGAATGTTCACAACTAAGTTTGGAACGCCTCCATCTGTGTGAGCAAGCATTGTACCTTGGAACGCTTTTTTATTTACAAAGTCAACTGTTTCACCAGCTAAGTAATTTAATCCATCTAAGTCCGCTGCATCTTCTTCAATTGTGAGCTCATGACGAGAATCTTGAACTTGTACAATTGTTTCAAAAATATCACGACGACCTTCTTGTACATATTGACCTAAAGAATGAAGATCCGTTGAGAAGTTAGCAGATGAAGGGTAGATACCTTTTTGGTCTTTTCCTTCACTTTCGCCAAATAACTGTTTCCACCACTCAGCAAAGTATTGAAGAGCTGGCTCATAGTTAATCAACATTTCAATTGTTTTTCCTTTATTATAAAGCACATTACGAGCTACAGCATATTGATAAGCTGGGTTCTCTTCTAGCTCTGATGATGAGAATGCTTCTTGAGCATCAGCTGCCCCTTTCATCATTTGTTCGATATCAAGACCCGCAGCGGCAATTGGTAATAAGCCAACCGCAGTTAATACTGAATAACGGCCGCCTACATCATCTGGAATAACAAATGTTTCATAGCCTTCTTCGTCCGCTAATGTTTTTAATGCGCCGCGCGCTTTATCTGTTGTTGCATAAATACGCTTGCGTGCTTCTTCTTTGCCATATTTCTCTTCTAATAATTTACGGAAGATACGGAAAGCAATCGCCGGTTCTGTTGTTGTACCAGATTTTGAAATAACATTAATAGAGAAATCTTTATCTTTTAAAACATCCATTAAGTCTTTCATGTATGTTGAGCTGATGTTGTTACCAGCAAAAATAACTTGCGGAGTTTTACGCTGTTCTTTTGATAATGTGTTATAGAATGAATGCTGAAGCATTTCAATAGCAGCACGAGCACCTAAGTAAGATCCTCCAATACCGATAACAATTAATATGTCTGAATCAGATTTAATTTTTTCTGCACTTTTTTGAATGCGTGCAAATTCTTCTTTGTCATACTCCGTAGGAAGGTCGACCCATCCTAAAAAGTCATTTCCAGCACCTGTTTTCTCATGAATTGAATGGTGAGCTACTTTCACGGCATCACGTAAGTATGTAAGTTCATGTTCACCAAAAAATGATAACGCGTTTGAATAATCAAAACGAACATGTGTCATAGTCTGTTCCTCCATTAAAATATCTTTATTTTTCACTTTATCGAAACTGCTAGCTGAATTCAAGTGAATCCACTTACAATTTGACACAATCATTATAGTTTGTTGAAACTGCAATCATTGTATGTACCCTTTTATTTAACGATAAATTCAGTTGTGAAGTCAACTAATGTTCTTTGATTACAGGACGTAATTCATGCACGATTACGCAAATAATAAGCAAATAAAAAACGACTAAAGAGTGATCTTCAATCGTTTTTTATTTGCTTATCGGGTGGGGTGTAATATAGTTCATTTCACCTATTTTCACATATTGTCTCGGTTTATAAGAGGCTTTTAAAAGGGAAGAGTCTATTGATATGGAATTTTCAGCTTGGTTTTTAGAAGTGAGTAGCATCCTGTTTTCTTCTTTCATTTCCAAGTGGTTATTCAGCACAAATCCGCTCATACATAATGCGGTAAAAATGAGAAAACTGATGGCTATTTGTTTCCTATACATTTCCATCACCTCACTCTTAGAGTGACAATTTCGAGTGATTTTTATACGTTCAAAAAATTTTTTTATGTTTTTTTTATGGATTTTGTGACGAGTTTCTATTTATTTAATAAGGTTTGAAAAATCCGCTGATACTAAGAAATAGCATGGATGCATGCATAATTAAATTATTATATAATCGGTTACAGAATTGAATATCACAAGGAGGTTTGTCTTTTGTCGTGGTTGCACTTGGTGATTTTATCGCCTTTTTTATTAGCTTTTTTTGTCCCCCTTCTGTATAGGAAATTCCAACGTATTCATACAGGGTGGTTCGTTTTACCTCTTCCACTTGTGTTGTTCATTTATTTCACACAATATATCAGTGGTGTTTCTAAGGGGGAAACATATCTACATTCAATGAAATGGATACCTAGTCTGGGCATTAACTTTGATGCCTATGTGGATGGACTTGGTCTTCTGTTTTCTCTATTAATCACCGGAATTGGGACACTTGTTATTCTTTACTCCATTTATTATCTTTCTAAGACAAAAGAAGCACTGCATTCGTTTTATGTCTATTTGCTTCTTTTTATGGGGTCGATGCTAGGAGTTGTATTATCAGACAACCTAATGAGCCTTTACAGCTTTTGGGAATTAACAAGCCTTTCATCTTTTTTATTGATTGGTTATTGGTATAAACGAGAGAAATCTCAATACGGAGCCTTAAAATCTATGCTCATTACCGTATTCGGAGGACTTTCCTTATTAGCAGGAATTGTGCTTTTATACGTCATGACAGGTACTTTCAGCATACGCGAAATTATCTCAAACGTAGATGTAGTCACATCAAGCCATCTATTCATTCCAGCTCTAGTCCTCATTTTATTAGGGGCCTTTACAAAATCTGCTCAGTTTCCTTTTCATATTTGGCTGCCAGATGCAATGGAAGCTCCAACCCCAGTGAGTGCATACCTTCATTCAGCCACAATGGTAAAAGCGGGAATTTATCTTTTAGCAAGACTTAGCCCTGTTTTTGCTATAAGCGCCACTTGGTTTTTTGCTATTTCAATCATAGGACTAATTACACTGTTTTGGGGCTCATTTTCAGCAGTAAAGCAACAAGACCTGAAAGGGATTTTAGCTTTTTCAACCATTAGTCAGCTCGGGATGATTATGTCACTTATAGGAGTAGGTAGCGCAGCTATTCACTATGATTTTTTAGACGATAATATCTACTTAGTAGCTCTTACTGCAGCGGTCTTCCATTTGATTAACCACGCTACCTTCAAAGGCAGCTTGTTTATGGTAGTAGGGATTGTCGATCATGAAACAGGCACGCGTGACATTAGAAAGTTAGGCGGGTTAATGAGCTTCATGCCTGTGACATTTACCATTGCTATCATCGGGGGATTTTCAATGGCGGGTCTTCCTCCCTTTAATGGATTCTTAAGTAAAGAGATGTTTTTTACAGGCATGGTAAACGTGACAAAAATGGATATGTATAGCATGCAGACGTGGGGAATTTTGTTGCCTATCATCGCTTGGTTAGGAAGTATTTTCACTTTCGTCTATAGTATGATTCTTGTCTTTAAAACCTTTACAGGCAAATACCAGCCCGAAAAACTAGAGAAGAAGCCGCATGAAGCACCAGTAGGCATGCTTATTTCACCTGTTATTTTAGCATCACTGGTTGTTATTTTCGGCTTTGCTCCTAATTTATTAGAATCAACCCTTATTGAGCCAACAATGGCCTCTATCGCACCTAGCCTGCTAGCTGAAGGTAAAGAATATCAAGTGCATATTAAATTTTGGCATGGCTTTACGCCAGAATTATTTATGACGCTAGGGGTCATCATATTTGGTATTTTATTATTTATGACGATTCAAAAGTGGTCAAAAATTTATACACGATTCCCTTCTTCTTTAACGCTTAATAACGGCTATAATTATGGAATTAAAGGGATGGAAAAAGGGTCAACACGTATCATGAAAACATTAATGACAGGATTTATTAGAGACTATCTTTTAATCATTTTTACTTTCATAGGCATTTTACTTCTCGTGACGCTCTTTTCTCAGAATGCCTTTGCGATTGATTTAAAAGATACTGCTTCTATAGGCGTTTATGAGGCCATATTAGCAGTCGTAATGGTTGCAGCTACTATTACAACTTTATTAGCAAAATCACGCCTCACAGCCATTATTTCGCTCGGAGTTGTCGGGTATACGCTCTCTTTATTTTTCGTACTATTCCGAGCTCCTGACTTAGCTTTGACTCAATTAGTTATTGAAACTGTATCGGTATCCCTGTTTTTACTATGTTTCTACTACTTGCCGGAGTTTCGGAAACGAAAAGTAAGGGTGAAGTTTCAGCTGCCAAACTTACTGGTTGCTCTTCTTGTAGGAACGACTGTTACACTGCTTGGCATATCAGCAAACAGTACGAAATTATTTGAATCGATTTCACATTACTTTATTGAAAACAGCTACGAAAAAGCAGGCGGCGAAAACATGGTGAACGTAATCCTTGTGGACTTTCGCGGATTTGATACACTATTTGAAATTACCGTACTTTGTATAGCAGCTCTTGCTATCTATGGCATGATTCGTCTTCGGTTAACAAAGGAGGAAGAAGAGTGAAAAAAAATGATTTGATACTACAAACCACAACGAAAGTAGTCACGTTCATTATTATCATTTTTGCCATTCATCTTTTCTTTGCAGGTCATTATACACCGGGAGGAGGGTTTGTTGGGGGACTTACTACCTCAGCAGCCCTTGTATTACTACTGCTGGCTTTCGATATAAAAACCGTATCAAAAGTCATCCCATTTGATTATAAGAAGGTCGCGGCTTCCGGACTGCTGCTAGCTATTTTAACGGGGCTTGGGTCATTTATTTTCAAAGTCCCATTTCTAACTCACACATATAGCTACTTTAACCTTCCCCTTCTCGGGAAAACATCTTTAGCTACCGTTGTACTGTTTGATTTAGGTGTATATCTAGTAGTTGTTGGTGTGACGATGACCATTATTCAAACGATTGGAGAGAGTGAATAGTGGAAATATTAATGTCCATAGTGGCAGGGATTCTATTCACTGCCGCTGTATATCTCATGTTATCGCGCAGTTTACTGCGAATTATTATTGGAACAGGCTTATTAAGCCACGGTGTTCACCTGTTAATTTTAACGATGGGCGGATTAAAAGGGGGGAGTGTTCCCCTTCTGGGAGAAAAGGCTTCTTCTTATACAGATCCTTTACCTCAAGCCCTCATTTTAACTGCCATTGTCATAAGCTTTGGCGTCACTTCTTTTTTCCTTGTACTAGCGTACAGGGCTTATCAAGAACTCGGAACAGACGATATGGACAAGTTAAGGGGAAATGAACATGACGAGTAATTTTGTAATCATCCCACTGCTTATCCCGTTTGTTGTAGGTGTTGTGCTCATTTTTTTCAAAGACAATATTAAACTTCAAAGGATAATCAGTGTTTTATCATTAATCACCACCACTGCTTTTGCTGCCTATTTAGTACAACTGGTTCAGTCAAAAGGTATTTTAACTCACGAGCTTGGGAACTGGAAGCCTCCTTTTGGAATTATTCTAGTAGCGGACATGTTCGCGTCCCTTCTCGTACTTACTGCTAGTGTGGTAACACTATGCTGCGTTCTTTTTGCCTTTCAAACAATTGGGGAAAAGCGTGAACGCTTTTACTTTTATTCATTTGTACAATTTTTATTAGTGGGCGTATTCGGTGCCTTTTTAACAGGTGATATCTTTAACTTATTTGTCTTTTTTGAAGTCATGCTTATGTCTTCGTACGCTCTTATTGTAATTGGCGGTACAAAAGCACAGCTTCGAGAGTCACTTAAGTATATTTTAGTCAATGTCATTTCATCCGCTTTGTTTGTCATTGCCGTTGCTTATTTATATGCCGTAACAGGAACTCTCAACATGGCGGACCTTTCACAGCGAATTGCTGAGGCGAACCAGCCGGGAATTTTAACAACTATTGGCATGCTTTTATTTATCGTCTTTGCCTTAAAAGCAGCTTTATTTCCAATGTATTTCTGGCTTCCAGGTTCATATAGTGCGCCTCCACCGGTTATTATCGGGTTGTTTGGTGCTTTGCTCACAAAAGTAGGCGTTTATTCGATTTTCAGGACTTTCACTTTACTGTTTTACCATCATCCTGAATTTACTCATCAAATTATCGGCTACGTTGCGCTTTTGACTATCGTTGTTGGTGCAGTAGGCGCCATTGCTTATTCGGATGTAAATAAAATCTTAATTTATAACATTATTATTGCTGTCGGAGTCATTGTCTACGGGGTGACCTTGACAACAAACGCAGGTTTTGAAGGAGCTATTTATTATTTAATTCACGACATGATTATTAAAGCAGCTCTATTCCTTCTTGCTGGAAGTATCGTTCGAATAACTGGAACAACAAAATTAAAGAAAATGGGTGGGTTAATTAAAGACTATCCGCTGCTTGGCTGGATGTTTTTTATCGCTACTATTTCGTTGGCAGGAATTCCTCCCCTAAGCGGCTTTATTGGAAAATTCCTTTTAGTTCAGGGCGGCTTAGAATCAGAGAGCTACACGTTTGTAGGAGTTTTACTAGTTTCAAGCCTGCTTGTTTTATATTCTGCCATTAAGATTTTCATGAGCTGCTTCTGGGGTGAACCTAAGCTTTCTTCTGAGCATGAAAAAGTATCCCTTAAAGGCATTCTATACCCATCTGCTATCTTACTTGCTGTTTCTGTCTTTTTGGGACTAGGTGCAGAAGCTGTTATTCCTTATGTGTCAACAGCCGCTCAAACGCTTATGGATCCTTCAATTTATATCCAATCGGTGTTAAAGGAGTAGATCTGCATGTCATTTCAACTATTATTAAACGTAATCATTGCATTCACATGGGTGTTTTTGAGGGGAATTTGGACACTCCCTTCCTTTATTATAGGTTTTTTCTGGGGAGCAGTATTGCTGTTTATTTTCCGCCGTTTTTTTCACAGACGTTTTTACTTGCATAAAGTGTATGCGATCATTAAACTGCTGTTTATTTTCATACGAGAATTATTCAAAGCCAATATTGCAGTGACTAAGGACGTATTGCGCCCTAAATTAAATATTCAGCCAGCCATCTTTGCAATGCCAACCCGTCTGGAGAGTGAATGGGAAATTACCATTCTTTCTCTTTTAATTACGCTAACGCCAGGCACACTGGTGATGGATGTGTCCGATGATAATTCTACTATCTATATTCATGCAATCAATACAGACGATATTGATGACATTATTACAGATATTCAGCAAACATTCGAAAAAGCTATTATGGAGGTGAGTCGTTAAATGCTCGATATTTTTTTAAACGTTTCGCTCATTCTCATTTCTGCTTCAACTATTGGGTTTGTTTATCGAGTGGTAAAAGGTCCGTCCACTGCTGATCGAGCAATGGCCCTTGATGCTATTGGAATTAACATCATTGCCATCACGGCCATCATCTCAATTATTTTTCGAACTCAGGCTTTTTTCGAAGTCATTTTACTGCTAGGCATCATAGCCTTTGTAGGTACCGTTGCTTTTTCTAAGTTTTTAGAGAAAGGAGAAGTGATTGAATATGAACGTGATCAGTGAAATCATTGTAGGAGCTTTGGTACTAATAGGGTCTCTTCTGACAGTTGTGACCATGATTGGGCTTATTCGCTTGCCTGATACGTACACAAGAAGTCACGCTGCATCTAAAAGTGCTACCTTGGGCGTTCTGTTTATATTAGTGGGCTGCTTACTCTACTTTTGGATCGACACCGGCCATATTAGTGCACGGTTAATTTTAGCCATTGTCTTTGTGTTTATCACCTCTCCTATTGCTGGGCATTTATTAGGGAGAGCGGCTTATTACAGCGGAGTTCCTCTTTCTGATAAAACCGTTCGGGATGATTTGAAAACCAAACAGCAGAAAAAGCTTACCCATCATGAATAGAAAAAAACGCCGTGCGGTTTGCACGGCGTTTTTTATCGAGAATCTTATAAAGAAGCGCGTAGGATTGCTAGTACATCTTCTTTGTTTAATTTTTTAAATTTACCAAATTCACCTTTAGCCATTGCACGATCAGCCATAAGATCTAATTTGTCTTCACCAATATCATAATCAGCTAAGCGAGTTGGTGCACCTAGGCTTGACCAGAATTCACGAAGCTTATCAACACCTTCAAGTGCTACTTCTTTATCCGTCTTGCCTTCTGTATCTACGTTAAATACGCGTACAGCTACTTGCTTGAAGCGATCTACGTTCTCATCCATTACGTGCTTCATCCAGTTCGGGAATAAAATTGCCAGTCCACCTGCATGTGGAATGTCATATACAGCTGATACCGCATGCTCAATATTGTGAGTAGCCCAATCGCCTTGGTGTCCCATTTGTAACATACCGTTTAATGCGATTGTCCCATTGTATAAAATCGTTTCACGTAACTCGTAGTTCTCTAAGTCGTTTAATAATTTTGGTCCCGTTTCAATAACCGTTTGCAGTACTCCTTCACACATGCGATCTTGAAGCGGCGTATTTGTTGCAGCATGGAAATATTGTTCAAATACGTGGCTCATCATGTCAACCATGCCATAAACTGTTTGATTTTTTGGTACAGTAAATGTATTAACGGGATCTAAAATAGAAAATTGAGGGAATGTTGCCGGACTGCCCCAGCCGTATTTTTCTTGTGTTTCCCAATTTGTAATAACAGAACCAGCATTCATTTCTGAACCTGTTGCTGCTAATGTTAGCACGGTTCCAAATGGAAGAGCTTCAGCTGCGAATACGTCGCGGTTAATGATGTCCCATACGTCTCCATCATATTTTGCGCCTGCTGCGATTGCTTTTGTACAATCGATTACGCTTCCTCCACCAACTGCAAGTAAAAATTCAATACCGTTTTCTTTACAAATATCGATTCCTTTGCGAACAGTTGTCAGACGAGGATTCGGCTCTACTCCCGCTAACTCATGTACTTCTGCATTCATGTCATTCAGTACATCCATTACTTGATCATATAAACCGCTGCGTTTTACGCTTCCTCCGCCGTATACTAATAATATCTTTTTACCAAAGCGACTTGCTTCTGTTTTTAATTGCTCTAATTGACCTTTACCAAAAATTAATTTTGTAGGGTTATAAAATGTAAAATTGTTCACTATAAACTCCTCCTTACGAGCTTGATTACATGCATCATTATGAAGAACAACTTTTTGATTGTAAAGAAAATTGACTTCCTAAAGATTATTCCCTGTTGGCTAGATGCTCACCCCATCCAAATGAACGTTTATTTGTCTGTATCTTCCAAAAGTAAATATGCATATTTCCCTCTAAAAAAAGCAGGCTAATAAGTGAACTACAAAACAAGGAGGGTTCATCATGAGTGGTATTCAACGTATTGCGCTCGTATTAACGATTATTGGAGCAATTAACTGGGGACTTATTGGCTTTTTTCAATTTGATTTAGTAGCAGCAATCTTCGGCGGTCAAACATCTGCTTTCTCCCGCATTATCTATGGATTGGTTGGAATCGCAGGACTGATTAACCTAGGTCTATTATTTAAACCTTCTGCTGAAGTAGAGCGTACAGAACCTAGAACGGAACATTAAAAAAAGAAGGATAGCTAAGCTATCCTTCTTTTTTTTCTTATTTCTTAATTAGATCTTCGCGGTTTGATTGCTCAATCCACTCTTCTAATTTTTCTTTTAAAGTGTTGAATCCTTGAGTAGATTCAGTGTGAAATGTTGCTTGACCTTGACGCTTTTTAGCAGGTTTTTTAGGTGCAGAAGCTTCAGTTTTTTCTGGAGCTGGCTCAGTTGCACGAATAGATAAACCAATTTTACCAGTTGACTCATCAACAGATAAAACTTTAACGTTTACTTCGTCTCCTACTGATAAATGTTCGTTAATATCTTTAACGAAGCCATGTTTTACTTCTGAGATATGAACTAATCCTTGAGTTTCTTCATTTAATGCAACGAATGCACCGTATGGTTGAATTCCTGTTACTTTACCTTTTGTAACAGTACCGATTTCAAATTTTGACATATAAACACTCCTAGATACCTTATTATTTTCACCATTATAGCCAATTTAAAATTATAGCACAGTTCATAGATTGAATCAAAAAGTAGTTATACTATATTTATTATTTACCAATTTTGTCACAAATATAAACTAACACTACATTTCATCATAGCAAAAAAGATATTATATCAAACCGTCTATACGATATGACATAATATCTTATTTTTATTATAACTTATTTTCAACAAAACGGCTAATCCGTTTTATGGATTCTTCTAATGATTCCATTGAAGAGGCGTATGAACAGCGAATATGTCCCTCTCCGCCTTTTCCAAATACATTGCCTGGCACCACGGCTACTCGCTCTTCAAGCAAAAGCTGCTCAGCGAATTCTTCCGATGACAATCCAGTTTTCTTGATAGACGGGAACACATAAAACGCTCCTCCAGGAGAATGGCATTCCAGACCAATTTGATTTAATGACTTCACCATATAGTTCCGTCTTCTGCGATAGCTTTTTCTCATCTCTTCTACGTCATGCTGCCCATTTTGTAGTGCTTCAATTGCTCCATATTGTGCCATGGTAGGCGCACACATCATTGTATACTGATGAATTTTCAGCATTGCTTTAGCAATCTCAGTTGGTGCACATATGTACCCAAGACGCCATCCAGTCATGGCAAACCCTTTAGAAAAGCCAGAAATAATAATGGTTCGTTCTTTCATTCCTTCTAAAGAAGCAATAGATGTAAATTCTTCATCATATGTTAATTCTGCATATATTTCATCCGTGATAACAAGCAAGTCATGCTTTATGACAATATCAGCAATAGCCTGCAGCTCTTCTTTAGATAGTGAGCTTCCTGTTGGATTATTAGGAGAGCATAAAAGAAGGGCTTTCGTGTTGCTTGTAATGACTTCTTCAATCTGTCTAGGCTGCAGTTTAAACTCTGTTTCTGCCGTTGTTTCAATTGCCACAGGAACTCCTCCTGCTAGCGAAATTAACGGGCTGTAAGACACAAAATTTGGCTCCACGACAATAATTTCATCTTCAGGGTTAATCAAAGCTCGCATTGTAATATCTAGAGCCTGACTTCCTCCAACGGTCACAATAATATCATCTTTATAATCATACGAGACGTTAAAATTTCTTTTCATATACTTCATAATTTCAAAGCGGAGCTCTAAAAGTCCCGCATTTGCTGTATAAGAGGTATATCCCCTTTCCAACGATAAAATACTCGCTTCTCGAACAGCCCAAGATGTGACAAAATCAGGTTCACCTACTCCAAGAGAGATGACGTTATCCATACTTGCTGCTAAATCAAAAAAGCGGCGAATACCTGAAGGTTTCAGCTGTTGTACAGTTGTTGACAAGCGCTCTTTCATTACGGAGACACCACGATTCTGCGATCTTCATCGCCTTGGTCATAGATGGTACCATCGTGCTTGTACTTTTTCATGATAAAGTGAGTCGTTGTAGATAAAACAGAGTCTAGCGTAGAAAGCTTTTCGGAAACAAAAAACGCTACTTCAGACATTGATTTTTCTTCAATAATAACAGACAAATCATATGCTCCTGACATTAGGTACACGGATTTCACTTCTTGAAAACGATAGATGCGCTCCGCAATCTCGTCAAAGCCTACTCCTCGCTTTGGTGCAACTTTTACATCTATCATAGCCGTGACACCCTCATGTCCATCTACTCGTCTCCAGTTAATATCAGCTGAATATTGCACAATTACTTTTTCTCTCTCTAGCTTTTTAACAATATTAGAGGTTTCTTCAAACGTTAAATCCACCATTTTTGAAATACTATCTATCGAAATACGGCTATTTTTTTCTAGAATTTCTAAAATTTCTAACTCTTTTTCTTCTAAGAACACAGCGTTCCCCTCCTACAACGATTAAATTTTTTCACTTTTTCCATTATATCAAATTTAAACACATCTTTAATGTGAAATCTATACCGGTAAGTGAGTTTCATTTTATAGATTGCTGGAAACTAGGACAGACTAGAAAGAAAAAGATGGAGTGAACCAAATTGACTGAATCTAAAATTACTTGCCACCAGCGTACTTTTAATGGAGTCAATGTTTACTACGAATGCCATAACTATCATCCTGATAAACCAGCCATTATATTTATTCACGGCTTTTTATCATCGAGTTTTAGCTTTCGACGTTTAATTCCTTTATTTGAAGATACGTTTTCTATCATTACGCTGGACCTTCCGCCATTTGGGCGAAGTGAAAAATCGTTAACCTTTCAATACTCGTATAAAAATTTAGCCAGAATTGTCATCGAATTGATTGAATATTTAAAGTTGAAAGATGTTGTACTATCGGGACACTCAATGGGAGGACAAGTTTGTTTAAACGTAGCAAAGTTAAAGCCTTCTTGCATATCGAAACTAGTTCTTCTTTGCAGCTCAGCTTATTTAGGCCCCTCACATTATGGATTGGTCATGTCTTCTTATGTTCCCTTCTTTTATCTGTGGGTAAAAACGTGGCTGTCTCGCAAAGGTGTATTAGGCAACTTGCAAAATGTCGTATTTGACCATAAGTTAATCGACGAAGAAATGATTGATGGCTATACTGAACCATTTTTGGATGACCGTACGTTTATGGCTTTAACCAGAATGATTCGTGATCGAGAAGGAGACCTATCCTCAAAGGATTTGCAGCACATAAAAAAACCAAGTTTACTCATTTGGGGAGAAGAAGACCGGGTTGTTCCTTTGCATCTCGGACGTAAGTTAAAAGATGATTTAACAGACTCTACCTTTATCTCTTTAAAGGAAATTGGACACCTTTTACCAGAAGAGTGTCCCGACATTGTGCAATCTCATATGGTCGATTTCTTGTACGGTGAAAAAGCCCTGTCTCAATAATGACGGGGCGGGTTCGTATATTTCACACGAGGCGCTAACTTTAATAAAAATTTATTAGTCGTGCTTCAGCAATTTTTTCACTTTCTTTATTGACTTCACAAGTTAACTTCGTTGACAAACGTATTAAAAATAAGCAAACTATTATATTAAAAAAGGGGGTACTTTTATTGTCTACTTATTCTTTTGATCAATTAATTAACCGTACAGGTACGCAGTCCGTAAAGTGGGACAAAACTGATCTTGTTTTTGGAGCAAAAGATGTTCTGCCTTTTTGGGTAGCTGATATGGATTTCCAAGCGCCGCCTAATGTTCTTCAAACCATTAATGAGCGTGTCAAACATGGTATTTTCGGCTACACTTCCCCTACTGAATCTACGGCGAATGCTTTATCATCTTGGGTAGAAAAAAAGCATCAGTGGACCATTGATCATGAATGGATTACATACAGTCCAGGAGTTGTGTTTGCCCTGAGTATGGCTATTCAAGCATTTACGGAACCCGGAGATTCAATTTTAATTCAGCCTCCAGTCTATACTCCATTTTTTAACATGATAAAGGTAAATGATCGAGAAGTTGTTGAAAATCCGTTAAAACTTGCAGGCGATAAATACGAAATTGATTTTTCAGATTTAGAAAAAAAATTTGCAGAAGGCGTAAAATTAATGATTCTTTGCAGCCCTCATAATCCAGTAGGACGCGTGTGGACAAAAGAAGAACTGAAGAAGCTTGCCGACCTTTGTGAAAAATACAATGTATTAATTGTTTCAGATGAAATCCATTCTGATCTAATTTACCAGCCTTATAAACACATTCCCATCAGCATGGTGAGTGAAGATGCAGCCAATCGAACCATTACGTGTATGGCCCCTAGCAAAACATTTAATATACCGGGACTTCAGGCTTCAGCTGTTATTATTCCAAATGAGAAACTGCGCACACAGTATGTTCAGCAGCAGCAAAAACAAGGGTTTTCTAACTTAAACACATTCGGAATAATTGGGTTAGAGGCAGCTTATAGTGAAGGTGAAGAGTGGTTAGAAGCACTGCTTGTGTATCTGAAGAAAAATGTAGATCTCGTGACGCGTTTTATAAGTGAGAACTTGCCTGAACTGCGAGTGGTTCAGCCAGAAGGAACTTATTTACTATGGATTGACTGCACCAAGCTGCATTTATCAGAAGAAGAATTACATGAACGCTTATTAGAAAAAGGGAAAATTGCCGTAGAAAAAGGTGAAAAATACAGTTCCACATATGGAAAAGGTTTTATCCGCTTGAACATTGGCTGTTCACATGAACAGCTTCAAGAAGGATTAAATCGCTTAAAAATAGCTTTAACGTAAAAAACAGCGTTCTTTCGTGAGAAAGAACGCTGTTTTTAATGTTTTTTTGAAATAACTCCGCAGGCGATTCGCTTGCCAGAATTACCTGATGGCTCTGTCATTCCGTCATCACCTTGTTCGGTAATAACAAGGGACGAACCATCCATACGCTTAACGAGAGATGTCTTTCCTTCTTTTAACGTGACTTGAGGAACCATATCTGTTCCTGTATACGTCTGATCGTCTTCTACCACAATATTTTTCATATCGCCTAGATGCGGTCCTTTTGGATTTAACAATCCGTGTTTCTTTTTATCAGGATCAAGGTGATTGCCCGCACTTTTAAAGTTAGGAGCTTTGCAAATTCCCATTTCATGAATATGTACGCCGTGTTCGCCAGGTGGAAGTCCGCTTAAGTTGTACGTAAACTCAATTCCATCAGCCTGCTCTTTCAACTTGACTGTACCGATGCTATCTCCATCTGCGTTATAAACTTTGACTTCTTTATTAGATATTTCTTTTTCCATACACCCCGTTAACAAGAAAAAAGGCACGGTTCCAATGAGTAGTAGTTTTTTCATGTTGCCCTCCAATCGCATATGCACTAGCGAAAGTTTTAGATGTCTTTCCATAGATTGTCCAGCAACATATCATTTTAAACGCTTACATTTTATTTGCATTTCATTAAAGTGATTTCTGATTTTCCTGTTCTTTTAGCTTTGCTTCTAACTCCTTCGTTTTTTCTTCTTCTTTTTTAGAAATCTTAATGATTAAACGCCATACTGCAACTGCTGCTAGCACAAAAATCGCCATAGTAGCAAAAGCAGGAATATATTCTCTTTTATCTTCCGGAAAATAAAGCAAAAACATTAAATACATTATGTACAACATCCTTTCATAGAAACGGTAGGGGGGTTTGATTTATACTGGTGATAACAAACATTTTACTTAAAGGAGATCTGGCAATATGACATTTACAATTGGTCAAATGGTTACGGCACTTTATAAAACTGGGAAATACATCGGTGAAATTACACAAGTTCGAGATCTGCATTATGTTGTGCGAATTCAAGCTGTGTTAAAGCATCCAGAACAAGGTGACTTACATAATCCGGGACAAGTAGACGTACCTTTTTTTCACGAGCGAAAAGCACTTTCATTTCGAGAGCAGGCCAATATTCCTCAAAAAATGGTTCATCTCTATGAAGACAGCGTTCCCGATTATAAAGATTCACTAAAAAAAGCACTTGAATTAAAGATAGCTGAGCAACAAGCCAAAGATAGCCCTTTTGCTCAAGCAAGTATTGCCTGTTTAGAAGAGTTAAAAAAAGAGTACGGTATTCATTAAGTAAAAAGCCAAATTCACGTAGAAGTGATTTGGCTTTTATAATGCAAATTTATTTAATACTTTTGAAAAATCGATTCGATCTCCTATGGTCGTTGGCTCTGGTTTTTGAAGGTACCGCTTATCTTTTTCTACAAGCTTAAAGATGTTGAGTGTCGTCATCGCATCATCAAGCGCGCAGTGGTGCTTTCCAGTTCCTTCTTTACCATACTCCTGCACAGCTTTCCAAAGGCCAGTTTGATTTTGATCTCCAAAAAAGCGCTTATACTCCATTGAAAGATCAATTTCTTTACCTGCAAAAGGAAATGGCACCTTATTTTTTTGACAGCACTGCCTTAATACTTTCATATCCATGTTCCCCCATGTAATGATCGTGCTGTGTTTATACATGCCCAGTCGCTGTACAAGCTGCTCTAGCGTAATGCCTTCATTTACTTGATTTTGTTCGATGTGGAGAAATGATTTACAGCGCTCAGTTAATTTTGTAAAGTGTGTAGGCTGTACGTAAGAGGAGAAACGATCAATGATTTCTTGATTTTTAACAAACACCAAACCAACTTCAATGATTTCCGGAAAAAAGCCTTTTGGAAAACCCTTATACTCTGGCATTGTAAATTCAAAATCAATGAATAAATACTGAGAGTTCTTATCCAATATTATCACCCCTTTGTAAAATAAACCGCCCTACTATATTAATGCTATTATAGCACGATTGAACAATCGGAAGGTCTATTTTCTGTTCTTATTTTTAATATTATGAATATTCTAGTTGCTGAATAAAAAGAATACTTTACTACTACTATATTCTAGAGCATGTCTCTATGCGCAGGGTAACTGTCACGAATAGACATAATTTCGCTTATTTTTTTACCTATTTTTTCACTTTTTTATGTATCCGCTCTTCCAAATTCTCTTTAAACTCTAACACGAGTGTGTGAGGTGGCTCCTTCTGGCTCCAAAAGCATACCTCACACCTTCTAGACTAAGCATTCTTATGTTTAAGCTTTAGGCAGAATAGCAAGCGTACATCTGGATATACAGATTAAATTCTCTTCTTCATCTTGAATTTTCACTTCCCAAACCGCTGTTTTTTTTCCTTTATGTAAAGGAACGCCTATAGCTGTAACGATTCCGTCTTTTTTCCCTTTGATATGATTGGCATTAATTTCTAAACCTACGCAAATTTCTTTTTCGAGATCTACACTTTTAATGGCACCTAGACTAGCCACAGTTTCAGCTAACGCCACCGATGCTCCTCCGTGTAAAAGCCCGAATGGCTGACGCGTTCGCTCATCAACAGGCATCGTCGCTTCCACTCTTTGTTCACTCGCACTAATAATCTCAATTCCTAATGCTTCTAACAGCGTATCTTTTGTTTTCATATCCATACCTCCCTTTGTATCTAGTATACAATAAGGGTTTTGCTACAACATATACGAACCCTCTACATATACATAATAAAAATCCCTTTTCTAGGAGGATTCTTATATGAAATCATTTGCTCCCTTGTCTTACTATTGGCCATCGTACTACATGCCTCACCCTTATACATACAGGGTACCTAACTTACCTGAGGCGAACATCGCGACATTTCAGCAATCTCTTAAAGTTATTCCCTCTACCATGCAAAGCGCTACTATCTTTATTCAAAGAGCTAATACTTCGCCAAATTTAATAAAAAAAATAAAAGCTGCTGCTCAAGAATCCAAAATGAGTGAAGTAAAAAAACTCATTCTTTCCACTGGTGTTAAGACAAAAATCGATGTTTTTTATACTCCAGACTATATTAAAATTACGTTTATTCATCCCGATACCCAATTTGACTGCTGTCACGTATCGTTAAATATTAGATGGTAAAATACAAGGAAAAAAGTCTTATTTTCTTCAAAAAAAGATGTACATGTTGTTTCGTTACGAATATTATAATATATGCCATTTTTGTATGTAAAAACAAATTACACGATAATTGTATTTAGGATACAAATATGATATTGTATTTGGAAATATATTTTTTCTTTAGGAGGGATGACATGATGAGACATGTTACGCTAGTAGAAATTTTCACGCATCCTATCGCTCAAAAATATTTAACTCGATCTGGCGTTGCGCATGCTGTATCCGTCGCCTATCATGCGTTTCGTCTATCCGTACAGCATAATGTAAACCCGGATTTAGCTACAAAAGCAGCGCTGCTTCATGATATTGGCCACTACGAATGGTACACAAATGGTCAGTGGGATTATGAGAAGTATCGTCAAAATGATATTCACGCTATTAAAGGGGCTGAACGTGCACATAAATTACTCATTCGTTTAGGTGAGGAACCTCAGGCGGCAAAAGAAATTGCTTTAGCTATTTTACTACACACAGACTCATATTTGCCTGAAGGAACAATTCAACAACGCCCTCTTCAAAAAGTAGTCAAACTAGCTGATGAAGCTGATGAAGAGCCAGGCGGCAAACACCATTACCGTGAATTGGAATATAATCTGGCTGTAAAGAAAATTAAGGAGCTTGATAAGAAAGTGCTTGAACTTCTACATTCCAACCAATTTAAACAGTTAGGCTGACAGGATTAACTCCTTTCATAAGAGTTAATCCTTTTTATTATTTCTCCTCATAATTCCCTGCAAATTACTCATACTACTTATTGATTCTCATTTTTGGTTAGTTAGGAGGAAGAAGAATGTCTAAAAACGCTAGAGGTTACGTGCAAGATTCTTGCACATCATTAAATCAGGCAAAAGCAAGCCTTGAACAAGCTCTTCAAACGGTAGAGAAAGATTCAAATCGTGAACGTATTGAACAATCTCTTCAGGCTGTAGAGCAAGCATTAGGAGCTTGTGACAGCACTGCTTCTACTCTTTCTCAAGCATGAAAAAAGCAGCCGGTTTTGATCGGCTGCTTTTTGTCATTTCATTATATGGCCTCTATTTACAAGATAACTGAGGCTATCCACCCAAAAATAATAAGTGGAATGTTATAGTGAAGAAAAGTTGGTACACACGTATCCCAAATATGATCATGCTGACGATCGACTGCTAATCCAGATGTGGGTCCAAGCGTACTGTCTGAAGCTGGTGAACCAGCGTCTCCAAGCGCTCCCGCTGTACCAACAATACAAATCGTTGCCATTGGACTCATACCAAGTTCTAAGCAAAGAGGAACAAAAATCGTCGCGATAATTGGAATAGTAGAGAAAGAAGAACCAATGCCCATTGTCACTAAAAGCCCGATGACAAGCATAAGAAATGCACCTAGCATTTGGTTGCCGCCAATAAGAGCAACAGAGCCTTTTACAAGCGCTTCTACATCTCCAGTTTCTTGAAGAACTTTTGCAAAACCAGAGGCAGACAGCATAACAAATCCGATGAAAGCCATCATTCTCATTCCGTTCGTTAATACTGGATCTGCTTCATTCCACTTCAAAGCCCCGCTGAAGTAAACGATAACAATCCCTGCAAGCGCTCCGAAAATCATAGAATCTACTAAGAGCTGCACAGTTAAAGCCGCTACAATCGCAAGTAAAGCTACTATAATTCCTCTTGTTGTGTAACCTGTACGCTGCTCTGTGCCTTGATCAATATCAATGTCTTCATAACTGCGCGGCTTGCGGTACGAAATAAACACAGCAAACAATAAGCCCGCTACCATTCCTAAAGCTGGAAGAGCCATCGCCGTAGTAATATCTCCTTTATCAATTGTTAATCCACTTTCTTTGATGTTAGTAAATAAAATGTCGTGATAAATCTTACCGAATCCTGCCGGCAAATACATATAAGGTGTAACCAATCCAAATGTAATCACTGTTGCGACTAATCGGCGATCGATTTCCAACTGATTAAATACTTTTAATAGAGGTGGAATTAATAGCGGAATAAACGCAATGTGAACCGGAATAACGTTTTGGGAAAAACATGAAATAATAAGGATGATCAATAAAATCAGTACTTTTGACAGTGACTTCTTTTTCGTTTCTCCTTCTTTCCCTACTATTTTTAACGCTAGCTGAACAACGGCATCAGGCAGCCCTGTCCGCGAAACAGCCATCGCAAATCCTCCAAGCAAAGCATAGCTTAATGCAACAGAAGCACTGTTTCCAAGACCATCTGTGTATATACTTACTGTATCTGTGAGGCTGATACCGCCAACAAGTCCTCCAATTAGCGCTCCGACTGCTAAAGAAAAGACAACGTTGATACGCAATAAGCTCAAAATCAGCATCACGAGCACAGCTATTAATACTGCATTCATTTTGAAACCTCCATTTTTCTTTTTACTTTATCTCATTAAAACATTAGAGAGATAAACAACATGTTCATTATATTAGGTATAGAAAAAAAGTCAATCATCTTATTAAATAAACGTTTGTTTAACTTCTCTACACCCTTAACAATATAAGGATTTTTCTAAATAATCTTTTCTTACTAAAAAGAAAAAACATTATGTAAACATATTAAAAAAGAAGCATCATCGATGCTTCTTTTTACGTTTCTTTCTATCACTGCTATATTTTTTCATTAATTGGCTTCAAATGAACAAACCATTGCAGCTAGTGTTCGCACCATCACGCCTGTTGCACCTGAAGGTCCTAACTCATGAGAAGCAGCGGATGTTGCAGTTCCAGCAATATCCAAGTGAACCCATGGTGTTTGCTCTGCAAACTCACCAATAAAGGTTCCTGCCATAATTGCGTGCCCCTCCCGTCCAGGAGAGTTATTTAAATCTGCTACCTTACTTCCCCGAACACGCTTTTTGTCTCGTTCTGTAATAGGCAGTTCCCAAATCGGTTCGCCTGTCTCAATGCTCGCTTTCGCTATTTGCTGCAATAAAGCGGAATCATTCGTCATTGCCCCAGTTGTATGTGTACCAAGAGCTACAATTACACCACCCGTTAATGTCGCCACGTCTACTAAATAATTTGCTCCGTGGTGTTTGGCATAGGAGATACCATCAGCTAACGCTAAACGCCCTTCAGCATCTGTATTCAGTACTTCTATTGTCTTTCCATTCATTGCTGTAATTACGTCATCTGGCTTAAAAGCACGCGCGCTAATAACGTTGTCAGTTGAGGGAATGACAGCTACTACGTTTTGATGAGGTTTTAATTCTCCAATCGCTTCCATTGCACCAAGAACAGATGCAGCTCCGCCCATATCTGTTTTCATACCTACAATCCCGTCTTTAGATTTAATAGAGTAACCACCTGTGTCAAAAGTAATCCCTTTTCCTACCAACCCAATAACGTCTTCCCATTTTTCTTTTCCTTGATATTTTAGGACAATCATTTTAGGAGGCTCTGCGGAACCTTGATTGACTGCTAACAGTGCGCCCATTCCCAATGTTTCCATCTCTTCTTTTTCTAAAATTTCATATTCAAAACCATATGTATGTGCCATTTCTACTGCATAATTAGCTAAATCTGTAGCCGTTAGCATATTGCTTGGTAAGTTAACAAGGGTGCGCGCTGAGTTTGTTGCTTTTCCATACGTATATCCAACCAAAGCAGATTGTACAACGTCTTTATAAAAAGAAAACAGTTCAATTTTCTCAAGCTGTTTGTTAGGTTCGTTTGATTTCTTTTTGTAGTTTTCAAACTCGTACATAGCAAGCTGTTGAGCTTCTCCTAATAAAGCTGCAGTTTCTTGCTCTGACCACGCTCCTGTATTAAATGTAGAAAGGGCGACCGATGCGTTTGAAATCTTCGCTTCTTTTAACTTTTTAAATAACAGCCCAAAGCTCTCTTTGAGCCCATTTTTAGTTAGCGCTTGCTTTCGTCCGAGTCCTACAAAATAAAGACGTTTTGCTCCTAATTTTCCTAGTGTATGAATCGTTGAAATACGTTTTTCTTGTACACGTATATCCCCTTCTTTAATCAAATGAATGAGCTGTCCACCTAAAGCTTCATCAATTTCTTTTAGAAGGCCTTCAAACTGTTGGTTTTGATTAAATAACCCGATTACGAGCGCTTCTGTTTGATGATCAACACCAAATGTTTCTACATGCGAAAACATAAAATTCCTCCTTTTACGTATAGAGATTTTATTTTTATTTATCATCTGCTTTGTTTAATCTATTCAGCAAGTGGAATATATATCATATTCACCACTGTTTTCATCTATATACATATGATAGCAGAAATACAATTTTTAATCACAGTTCAAAAACCTTAGTTTCACACATATACTTTCATCTACCGCTTTTTTCATCATACGGGTTTAGCTTTTCAGACATTTTAAGTTGAGGGAGGACATCTCAATGGAGTTATTCTCAAATTTTCCACTTTGGAGTTCATTAATCGCTATTTTCTTTGCTCAATTTATTAAGATTCCCCTTTCTTTTGTAGCTACTAAGAAAATAGACGGCAGCTTATTTTTTAGTACGGGAGGCATGCCAAGCTCTCACTCCGCAGCAGTAACTTCCTTAGCAACTGCCATTGGGCTAGCAGAAGGTCTTAAATCCCCTATTTTTGCTCTCTCCGCTATTTTTGCCATTATTGTTATGTTCGATGCTAAAGGGGTAAGAAGACACGCAGGAGAGCAAGCAACGGTTTTAAATCGTTTGGTTGAAGACTTTCAGCGCGCGGTAAAAGAGGCAAAGCTGTGGACGACCAATGAAGAAGACGAAAAACAAGTGAAGCTAAAAGAGCTGCTTGGACATAAGCCTATTGAAGTTTTCTTTGGAGCCTTAACAGGGATAGCAGTTGCTTTTGTAACATATTATGTATGGCCATAAAACATAAGAAAACACATGAAGAGTTCTTCATGTGTTTCTCGTTTATTTTACCTGCTGGCGAAAAACTTGCATCGACTTCTTTTCATTCAGCATTGTTAACTCTTCTTCAGTTAAGCGGCCGTCCCCTGATTTTACTACATAGACGTTTAATTCTTTTTTACCCCATATGTTGTACACATCGGAAACAGTCTCAAAATATAAATCAAGATGATTGCCTTTAATAGCCCCACCTTTATCTGCTACCACTCCATAGCCATAGCCCGGAATAAACAAGATCGTGCCGATTGGAAATATGGTTAAATCAGCAGCGATGGTTGAATACAAGTCACGTTTTACTTTAACGCCCGAATATGTAATACCATACCCTGGATGATTGGGATTTTTCCCCGTTGATTCGTAACCAGCTGTGTAACCCGTAGCTAATACATTCTTAGTTGGATAACGCGACCAATCAAATGCTTCTTCAATCGTCAGACGCTCTTTGTCATTGCTAGCCGCTTCAGCTCTTAGTGGTTTTAGAAATGATGGCAAGAGCCTTTCATTCATTAGAGGATGCCCTGTACTGTTTATAAAAGGCATATATTTGATGACTGTGGTTATTGGGACGCCGGTAATTGCTTCATATGTTGTAAACAGCGCTCCGACCAGTAGTAGGCACATAATGAATCGCTTTGCTATTTTTCCAATCATTGTGATTTCCACAACTCCTCTCACGAATCTATTTGTTTCCAACATAAAAACAAATTATTCGTTTGGGAGAAGAATTTACATTTAAAACATTTGGTACCCTCTTGTTCGTAAAGATTTGATGGTAATGCCTGAAGCTAGTGCACCTATAAAACCAGCCATTAAAATTGTAATGTCAGCTGTGGCTAAAGATAGCACTTTTATCCCTAGCTGCTGAAAGGAGTGAGCGGGATGTTGAATGTAATCAACAGCTCTTACATCATCAATAATAAAAATAAAAATTACGGGATAAATAATGGCCATAATCCAAGACATACGAAGCAGCATATTTAACAAGAAACCGATTCCAAAAAACAAAACAAAAAACAACAAGATGGAGATAATTAGTACAGGCACACTCATTTCCATTGCTTTTCGCCTCCGTTACTCTTTATACTCTCAGTTTACTTAAGAGTAATGAAGGCGTCAATCACAGAAAAGTAAGTTAATACCAAAAAAAGCAAAAGGCTTAAAGACCTTTTGCTTTTTGTTTTAAAAGAAATTAAATTTTCCTTTTTTCAATACAAGACCTGCTCCGCCTTGAAGGAAAAGCGAGCGATTATCAACAACTTTTTTCATAAAAGATGCGCTTGAACCAAATAGTTTTCGACCATATACAACGCCAATTGCGTCATCATGCCCTAACGAACATACCGTTCCTTTAATATCTGGTTTAAACTCGCTTAATTCTTTTTGCCCTTTCATCAAACGGCTAATATTTTCAGCGCAGGTACCGCCTTGCTGCATAGCGATTTGAGCTGTTGGTGGATAAGGACGTTCTGTTTCAGGGTTAATCATTAGTGAACAATCTCCAATAACGAACACATCTTCGTGCCCTGGTGCCAGCAAGCTATTACTTACTTTTACACGTCCGCGCATGTTCTCAAATCCAGCTTTCTCAATCAGATGACTGCCTCGAACACCTGCAGCCCATACAACTGTTGCTGATTTGATTTCTTCTACTTGGTCATCTTTTGATACAATAATTCCTTCTTCTGTACACTCTTTAATCGCTGTTCCGATCTTGAACTCGATTCCTTTTCGTTCTAGTTGTGTTACCGCATATTCTACAAGTTCTGGATCAAAACCTGGTAAAGCCGTAGGCGCTGCTTCTACACAAATAACGCGTACTTTTTCACGCGGAATATCAAACTCTTTGCAAAGCTGAGGGACTCGATTTGCTAATTCTCCCACAAATTCAATGCCGGTAAAGCCAGCACCCCCAACAATAATTGTCAGAAGTTCGTCTCTTTTTTCCACTTCATTGTTGTACGTCGCAAACACATAATCAATATGCTCACGAATTTGACGTGCTGCATTAATGCTCGTAATGGTAAATGCATGTTCTTTTAAACCCTTAATTCCGAAAGTTTCTGCTTCATACCCTAAAGCAACAACTAAATAATCGTACGTTAGCTCACTGTTTTCAAGAAGAACACGCTTTTCATCTAACTTAATATCTACGACCGTGTCTTTGATAAATGTAACCTTATTTGTGTTAATTAAATTTTTAACAGGAACACGAGAGCGATCTTGATGAATTGTACCTGCTGATACTTCATGAAGCCATGTCGTTTCGTAATGGTAATCGTTTTTATTTACCAAAACAATTTCTGCATCGCTAGCACCCAGTTTCTTTTGTAAATTAACAATTGTCATAATGCCGCCATACCCGGCACCCAAAATGACGATTTTAGGCTTTTTCATAGGAATGTCATCCACCTTTTTTAGTTATAGTCACAAGTATGTCTTACAAATATAATGATAAGAGCAATTTTATTTGGTTTGCTTTTTTGTGTTAGTTTGAGCAAGAACGATCATCGCTATCCATTTATTATTCATATAAGAAAAATAATGTGAATCACTTCACGTTCTTTTTTAAAAAAATACATTTTTTCTTTTTTAAAAAAATGTAAGCATAAGTCCTAGCTTGATTTACACAAACATCTTATGCTTTTTTCATCGGTTTTTCAACCCTTCACTTTGTATTTACAAGCTTTTAAATTTTCAATTACTTTCCTGTATACCCAGTTTTATATTTGACCAAAACGTGTGGTTATGTTAATGATTGCAAATACTGATCTTTAAGTTGAGAAAGTTTCTCAAACATTCCAGCGTGTTTTAATGATATTTTATAATTTACTATGCTATCATAAAGTAGAATATGCATTGGCACAGAACAATCTAGAGGTGATTATAAATGAAAGAAGATAAACAAGTATATGATATTACCATCATCGGAGGCGGCCCTACAGGCTTATTTACAGCATTTTATGGCGGTATGCGTCAGGCGAGCGTAAAAATTATTGAAAGCTTACCACAGCTTGGTGGACAGCTTTCTGCTTTATATCCTGAAAAATATATTTATGACGTAGCTGGTTTTCCAAAAGTACGCGCTCAAGAATTAGTCAATAACCTAAAAGAGCAAATGGATCAATTTAAACCTGCAGTTGCGCTAGAGCAAGCAGTAGAAAAGGTAGAAAAACAAGCGGACGGCGTGTTTCGTTTAACTACTAATTCTGAAGTCCACTATTCAAAAACAATTATTATTACGGCTGGAAACGGTGCATTTAAGCCCCGTAAAATCGAGCTAGAAAACGCAGAACAGTTCGAGCAAACGAACCTTCATTATTTTGTGGATGATATGAATAAATTCAAAGGCCGCAAAGTATTAGTATGCGGGGGCGGGGATTCTGCTGTCGACTGGTCTCTTATGTTAGAGCCGATCGCAGAAAAAGTAACGTTAACGCATCGCCGAGACAAGTTCCGCGCTCATGAACATAGCGTAGAAAACTTGCATAATTCATCAGTTGATATTAAAACACCATATGTACCGGTTGAATTTATTGGGGATGACCGTATTACACAAGTTGTGTTAGAAAATACAAAAGGTGAAGAAAAGACAGTAGTAGACGTAGATGATGTTATTGTAAACTTTGGATTTGTTTCTTCTCTAGGTCCGATTAAAGAATGGGACTTAGATTTAGAGAAAAATGCAATTGTTGTTAACTCAAAGCAAGAAACAAACATTCCTGGCATCTATGCAGCAGGTGATGTCTGCACATATGATGGAAAAGTAAAACTCATCGTGGCAGGATTTGGCGAAGGTCCGACTGCCGTTAATAACGCTAAGGCATACATTGATCCAAAGGCTCGCTTACAGCCTATGCACAGTACGTCAATGTTCTCATAAAAAAAGCAGGCTCTCGCCTGCTTTTTTTCATTGCTGGATTGGTGTAACCATTCGATGAATGATTTCACTCATCATTTCCGCATCACTGCTTATTAAACAGATTTCATAAAAGGAATGGTTTCCTTCTTGACTAGTTACGCTCATTCTGTAGGCCTTCAAACCTTCGAGCTTGCTTAAATATTTTACTACCTCTGATTGACCGGCAATACGTTCAATCAGCAGAATATGCTCTCCTTCAACTGCTCCGTAGCTTTCAGCCAGAGATGCATTAGCATTTTCATAATAGCGAATGTATGGTTCAGAATGGTTAAGAGGCGCAGAGGACGAGTTTTGATGACAGGCTTCACCTGAGGAAAAAGGCAAATGCTGAACGAATAAATGCGATTCACTGAAGTGAATACTTTTTGCATTCTTAGACTCCATTTTGCTACTTTCAAGTTTTAACCAGTTTATAAACCCCTTCCATAGAATAGGCAGGGTGTTTTTTTTGCGAAAACTTCCGTAACCCCCTACTTGTTCCGCGTCGTAACGAGTCGCATCTATCAAATCCGTTCATCTCCTCTTTTTTATTGAGTATAAAAAAGACTGATTATTCAGTCAACAAGTTTGACAGATGATGTAACATACAAAAATTTCTCACTAAAAAAGCTTTCTTCACCGGATGAGGTGAAGAAAGCTTCTTGATAAAAATATATTTAGCACTCTTCAGGAGCACCTGCGTTGCTTGCTGTACGGAAAGAAGAGCCGCAGCCGCATGCTGCAATGGCGTTCGGGTTATCAATTGTAAACCCTCCGCCTAGCATAGATTGCTTGTAATCAATTTTTACATCTTTTAAAATTGGAGCACTTTCGCTATCTACAAGAATCTTGATGCCATGTTGTTCAAACAGCGTATCGTTTTTATTTACTTCGTGAGCAAAACCCATGCCGTAAGAAAGACCTGAACAGCCTCCTCCATTTACATTAACACGTAAATAAGCATTTTCTTCTTCATGTTCTTTCATCATATCTTTTATTTGAAAGCTTGCAGCTTCTGTAATTGTTAGGATATCTTGACTCATTTTTAAACAGACCTCCTTTTTTGTTTAGTATACGACGAAATGGCTGTGACGACAAATCGTCTGCTTCTTCATTTTTTAATAATAATACGTGCCGTCACAAATCACATTGGCTGGACCTGTCATTAATACATTGCCTTTATTTTGCCAAACAATCGTTAAATCTCCTCCAGCGAGGTGTACCACGGTAGGGACATCTTTTTTCGTCTTCTCATTTAACACAGATGAAACAACGGCAGCGCATGCTCCTGTTCCACATGCTTGAGTGATACCCGAACCTCTTTCCCATACACGAAAGTTCAGCTCTCTTTCGTTCACTACCTCGACAAATTCAACGTTCACTCCTTCTGGAAAACGCGAATCTTTTTCCACCACGGGTCCTAATGTAGTAAGAGGCGCTTGTTCAATATCATTTACGTAAAAGACGACGTGAGGATTTCCCATTGATACAGCCGTCCCTTTTAACCGTTCTTTTCCAAATTCCATCTCTTCATTAACGACCTGGTCTTGTCTTGCTCCCGTCATTGGAATTTGTTCTCTAGCTAAAATAGGCGCTCCCATATCGATTGTCACTTCTGGAACTTCATTTCCCTGCGGATGCACCGTTGCTTCTACAACTCCAGAAAGCGTTTCGATAAAAAATCTTTCGCTTGTTACTAAATTATGTTCATATGCATATTTAGCTACACATCTTAAACCGTTTCCGCAGTTTTTTGCTTCCGAGCCGTCATTATTAAATACGCGCATTTTCACATCTGCACGTTCAGATGGACAAATAAGAATCATTCCATCCGATCCAATTCCCGTATAAACATTTGAGACTTTTACAGCAAGCGGTGCTAACTCTTGCTCTTCTATATGTTCTTCAAACATATTTACGTAGATATAGTTGTTGCCAAGTGCATGCATTTTTGTAAACTGAAATTTTTTCATATTATCACCCATTATTTTTTTATGTAGCTCTAGTATAAAGTGATTCTCTTTTGTACACAATAATATCATCCCCCGTTTTTTTAGCTCCTTAATCATAAAGATTAAGGGGTTTTTTATTTTGTCCTCCTTTGGAGTATTAAAAAACAAAAGAAGCATTATGATTGCAAAGAGGATGGTTGAAGCACAGATATTTGCGCAAAAGCGCATAAAAAAGCACGGCAAGACTAGCCGTGCTTACATCATCTATTCTATTAGCCTCATGTCCCTCTCCTGATAAAAAGAGATACGACAGCGGGGATAGTTTAAAACATTGGATTTTCTTCTAAATGAATGTAAATATTATCCACTAACTGTTCAGGTGTTTCCGCTGTAACAATCTCTCCGTTTACCAAGGCAAATAAAGATTGTGAACATTTCCCGCAATAACCTAAACATCCGTATTCAATAATATCTAGATTTGGATCTTTTTCAAGCTTTTCTAAAGCTGTTTGAGAACCACTGGCTAAATTGCTAACGCAAAATTCAATAATTGGCTGTATCACGTTTTTCACCTCTCTACTATTAGTTTATCCTATCTCCTTTCATTTTCAACGTCAACTTTGGAAATTCACGTTCATTTTGCGCACGCTTTTTAGCTTCACAAACTTTTTCAAAAAAAGTATAAATAAAGCTTTATTACAGGGATAGCTTGAAATTATGTTGAAACATATTGTGGTTTTTTATTAATTTAGTTATACTTTTATGTATAGAAAACCAAACGAGGTTATATTAAATTATTATTTAAGTAAAATATGTTATCTTATATAGCCTTTCATATCTTTTTGGCAACCATCCTTATTAACGGTAATTTGTACTCTCTTATTCTTAAAAGCAAGAATAATAGAGAGAAAACAAAAATGCATGAAGCTAAAGGGGAAATTCACATGAAGAACCTTGTCATACTGGGCGGCGGATACGGTGGTATGCGCGTTTTGCAGCGCCTTTTTCCGAATCAATTGCCTAACGATGTAGAAGTAACGCTTATTGACAAAGCACCTTATCACTCACTAAAAACTGAATTCTATGCACTTGCAGCTGGAACAATCTCTGATCAGCATGTTCGTGTTGCTTTTCCTGAACACCCTCGCTTAAAAATTCGCTACGGCTGTGTAAAACGCATAGACCTGAAAGAGAAATGCGTCTATGTGGATGATCAAATGATCGCTTATGATGACCTGATTGTAGGACTCGGATGCGAAGATAAATATCATGGAGTTCCCGGAGCTCTTGAGCATACATACAGCATTCAATCCATTGATGCTTCACGAGCAACTTATCAGACATTAAACAACTTGCCAGCCCACGCTACTGTTTCAATTGTAGGAGCTGGATTAAGCGGAGTAGAACTAGCAAGCGAGCTAAGAGAAAGCCGCCCGGATTTAAAAATCATCTTATTTGACCGCGGTAAATTAATTTTATCTGCTTTCCCAGAACGTTTAAGTAATTACGTTCAAACTTGGTTTACTTCAAACGGTGTTGAAATCGTAAATAGTGCTAATATTACAAAAGTAGAACCGAACATTCTTTACAATCATGATGAGCCCATTCAAAGCGATGCAATCGTTTGGACAGCAGGTATCCAGCCAAATAAAGTGGTACGCGATCTAGACGTAGACAAAGATCCTCAAGGACGCGTCGTATTAACGAAATACCATAACTTGCCTGACGATGAAAATGTCTACATTTTAGGTGATTGTGCAAGCCTACCTCATGCACCAAGCGCTCAGCTGGCAGAAGGTCAGGCTGAACAAATTGTGCAAGTACTTCTTCATCGCTGGAAAGGCGAAGCGCTTCCAGATGAATTGCCAACTATTAAATTAAAAGGCATACTTGGTTCATTAGGCAAAAAGCATGGATTTGGCTTAGTTGCCGAACGTCCAATTACAGGACGCGTAGCTCGATTATTAAAATCAGGTATTCTTTGGATGTATAAACACCATAGTGGATAAAATAAAAGCCGTTAGATGACTGACAATCTAACGGCTTTTTTCATCATGAAGCGCAGAAACCATACTTCTCCATTTCCTCAAATACGCGCTTTAATTTCGGATTGCCTTCCCCAACAATTTCTCCATTAATAACCACTACAGGATAGAATAAATCTTCCTCAATCACACGCTTGGCAAAGGCTGCTTTTTCCGGATCCGTATGCGGCTCGTTTATATCTACATATGTGATAGCAAACGGCTGGTTCGGATATTTGCGAGAAATCGCTGCCTCTAGCCAATCATAGGTGTCTTTTGAAGACGGCAGATTAACACAGCTTGCACAAACAATTTCAGCTCCATAAATACACACTTCTACCTCAGTTGATTGCATAGCACATCCCCCTTGAATCTTTACATACAAACTGTACGATTATTCACACTTTTACTTCATTATGAATACTATTTTACACAAAACTGATTCATTGCACATCTTTTTCTTTTAAGGTAACATTACGGTGTATACTCCGATAGATTTTTCATGAAAGACCGTTTATAATAAGAGTAGAAGAAAGGAGTCGATAGTTATGTCAGAAATGCACGAGCAAGTTCAAGAAGTATTAGAAAAACTTCGTCCGTTTTTACTTCGCGACGGTGGAGACTGTGAGCTAGTAGACGTAGAGGATGGTATTGTAAAGTTACGTCTTTTAGGCGCTTGCGGAAGCTGCCCAAGTTCAACAATCACGCTAAAAGCTGGTATCGAACGTGCCCTTTTAGAAGAAGTACCTGGTGTAGTTGAAGTAGAACAAGTATTCTAATCTCTTTGATTTTATTATAAAAGCAACCTCCCATTTTATTGAGGCTTGCGAATGAAAAATCCTCATTCAAATGAATGAGGATTTTTTTATTAACTCGTTGTGACTTCAGCTTCTACAAATACACCTTTGCGATCAATTTGTAAAACATCTATTTCGCAGTTCGGCAGTAAAGCATGCATATGTTCAGCAATCGTTTTTCCTTTTCCTTTTGGTGCTAAACATAATACACTCGGACCGGCTCCGCTTAGTGACACACCGTATGCGCCGAGAGCTTTTGCTTCTTTTCGCACAAGAGAAAGCTCTGGCACGAGTCTCATACGATAAGGTTCGTGATATAAATCTTTCTCCATAAATTCGCCTACCAGAGGTAAATCTTTATTTAACAGGGCCGCTACTAGCATGTTCCCGATTGCCCCAGCTTCTACTGCATGGCGATAATTAATATCCGAAGGCAGCACATCACGAGCATCGGTTGTTTTTAATTCATATTCTGGAATAGCCATCACGATATCGACATCAAATTCAGGTATTTGAGCAATATATGTTTCATTTTCATGATGGTAACCAACAACGATGCCGCCATAAATAGACGGGCTGACGTTATCGGGATGTCCTTCCATTAAGCTGCTGATGCGAAGCTTTTCTCTTTTTGATAAACGCAAGTCACACAGTACATTAGCCAGTTCGATTCCAGCTACGATAGCTGATGCGCTGCTTCCAAGTCCCCTTGCTAATGGAATGTTGCTCCAAACAGAGACCTTCGCACTTGGAAGAGCAATGTTAAATTGACGAGCCACGTCTTGTGCCACTTCATACATTAAGTTATCTGTACCTGTAGGAATACTTTGTACTTCTTTCGTTTCAGGGATAAAAATCCATTCGTCATGACGCTCTACTGTTAATCTTAAGTAGCGAGATAAAGCCACTCCAATTGAATCAAATCCTGGCCCTAAATTAGCAGAGCTAGCTGGGACCGTAATGACAAAACGCTCATTTTCTAGCATGAAGCAACGACACCTTGGATATACTCAAATACCTTTTCTTCATCATTTGGTAAAACCACTGGCTTTACATTATGAGCATCGATTGCTACGTTTGGATCTTTTAATCCGTTACCTGTTAGTACAGCTACTACCGTTGAACCTTTTGCAATTTTACCAGAAGCTACATCTTTGAATACACCAGCAATTGAAGCGCAAGAACCTGGCTCTGCAAATACGCCTTCTTTGCGTGCAATTGTACGATATGCTTCTAAGATTTGTTCATCTGTTACTTCATCAATTTTTCCGTTTGATTCTTTTGCTGCGTTTACAGCATAATCCCAGCTTGCTGGATTTCCGATTCGAATAGCCGTTGCAATTGTTTCTGGGTTTTCGATAACTTGGTTACGTACGATCGCCGCTGCACCTTCTGCTTCAAACCCGTGCATGTGAGGAAGAGACGTTTGATGACGCTCACTGTACTCTCTGAATCCTTTCCAGTAAGCTGTAATGTTCCCTGCGTTCCCTACCGGAATAGCTAAAACATCAGGCGCTTTTCCAAGCTGTTCACAAATTTCGAAAGAAGCTGTTTTTTGCCCTTCAATACGGTATGGGTTTACAGAGTTTACAAGTGCAACAGGTGATGTTTCACTTAGCTTACGAACCATAGAAAGCGCTTGGTCAAAGTTTCCTTCAATTGCTACAATTTCTGCACCATACATAACAGCTTGAGCTAATTTCCCCATCGCAATTTTTCCATTTGGAATAACAACGATACAGCGCATGCCAGCGCGTGATGCATAAGCTGCTGCAGCTGCAGATGTGTTACCTGTGGATGCACAAATAACCGTATTGCTTCCTTCTTCTTTCGCTTTTGCTACAGCCATTACCATTCCGCGGTCTTTAAATGACCCCGTTGGATTTAGCCCTTCTACTTTTACATGTAAGTCAATGCCTAGCTCTTTTGATAAATGAGCAAGATGAATTAAAGGCGTATTTCCTTCATGTAGTGTAAGCATAGGTGTTTTCTCTGTTACAGGTAAAAATTCTTTATATTCAGCTAATAGACCTTTCCACATCATACTGTGCCAACTCCCTCTACGCGGTAACTGCTTTTTACATTTTCTACAATTGGTAAATCCCGAAGCTGCTGAAGGATTTCCTCATAATCTTTTTGAGATGTTTTGTGTGTAACAACAACAATCTCAGCTAATTCGCTTCCTTTCACAGGAAGTTGGATAATTTTTTCGAAGCTCACGCCACGCTCTGAAAATAGTGTTGTTAATTTTGCAAATGCTCCAACTTGATCTTTAACATGAATACGTAAGAAATGCTTCGAGAACATTTCATCTTCTGCTTTTAACTGTTTTGGATACTGAGGCGTTACCGCACTTTTACCATTCACACCTAAACGCATGTTTTTCATAACACCTACTAAATCTGATACGACAGCAGTAGCAGTTGGCAGGCTTCCTGCCCCCGGTCCATAAAACATCGTTTCTCCGACAGCTTCTCCGTATACATATACAGCATTGTACTCATCGCTTACTGAAGCAAGAGGATGTGTGTCTGCTAAAAGAGTTGGCTGAACACTAACTTCTACATTGTCGCCGTCACGATGTGCATATCCAATCAGTTTCATCGTATAGCCTAATTGTTTACTATATTGCAAGTCTTCTTCCGTTACTTCTGTAATACCTTGAACACGAACATCGTCCAAGTCAATTTTCATTGAAAATCCTAGTGTAGCCAAGATTGCCATTTTGCGAGCAGCATCTAAACCACCTACGTCAGAAGTTGGATCCGCTTCAGCATATCCTAAATCCTGCGCTTCTTTTAACACTTCATCATAAGCGCTTCCTTCTTTTGTCATTTTCGTTAAAATGAAGTTTGTTGTCCCATTTACAATTCCCATCATCTTCGTAATACGATCAGATGCTAACCCATCTGCTAATCCACGAAGGATTGGAATACCGCCAGCTACACTTGCTTCATAAAATAAATCACAGTTATTTTCAGAAGCTACTGTTAACAATTCTGAGCCGTAAACCGCCATCAAATCTTTGTTTGCCGTTACAACATGCTTTTTATTACGAAGGGCTGTTAAGATATAATCCCTTGTTTCTTCAACGCCACCCATTACTTCAATGACAACGTCAATCTCCGCGTTATGTAAAACGTCTTCAACATTCGTTGTTAATTTATCTTCACTGATTTCTACGTCACGTTTCTTATCAATATCTTTAACTACTACTTTTTTAACTTCTACAGGACACCCGACTTGATGACTTAATTTATCCTGATGATTTTCAATAATTTTGACTACTCCGCTTCCTACCGTTCCTAACCCTAATAATCCTACTGAAATACTTTTTGTCATATTCCTCACCTCTGTGTTCTTTCTACGTATACATTTGTTCTCTTATAGAGGACATTATAGACCTTATTTTTCTTTTTTACAAGGTTTACTTGCCATCTTTTCTCGTAAACTCGTTAAAAAAATTGGTATATAAAGATAAATGTAAATTTTTAAAATATTTCATTTTATTATCATAACATGGCTCCCACTGTTTTTTAATAAAAAAAAGACAATTTCACCGAAATGAAATTGTCTTTTTCTGTTATGATTTTTTCGCAAACGCTTCTTTATTTACAATTGTAATAGGAGACTCGTTTGTAAGTACTGCTTTAATGTTTTTAACACATAAAGAAATCATTTCCGTGCGCGTTTCGATACTCGCACTGCCGATATGAGGAAGCCCGATAACGTTAGGCAACTGAAGAAGAGGGTGAGAAGCAGAAATAGGCTCTTGATCGAATACATCCAAGCCAGCTCCAGCAATTTCACCAGATTGAATCGCATGTAACAATGCTTGCTCATCAACCACCGCTCCTCTTGAAGCATTAATAAAAATCGCAGTTTTTTTCATCTGTTCAAATGCTGATGCATTAAATAAATGTTTGGTTTCGTCCGTTAATGGTGTCAAACAAACAACAAAATCAGATCGTTCAAGCAGCTCATTTAACTCACAGTAAACTGCATCGAGCTTTTTTTCCGCTTGAAGGTTGCGGCTTCGATTGTGGTACAGAATTTCCATATCAAAACCTGTAGCACGTTTCGCAAGCGTCTCTCCAATTTTCCCCATTCCAACAATACCTAATGTTTTATGATGAACATCTCTGCCTGCTAACAAAAATGGACTCCAGCTTTTCCACTGATTTTCTTTCACATATTCAGCAGCTTCTACTAAACGTCTAGCTACACTCATTAATAAACCAAACGTTAAATCTGCTGTTGTATCAGATAAAACATCGGGCGTATTAGAAACGATAACTCCTCGTTCAGTTGCCGCTTCTACGTCAATATTATCGAATCCGACCGCCAAGTTAGCTACAATCTTTAAATGAGGAGCTTGCGTAAGCAATTCACTGTCAATACGATCTGAAAGCATTGTTAATAGAGCATGTGCGTGCTTAGCTTTTTCACAAAGCAGCTCATGAGGGACTGCCTCATCTTCTTTATCCCACATTTCCACATTCGCTACTGCCTTTAAAGGTTCGATTAATTCATTCGGTATTTTTCTCGTAATAAATACAAACGGCTTGTCCATATGTACGCCACCTCTTTATCCTTTTTAAACTGCATGCACAAAAACAAAATAGAAAAACAGGTTTGGATTATCCAACACCTATTTTTCTATTTTATCATATTCTATAGTAATCGCTTTTTAATGAATCCATGTTAATTCAGGAATGTGATAACGAGACGTTGAAATACCCACCGACTGGTAAAAGCGCTTCAGAAAAGCTTCGTAGTGAGAAGAATGAGCTAATACTCCTTCCAGCTTCTCATAATACTTTTGTTTTTGCTTCTCATCTTGTACACTGTAATACCCTTCAATGACCTCAAAATAATGAACGGGAAAAAGAAGTCTAGCATATAACAGTCTCCAAGAAAAAGAAGAAAGTGGATTTACCTTTTCGTATTCACTTAAAAACTGATGCATGTGCCCTTCATCAACAGCGTATGTTAATAAATATTGTTCCCTTATATATTCAGCTATATCTCTGCTCGGGTGATCGAAGACCCAATCTGCTGGGAGCTTGTAAACGTAGTCTTCCCCCCATGTTTTTTGGCCGAACCGATGGTGACAAATCGTCGCAGCGTCAACTGAACGAGGCAAATCGTCAATTTCCGTGTCTACTAGGTATTGAATAGCATTTTCCGTTAATCCTAGATAATAAGGAAAAGTTTCTAAAAAACGTTTTTCCATCTCTTGATTAGGCAAAGCACGTAATCTTCCATACCAAAATTGCTCCATCTGGTCGAGACGCTTCTCCCACATGGACTTCCATTGCCCTAGCCGGTTTGCTTTTTCCACTTCATAAGGAAACAGCCTCCCTTTTTGATGAAAAACAGCTAGCTCGTGCCCAGGTGAAAAATTGGGGTTTTTCTCTTCCGCAAGACAGCGGCAAATGATAAATTTTTCAGTTTCAGTTTCTGTAATCATTTCACCATTCAAATTAGGCATAAATGTTGCCACATGGCGATCACCTTGACCCATCAGAAATTGACTCATTTGATATAGTTCATTTAACTCGTCTTGTTCCATTTGCTTTACATTAATGATTGTATATAAAATATCTCGATACTGAAAACCTTCAAATTTACCAACGGGCATAAATTCATTTGGACGTAATCCATAATGCTCATAAATGGTTTGTATCATTTTAATCCCTCTCTTCATTCATTCAAGAAATTATATGATGGAAAACAACATTACTTGTCATAATATTTACGGAGGAATGAATAGATTAGAAATACACCATTTATAGTTATTTACTCCGGGTTAGTAGTATGAAACAACTTTAGACTTAAAAATATATAGAAAACAGGTGATGATACTTGGAGAAAAAACATACACAAAGTGAGTTAGAAAAAAAAGCAAGAGAATGGTTAATAGAACGCGGCGTGGCTCTTACAGACATTGCTGAACTGGTCTATTACTTGCAAAAAAAGTATCACCCAAACTTAACAATCGAAGACTGTTTATATAACGTTGAACGCGTCATTTCTAAACGAGAAGTTCAAAATGCTATTTTAACGGGTATTCAACTAGATGTCCTCACGGAAAAAAAAGTGATTGAGCCGCCTCTGTTGGATATTCTTGAGAAAGACGAAGGTTTATACGGTATCGACGAGATTTTAGCATTGTCGATTGTAAATGTGTACGGATCAATCGGCTTTACCAATTACGGGTATATCGATAAACAAAAGCCGGGTATTCTAGAACGATTAAACGATAAATCGACTGGAGAATGCCACACTTTCTTAGATGATTTAGTAGGCGCAATTGCTGCCGCTGCTTCTAGCCGGTTAGCGCACCGGGCTGCCAGTCAAGAATAGGTTTAAAAAACAAAAAAAGCTGTCAATTGACAGCTTTTTAAATTCGCTCCATCCACTCTTTTAGTGAATCTACCGTATAAGTTGGCTTTTTCTCATATCCTTCTAGTAACTCTCTTGTTGTTACCCCTGTATGGACTAGTAATGTATCTAAGCCTGCATTCATCCCTGCTAAAATATCTGTATCATAGTAATCACCAATCATGATTGTTTCTTCTTTTGGCGTACCGATGACTTCAAGGGCTTGCTCCATAATAATACTTTCTGGTTTGCCAATAAATACTGGATTTGTTTGGGTAGAAACCGTAATAACGGACGTGATAGATCCATTACCAGGTAGTAAGCCTCTTTCAGTAGGAATCGCAATATCTCCGTTAGTTGAAACAAAAAAGGCGCCGTTTCGAACGTTTAAACATGCTTTTGCTAATTTTTCATATGTAATTTCCTGATCCAAACCAACAACTACGAAATCCGTATCTTCCTCTTCAATGGTAAATCCTTTTTCAAGCAGCGCATGTCGGATTCCTTCTCCACCAATTACATAAGCTGAAGCGTTTGCTTTGCGTTCATGCAAATAATTAGCTGTTGCCTGGCTCGTTGTAAAAACTTGCTCTTCTGTTGCAGGAATGCCAAATGCCTCTAGCTTTTCAGCTACTTTATCGGGCGTTTTTGTGGAGTTGTTTGTTACAAATAAATAAGGAATTCCTTTTTCCTTTAATTTAATAACAAAATCACGCGCCTCGGCAATTAGCTCTGTTCCTTTGTACATTGTTCCGTCTAAATCAATCAAATATCCTTTATATTCCTTCATGTTGTGTGATCTCCTTTCAAGTCTCATACTTGAAATCATAGCTTATTTTTTATACAACTACAACTTGCTTGCCTTTAGTTACGAAAAGCAGACACAGGTCCTAACTCTGTCTCTAGATATGTCCTTACGCGCTCTGAAAATGCTGCCAGTACGTCTTTATGCTGCATCACTTTTTGATAAATATCCTGATGATTAACATCCACATATTCTTGAACAAGGCTTTTACGCAATTGAACAATCTCTTTTAATGGCGTTTCTTCCTCTTTTTTAACCACTTTCTCATCAACTAAAATGTCAATGATATCGTCGTAACTGCCTGGATCTCTCATAATAAACCCATCAATCATTGCATTTCCTACATCTAAAACGTTTTCAATTAAAAGATGTACAATTCTCTCTAATGCCTTTTTCTCTATTTCTGTGTTCCAGCTCGAATGCTCAGAAAACAAACGAACATGTTCATCAAAAAAAACAAGCGTGGCTTCTATTTTTTCACGATCTACAAAGTACATATTATTTCCTCCCTAGTTGTCAGCTCTCTATAAATCTTTTTTCATAAACAAACGGGGTTCCTGTTCTATTTTATCATGACCCATTATCCATTTGATAAATTCATTTTTGTTTTTGACCTTATTTGATATGATACAAATACAACCTATGAAAGGAGTATACCTATGAGCGAACGCTTTTATCTATATGATGATGTTGTATCTACAAAGACCAGGTTTGTCAGCTTTATGGGCGAAAATCAACGATTTGATTTAGCTATTATCCAAACCGACCGTTATTATGGCAAACAAGTTGTTCTTGATATTCAAGGAGGACGCTTTGCCATCATTGGACAAGATGACCTTGAAGAACCAAACTATCTTGAAGAAGTATTTAAATTAAACAGTGAAGACGGTCAGGAACTTCGCGAATTTTTATATGAAATCATCTAAAAAAAAAAAAGGCAGCGTGAAGGACAATTAGTGTCTTCGGCTTGCCTTTTTTTACTTATGGACTTTTTTTAAAACAAAATACGCACAGCCAAAATTACAATATTCATGTAAATAGTCTTGAAGCGTACTAATCTTCGTATCATACGTTGCCTTTTGATTTCGGTCATCAAAAAAGCCTCGCAGTCGAAGCTGATTGTATCCCCAATCTCCCACAATATAGTCATAGCGGCTCAGCACGTCAATAAAGCGACCTCTAAACGCCTCTTCATTAAATGCCTCGCGCTCATCTCTTAATACTTCATAACAAATATTATTGATACAGACCATTGCTCACACCTCTTCTCTTAAAATTTACCATACCATAATTATGATGATGAAACCATCAATTAACATGAAATTTTTCACCTATAAGCAGCACTCTAATCCTGTAGGAGTTTTATCGGTATACCTACTGATCTTTTATGCTCCACATGAAGGTTCGCCGGTTTACCTGGCGTACGATATTTAACTACAGGAGGTGGAAATGGTGAAGAAATCTATTCTTGGAATCGCTTTGATAACAAGTATTTTAACCATTGGCTGTCAAAATAAAAACACAGCTGAAAATGAAAATTTATCACCAAACAACCCAGATGCCATTAATGTAAACGAGCCTAATCATTATTATAATCCAAATAATAATAGCGGCACAAATTATGGATATGTCCGATACACTAAAAACACAAATGAGCAAAATTCCAATATGAACCAAGTAGGAACATTTAATCGAGAAGAAGCAGCCGATAATATTAGTAAACTGAGCACCGCTATACCAAATATTAAGCAAGCCGCTACGCTAGTAACCGATAAAGATGTGCTTGTTGCTTATAAAACAGATGCTAAAAACCGGAATAACGCAGCCGATCAGGTAAAACGTACAGCTATGTCTGTAGTTCCTCGTTATTATCATGTATACGTCTCAGATAATCCGAAACAGATGGACCAAATCGAAAATATCAGTGAAATGAATACGCAAACGAATGATGCTAGAAAACGAATCGATGCCGTTATTCAACAAATGCTGAAATCTCCCCAAGGGCGTAAAATGAACGGCGGAGAAGATGCAAATGGAAGAGAGAAAAACGAATTGAATGAACCGATGACGGACAAAGATATGGTCGAATAAACAAAAAAGGTGATGAGCATATCATCACCTTTTTTACCTTATTTGCTTTCTTGTGCTTTGTTTTTTGCAGCAGCGTTAACTTGCTCATCTGCATGGTAAGAAGAACGTACAAGAGGACCTGCTTCAACATGGCTGAATCCTTTTGATAATGCAATTTCTTTTAGCTCTTCAAATTCATTTGGATGGTAATATTTTTGAACTTTTATGTGCTTTTTAGTTGGCTGTAGATATTGGCCTAGCGTCATAATATCTACATTATTTGCACGCAAATCATCCATCGTTTCAATAATTTCTTCTTTTGTTTCTCCTAGACCAAGCATGATACTTGATTTCGTAGGAATATCCGGCTGCATTTCTTTTGCACGGCGAAGGAACTCAAGAGAACGATCATATTTAGCACGAGCACGAACACGAGGAGTAAGGCTGCGTACTGTTTCAATATTATGATTTAAAATATCAGGACGTGCATCCATTACAATACGTAAGTTCTCTTCCACACCGCCCATATCAGAAGGCAATACTTCAATTGTTGTGAATGGATTTTTACGACGAATCGCACGAATTGTTTCAGCTAATACGCTTGCTCCTCCGTCTTTTAAATCATCGCGAGCTACTACTGTAATAACCGCATGTTTTAAGTTCATTAGCTGCACAGAATCCGCTACGCGTTCTGGCTCTTCTAAATCTAATTCTGTTGGTAAACCTGTCTTAACCGCGCAAAAACGACAGGCACGTGTACATACTTCTCCCAAAATCATAAAAGTTGCCGTACGACGAACAGCCCAACACTCATGAATATTCGGACATCTTGCTTCTTCACAAACTGTATGAAGGTTTTTCTCACGCATCATTTTCTTTAAGCCTGTGTAATTTTCGTTTGTGTTTAGCTTAATCTTCAGCCACTCGGGTTTGCGGACATGCTCTTCTTTTGTTGCCATATTATCAACTCCACCAATCTAGAAAATGTCTATAACCTATATGCTTAATTTTAACTACATATTAAAAACATAACTATATGTCACTTTATCATAAAAAAGTGAGATTCGACAAGTTGTCTGCTCTTTATTTTCCTCAGTTTTCTTCTATTTTCCATTCAAATGTGTGCGTTTTCATCCTCCGTATAATTTCCATTTATCTTCTGAATAAAATTCTTTAAAAAAGTTTTGAAGCGATTTCCATTAATTAATATTTATGAAATCTTTTTTCTCGCTGCAAACTAGTGTTACACACTATTTTTAGAAAGGGGGAAACACGATGCGCAAAACGATTATCTTACTTTTTATGTTCATGTCTATATTCACAGGATGGCACCACGTAACAGCTGAATCAGCAGCAGATCAAGAAAAAATACTTATTCAAAAGAGATTAGAGCTGTATAAACAAATGGAAGCCGCTACTACGATTCCTTGGTATTACTTTGCTGGGATTGACCAGTATGAACGAAATATTCGACGCTCTCATAAAGATATTCCAAGAGAGAAAGGCGCGATCGCCATTTATTACCCTCCAGAAAAATGGTCAGGTTCTTTAAATCCGAATTTGGAAGATACAAACCCACTTACGATTTCTCTGCTCGGGGGAATGGGCAAAGATGGGAACGGAGACAAAAAAGCAGACCAATTTAATGATGAAGATATGCTTTTTACAATGGCAAATTATATTCGGACGTTCGGGGTGTCCGAAGACTATATTAAAATTGCGCTTTGGAACTATTATCACCGGGCTAAAGCAGTTGATATTATTTTAGGGAATGCCAAAATTTTTCGCCATTACGGTCGGATTGATTTAAAAGGTTCTTCATTTCCAGTGCCTCTCCGTGCGAACTACAGTTATCGCAGTACATGGGGAGATGCGCGCGGCTGGGGTGGCAAACGAATTCATGAAGGAACAGACATTTTTGCAGATTACGGAGTTCCAGTAAAATCCCCTTGCTATGGCATTATTGAGCTTAAAGGATGGAATAAATATGGAGGCTGGCGAATTGGTATTCGTGACCTTCACAACAACTATCACTATTTAGCTCATTTAAGCGGATTTGCAAAAAATTTAAAAGTAGGACAAATTGTAGAACCAGGAACACTCATTGGCGGAGTAGGAAGTTCCGGTTATGGACCTCCTGGAACTTCTGGGAAATTCCCTCCTCACTTGCACTATGGAATGTATAAAGATAACGGCAAAAATGAGTGGTCGTTTGATCCATATCCTCAGTTAAGAACGTGGGAACGAAATGATCGTTTAGAACTAAAGAAAAAATAAAAAAATAGGAAGCTGATGCTTCCTGTTTTTTTATCCTGATGCTTTACTTTCTTTTGCTTTTTTCACAGCATGAGCAATACTTGCGGCCAAGCCGCCCCATATGATGACCATCCCTACAACCATCATTGTCATTGAACTTCCATCCATTATTTAGAAACCCCCTTCTCTTTAACTGACAAACGAATCGTCCCATCTTTCCATCGTGCAAAAGAAAAAGCAATGCCTAAAATAACAGCCAGAGCTGCCACGCCCCAACCAAAAGGACCTACAAAAGCCGTTGCATACTGTTCGTAGTTTTCCGAAATATTTTTTCGGAAGTTATCAAACATCATATACCCAAGTACAAGTGGTGTAACTACTCCTAAACATATCTTCCACCATGAACCGATTCGGATATCAGAAAATTCGTTTGCATGCTGCTGAAGGCTGCTCAGCTTTTTAAATACCCAAGCAACTAATACAACTTCTACTAAGCCTGCTAAAGCAACCCCGAAGTTATTAATGAAATAATCGACCACATCTAAGAAATAAAGTCCGCCTTGTGTTGCAAATAATAGCGAGCAAATTGAAGCGATTCCTCCGCCTATTAATACAGATTTTGTACGTGAGATAGTAAATTTATCTTGAATGCCTGCTACAAATGTTTCAATAATTGAAATAAGCGACGTTAATCCTGCTAATGTTAAGGAAGCAAAGAATAACATTCCAAACAGCTGTTTAAAGGCCGGAAATTCATTAATAATTTGCGGGAAAACAACAAAGGCTAGTCCTACCCCTCCCTGAACCACCTTATCGATTGGGATACCTTGCTGAGTAGCCATAAACCCAAGTGCGCTAAACACACCGATTCCTGCTAGTAATTCAAAAGCAGAATTACCGAATCCAGTAATAAACGCATTATTAGTTAAATCAGATTTTTTTGGAAGGTAACTGGAATAAGTGATCATAATAGCAAAACCAACAGATAAACTAAAGAAAATTTGACCATATGCTGCAATCCAAACCTTTCCATCTCCAATTCCGCTCCAGTTTGGTTTAAAGAAAGCGTGCAGACCTTCCATTGCTCCGTCCAATGTTACTGCTCGAATGACAATGATTAAAAATAGAACAATTAGTGTTGGTAAAAAGATTTTGTTTGCTGCTTCAATTCCTTTTTTGATTCCCTTTAATAACACACCTAATGTTACAATCCATACAAGTACAAGCGGAATTAAAACATGTAATACGATGCTTCCTGTTTGTCCTGGTGCTTCAGCTAATTTTAAGTAATCTCCATATAAGAACGCTTCCGTATCCTTTCCCCAGCTTAACTTAAATGAAAAGATAAAATACGACATCGCCCATGCAATAATGACAGAGTAGTAAACGGAAATAAAAAATGAAATAGCTACTTGCCACCAGCCCAGCCACTCAGCCTTTGGACTTAGTCTCGCTAACGATAAAGGAGAGGAACCTTTATATTTATGACCTATAGCAAACTCCATGATTAAAATAGGAATTCCTGCCGTCAACAAAGCAAATAAATAGGGAAGAAAAAATGCTCCTCCTCCGTTTTCATATGCAGTAGCCGGAAACCTCCATATATTCCCTAGTCCAATTGCTGACCCTGCTGCTGCTAAAATAAAACCTGCTCTTGATCCCCACTGCGGCCTATTTTCCACTGTAATTCCCCCTCTTATTCTCTCTCTACTCTCTTTTTATCGTAGATCAACGAAAATTTTTATAATTTTTAGATTATTCTTTCTATAACTTCCTATCTCAAATTATAGAAGGGAGAAGATAGTATGTCAAAATATTTTTCATAGAAAATTCAGATAAATATTCCAATGAATAAAAGCAGATATGAAAGTATTTCTGAACTTCCGCACCTGCTTTTTAAATAACACTTTATCACGTTAATATAATATTGTTAATTTTTCTTCGGAAGTTCAATTGCCGGAGAAGACGAATTTCCACCGTTAAAATAATCAGGAACATTTCCAGGGATAACAGTCCCCCCTACAGGAATTGTAGCCGTAACGGTTGTTTTTCTCGTTGCAAACGGGATAATGATTTGCATGTTTACTTTTACTTTGATGGATACTTCAAGAAACGCATTATTTATTCCATATTCCTCGATTTTTCGCACTACGTCTGTTTGAACGTCACCAATAGCATGAAATTTAACCGGAATCAGCGGACCTAGATTTCCAAGCAGCGCATTATTAGTTGCTTGCCCAAGAGGAACTTGGTATACAATTCCTTGATTCCGAAGCTTTTCATTTTTTTCAATACGAATATCTGTTGGAAGTTCAAGTGCATCTAAATTCCCTTTTTCTGCCTCTTTTAAATTAGCTTGAACAAATGACGTAGTCTGAGCTCTAACCCGATTTACAAGCGCTGTGTCAATTTTAGCTACTTGACCGTTAGGTGTAGATTCAACTTTAATAACATCTACGTCCAGCTGATCAAGTACCTGTTTATTCACCGCTTTATTAATAACTAAAGTTGCAATCTCTTTTGTTTGTGCTTCAGCATATTTCATTAACGTGGGTTCAATCCCTCTATTAATTAGCCATAATCCTACCCCTGTGGAAAGCATAAAAAAAAGAAAGGTGAGCAACAGAACGTAGCGAAAAGGAAGCGGGCCTTTTCTTGTTAATTTCCGACGAAGTTTAACCAAAAAAAATCCCTCCTTACAAGCTATATGTATGCATGTATAAGGAGGTTCACGCTTCTTTTAAAAAGTTTTATCTTAAATTTTCCACTATATTAAAGCATTTTCAATAAAGCATCTTTGCCAATTGTCCCTTTAAAAATCCCTCTTTTTTCAGCTTCAAGCGTTACAGATTCAAGAGGCGCTTCAAGAAGCTGCTCAATTGTACGTACGCCTACAGCTCTTCCAGCTATTATTTGACGATCAGCTAATTTATCATTTAATAGACCTACGTCTAGTGCTCCGCACATAATGTACCCTTTATCTGATGAAATTGTTAACAGAGTTGTTTTTGGCAGCAATACGGTAACTGCATTAAACGTATGACCTTCAATTACGATAGGCGCTAAGGTGATCATAATAACTCACTCCTTTCTTAATCAATTTATGATTTTGAAAGAAAAAAGTGAGGTTTTACATGTACTTTTCTACCTATTTGACGTTTATATTCCTTCTTCCTTATTTATATAAACTTTTATAGGACTCAGTGCTAAAATTCATTAAAAAAATCTAATTGTTTAGGAGCTAAATTTTCATATTCAATATTTAATAAACTCATGAGCTGTTTGGCATTATGTACAGCATCTCCGCCGGAGTTATTATTAAATAACAGGTAAATGTCCTTTGTTTGTTTTTGCAGCTTTTCAAGACGTTCTTTCCACTCTAGGAGCTCTTTTTCATTGTAACGATACAAAAACCTTACTGCTCGCCAATTGCCTTCTGCGGGCTTATTCCAACCGTGTACGTTTCGTCCGTGAAAACGGATAAGTGTTTTCTGTTTATCTGTAGCATGAATCACAATTGGAATAGATCCTTCTCCTGCCTGCGGTTCATCACAAATACCATGAATCCACTTCTCTTGTTCCATAAACGTTAACGTTTTATCATAGAAAAATGGCTTAAACCAGGACTGATTTCGAAACTCAAGGGCTACTGGCAAATCTCCAAACTTCTCACGGCTATATCTCAAATAGGCTACATTTTCTTTGGTACAGTCAAACCAAGGCGGCATTTGGAATAAAATCATGGCCAGCTTATTTGAACTTACGTATGGCTTTACTGATTCTAAAAATGCATGAAACATTTCTTCCTTGCTATCAAACGGGTTCCCTTCTCTCATATGGCCTGTCATGCCTTGATAGGCTTTTACCACAAATCGAAAAGATTCGGGTGTATCATTCACCCACTTTTCTACATTTGATTTAGGTTGAATTGCATAAAAAGATGAATCGACTTCAACAATTGGAAAATGGCCTGCATATACGGCAAGCTTATCTCTTGAAGAAACACCCGCTTCATATAATGAATCATGATCTCCCCAGCCTGTGACTCCAATATAAATCATGCCATTCCTCCTCTATTTTCTTAGCTTCGCTTTTCTTTATTTTAATACAAACGATACAAAAAAACTCGTTTGCATAAACAGCAAACGAGTTTTTTCTAGTATTAACCGATTGAACCTTCCATTTCAAATTTGATTAGACGGTTCATTTCTACTGCATATTCCATTGGAAGCTCTTTTGTAAATGGCTCAATAAAGCCCATTACAATCATTTCTGTTGCTTCTTCTTCAGAAATACCGCGGCTCATTAGATAGAATAATTGTTCTTCAGATACTTTCGATACCTTCGCTTCATGCTCAAGTGAGATGTTATCGTTTAAAATCTCATTGTACGGAATTGTATCAGAAGTTGATTGATTATCCATAATTAGCGTATCACACTCAATGTTCGCACGTGCACCTTCTGCTTTACGGCCGAAGTGTACGATACCGCGGTATGTTACTTTACCGCCTTGTTTTGAAATTGATTTTGATACGATCGTTGAAGATGTGTTCGGTGCTAAGTGAATCATTTTTGCACCAGCATCTTGGTGCTGTCCTTTACCAGCAAGGGCAATAGATAATGTCATACCACGTGCGCCTTCACCTTTTAAGATAACAGCTGGATATTTCATTGTTAACTTAGAACCAATATTTCCATCAATCCATTCCATTGTTGCGTTTGCTTCACAAACCGCGCGTTTTGTTACAAGGTTGTATACGTTGTTCGCCCAGTTTTGAATGGTTGTATAGCGGCAATACGCATCTTTTTTGATGATGATTTCTACAACGGCACTGTGAAGAGAGTTTGTTGTATAAACAGGTGCTGTACAGCCCTCTACATAGTGGACGTGTGAGCCTTCATCAGCAATAATTAACGTACGCTCAAACTGTCCCATATTTTCAGAGTTAATACGGAAATAAGCTTGTAATGGTGTATCTACTTTTACGCCTTTTGGTACGTAAATGAATGATCCACCAGACCAAACCGCCGAGTTAAGTGCAGAGAATTTGTTATCCGTTGGCGGGATAACTTTTCCAAAATGCTCACGGAAAATATCTTCGTTTTCTTTTAGCGCCGTATCCGTATCTTTAAATACGATACCTTGTGCTTCAAGATCTTCTTTCATATTGTGATAAACAACTTCAGATTCGTACTGAGCTGATACACCCGCAAGATACTTTTGCTCTGCTTCAGGAATACCAAGTTTATCAAACGTTTGTTTAATTTCTTCAGGAACTTCATCCCAAGAGCGTTCAGACTTCTCAGATGGTTTTACGTAGTACGTAATTTCATCAAAGTCTAAGCTTGCCATGTCTCCGCCCCACTGTGGCATTGGCATGTTGTAGAAGTGCTCTAGAGATTTCAAACGGAAGTCAAGCATCCATTGTGGTTCCTCTTTCATACGAGAAATTTCTTCTACGATTTCTTTTGTTAAACCGCGTTTAGAGCGGAAAATTGATACGTCTTTATCGGAAAATCCATATTTATAATCGCCGATTTCTGGCATTTTTTTAGCCATCTTTTATTACCCCCTACTTGATAGGATTGGGAATGAATGAAGGTCTTATTTTTGTTCGTTAAGACCTTTTTCCATCGCTTTCCACGCTAGTGTTGCACATTTAATACGCGCAGGAAATTTTGCTACACCTTGAAGTGCTTCAATATCTCCTAAATCTATACTATCATCATACTCTTTACCTTGCATCATGTCAGAGAAGATATGGGCCATTTTAAACGCTTTGTCTACTTCTTGACCTTTAATTGCTTGTGTCATCATTGAAGCTGATGACATTGAAATTGAACATCCTTCACCTTCGAACTTTGCATCCACCACTTTGCCGTCCTCTACTTTTAAAGAAAGTTCAATGCGGTCTCCACACGTCGGGTTATTCATATGAATGTTCACAGTATCTTCATTCAACGTTCCACGATTACGCGGATTTTTATAATGGTCCATAATTACTTGACGATAGAGAGTATCTAAATTATTAAAAGCCATTTGTAAAATACTCCTTCGTTTTTATTAATGATGACACCAATTTATCTACTTCTTCTTCCGTGTTATACAAATAGAAGCTTGCACGTGCAGTAGAAGATACGTTTAAATATTTCATCAGCGGCTGCGCACAGTGATGACCTGCACGAATCGCAATTCCATCAGCGTCTACTACTGTTGCAACGTCGTGCGGATGCACATCTTCAATATTAAACGTCACAACACCCGCTCGCTCTTTCGGTCCGTAAATCGTAATTCCATCTACTTGCGATAAGCGATCCAGTGCATACTGCGCTAACTTGTGCTCATGTGCTTGAATATTATCTAAACCAACTTCTTCTAAGAAATCAATCGCTGCACCTAAACCAATTGCACCTGCAATGATTGGCGTACCTCCTTCAAATTTCCAAGGAAGCTCTTTCCACGTTGATTCGTATAGGTTTACGAAGTCAATCATTTCGCCGCCAAACTCGATTGGTTCCATTTTTTCAAGAAGCTCTTTCTTTCCATAAAGAGCGCCGATTCCAGTCGGTCCGCCCATTTTATGTCCAGAGAAAGCAAAGAAATCGCAGTCTAAATCTTGTACATCCACCTTCATATGAGGCGTACTTTGCGCACCATCCACAACCATTACGGCACCGTTAGCATGTGCAATTTCTGCAATCTCTTTTACTGGATTAATCGTGCCCAATACGTTAGATACTTGCATAATCGATACAATTTTGGTGTTGGATGTAATCGTGCTTTTTACCTCTTCTAGTGAAAGTGCATGATCTTCTGTTAATGAAATATATTTTAACGTTGCACCTGTTTCCTTGGCAACTTGCTGCCAAGGAATGATGTTGCTGTGATGCTCCATATAAGTAATCACAATTTCATCACCAGGTTTGAGATTAGCACGGCCATAGCTTGCAGCTACTGTATTAAGAGCTGTCGTTGTACCGCGCGTAAAGATAATCTCTTCCGTTGATTTTGCATTAATAAACTTACGAACCTTTTCACGAGCGCCTTCGTATCCGTCTGTTGCTCTTGTACCAAGCGTGTGAACGCCTCGGTGTACGTTTGAGTTATATTCTTTATAATACTTCTCAATTGCTTCAATTACAGCAAGCGGCTTTTGTGAAGTTGCTGCACTGTCCAAATAAACGAGTGGGCTGCCATTTACCTCTTGGTCTAAAATAGGAAATTGTTTACGAATATCAGAGATATTCATTACCGAACTTTCCTTTCAATTAAATCTGTTAATTGCTTTTTAACCGTTTCGATTGGCAACTCGTTTACAACTGGTGCTAAGAATCCGTGGATAACTAGACGTTCTGCTTCTGTTTGCGGAATACCGCGGCTCATTAAGTAGTAAAGCTGAATTGGATCTACGCGTCCAACAGATGCAGCGTGTCCTGCTGTTACATCGTCTTCATCAATTAGAAGAATTGGGTTTGCATCTCCACGTGCTTTTTCACTTAACATTAACACACGAGATTCTTGCTCAGCGTTTGATTTAGACGCACCGTGTTCAATTTTACCGATACCGTTAAAGATTGAAGACGCGCTTTCTTTCATAACACCGTGTTTTAAAATGTAGCCTTCAGAATGTTTTCCAAAATGTACGATACTTGTTGTTAAGTTTTGAGACTGCTCTCCACGTCCAACTGTTACCGTTTTTGTATCTCCATATGAACCGTCGCCCATTAGATACGTTGTATTTTCTGAAACTGTATTTCCTTCACTCATTAAGCCTAAAGCCCACTCAATGCGACCATCTTTGCCCGCTACGCCGCGGCGGTTCACATAAGTAGTTGTGCCTTTAGCTAAGTAGTCAACAGCTCCAAATGTTACTTTTGCGTTGCTGTTAGCGAATACTTCAGTCACGATATTAACAACACCTTTTGACTCTTCAGCAGTAGCAATGTAGTTTTCTACATATGTTACTGAGCTGTTGTCTTCAGCTACAACAATCACATGGTTGAATAAAGCAGCTTCTTCATCTTCACGGACAAATACAGCTTGAAGCGGCTCTTGTACTTCTACATTTTTAGGAACGTACACGAATACACCGCCGTTTAATAACGCTGCGTTTAATGCAGTTAAACGGTGCTCATCTACTTTAACTCCGTCTTTCATGAAGTACTTCTCAACAAGGTCGCTATGCTCTTTAGCAGCTGTTTGAATATCTGTGAAGATAACGCCTTGAGACTTTAGCTCTTCTGTTAATGTCGAATATGCAGCTGTTTGGTCACGCTGAACATATAGGTTTTTAACAGCTTCTGTATCAATCAATGCTTTAACTACTTCTGGAAGCTCGTCTACAGATGAGATTGTGCTTGCCTGTGAAGTGTGCTTGTCAAATGCAGTAAAGTTCCATTTCGAAATGTTTGTTTTATCTGGCTTTGGAAGTGCAAGATCTTCTGCTTTCGCAAGAGCTTGTAAGCGAAGATCTAGCAGCCAAGTTGGTTCATTAGCTTCTTTTGAAAAGCTGCTGATGTACTCTTGATCAAATGGTAATTTCGTATCAATAGTCATAGAGATCCTCCTAACTCTTAAGCTTCTTGCTCTACAGTTTCGTCTTCAATACCTAATTCTTGTTTGATCCAGTCATAACCTTCTGCCTCTAGACGCTGTGCCAATTCTGGTCCGCCTGATTTTACAACGCGACCTTGCATCATAACGTGAACTTTATCTGGCGTAATGTAGTTTAATAAACGTTGGTAGTGAGTAATCATTAAGCAACCAAACTCGCTGCCGCGCAGTTCATTAATACCTTTTGATACAACTTTTAACGCATCGATATCTAAACCAGAATCGATTTCATCTAAAATTGCAATTCCTGGTTGAAGCATCATTAATTGAAGAATTTCATTACGTTTCTTCTCACCGCCAGAGAAACCTTCGTTTAGGTAACGCTGAGCCATATCTTGATCCATTTCTAAGAAATCCATGTTTTTGTCTAATTGACGGATGAATTTCATTAGTGAAATTTCTTCTCCTTCTTCACGACGAGCATTAATTGCTGAACGTAAGAAGTCAGCATTTGTTACCCCGCTGATTTCACTTGGATATTGCATAGCTAGGAATAGACCTGCACGAGCGCGCTCATCTACTTCCATCTCAAGTACATCTTCGCCGTCTAGCGTGATGCTTCCTTGTGTAACCTCGTATTTAGGATGTCCCATGATTGCTGAAGATAATGTTGATTTACCAGTACCGTTTGGTCCCATGATTGCATGGATTTCGCCGCCCTTAACTTCTAAATTAACACCTTTTAAAATTTCTTTACCTTCAATTGCAACATGAAGATCTTTAATTGTTAAAGTTGACCCTGCCATATTAAAACCTCCAGTTATAGACGTATATAGTAAAAAACGATATACCTATATCTTTTTAATTATTCTCATTTTATTCTCATTACAATCTTATAACAAATGAAAACTTATAGCAACCTTTTGACCCAAAAGGTTTTAAACCATTATGTACGTTTTTCAAGACTAAATCCACTCATAAAAAAGTTGCCTTAAAAGACTCCATAGAGCCTTCTAAGACAAGCTTTTTTACCCGCTTATTTACTTAGTGCGTGTGGCTAGTCAGTTCTGAAATACACTCTTGGACAAGCGTAACAGACTGACTCATCGCTGCGCCTCCTCCAAATGCTGCTGACACTCCGCATGCTTCTAAAATTTCTTGCTCAGTTGCACCTTGATCAATGCAGCCTTTTGTATGATAAATCATACAGTACTCGTCTTGAGCTACTACGCTGATTCCTAACGCGATTAACTGCTTTTCTTTTTTAGAAAGAGAACCTTCTCCAAAACATGCTTCAGTAAACGCATTAAACGTTTTTGTTACTTCCGGTAATTTTTCGCTAAATTTCCCAACACCCATTTTATAATCATGAAGTGCTTGCTCAGTTGAATGACGTGCTTCTTGCTGCATAACGTCAGCTCCCATCATCAGTAAAGTTTTCACGGTTAGTATGCGTGAGAAAAATAAGAGTTATTCGTTTTCCCGCATACAAAAAAAGCACTTGCCCAGCGTGGGCAAGTGCTTTTCTTCTATTATTTATTTACCGGCAGTACTCCGCCTTTATATTTTTCTTTAATGTAGTCTTGAATTTCTTTAGAGTGAAGAACTTTCACTAAAGCTTTCACTGTATCTTTATTTTCGTCGCCTTTGTGAACCGTAATGATGTTTGCATAAGGGTTATTTTCTTTGCTTTCCACTGCGATTGGATCTTTTACTGGATCTAAGCCAGCATCGATAGCATAGTTAGCATTGATAACAACAGCGTCACCTTCATTGTTTTTGTACATCTGAGGTAACAATCCGCCTTCAACATCGGCTTTAAATTTCAAATTCTTCGGGTTTTCTACGATATCTTTAATTTGTGCATCTGTTTTCTTTACGCCTGGTTTTAATTTGATTACGCCGGCTTTTTCAAAAATCGATAAAATACGTCCTTGCTCTGCTACTGCATCACGCATAATAACTGTCCCGTTTTTCCGAAGATCTTTTAAGCTTTTATATTTTTTAGAGTAGATACCGATTGGTTCAATGTGAATGGCACCGGCACTTACAAAATCATATCCTTTTTCACCCTTGTGATCTTTTAGCACTGAATTCATATAAGGAACGTGCTGGAAGTAGTTTGCATCAATTTCATTGTTTGCAAGAGCTGTGTTCGGTAAGATGTAATCTTGGAATTTTTTAATTTCCAAGTCAATTCCTTGTTTTTCTAAAATCGGTTTTGCTTGTTCTAAAATTTCAGCATGGGGCGTATTAGAGGCACCCACAACAATTTTCTTTTCATCTTTTGATCCATTGTTAGATCCACACGCAGCTAATCCTACTACTAGCGCAGATGTTAATGCTAAAGCCGAAAGCCATTTTTTCATAATAAATAATCCTCCTTTTATCTTTTATCAATTTTTGCAGTAATCGCATCTCCAATAAGTTGGATAATAAATACAATAATCAAAATTAAGATCGTAGCAGCTAGCGTTACATCATTATGACTGCGCTGGAATCCTTCTAAATATGCAAGATTCCCGAGACCTCCAGCTCCAATCACACCCGCCATTGCCGTATAGCCGACTAACGCAATCGTAGTTACCGTCAAACCAGAAATTAAAGCTGGCAGCGATTCAGGTAACAGCACTTTAAAGATAATAGTGCTTGTTGTTGCTCCCATTGATTTAGCAGCTTCAATAACACCTTTATCAATTTCGCGCAGACCAATTTCTACAAGGCGCGCATAAAATGGTGCTGCTCCAACAATTAAAGCAGGTAACGCTGCATTAGCGCCTAAAATACTTCCTACCAATGCTTTGGTAAATGGAATCAGTAAAACAATTAAAATAATGAATGGAATGGAACGAAAGATATTTACAACTGCTGACACAATGGCATATAAAGGTTTGTTTTGCCAAAGCTGTCCTTTGGAGGTTAAAAATAAAAGCAAGCCCAATAAAATACCTAGAACAAACGTGGCTATAACTGAAATAGCCGTCATATATAGTGTTTCATTTGTCGCTTGAATAAAATCATCTAAAATAACATTTGGAAATAGTTTCTCAAGCATTTGTCATTACCTCCACTTCTACCTGCTGCTCATGAATGTATGCAATGACTTTTTCAACTTCTGTTAATTCTCCGTCTAAATGAACGAACAACGTTCCGTATGAACCTGTTTGTGTATGAGAAATCTTTCCTTGCAAAATATTAATCGTTACATCAAACTGTTTTAAAATCGTTGTAATGAGCGGTTGCTCTGCTTTTCCGCCAACAAACGTCAGCTGAATAATTTGCCCGCTTGGATATAACTCCTGTACTTGTTCAATTGTTTCAAACGTTTCTTCTGGTTCAGAAATCTGTTGAACAAATCGCTTTGTAATCGGCTGCTTAGGTTTTCTGAAGACTTCTAGCACTTGCCCTTCTTCTACCACTGCCCCATTTTCCATAACAGCTACTCGATGACAAATTTTACGAATAACGTGCATTTCATGAGTAATGAGTACAATGGTTAACCCTAGCTTCTCATTAATATCTACTAACAGATCTAAAATAGAATCTGTCGTTTGAGGATCAAGCGCTGATGTTGCTTCATCACACAGCAATACTTTTGGGTTATTGGCTAGCGCTCTAGCAATACCAACACGCTGCTTTTGCCCACCGCTAAGCTGTGATGGATAAGCATTTTCACGCCCTTCAAGCCCGACTAGCTTGATAAGCTCGTCTACTCGTTTCATTCTTTTTTCTTTTGAGATCCCTGCTATTTCTAACGGAAAGGCAATATTTTCTCGCACCGTACGCGACCACAAGATATTAAAGTGCTGAAATACCATACTAATTTCTTGTCTAGCTTTTCTGAGTTTTCCGCCTTTAATTTTTCCAATATCATTACCTGCTACTTCGACCGTTCCTGTCGTTGGTGTTTCTAACCCGTTTAGCAAGCGAATTAAAGAACTTTTACCCGCTCCGCTATAACCAATAATTCCGTAAATTTCACCTTGGTTAACGGTTAGATTCACATTATCAACAGCTGTTACTTGACCGCTTTTAGCCTGATAAATTTTTGTAACGTCTGTTAATGTAATCATATTTCTTCACCTTCTTTAGTAAAAACTTAATTATGTTAGGTTGCCCTATAGGATGAAAAAGCCGTAAAACAATTTTCCCCATTAAAAAAGCCTCTCTGCGCATGACAGAAAGGCTCGATATTTAATCCTTTCTCTCATCTTTCAAAGCGCATAGCTTTGCAGGAATTGGCACCATTTCAGTTAGTCTGACGGTTGCCGGGTTTCACAGGGCTCAGTCCCTCCACCTCTCTTGATAAGAGTTCGCAACAATTATTTTGTTTTTGGGAAATATTCATTCATTTATGAACATTCATGAGTGTGATTTTAGCATGTGTCAGATAGGCTGTCAACAGATTTTGTTCTTGGGATAATATCCCAAGAATTCAACAGCCCCAACGGTTTGCTCTCGTTCCATTTCTTCATTTTAAACAAACGTTTGATTATCGAAGCTCTTCAAGTACGTGCTCGATGGAATGAAACGCATAGAGTTTTTTTACCATTTCGCCATTTTTCACTTCAATCAAACAAGGTACACTTTCAATTGAAAATACTTCTGCTTTTGAAGGCATATAATTTAAATTGCTCATTCCGATGGTCACACCAGGCAGCATTGCTTCTGCTACGGTTAACATTTTTTTTGCCAGCTGACATGTCCCGCAAAAAGGTGTATGGAAAAAGATAAACGCTCTTTGTCCTTCTTTTAACTGATCGTCAAGCTGTTTTTCGCTCCATTCTTGCATGTTGCTCATTCCTTTTATGTTAAAAATTCTGCATTAACATCGATATTGGCACTCAGTAATACTGTTGCTATGTGATGTCTAGGGGCGGCAGCAACCTCTCGGTACATTTTATCAATATATAGATGCTCTGCTTCCGGAAGCTCTCGTTTAAATTGTTTTCTTAGCTTATTCCCTGAATCATCAGAGTCAACGAGTATGTATACCTCTTTGTTAAACGTAAAGTCAATAATTTCATCCAGCTTTGATAAACTAATCGTACCGTTTGTACAGATAATTTCAATTGGTTCTCGAATGATATCTTGGATACGTTTTTTATCTGATTTTCCTTCGACAATAATTACTTTTTCAATTTCAATTAGCCCCATTTTCATCACCCATAATCGTCAGTTGTATAGTAACATCATTTCTTTATGCTATACAATATTCGTTAATGTATCACAGTTCACCTGTTTTTTAAAAGAAATTTGCAAGAAAGAACTGTTTTAAAAGGCAGCTTAGGCCATATTGTTTCCATAAAACAAGAAAAACAGCGGCAGTTGCCACTGTTTAGCACCATCCTGCTTCTTCGTCGCAGTCTGTATATTTTTGCGTTTCACCTTGCTTTTGTACATCTGTATATTGGTAGAACTTATTATTTTCTTGCGAATACCCTTCTTCAAAGCGGTATTCATTGCCGCTTGTTCCGTAACTAACTTCACCAATTGGCTGCTTATCAACATATAATTTCATGCCGCCGTCATGAAATTTAGCTGTAACGCGATCTGTAACGTCCATTTTTTGTTTTTCAAACATAAAAAGACACTCCTTTAGCTTGTTTACTAATAGAGTGTCCAGTCAAAAACTTTTCATAAAGACAATTTATGGAGGAATATTATCCTTCGTTTGTCATTTCTTCGTATTGCTCTGCTGTCATTAGCTTGTCTACTTGAGAAGCATCAGACGGTTTGATTGTAATCATCCATGCTTCTTCGTATGGAGATTCATTAACAAGTTCAGGGCTATCGCTTAAGTTATCGTTTACTGCTACAACTTCACCGCTAATTGGTGCGTAAAGCTCAGAAACTGTTTTTACTGATTCAACGCTGCCAAACGGCTCGTCAGCTTCTACTGTTGCTCCTACTTCTGGCAGTTCAACGAATACGATGTCGCCAAGCTCAGCTTGAGCAAAATGCGTAATACCTACGCGGACAACGTCTCCTTCTGTTTTTACCCATTCATGCTCTTCAGAATAACGCAAATCTTTTGGTGTACTCATCTTAATCCCTCCAAAATATGTATCGTAATTTGTTTATATAAAAAGCGCCTTCAACGTGGAGAACACTTTCTACAACCTAAAATAACTTCCTATTAACAGTGTAACGTAAAAGGTAAAAATTTTCTATTTGAAAACTTACTTCCACACGTCCTCAAACTGCTCTTCTTTGAAGCCAAGCGTTACTTTTTGTCCATCTGTTAGCAGCGGACGCTTAATTAACATGCCATCTGACGCAAGAATAGACAGCAGTTCGTCTTCACTCGCACTGCTTACTTTATCTTTAAGCCCTAATTCACGATATTTTTTACCGCTTGTATTAAAGAATTTTTTTAATTCTAAGCCGCTGTTCTGATAATAAGATTGCAGCTGCTCTTTTGTTGGCGGGTTTTCTACAATATGAATTTCTTCATACGCTACTCCGTTATCATCCAGCCACTTCTTGGCTTTTCGGCACGTACCACACTTTGGATATGAATAAAAAAATAATGACATTTCGTCAACCACCCTTTATTTTAAGCTTTTTTCGTATTTTAACACATCCTTTATCATTTACCTAGATAGAGGCTTCTTAAACAAAAAGGAGCTCGTAAAACGAGCTCCTTTTTCCCTTAAACTGTGAACTTCTCTACTTCTAGAAGCGTTTTTGCAATCTCGCGCTTTACGCTAATCACATTGATTGGTGTATAGCGCGTTAACTTGCGAAGAGACGAAAGCATGACTCTAAGCGTATCACCTTGTTCAACGCCAATTAACGTTTCTTTTGCATCTGCTTCAATTCGATTAAATGCTTCTTGGCAAAATACTTGCGTATATTTTACTTTTAAGCTGTTTTGATCTGCTCCTGTTTTGGAAATGGCTTTTTCAGTACGTAAAACAGTAGATTCCATTGCATATACGTTACTAATCATATCAGAAATATTAACGAGAATTTCTTGTTCTTTCTCTAATTCTTTACCGTATTTCTGTGCAGCTAGGCCTAAAAGCAAGAGCGCAATTTTCTTCCCATTTTGCACAAGCATTTTTTCTTGATCTAACGGCTCATTCCCTACTTCCTGCGGCATAAGCATCATCAATTCTTCTTGAAGCGTTTGTGCTTTTTGAAGCAGCGGAAGCTCTCCTTTTAGCGCTTTGCGTAAATACGTGCCTGGTACTAAGAGACGATTAATTTCATTTGTTCCTTCAAAAATACGGTTAATGCGGGAATCACGATACAGGCGCTCGATTTCATACTCACTCATAAAACCATAGCCTCCGTGAAGCTGGACGCCTTCATCTACGATGTAGTCAAGAGATTCCGTTGCAAACACTTTGTTTAATGAGCATTCAATAGCATATTCAGCAATGGAAGCGGCAATTTGTTTTCCGTCTTTTTGCTGTTCTTCTGAAAGCTGGCCCATATGGTCTTCAAAAAGTCCTACCGTACGATAGACGGAGCTTTCAGTTGCGTACAATTTAGAAGCCATTGTTGCTATTTTTTCTTGGGTTAATGAAAATTTAGCAATGGGCGTTTTAAACTGCTGACGCTGGTTAACATATTGAGACGTGATTTCTAACGCACGTTTCCCTGCTCCAACTGCTCCAACTCCAAGCTTGTAGCGCCCAATATTTAAAATATTAAAGGCAATCACATGCCCTTTGCCAACTTCACCTAACACGTTTTCTTTTGGAACAAGCGCATCTTCAAGAATCAACGTTCTGGTTGAGGAGCTTTTGATTCCCATTTTCTTCTCTTCCGGTCCAACCGAAACACCTGGAAATTCGCGTTCAACGATAAAAGCAGAAAATTTATCGCCGTCGATTTTCGCATACACCACGAACACATCAGCAAATCCGGCATTCGTAATCCACTGCTTTTCTCCATTTAATACATAGTGTGTGCCTTCTGCGTTAAGGCGAGCTGTTGTTCGAGCACCGAGGGCATCGGAACCAGAACCAGGTTCTGTTAACGCATATGCTGCTATTTTTTCCCCAACTGCTAAAGCAGGTAAATATGCTTGCTTTTGCTCTTCTGTTCCAAATAAGACGATTGGCAATGACCCAATTCCTACGTGAGCACCATGAGTGATGGAAAATCCGCCTGCTCGAGACATTTTTTCAGCAATTAAAGCCGAGGTAATTTTATCTAAACCGAGTCCACCGTATTCTTCCGGTACATCTGCACCAAGCAAGCCTAATTCACCAGCTTGTTTTAATAACTTTACAGAACGGTCAAACTCATGCTTTTCTAAATATTCCACTTGTGGAAGGACTTCATTTTCTACAAATTCATCTGTCGTCTTGGCAATCATCTTTTGTTCAGATGTATAATCCTCCGGCGTGTAGACGCGGCTTGCATCGCCTTCTTCAATTAAAAAGCTTCCACCTTTAATCATTTGTTTTGTTTTATTTGACATGTTCATATCCCCCTTTGAAATGATTATGCTAACAATTCAAATACACCAGCAGCTCCCATTCCTCCGCCAATACACATCGTGACAATTCCAAACTGCTCATTTCGACGCTGCATTTCGTGCATTAAGCTAAGAGTCAGCTTAGCTCCGGTACAGCCTAATGGATGACCTAAGGCAATAGCGCCTCCGTTTACATTTACTTTATCTTCATTAATATTTAATTCACGAATAACGCCAAGTGCTTGAGAAGCAAATGCTTCATTTAATTCAAACAATCCAATATCAGAAAGCTCCAGCCCTGCTAGTTTAAGAGCTTTAGGAATGGCAGCTATCGGGCCAATCCCCATTACTTCAGGCGGAACTCCTCCAACTGCAAATGAGCGAAACTTAAGCAAAGGCTTTAACCCTTCTGCTTCAGCTTGTTCTTTATCCATTAGAAAAACGGATGCAGCTCCGTCACTTGTCTGCGAAGAGTTTCCAGCTGTTACGGATCCTTTAACCGAAAAAGCTGGACGAAGTTTTCCTAATACGTCCGCAGTTGTGCCGGGACGAACTCCTTCATCTTGAGAGAACATCAGCTTTTGTTCACGGAGCTTATTGTTTTCATCCACTTTTCGAAGCGTCACTTCCACCGGAACAATTTCGTCGTTAAACTTCCCTTCTTGAAGTGCTTTTGCTGCTTTTTGATGGCTGCGTACAGCAAACGCATCCTGGTCTTCACGTGAAATGCCGTATTTCATCGCCACTTGTTCTGCTGTATGCCCCATGCCCATATAATATTCCGGCGCATTTTCAACCAGCTGAACATTCGGACGCGCTACGTTTCCAAACATCGGAACAAAACTCATTGATTCTGCTCCTCCAGCTAACACTGCTTTGGCTTGCCCTAGCATAATTCGTTCTGCACCGTAGGCAATACTTTGCAAACCTGACGAACAATAACGATTAATCGTTATTGCTGGCACCGTATAAGGCAAACCCGCAAGAGCGCCAATATTTCGAGCCATATTCAAACCTTGTTCTGCTTCAGGCATCGCACAACCAATAATTAAATCATCAATGGGTCCTTCGTATCCGCCTGCTCGGCGAAGAGTTTCTTTAACCGCAATGGCTCCCAAATCATCAGGCCTAACACTTGCCAGTGAACCTTTTTTTGCTTTTCCGACCGGTGTCCTAGCACCTGCTACAATAACTGCTTCTCTCATTTTTTCTCCCCCTTAATTACGCAGTGGTTTTCCTTTAACTAACATGTGCTGCATACGTTCTTGAGACTTCGCTTCTCCAACAAGGCTTAAAAATGCTTCTCTCTCTAAGTCCAGCAAATACTCTTCATCAACTTCCGAACCAAACGCTACACGTCCTCCGGCTAACACAAATGCTAACTTACTAGCAATTTTATAATCATGTTCTGATATATATCCTGAATATTTCATGGATTGAGCTCCTAGCAGCAACGTTGCATATCCTGTTTCTCCAACCACAGGAATTTTAGTTCTTACAGGTGGTTTATAGCCCGTGTCATGTAAAGCAAGGACTGAGTTCTTCGCATCATTCAGCAAATGATCTCCGTTTACGCTGATGCCATCATGGCGGTTTAAAAAGTTTAGCTGTCTAGCTTCTGCAGCAGAAGCAGATACTTTTGCAGTAGCAATTGTTTCAAATGTTTTATTGGCAATTTGCTGAAGATCGAGCGTTACACCGTTCGGTAAACCATTTAACTGTTTGATATAAAGCTCCTTATTACCTCCTCCACCAGGAATAAGTCCGACTCCTACTTCTACAAGGCCCATGTAAGTTTCAGCAGAAGCTTGGATTTTAGATGACGGTAAGCAAATTTCTGCTCCGCCTCCAAGCGTCATCGCAAATGGAGCTGCAACAACCGGCTTTTCGTTGTATTTTACCTTCATCATTGCCTGTTGAAATTGTTTAATGACAAATTCAATTTCAAAATAATTGTCATCTTGTGCTTCCATTAAAATCATAGCTAAGTTAGCGCCAACGCAGAAATTTTTCCCTTGATTTCCTATGACCAGTCCTTTATAGTTCTTATTCACTTCTTCAAGAGACTGATTTAATAAGCTAATAATATCTAGCCCGATTGCATTGTTAGGAGAGGTGAACTGCAGGCACGCCACATCATCTCCTAAATCAATTAAACTCGCTCCGCTGTTTTCTAAAATGACATTATTTTGAGAACGTAAAGATGACAGGTGAATCACCTTTTTATTTTCTTTTACCGCTTTATACTCTTCATCTTCGTAGTAAAGCGTTTGACCTTCCATTTCTTTATAGAAGCTTGTAAATCCATTTTCCTGCATTTGTTTTACCCACTGCGGAACCGCTAAACCAGACTGCTCCATCTTCTCAATTGACTTTTCTAAACCAATTGCATCCCACGTCTCAAAAGGACCCATTTTCCAGCCAAATCCCCACTTCATAGCTTGATCAATGGCCACGATATCGTCGGCGATTTCATTTTTTAACTGTGCTGCATATACAAGAACGGGACTGATCACATTCCAAAGAAGCTGTCCGGCACGATCATCAGAATATATAAGCGCTTTCATTTTATTTTGCAGCCCTTTTGCCTGCTTGCTTAATTCGGTAGAAGCTGTTTTTAACTTCTTTCTCTCAACGTATTGAAGTGTACTAGGATCAAGTTCTAAAATTTCCTTGCCTTTCTTTAAAAAGAAGCCTTGCCCCGACTTGCTTCCCAGCCAGCCATTTTCCTGCATTTGTTTCATAAATAAAGGGACATCGAACACTTCTTTTTCTTTGCCTTCTACTTTGTCAAATACATTGTTGGCCACATGAATAAATGTGTCTAGTCCCACTACGTCTAGTGTTCGAAACGTTGCGCTTTTTGGTCTTCCAATTAAGGGGCCCGTCACAGAGTCAACTTCTCCCACGCTGTAATTACCTTTTAACATTTCTTGAACGGTCACAAGTAAACCGTACGTACCGATACGGTTGGCGATAAAGTTAGGCGTATCTTTTGCAATAACTACTCCTTTACCTAATACATCTTCACCAAACGTTTTCATATATTCAACAATTTCTGATTTTGTGTCATGAGTTGGAATGATTTCTAATAACTTTAAATAACGCGGTGGATTAAAAAAGTGCGTTCCTAAAAAATGCGCTTTAAAATCTTCTGAGCGTCCTTTAGCCATTTCGTGGATCGATATTCCTGAAGTGTTTGAACTTACAATACTTCCTTTTTTTCGTACACTGTCAATTTTTTCAAACAACTGCTGTTTAATATCAAGACGTTCCACTACTACTTCAATAATCCAATCACAGTCGCTTAACTGCTGTAAATGATCTTCAAGATTTCCTGGCGTAATCAACGATAGTGATGACTTAGACGTTAAAGGCGCCGGTTTTTGCTTCGTTAATTTAGCTACAGCAGTTGTACTCAACCGATTTCTCACTTGCCTATCTTCAAGCGTTAGCTGTTTTTTTTCCTCGTCTGCTGTTAATGAAGTTGGAACCACGTCTAGCAAAAGCGTTGGAATTCCTACATTTGCTAAATGAGCTGCAATTCCAGAGCCCATAACTCCGGAACCTAAAACGGCGGCTTTTTTTATGTTCATAATTATCCCCACATCCCCTTTAATATATTGAATGAATGATCATTCATTTTATGCGTAAAAAAAGAGAGTCACTGTTAATCTCTGTTTTTACTATAAAACATTTTTTAAATTTTCGCAATATATTCACAATATTATCTCTAACTATTTTTAATGTGTTTGGTTATCTTAATACACAGGAGGTGATTTTGTGAGCAAATTAAAGAAGGATCCATCGTCAGCAGGCGTAAGCGCAGCAAGCGTTAAAGGAAATGCTGGACCGGTCAATGAACCGCACGGACGCGGCAAAAAGACGTCTCAAAACCAGCAGTACACAAAGCATAACACTCAAGAACATTAACCTCAAAATCGAACATGAGTAATCGAATCATGTTCGATTTTTGATTATTTCTTACTTTGTCATCACGACCATTTCATTATTATTTTTTTACGATTCCTTTTAAGACAAATGCGACATTTGCAGGTCTTTCTGCAAGGCGCCTCATAAAGTACCCATACCAGTCCGTTCCATAAGGAACGTACACTCTCATTTTATATTGTTCTGCTACGAGCTGAACTTGCCTTTCTGATCGAATCCCGTATAGCATCTGAAACTCAAACTGATTCATTGAAATTCCATGCTTTTTAACAAACTCTTTTGTATACTGAATGATTCGTTCATCGTGAGTAGCAACTGCTGTATAGTGACCGTTTAATAAGTGAAGTCCAATGATGTTTTGAAAGTTTTCATCTACGTCTTCTTTATCAGGAAACGCGACGTCTGGTGCTTCTTTGTACGCACCTTTCACTAACCTTAATTTAGGAGCATAAGCATCTAATTCACGGATGTCACTTTCTGTTCGATATAAGTATGCTTGAAGCACCGTCCCTACGTGTTCATACTCATTTTTTAATTGTTTAAATAGCTTAATCGTCTTGCTGCATCGCCTATAGTCCTCCATATCAATCGTCACAAATACGCTATATTTTTCCGCTTCTTGAAGAATACGCCGCATATGATGAAGCGCCAAATCCTCTGAAATATCCAATCCCATAGACGTTAATTTTAAAGAAATTTCTGAATCTAACCTTTCTTTGTGTATAAGGTGAATGGCCTTTATGCATTGAGCTGCAGCATGGGCAACTTCAGCTTCACTTTCCACAAACTCGCCAAGATAATCAATCGTTACTTTTAATCCCTGTTCATTTAGCTTTTTTATCACACTAACAGCTTCATCGATGGTTTCCCCTGCAACAAATCTTGCTGCTCCAAAACGTAAGCCATAGCGCTTAGCCAGCTTTGTTAACTTTTTGCTTTTTGATAACAATAAAAAAAAGTTTCTTATCGTTTGTTCCAAAGCAACCCCCCGCCTTCACTTGTCATACGCCTCACAAAATTTATTTAATTATCATTAATTTTACCATTTTTCAAACTAGATAGGCACCCTTTATTAACGTATGCACACAAAACCAAAAAGCGACCGGGAGCTTTTGGATAAAAAAACATCCATCAGCTTCGTGATGAATGTTTTTATTCTGGTTTTCGCTGTGACGCTCGATGCGCTTCATTCAGCTCTTTGATTTCCTTTACAATCTCGACCATTTCCGCTTTTGCTTCTGGATATAATTGATTCCAATGCTTGGTTAAAGGCGGCATGGATTTTGAGATATGGTTGTAAAGTGCCCACATTTTTACTTTTTCTTGTAGCTGCTCGTCACTTTCGCCGACCATTAGTTCTGTATACTTTTCAATCAAACCGTCGAATTGCTCTTGAAAGGTTTTATTCATGCACAATCACTCCTTTCTTTGGTTTACAAATAACCGGACACGTTTGACAATAAGTCTCTTTAGCTCCTGTTTGGTAAGATAAACAGCACGTTTGCCGAACCCTTATCTCCTGCTTTTGCTTCTTTACATATGGAGGAGGTGAACTGTACCGAGAAAGCGGATTATGATGGTATGAACCAAAGTGATGACCCTCAGCTTCTTCCAACACGTATCGTAAATTCTTTTGCACTTGCACATTTTCTATTTCTTCATTTGCTAAAAGCAAATCGTAAAGCCAGTGGATATAAACAGCTACGTTTTCCCACAGCGTCAGCTTCGAGATTTTTGTCACTTTATGCAGCGATGACCATATCGGCTCAATGTGATGAGCAAACAATTCATCAAGAAGTTCATCAAGAAGAATCTTCTGATTGTCCTCTGTTACTTCTTTCGTCTCAATTTCTGAGATAAATACTTTTGGCAGCCACATCGTTTCAGCGTCTTCTGTATGCAACGAAACATTGTTAGTCGATGCGTTTATCTTTTTTTGAAACACAATAAATGAATACAAAGCCGCCACCACAACAAAGCTATACCGCTTCGCTAACATGGAAGCAGCTGCTCTCAAGTTAGCAGCCTTCATCGTGTGTTGAACCCATAGCAGCTGCACCCTCAACGTGCTTTCATCCATGCAGCTGGAGGGAGACAACCTGTACAGCGAGTTATCTTTAAACGTACAGCGGAATTTTTCTGCTAACTCGCTTTGCTCTTTCTTATTGAGCATGCTGCGTTTCAACGCGCAGCTTATTCACAATACATCGTCCGCGCCCATGAGGAATACAAAGAGGCGTTCCAAATAACGGATCCACCGTCACTTCACAGTTCATATTAAAGACTCGCTGTACTAAATCGCAGTTAATGACTTCTTCTGGTCTTCCCTGTGCATAGATTTTTTTATCTTGAAGCGCCACAATATGATGAGCATAGCGGCAGGCTAAGTTTAAATCGTGCAGCACCATTACGATGGTACGATTTTCTTTTTCATTCAGTTCAAATAACAAGTCCAAGATCTCAATTTGATGTGTCATATCTAAATACGTTGTCGGTTCATCAAGTAAAATAATATCCGTATCTTGTGCTAATGTCATGGCAATCCATGCGCGCTGGCGCTGTCCTCCAGAAAGCGAATCAACTTGACGATCAGCCAAGTCTGCTAAACCTGTTGCCTCGAGTGCATTTTGTACTTTTTCTTCATCTTCTTGAGACCACTGACGGAACCAATTTTGATACGGATAGCGCCCTTGTTTAACAAGCTGCAGCACGGTCAACCCTTCAGGTGCAACAGGACCTTGTGGAAGAATTGCTAGCTGCTTTGCAATTTCCTTTGTCGGAAGAGAGGAAATTTTAGAGCCTTCTAGTAAAATAGAGCCGGCATGTGGTTTCAATAACCTTGCTAGTGAACGCAGCAACGTAGATTTTCCGCATCCATTACTGCCGATAAAGACCGTAATCTCACCCTTTGGGATGGTAACGTCAAGCTCATCTATAATCATCGCTTCTCCATATGATAATGTTAGCGATTTTGTTTCTAACGAATGCATGCGAATCGCTCCTTCTACAAAGAATGCTATACGTTTCTTTGTTTGTATAGTAAATAAATGAAGTACGGTGCGCCAATTGCAGCTGTAAATACACCTGCTGGCACTTCGATTGGCAAGAAAAATGTTCGGCCAATTAAATCTGCTGCTGTGATTAAAATCGCTCCGATTAATGCCGATAGCGGTATTAAAGCGCCGAATGAAGAACCTACCAGCTTTCGGGCAATATGTGGAGCAAGCAATCCTACAAAGCTAATTCCGCCGGCAAATGCAACGGCGCTTCCTGTTAAAGCTGTACTCATCAGCAATAGTGCCAATCGATTTTTTTGAACGCGACTTCCAACGTTAGTCGCAATTTCTTCACCTAATTCTTGAACATTTAAATTGCGAATCATTAAAATCGTAATTATAACCAGCCCTATTGTAACAGGAACTAGTACGGAAACACTGGCCCAATTTGAGCCATACACCGTTCCTGTGATCCAAATATTTGCCTGACTGGCGCGATAGATAGGACCCATAATCATAAACAGCGTGGTCATGGCTTTCGTTAACGCTGTTAATCCAATTCCTATTAATACTAGTGTAATAGGAGAGACGCCATTTTTCCAGGCAAACACATAAAGTAAAAGCGCCACTGCCACTGCACCTAAAAATGCGCTAACAGGCATCCAATTAATACTTACGGTTAACGAGTTGCTTTTATCACTAAATAGTGTCAAAAATAACACTACACCGACTGACGCTCCTCCTGTTAATCCAATTAAGTCTGGTGAAGCAAGCGGATTTCTCACAAGCCCCTGCAAGATAGCGCCTGCAATAGCTAGGCAAATACCGGCACAAATGGCAACAATAATGCGTGGAAGTCTAAAAGATGTAACAACTAATCGTTCAAACTCCAATCCATGACCCGCTAAAATGTTAATCACACGAAGTGGATTAATAAATAAGTCACCCGTACCTGCACTCAATAAAAAGAGAGCAACAAGTGCAGCTGAAAATCCAATAATGATCAGAGCTGCTTTTATGTTAACCAAAAATGAAATTCTCTTTAAGCGAAGAGATAAGTATGTTTTCATGACGCCTTTGCCCCTTTCCTTGCCATATAGATAAAGAAAGGCGTACCAATAACAGCAGTCATGACTCCAACAGGGATTTCTTGAGGCATAATGACATACCTGGCTGCAACATCGGCTAATAAAATTAAGATGCCTCCGGCAACCGCACTATAGGGAAATACCCAACGATAATCTTGTCCTACAATTGCTCTTACAACATGAGGAACAATAATTCCGACAAAGCTAATCGGACCGGCTACTGCAACGGCTCCACCAGCTAAAATGGCAATAATGATGCCGCTTATAATTTTGACAAGAATCGTTCTTTGACCTAATCCTTTAGCTACATCTTCACCAATCGTTAAAATATTAATTTTTGAAGCGATAAAAAACGTGACAATGATTGCTGGTACTATATAAGGCAGTATGCCATACAGCATTTCCACCTTGCGTCCTTGCACAGATCCAGCCAGCCAAAAAAGAACTTGATCAAGCGAAGATTCATCCACAGCCAGCAGTCCTTGTGTTAAAGAAGAGAAAAAGGCTGCAATAGCCGCTCCTGCGAGCGTCAATTTAATAGGCGTTAATCCTTCTTTTCCGAGGGATCCAAGAAAATAGACAACCACTACGGTTAATGCCGCTCCTACAAATGCAATCCACGTAAAAGCTTGAAGTGAATTGACCGAAAAAATCATCACTGCAACAACAATAAAAAAGCTGGCCCCAGCGTTCACACCAATAATATCCGGTGAAGCAAGTGGGTTTTTCGTTAACGCCTGCATCATTGCTCCTGCAATTCCTAAACAAATACCTACCACAGCACCGATTATAGCGCGCGGCAATCGAATATTTTGAATAACTATGTGCTCATTCGAACCGTTAAACGCTTGAAAAGCTTCAAATGCTGTCTTGATACTTGTATCTGTGTATCCGAGTACGATACTTAATCCAATACAGATTAAAAGCAGCATGATTCCAATGATGAGCCCCATTACTTTCATTTGAACACTGCGTAGCATCATTTTCATTGCTCTCCTCTAAGATGATTCCTATATATATCTAACCTTTAGTTTAGGAAACATTGAAAAAAGTGTCAATGATTTTGAGAATCATTTTCAATTTTTAATTGACACCGCTTAAAAGTTAGAATATTATCTTAATTGTTAATGAAAATCATTATCACTTATAAGGGGGAAAAGATGTGAATACATATTCTAAAGGCAAGTTGTCATATTTGTTATCCATTCTTACCATTATGACACTGCTTGTGCTGGCAGCCTGCGGTAATTCAAACAGCGCTGACGATGATAAAAAAGAAAAAACTGAGGGTTCTGGCGAAACTTATACAGTAAAACACGCAATGGATAAAACAGAGATTAAAGGAACGCCTAAACGAGTTGTCGTTTTAACAAACGAAGGTACTGAGGCTCTTCTTGCAATGGGTGTAAAGCCTGTTGGTGCTGTTCAATCATGGTTAGGAAATCCGTGGTACGACCATATTAAAGGTCAGATGAAAGGTGTTAAAAGTGTGGGTACAGAAAGTGAGCCAAGCTTAGAAGCAATCGCTGCTTTAAAGCCTGACTTGATTATCGGAAATAAAATGCGCCAAGAAAAAGTATACGACCAGCTTAGTCAAATTGCTCCCACTGTATTTTCTGAAGAACTGCGCGGAGACTGGAAATCAAACTTTAAGCTATATGCAAAAGCTGTAAATAAAGAAGAAAAAGGTAAAGAAGTATTAGCTGACTATGACAATCGCGTAGCAGATTTAAAAAAACGCCTTGGAGATCAGTTAAAACAAAAAATCTCAGTTGTACGCTTTACAGCTGGAGACGTTCGTATTTATCATAAAGATTCATTCTCAGGCGTTATTTTAGACCAGCTTGGATTCGCTCGACCTGAGTCTCAAGACAAAAATGATTTTGCTGAAATGAATGCAACAAAAGAACGCATTCCGGCAATGGACGGCGACCAGCTATTCTACTTCTCTTATGAAACGGGAGATGGCGAAGCAACGAAGCTTGAAAAAGAATGGATAAACGATCCGCTTTTCAAAAAGTTAAAAGTAGCTCAAGAAGACCATGTTCATAAAGTAGATGATGCTACTTGGAATACAGCAGGCGGTGTATTAGCAGCTAATATCGTACTTGATGATATTGAAAAAATCTTCTTAAATAAAAAACAACAGTAATAATATGAAAGAAAGAGCTTCGACGAATCGAAGCTCTTTTTGCATGTATAATGTATTTCCTTTCATCGCACACTAACCGTGGTCTCACTTTATTAAATAGGAGTGGTGAAAATGAATTCAAAAAAACAGCCTAAAAAGCAGCCTAATACAAATGAAATGGCTGACCCCCAGTTCGAAACAGAAGATTATAACCGACAAGATGCACTCTCACAAGGCCTAGCAGAAACACATGAGCAAGTAAGCGACGCCTATCAAGAAGGATCATTTGAAGATACAGATCGTTAATAAAAAAAGAGCTGACTCTAAGTCAGCTCTTTTTTACTTTGAATGCTGCCATGCTGTTTTAGGCAATGACATGGACATCCACTGCTGGCGCTTTGATTTATCAATCGTTACTTTCTTTGCTTTAATTCCTTGTTGAATCAGCTGTTTCATTAGTTTATCAATTGACTTCATCGCTATTCACCTCAAAAGCGGAAATTTGTTTTGCTTCTACTCTTTTACTTTTTTGCGCTTAAACTTCATAAAAAACTCATAGACAATTGGAACGATAATGAGCGTAAGCAGCGTAGAACTTGTTAGTCCTCCGATTACCGTAACCCCTAGCCCTTTTGAAATAAGGCCTCCACCTTCAAATCCAAAAGCCAATGGAAGCAGTGCACCAATTGTTGCAATAGCTGTCATTAAGATCGGGCGAAGACGTGTCATTCCAGCTTCTAGTAACGCTTCACGCGTCGACAGACCCTCTTGCTCTTTATGAATCACGCGGTCAATCAGCACAATTGCATTTGTTACCACAATTCCAATCAGCATAAGAGCTCCAATCATCGAAGAAATGCTGATCGTTTCTCCAGAGATTAAAAGCGCCACTAGTGCACCAATGAGTGTAAATGGAAGTGAGAATAAGATAGCAAATGGTGCTAGCCCTCCACCAAATGTCAGTACTAGTACGAAGTACACGATACCGATGGCTGCGAGCATAGCAATTCCTAATTGACTAAATGAGTCATTGATTTGCTCTGATGCTCCGCCAAAGTTAATATCCATATCACTTGGCAAGTCAATTTTCTTCACTTCTTTTTGGACGTTAGAAGAAACACCGCCTACATCGTCACTCTTAATATCGGCACTTACCTCTGCATAAATTTTATTATCACGGCGAGTTACCGTATTCGATGTTTTACCTTTTTTAATGTCGACAACTTCATTTAATGTAACTTCCTGTCCAGTTTGAGAGGTCACTTTTGTGCTTGAAAGTTCAGCAAAAGTAGAGAAATCCTCTTTTTCTTTTGGAAGGTATACGTTAATTTCATTTCCGTCTTTTTGGATAGTTGTTAATACTTCACGCTGTCCAAGGTTCGAAATTTGCATGCCAATTTGACTGGCTGACAAGCCGAGTTCAGCGGCTTTCTTTTGATTCGGTACTAGCGTATATTCATCAAACGTATCTGAAAGCGTAGAATCGACATTTTTCAGTTCTTTATGCTTTTCTAAAACATGCTCAACTTTATCAGCATAAGGTTTGATTTCATCTAAGCTATCTCCGTAAATAAGGACGTTTAATGAATTATTGCTGCCGCTAGACGCCGTATTCATTGAGCCCCATTCACCTTGATTCGCTTGTTTATTAAGAGCTTTTAATACTTTATCCTGCTCTTTATCAAAGTTTTGTGTATCCTCGTCATATTGCACAAATGTTAAAACGTTATTTTTGCTTCCCGGATTAAAAGAGTTACCTTCGCCGAACGAATACTGAACCGTTTTGACACCATCTCGCTTCATCAAGTACGCTTCTGCGCGATTTGCTGCTTTTTCTACGTCGCTTTGAGACTGTCCGGCTTTCGGTGTATACGTAAGCGTCAGCGTTTTTTCTTGATCAGATGATAAGAAGCTCACGCCAATAGAAGGAACTAAGAATAAACTTCCTACTAACAGTAGTACGGCTAACCCAAAGGAAATAAGCTTATGGTTTAGCGTCCAGTTCAAAATTCGCTTATATCCGTGCGCTAGTTTGCTTGGTTTTTCTTCTTTTACTTTTACATTTGTTTTAAATAACGAATGAGCAAGCATTGGCACGAGTGTTACCGCTACTAGCAGTGATGCTAACAGTGCAAAAACAACGGTTAATGCAAACGGTAAGAATAGCTCTCCTACCGGTCCTTCTACTAGACCTAACGGTAAGAATACGGCCACGGTTACGATTGTAGAAGAGAAAATTGGAACAAACATTTCTTTCGTCGCCGCGACAATTAAATCTTTTCCTTTAAGCTTTTCTTCCTGATAAGCCATGCGGCGGTAAATATTTTCAATAACGACAATGGAATCATCTACAACCCTTCCGATGGCTACAGTCATCGCTCCAAGCGTCATAATATTTAAAGAGATATCCATTGATTTGAGCGCTAAAATGGCGATCAATAACGAAAGCGGAATCGAAATAACGGCAATAATCGTTGAACGAATATCACGTAAAAATAAAAGAATAATAATAACCGCAAAGACCGCACCGATAATAGCTTTATTTAGCATCGTATGAACAGAATCTTCAATCGGTTTACCTTGATCAAAAATATTGTCAACGTGAAGGTCTTTGTTTTTCTTTTCTAGGCTATTCATTTTTTCTTTAATATCATTTACAACATTTACTGTGTTCGCATCCTTCGCTTTGACAACTTGTACAGCAATGGAAGGTTTTCCGTTCGTGCGAGAAATAGATTCTGCTTTCCCCGTCACTTTAATATCCGCAATTTCTTTTAATTTCACAGTTGGAATAGAAGCTGCGGATGGCGCCTGCTGCACGGTGCCTTGTGTCTGCTGCTGGCTCATTCCTTGTTGCTGACCTTGAGCAGCTCCTTGACTAGGCACAGCTGGAATCTCTAAGTTTTCTAAATCTTTTTCTGTTGTCATCTTTCCGTCTACCACAACAGATTTTTGAGATCCATCCATCGTATACGTGCCAGCCGGCACTTTTGCATCGGATGCTTGGATAAGCTTTTTCACCGTATCTTCATCAAGTCCCAGCTGCTTGAGCTTGTCTTGTTTGAATACAAGTTCTGCTTCTTCAACTTGTTCTCCTGACACACTGACCGAAGAAATCCCCTGCACTTTTTCAACTTGTGGAACAACGGTATTTTTTACATACTTCGTTAAGTCTTCTAATGATTTTTTATCATCTGAAACACTTAATGAAATAATCGGAAAATCACTAATGCTTTGTCTTGAAACATTTGGTTCCTCGACATCATCTGGCAGATCTACGTTTGAAAGAGCTCGCCTAACTTCGTCTTCTGCCTTTTCCATATCTTTACTAAAACTATATTCAACTTGAATGGTAGCCATATTTTCATAAGAAGATGAGCTAACTGTGTCAACGCCGCTCAGTCCCTGGAGCTTTTGTTCAATCGGCTTACTCACCTTATCTGCCACTTGTTCCGGAGTGGCTCCCGGATAAGTTGCACTGACTGTTACAACAGGCGTTGAAATATCAGGAATGGTCTCTAGCTTCATATTAAACCCTGAATACAGCCCTGCAATAATGACAAAGAGCGTTAACAGCCATACTGCAAATTTATTTTTCAATGAAAATTTAATAAACTTCCCCAATGCATATCCTCCTTCAAATATATGTATACTAATAAAATTGACTGATCGGTCACAACAACTTAAAATATAAATGACTAACTAGTCAGTGTCAACCCTAAGCAGGTTCTCTCCTGACTTGTTCATAATAAAGACATATTTATAATAATCGTTTTTTAAAGGAACTGACTCTCGTTCTCAACTTTGATATATACCTTTATCTTTTTTAGTGTATGATACTATTATCTAACGAAATGAATGGCCAAATTGTTCAATAAATGAGGTAGAAGACATGAAGGAAAAAGAAAAAAGAATAATTGAAGCTTCGATTAAGCTTTTTGCAAAAAAAGGATTTAATGCTACCTCTGTGCAAGAAATTGTAGATGAATGCAACATTTCAAAAGGTGCGTTTTACCTGCACTTCAAATCTAAGGATGCACTTTTATTATCAATTCTAAACTTTTACTATGAAAAGCTCTTTAGCTCTGTTTATGCTCTCGACGAGGAAGTAAACGATGCCCGCAGCCGCTATATGAATCAGCTCATCTATTTCTATGAATTTATTACGGAGCACAGAGATTTTATTATCATGCAAATCCGTGAAAAATCTATTCCCTTTAACAAAGAAGTGGAGACCTTTGTTCATAAAATGCAGCGAGAAACGTTTTACTTCCATCGCAAAAGCCTCGTTAGCGTATACGGAGAAGACGTAACTCCTTATATCTCGGATTTAACGAAAATGATTGAAGGTATTCATCATTCCTTTTTAGAAATTATTATCTTCAATCAATTCGAGCTTACATTTAAAGAAGTAGCGCAGTACATAATGGACCGAGTTGATGTATTAGTAGAAGATTTATTAGCTAGAAAACCTCGTCCCCTTATTCCTGCTTCTTTTGGTGAAGATATATACGGAAAGGAACGAACGACTTTTCTCAGTAAAAATGAGCAGGTAAAACAAGCTCTTGAGGAAATTAAACATCTGCTAGACAACAGCGATCATATTTCTGATGAGCACGCAGACAGCTTTCACATTTTACAAACGGAGCTAAAAAAAGATAAGCCTACCGCTGCTATTGTAAAAGGCATGGTTGGAAATTTAACGGAACTTAAACCGTTGGAAGAACCGCTTAATCTTTTAACAGCCTTACTTCAACAAAAATAACAGAAGGCTTCAACAAGCCTTCTGTTATTTTTCTGCTTTTGAACTAGATACTCCCCCAGATAACACGAACTTCATGGCTTCTTCCGGCTTAATATCTAACCATTCAATTTCTTCTTTTGGAATCAAAAAAGTAAAACCGGCTACTTGAAAAGTCTGTGGAACATAAACGGCTACGTGGTCTTTTAATGAATGAATCACCTCTTCTACTTCTTCAGAGGTCACAAACCCTATGACTTTCATTGACGTGCCGGGCATCGTCACTAAAGCGACTTTTGAAAATGACTTTTTCTCTCCAAGAAAAGATTGAAACGTATCTTTAATAACGGTATATAGCGTTTTAACAAGCGGTATTCTTTCTAACAACCGATCAATTAAGTTAATAATTTTCCCTGCAAAAAAACGAGTGGATAACCATCCTAAGAACGTAATTAAAACAAGCGTCGCTAAGATGCCAATCCCCGGTATATAATCCTGCTTCATATAGGGCTTCAATACGTTTCCTAAAATGCTGTCTAAAAAATTAAACACTCTTACTAAAATATAAATAACAAGGATAATAGGGACAATCGTTAAGAGTCCATTAATAAAACTTTTTATGATTGCTTTCATACAAACACCTCATTTTTTCTGACATACTGCTGTTCATTATACAATGGATTTGTTTTGCTGCGTCTCTTTATTTCTATTCGCACACGTATAAACTAACGACGTTTTATCAAAATAATAGATGGGTACATGAACATACATACTTATATATTTATTTTTGCGGAGGGATACAATTGGGACGTTTAGAATCAAAAATCGCAGTGATTACAGGATCAAGCTCCGGCATAGGAAAAGCAACTGCTGAACGCTTTGCGAAAGAAGGCGCGGTTGTTATTTGTGCTGATATTAATTTGGACGGTGTGAAAAAAGTAGCTCAAGAAATTAAAGATGCTGGCGGTGAAGCCCATGCCTACTATATCGACGTAGCTGAAGAAGAAAAAGTAAAAGAGTTCACAGCGGAAATTGAAAAGAAATTTGGAAAAGTGGACATTCTTTTTAATAATGCCGGTACAGACACAGAAGGCGGCAAGCTTCACGAATATCCAGTAGAACTTTGGGATCGCTTAATGTCTGTAGATTTGCGCGGAACATTTCTTGTAAGCAAATACGTTATTCCCCTGATGTTAGAAAATGGCGGATCGATTATTAATAATTCATCCGTATCCGGACTAGCAGCAGACTTAGACCGTTCTGGCTATAACGCAGCGAAAGGTGCTATTACCAACCTAACAAGAACCATGGCAATTGACTACGCTCGTGAAGGTATTCGCGTTAACTCAATTGCTCCGGGCACAATCGAAACACCGCTTCTTGATGATTTATCAGGCGCTGAAGAAGGAAAAAAATTTAGAAAAGCATATGAATGGGTCGATCCGATGGGCCGTCTAGGCAAACCGGAAGAAGTAGCCGGTGCTGTATTATTTTTAGCATCTGATGACAGCTCCTATGTAACAGGTGATTGCATTACTGTAGACGGCGGTCATATGGCGTATACATGGCCTGGAAAAATGCTTTACGATAAAATGTGAGAATAAAATTAGCTCTATACCATTAGGTATAGAGCTTTTCCGTTTGCATTTTTTCTTTAAAATAGACGTGACATTATGTCAAGACAAGTGTAAACTTAAAGCAAAATTCTTTGCTTCTAGGAGGAAGACATGAAAACAAAACAATTATCAGAACGTCAGCTTCTTGGCATCGCAGGGCTCGGATGGCTCTTCGATGCAATGGATGTTGGCATTTTGTCTTTTATCATTGCAGCTCTTCACGCTGAATGGGGACTTTCCCCTACTGAAATGAGCTGGATAGGCAGCGTTAACTCGATTGGAATGGCCGTTGGAGCTTTAGTGTTTGGGTTATTGGCTGATCGAATTGGACGAAAAACCGTTTTTATTGTAACTCTTGTTCTTTTTTCAGTAGCAAGTGGCCTTTCGGCTCTTACTACTACCCTTGCTGCTTTTTTAGTATTTCGATTTTTAATTGGAATGGGTTTAGGAGGAGAGCTGCCTGTTGCTTCTACACTTGTTTCTGAGACTGTGGCACCGGAAAAACGCGGTAAAGTGGTCGTCTTATTAGAAAGTTTTTGGGCGTTCGGCTGGCTACTGGCAGCGCTTATTTCTTACTTTGTAATCCCAGCCTACGGGTGGCAGCTAGCGCTTATCCTGACGGCTATCCCAGCGTTTTATGCCATTTATTTGCGCATCAAACTGCCAGATTCTCCTCATTTTGTGGAAACGACAAAAGAAAAGAAACCGTCGATTGCGGACAATGTAAGAAGCGTGTGGTCTAAGCCTTATCGTCAATCTACCATTATGCTGTGGGTTCTGTGGTTTTGCGTTGTATTTTCATATTACGGCATGTTTTTGTGGCTACCTAGCGTCATGGTCATTAAAGGATTTAGCTTAATCAAAAGCTTTGAATACGTATTGATTATGACATTAGCTCAACTGCCCGGCTATTATACGGCTGCTTGGTTTATTGAACGCATGGGCCGAAAATTCGTATTGGTCACCTATTTGTTAGGTACGGCTGCCAGCGCATATATCTTTGGAAATGCCGAGTCACTTTGGCTGCTGCTAACAGCAGGTATGCTGTTGTCTTTCTTCAACTTAGGCGCTTGGGGTGCTTTATACGCGTATACACCTGAGCAATATCCGACATCTATCCGAGGCACAGGAGCTGGAATGGCTGCTTCTTTTGGGCGAATTGGAGGAATTTTAGGACCGCTGTTAGTTGGATATATGTCAACGCAAGGTACATCTTTAACCGTTACGTTCTCAATCTTTTGTGGAGCTATTTTAATCGGTGTTGGTTCGGTTGTTTTTCTAGGAAAAGAAACCAAACAAAAGCAGCTCGCATAAACAAAGACGCTCTTTTAGAGCGTCTTTGTTTTGCTTATTATTTATTTTCTACCAGCTCTTTTTCACCTGTTTCTACTTCCACGTCACGCTGAGCGAACACTTTCTTAGCTACATTTAAAGCATTTAACACGCGAGGGAAACCTGTGTATGGGATTAATTGAATGATGCTCTCCACAATTTCATTCGGCTCTAGTCCAGCTGTTAAACCTGTATTTAAATGCAGCTCAAGCTGAGGCTCTGTACCCTGAGTGACCAATGATGAAATGGTAACTAACGCTCTCTGCTTATTCGTTAAACCGGGTCGTGAATAAATGTCTCCATAGGCAAATTCAATAATATATTTCCCAACGTCAGGAGCTAGGTCTTTTAAGTCTTCTGTAATTTTTAAATGAGTTGAAATATCATCATTACTCGTTAATGTATATTCCATTAATTTATCTAAACCTTTTTGATAACTATCTTGTGCCATGTAAAATCAACCTCCGTATTTTTTACTGACACCGCGCGGAATCAATGTTTGCTTTCTTGTATGTTTTCTACACTATCTACTTTAACGCACATTCTCTCTTTCGTAAAATACATATATTCAATACAACATATGCATTTTATCTATATAAAGCAGAATGCTGTTTATTCATATAGTGAAGAAATTGCTTAGAGGCATATGAAATATATTTATCTTTTTTTAAAATCAACCCTAAATCCCATGAAATTGAAGGGTTAGTAATAGGAACGGCTTTTACAATAGAGGAATCTACTTTTGCCGCAATGGACTGTGGAAAGATAGATACGCCTAAGTTTTCTGCAATCATTTCACCAATAAAATCCCATTGAGAGCTCTCATAAGCTACGTTAGGTTCAAATCCCGCTTTTTGACATGCCTGAATAAGTCGGTCGTGAAGCGTAAAGTCTTCATTAAATAAAATAAATTTCTCTTGGGCTAATTCATTAATTTCCACATGAGTCTTAGAGGCTAAAGGATGGGAATGGTGAACATATAAAAGCATTTTTTCAGAGATAAAAGGATTAATATCAAAAAGATGTTCATTTACTGGAAGCACGGCTACACCTAAGTCTAACTCTCCTTTTTCTACTGCTTTTTGAACACGATTTGCTCCGTATTCAATAAGTTTAATCGTAATATCTGGATAGAGCTGCTGAAACCCTTTGATAATCTTTGGAAAGAACAGAACTCCAATCAATGGAGGAATTCCAATTTTAATCACTCCTTTTTTCAGATTCATCACATCATATAAATAAGTCGATAGCTCATCAATGGATGCCATGACTTTTTGTCCTTGCGCATACACCACTTCCCCGGCATCCGTTAAATCAATCTGTCGTGCGGACCGATCAATTAATTCTACTTCCAATTCTTCTTCTAAGTTTTTCACCATTTTGCTCAAGGTCGGCTGTGAAATATGGAGACTTTGAGATGCTTTAGTAAAGCTCCTTAATTTAGCGACTTCTAAAAAATAATTAAGCTGACGAATATCCATCTCTGCTCCTCCTATAGATAAAGCAAATATCTTTTATATTATTTATTCATTTTACCTATTATTTTTTAAGATATACAGCAAAAAATCCGAACGATTCATCGTTCGGATATACCTTCACCTAAAATACTTCTGTCCCGTCTTCTTTTACTACTATTATTTAAAATGTTTTAGCTGCTTGTGCTGCTTGCTCTAAGCCACTTTCAATAATTTCTTGCGCACGATCTGGAAACTGATTATGTCCTTCAATAATAACAGAGTTCACGTCCGTGATTCCAAAAAATTGAAGTACGCTGCTGACATATTTAACGGCCATTTCGACCTCAGCTGCTGGACCTTCTGAATATACTCCGCCTCGTGCATTTAATAACATCACTTTTTTATCGCCTAGTAATCCCACCGGACCTTCTGGCGTATACTTAAACGTTTTGCCTGCTTGATTTAAATAATCAAAGTACATATGAAGCACGGCCGGCACAGTAAAATTCCAAAGCGGAAAGGCAATAACAATTTTATCTGCTCTCACAAATTGTTCTAAGTAGTAATTAGCAGTTTCTGCTGCTTTGTTTTCCGCTGCCGTCACTTCTAGCCCTCTTGCTAATTTAAACTGACCGTTTATCATGTCGGCACCTAAATAAGGAAGTTCTTCTTGAAACAAATTTAGCTCTATTATTTCTTCACCTTGGTGCGATTGTTGATAGCTTTCTAAAAATGCATCATATAATTTCACGCTAACCGCTTCACTTGCCGATCTGTCATTTGCTTTTATAAAAAGAGTATAACTCATACTAAAACCTCCACTGATTGTTGATACTCTTATTTTATTCGCTTTTTTCGTGCGTTTCGAACGACTTTATAATGAAATACCTTCATACTTTAGTCTGAGAAAAATGAAACGATCCAAACGATTTATCGTTCGGACCTTCCTTCTACTAAACTAATTTTTTCTAATCTCCTCATTTCACAGATGAAACGGGAAGGTGAATCACAACTTCCGTTCCTTGTTCTTCTTCACTTTTAATAAAAATCTCGCCTTTATGCTGGCGGACAATAGTTTGTGCAATCGATAGTCCAAGCCCCGTTCCTCCCGTAGCTCTGCTTCTGGCTTTATCCACTCGGTAGAAACGTTCAAAAATATGGGCAAGATCTTCTTTTGGAATGCCAATTCCATAGTCTTTTACTTTGATAATGACATCTTCCTGCTTTTTTTCAACGGTCACTTCGATTTTATCCGTACTGTATTTAATTGCATTATCAAGCAAAATAATCAACACTTGCTTCATTTTTAGTTCATCCACTTCAATCGTAATGGGCGTTTGATCATAATGAAGAACTAATTCTCTTTTGTATACTTGCTGCAGCTGCTTAACGATTTGTTCAAAAATAAGAACAAGATCTGTTTGCTTCATATCAAGCGTTTGTTCTTTTTCCACACTTGCCAGATCAAGCAGCGTTTCAATCATTTTTTGCATTTTGGTTGCTTCCGCATAGATGGTGTCGATCGCATCCAGCGTAATTTCTTCATTTTTAATCCCTCTTCTTCTTAATAAATTAGAATAACTGCGAATAACGGTTAGAGGGGTTTTTAATTCATGAGAAGCATCGGAAACAAACTGATTTTGCTTTTCAATATTTTCTCGCAAGCGGTCAATCATATGATTAAAGGTAACGGTCATTCCCTGCAGTTCATCTCTCGTTTCCGTTTGAATGAGGACCTTTTTAGGAACACCGCTCTCTTCGATCTCTTTCATCGTTGTGACCATATTTTTAATAGGATGCATAATGACGCGTGATAACCATCTTCCTCCTAAAAGAGACAATAAAATGGACACAAGCGAACAAAAAATCAAAATTGATAGCAAAATGTCTTTACGGGTTTCAAAACCAGTCAGGAGCTCACCAATCTCAAGCGTTTCAACGACTTGATTATTGACTTTGACAGGCATGCGAATAACCAATACCTGCTTTTCTCTGATTTTGCGAAGTTTCACCTTTTTTTTCTTTGAAAATTCGGGCTTAATTTTCACCAGATGAGGATCATTTGATACTTGGTTAATGACCGTAGAATTTTCTGAAACTGTTCGGATAAATGAATGGTTGGTTAAATAAAATTTTAGTAACTCCGGCGAGAGCTCCACGGAATGATCTTGCTGACCTTTTTGAATAATCTCGCGTGCTTTTTCGAATAAAATGTCCTGTTCCATATTCACCGTAGATTTAGTAAAGGAGAAAAAAACAACAATGTTCATGATTAATAAAATAACCACTAGCCATGCTGTTGTCAGTAAATTAATCTTCGTCGTGATCTTCATGTTTCTCCTCTTTCATCATATATCCTACGCCTCGCACCGTATGAATGAGAGAAGTAGAAAAACCTTCATCTACTTTTTTTCTTAAGTGGCGAATATACACATCAATTACGTTCGTTTCTCCTTCATATTCATAGCCCCAAACGTTTGTGAGAATTCCTTCTCTCGTGACAATTTTATTTTTATTCGTAAGCAAATACACAACTAAATCATACTCTTTCGGTGTCAGCGTAATGGATTCGTTGTTTCTAAGGACTTCCCTTGTTTCAAGATTAATAGTCAAATCACTGATCGTTAAGAGCTCCGCTTCAGCTTCTTTCGTTCCTGATGCTTCTACGAGCGAACGATAGCGAATACAAGAGCGAACCCGTGCTAACAGCTCTTCAATTTCAAACGGTTTTGTAACATAATCATTAGCCCCTTGATCTAAGCCCATTACCTTATCTAGCGTCGTATTTCTGGCAGTTAATAAAATAACTGGCGTAAATACTTCCGCTTTCCGAAGTCTCCTTAACACCTCAATACCGCTTAGGCTTGGAAGCATCACGTCTAGCAAAATGAGGTCATATTGAGCGGATATTGCCGTCTCTAACCCCGCTTTCCCATCGTACTCAACATCTACTTCATAATCTTCAAATTCCAATTCAATCTTTAACACTTTCGCAATTTGCGCTTCATCTTCCACAATTAAAATTTTCTCTTTCATGTTATACACCTCTCACCACATGTCTTAAGTGAAAGAATAGCTTCTTTAGATAAAAAAACAACACCTTTTTCAAAAGATGTTTGTTTTTTTATCTAAACCCTACTTTTTCAACATACTTGTCTTTTAGCTTATCCTTATTGTTTGTAGACATGAATGTTTTACGCATGAAGACCAATCGTTTGCTTTTCACCTAAAATCCAATTGACTACTGCTAAAAGTTCTTCAGGCGTTTGTGCTTCGATTTCTTTATGATAAGCAGCAATGGCGTTATATAATGTGTTCATTTTATCAGCATCCTGCAGCACTTCCTGCAGCTGACTTTCTAACGATTGATCCGTCTTTAGTTCTTGAACTAAGTTTTGCTCTGTCAAATAGCGTAAATTTACCTCTTCTTGACCCGGTAAAGCAGAATGAACAAAAATCGGTAAATTTTTGCGAAGAGCTTCACTGACCGTGATACCACCTGGCTTTGTTACGATAGCATCTACTTGTTCATACAGTTCATTCATTTCTGTGCGTGATGAAATGTACGGAATTGGTGTAACGTGCTGTAATTCCCATCCCTTGATTTCTTCATATAACTTTTGATTTTTTCCGCATAAGACAAAGTAATGAAAATGGCGCGCATCTTTTAAATCATTGTAGAAATCCATAATATTGCCTAAGCCGCTGCTGCCTCCGGCAATTAAAATATTTTGGTTACCATGATGCTTAACAGTTCGTGTTTTTGTTATTTCTTCATGTACCGGTATCCCTGTGACCATCATATTTTGAAGTGGAATTTCACTTTGAGCACGAAGCCCTCTTCTTACTTCTTCACTAGGAAGAAAGTGAAAGTCAATCTCTTCTTTTCCCCATAAATTATTAATAAAGAAATCCGTGTAGACATTTATAATAGGAACATCACACTTGCCTTTTGCTTTTAATTGACTGAGCAAATAAGAAGGAAACCCATGTGTGCATATAATTAAATCCGGATTTTCTTCTTTAACTAAGTGCTCCATTTTTTTTGCGAATACGTGATGATACCATTTGAATGAATGAACAGGCGGTTCATAAAAGAGATGTTTGTATGCCATATTGTACGTTTCTGGAGCATAACGAATCCATTTCAAATATGTGCCTGTGACCACTTTTTCTAATAGTTCGTTTGTATAGCTTAATAAATCTATTTTTTTATAACAAATATTTGTTGTTCTTCTTTCCAATATATCCATTAACGCCTCTGCCACTTGATGATGGCCAGAAGGCATTTTTAGAAGAGGTAAAAATAAAACCTTTTTCAACTGTTTCATCTCCTATTCTAAAAGCAGTTTCTTCCTCTCCTTTTTATATCATTAAATGCCCTTAAATTTCGGATTTTAATTGATTTTTAATGTGAAATTCATCGTTTTTTTAGAGTGTCAATCTAAACTAAGAGTGAAAAGTACTGCATAAGGAGAAAACAAATGAACCTCAATTACGAAGTATTTCAATGGATTAACTCGTTTGCTGGTGAATCCAGCGCAATGGATTCTGTCATGATTATCATCACGAATAGCGTTCCTTATTTTATAATGGCTTGTTTGCTTTTGCTTTGGTTTAGCGGAAAAACAGAAAGAACAATTTATCACCGTTATACGGCTTTATACATGTTGTTTACAATTGTACTTTCTCTATGTATCAATGAGGTCATTCACCTGGTGTATTACCACCCGCGTCCGTTTGTGACTCATCACGTTCATAAGCTGATTCCGCACCCGGCTAATTCATCTTTTGTGAGTGATCATTCGATTTTAGTCTTTTCTGCTGCTTGGATCATGTGGTTACGAAAAAACAAATGGAGAAGCATCATTTTTATATGGGCTGTCATTTCGGGCCTTTCACGTATTTACGTAGGCGTTCACTATCCAGCAGATGTACTTGGAGGCATGGTGATTGCGGGAGCTATCGGATGCTTTATTATATACGTTTCAGCTAAAACAGCTCCTCTTATTCAGCGATTATTCTGGATTCACGATTTGATTATCAAGCGTATTCCGTTTCTATCTCCCTATACGCATGAACAAATTAGCAAAAAAATCATTCAGCTTAAAGAGGCTGAGAGAAAAATAGTTTAGCTGAAATGAAAAACGAACCACTAATCAAACTGTTTGATTAGTGGTTCGTTTTTTTTTGTTATGGTGAACGTAGATTTTATCTGTTTCGTTCCTTCCAGCAGTTGATTGGAGGGCAAGGCGAAGACTCCTGCGGGAACAGTGGAACAGGTGAGACCCCGCAGGAGCGCAAGCAACGAGGAGGCTCAGCGGCCGAGCAAGCAGTCCAGATTATATATCCAGATTGTTCGCCTTTGGATGGGATTCATTTCGTTACGTCTCAGCCTCTTTCTTTATTATTTTTAAAAAACAACGTTCACTTTCTTGACTTTCACTTTTATTTATTTTATATTAGTTGATGTATCAAACATTGATGTATCAAATATTAATTCATCAATAAATATTATAGAAAAAGGGAGCGACTTTCTTGTCACATTCATGTTCTGAAAAAGCAAATGTTCTGTATGCTCTGCAAGAAGTTAATAAACAAATTAATCAAAAGTTTGAGCATTGTACCGGTGTTAGCCAATCACGTCTTGATATTTTACATCAGCTTTATGAAACAGGTGAAATGAGTCAAAAGGCGCTTCAACAGCAAGTAAACATTGACAATGCTGCAATTACAAGGCATTTAAAGCAGCTCGAAGAAAGAGATGTTGTATCACGCCGTAAAAACCCTGATGACAACCGCGTAACATTTGTAAAGCTTACGAAAAGCGGACATGAAAAAATCGGTGCATTTCGAAACGAAAAAGCTCGCTTTATTGATGAAGCATTTAAAGATTTCAGCGAAGAAGAACAGCTGCTGCTTTCCAAAATGCTCGAGCGTTTAAAAGTAAACATTTCGGCCATTGAACGGTCATAACATTTTTAACATAAAGGAGAGTTCATCATGACACAAACAAAAACACTAAACAATGATTTTCAAGATATTATTACAGGGCGCAGATCTATTCGTTATTACGATCCATCTGTCAAAATCAGCCGCGAAGAAATGAAAGAAATTTTAACAGAAGCGACGCTAGCTCCATCTTCTGTTAATGCACAGCCTTGGCGCTTTCTAGTAATTGATAGCCCTGAAGGAAAAACAACATTAGCTCCGCTTGCTAAATTTAATCAGTCACAAGTAGAAACATCAGCAGCTGTTATTGCGATATTCGGCGATTTAAAAAGTGAAGAAAATTTAGATGAAATTTACGATAAAGCTGTTGAACTAGGCTATATGCCACAAGAAATTAGAGACATGCAAATCCCTAAAATCAAAGCGCACTACGCAGCTGCTTCTGAAGAATTAAATAAAGAAACAGTATTAATTGACGGCGGTTTAGTATCCATGCAGTTAATGCTTGTTGCACGTGCTCATGGTTATGATACAAACGCTATTGGCGGTTATGAAAAAGATCAAATTGCCGATGCATTCGGTTTAGACAAAGAGCGCTATGCACCGGTTATGTTACTTTCAATCGGCAAAGCAGCAAATAGCGGTTACCCGTCTGTACGTTTACCAATCGAAAAAGTAGCTCAATTTAGATAATAAAAAAAGGTGCTGTGTATTCAGCACCTTTTTTTATCCTCCACTAACGGGTGGAATAAATGCGACGGTATCTCCCGTTCCAATGGCTTCTTCATCTGTTACAAACTCTTCGTTGACTGCTGTCATCGTTTGCTCCAGAGAGGAAAGTTTATACGTTTTTTGTACATATTCCTTTAATTCCTTCACTGTTATATCTTGCTTATCAACTGTTACTTGTTCCACTCCAGCCTCTTCACGTATAGCAGCAAAAAATAAGACGTTAATCATTTTCACATCTCCTTCAATGGCTTTCCTTCAGGATATTCTTTCGTTTCTAACTGATCTCCAATCCATTTTGTTCCGTCTTCCCAAAATTCTTTTTTCCAAATTGGCACAATTTGCTTAATACGTTCAATAGCATACTCGTTTGCTTCATAAGCTGTTTTGCGATGCGGAGAAGAAACCGCAATAACTACTGCGACTTCTGTTATATCAAGCTTCCCGATTCGGTGAGTAATAGCTGTCAACGCATCGGGCCACTTTTCCTGAATTTCGTCACCAATTTGGCTAAGCATTTTCACTGCCATTGGCACATAGGCTTGATATTCAAGAGAGAGCGTCTTCTTGCCTTTTGTAAATTCTCTTACCGTTCCAATAAATGTCGTAATAGCTCCCGCGTCTCTTCTAGAAACTTTTTTAATTATTTCATCTACAGCAATTGGCTGATTTACTACTTCAAATAAGTGCTGGTTCATCTTCTTTCCCCCACTTCTTTCAATAAAAAATTAAGATAAAGTTCGTCTTCTTGTAAATGAAACATTGGATATGCTCGCTGCACTTCTTTTTTTAGCGGAACGTGACTAATCACACATATAATATTGGTTAGAGAGGAAAGCAGAACAAGATCTTCTTCACTTCGAATCAAGACTGCTTTTGGATAGGATTCTTTTTTATATCCTTCAATAAAAATGACATCTGGCGAGAAAAATTGATAAAAATCAATCAGCTTTTTTAGGCTCCAGTCTTTACTATCTGCCGTAAGCTGAAGGATTCCACCTCCCTCTACACCTGCCACATCGGCACCTGCTTGCTGGTGGCGATGACTGTCTTTTAGCTCACTGCTGCTATCTGGAGGTCCGCCGTGTCCATGGTGCTTAATAGAACCTACACATAGATTGAATTGTTTCGCTCTTTTAATGAGCTTTTCCACTAAAGTAGTTTTTCCGCTGTTTTGAAATCCAACTACTTGTAAAACGGTACAACAAGCTACCAAGGCCATTCACTTCCCCGCACGTCATCTAGCAATAAGACGTCAACCAGCATTCCTTCTTTGTATCCTCTCGTCCCTCCAGGAAATATAATTAATGTATCCGCATGAGCTAAAGAAGAAACAGCACTAGATTTTGTAAAGCTTAATGGAGAAGCAATCAGCTGTCCTTCCCTGTATGAAAGCCTGCCAGATACAAATCGCATAAAAGGATTTGGCTTTAAGAAGTCCTTTCCTAACAAAGCTTTTTCTTTCCGAAGATGAGGGGCGCTTTTACCCGCATATGTACTGATTACCGGACGAGCCAGAAGTTCAAAACCGACATAGCACGCTGTAGGATTTCCCGATAAGCCAAATAAAAGCTTTTCTCCCATACGAGCAACCGTTGTTACACTGCCTGGCCTCATCGCAATTTTATTAAAGAGAACTTCGGCTTGTAATTGCTTATAAACATCTGGTAGATAATCATAGTCTCCTACTGAAACGCCGCCCGTCGTAATCAGCATGTCCACTTCTGATAGTGCAGATTTTACCGCATTGTAGCACTCACTTAAATCATCGGGCATGATACCAAAATAGTTCACTTCGCCTCCAGCTTTTTCAATTTGCGCACGAAGCATATGAGCATTGCTATTACGAATTTTGCCTCGTTCAACAGGATCACTCACTTCCACTAGTTCACTTCCAGTTGCAAGTAATCCAACTACAGGCTTTTTGAAGACAGCTACGTCACTATAGCCAAATGTGGCTAAAAGAGCTGCTACTCCCGGAGTGATATACGTTCCTTTTGAAGCTAACACAGTGTCTTTTGTTGTTTCTTCTCCTTGAAAAGAAACGTTATCTCCGCTGTTAAATGAACGCTTGATTTGAACGATCGGCTGATTGTCTTTCGTATATTCTTTTGTTACTTCAAGCATCGCAACCGCATCGCAGCCTTTGGGAATAGGAGCTCCTGTCATAATACGCACAGCCTGCATCGCGCTGACTGTATGTTCAAAAACAGAACCCGCTCCTATTTCTCCTCGAACAGCCAGTTCTACTGGATGAAGTGATGATGCTTCTTTCGTATCTTGCGACCGAACGGCAAAACCATCATATGGTGAACGATCAAAAGCAGGAATATCATGATCTGCTATTAAATCTTCAGCTAAAAATCTGCCGTGAGCTTCTTCAAGCGCAATGATTTCTTGCTTTCTGTTTTTTGCATACTGCATCACTCGTCCAACGCATTCTCCGACAGGGATAGGAGTTCGCTTTTCTCTCATTCTTTTCACTCCTTTACTCATCCTAGTAAACGATAATATAAGCTTTTCGCAAATTGAATATCATTCGTTCCATGAATAAATACACGGCCATCTTGAAAAATTACAAAGCGCTGCTCTGGAAGCTGACATGAGAGAAGGTATGGATTGCGGTCCACTTTCCCCTGTTTTTTTAACCGGTTTTCCAATTCATCGAAGTTGTACAAATGACGCTGCGAAGGTCTGATTTGAACCGTCTCTCTGCCGCACAGAACTTCTGTTTTAAGCTGATTTTCATACGCTAGGTACGGATATGTTCGAGTCGATCCGCAAGAAGAACATTTATCACTTTTCATTTTGCCCGTCTTAAATTCAGCATGCTGATTATTCCAGACGTCAAAGGTTAGAAATGTGTGGCGCAAAGCTTCAACATCTTCGACTAAAATTTTTAATGCTTCGGTTATTTGATAGGCTGCCACGATTTGAACAGCGGGACTGATAATTCCTGCTGTCTCACAGGTTGCTCCTCCGACAGGCACTTTTTTTAATATGCAGTGCAGACAAGGGGTTACATTGGGGATAACGGTATAAGTGGCGCCATAACTCCCTACACATGAGCCGTATATCCAAGGAACTTCATGCTTATGTGACAAATCATTTAAAATAAAACGGATGTCGAAGTTGTCTGTCGCATCGATAATCACATCAGCTGTTTGGACGATATCTTCTAAATTAGCAGGCTGAGCATCCATCACCAGCGCTTCAATCTTTACTTCCGTGTTTATTTGACGCAAACGATTTTTTGCTGCTACAGCTTTAGGTAGTTTGTTTTGCGCATCTTGTTCTGTATAAAGCTGCTGACGCTGTAGATTACTCCATTCCACATAATCACGATCTACAAGAGTCAATTTTCCAATTCCAGCACGCACGAGGGCTTCGGCGCTAGCGCTGCCTAGAGCCCCTGCACCTACAACTAAAACATGCTTATTTCTAATTTGCTGCTGCCCTTTGTTTCCAACGGGCTGGAAAAGCTGCTGACGTGAATAACGTTCTGTCACTCTTTTCTCTCCCTTTCTCATTCAATCTCTGACTTCACTGTCTATTCCTTCGTCAAAGATATTTCTTTAAAAACATGCTATTATACACATAAAGCTACGCTGCTTCACGGAGGCTTTTTTGCATAAATATACAAATATATTTTGATGGAGGTATTTAATAAATGTCCATTGCCGGCATTGTATTAGCAGGAGGAAAATCTTCTCGCTACGGTCAACCAAAAATGTTTGAAACCTATAACAAGAAATCATTTTACGAATATAGTATAGATGCATTAAAAGACAATCACGTCACACCTATACTGGTGTCTACCAACCAAGATTTACTCCCTTATTTTCAAAGAAAGGATGTGGCATTTGCAGTTGAAAAATGCCCGTATCAAGGACCTTTATATGCAATTCATCACGCTTTAACTGCCATCGATTGCTGCGCTGAATGGTTCTTTATTCTTTCTTGCGATATTCCTTTTATTAATGCTGAGTTTGTTCATCACATGATCACACTGACTCAAACGGACTCACCTGACATTGTTCTTCCTGTTCAGCCTGATCACATTCACCCGCTTCTAGCAATCTATCACCGTAGAACGCTTCCTCTTATTGAACAACTCGTTACACAAGGTGAAAGAAGGCTTACGCAATTATTGAATCAGACAAACGTCCTTCGCGTGCCTTTTTCAGCAGAAGATCCCACTTTTATAAATGTGAATCATCGCAGTGATTGGCACGTATAAAGCTTTTTTGAATTATCCACCAATATGGGACATTTCCACTTTTTCAGCGCCTTGGACCTGTCTTCCGTTAGCTCGTTCGGCTGAGTAACGATCTTTCCGATGATTCCAGATATCAGAAATCGTGTCACAAACAGTATGATCAGATGCTTCTGATCGTATCAGTTTGCGGAGGTCATATCCTTTTGACGCGAACAAACAGGTATAGAGCTTTCCTTCAGCCGATACTCTTGCGCGTGAACAAGTGGAACAGAATGAATCTGTGACAGATGAAATGATACCAATTTCCTCTTCTGTCCCGACGTATCGATACCTGGTGGCTACTTCCCCCGTATAATGAGGTGGAATTTCTTCAAGAGGCATTTCTTGTCCAATTATATCCAGAATTTGTTTCTTTGTTATAACCTCATCCATTTTCCATCCGTTTGCATTTCCAACATCCATATATTCAATAAAACGCAGCGTATGTTTTTTGTCTTTAAAATATTGGGCCATCGGAAGAATATCTTGCTCATTCTTACCTTTTTGAACAACCATGTTTATTTTGACTGAAATCCCCACAAGAGCTGCTGCTTCTATTCCTTCTAATACTCGTTTTACGCTTCCTCGGTTTCCATTCAGCTCTTGAAATCTCACTTCATCAAGTGAGTCTAAGCTAACGGTCACTCTTGATAATCCCGCTTTTGATAAGGCTTCTGCATGCTTCTTTAACAGTGAGCCGTTTGTTGTTATCGCAATATCATCTATACCCTCAATTTGCTTCAGACGATTGATTAGATCTGGCAAGCCTTTTCTTAGCAGCGGCTCTCCTCCCGTTATACGCACTTTTTTTACTCCTAGCGATGCGAATAATCTAGTGAGTCTCTCTAATTCATCAAACGAAAGAATGTTTTCGGCAGGTAAAAATGGATAGTCTGCCCCAAAAATTTCTTCAGGCATACAATATCGACAGCGAAAGTTACAGCGATCTGTTACTGACAAACGCAAGTCTCGTAAAGGACGCTTTAAAGTATCAACTATAGCGTATGACATCTGCCTCATCTCTCCTCTCTCTAGCTGTCAGCTTCTCCACAGCAGATTAACTCTCTTTTAAAATTCTTTCCGGGCATGTATAAATATTCAACGAATCATTTCGAATAAACCCTACCGTTGTAATTCCCAATTCTTCTGCTAGATTTAAAGCAAGTTCAGTCGGAGCAGATTTTGAAAGAACCACTTCACACCCGATCTTCGCTACTTTCAACAAAATTTCTGACGAAATACGGCCGCTGAAAACGACTACTTTATCTCTAATTGAAATATGGTGTTTTAAGCAATACCCGTATAGTTTATCTAGAGCATTATGCCTGCCAATATCCATTCTGCTAAGCATAAAGCCATTTTTATCACAAATAGCAGCGTTATGAACGCCACCCGTTTCTTGAAACGTAGCAGCAGATTGCTGCAGCTTATTCATCAATTGAAAACAATCCTTAATTGAAAGTTCTACCGATATATCATTCATTTTTTTAGCAGTCAGCGCATCATTTATAAAGACAAACCCTTGTCTGCTCGCCCCGCAGCAAGACGTGATATATCGTTTATTTTGAAGGTTTTGAAAATACGGGTTTAATTTATCTATTGTAACATGAACATACCCTTCTTTTTCTTGAACCCATATGTTTTTAATGTCTTTATATGCTCGAATAACCCCTTCAGATGCTAAATAGCCAATGACCATATCTTCAATGTATTGTGGGCTACATACCATCGTGACAAACTCTTCCTCATTAATTTTCACAGTCACAGGAAACTCCGTTACGATTTTATCTTCTACGCTTTCCATTTGACCATTTTTAAATCTAAGAACTGTACGCTTCTTAACGGTCGAGTTCATGTGATGTCTCCTTTTTCAAATAATGTTTTTATCAAAAACGAATACGGAAACCGCTATATTTTCTTTTATTTTCATATCTGAAAATAAATTAACCAACTTTGCTCCTACCAATTCTTCTAGCCCTTCCGGCGGATTCGATGCATATACATCTTGGATCATTTTTGTTCGAGCTAGATGAACCATGTCACATCCTTCAGCAGTGCTTGCAATAAATGTTTCTGTCGGAGTTAAATTTCCATACAGTGTTGAGACAGCCATATTTTCAACAAAAACCGTATGTATTCTTTCCGGTCCTTTTCCAAATAAATCTTTTCGAAGCTTCCGAATAATATCATTAAATTCATGAATAGTTTTTGACATAATCAACGCTCTCCCACCGATTAAAATTAAATTGTGCATTTTATTCCTACAGTTTTTTTATCATAAATCAACACTTCAAAAAATAAAAGCCTAAAATCTTTGCAGCAAAACTTTTGAAGAGAGTTGGGTATTTAAAAAAGTTGTGCATTTAAAAACGTAGCGATATAATTATAAATAACCGAGATGGAATAATAATAATGAATTGTTATTACTCTATCACTTTTTCTTAACGATATAAATGGGCCGGATTGGCATATTAGTAAGACCTGCTAGTAAACTATTCCACCATGATTGCACTTCCCTTATTTGATTAGGCGTGTGTATTCATGGTGGTTTTTTGTTTTTATATAAAGGAGGAAAACAAATGAGTCGTGAAACCATCACTGTTCATATAAATGGTAACGAATACAAGGCAGCTTCAGGCTCTACTATACTCGAAATTATTAATCAGCAAAGTATTGAGCACCCTCAGATTTGCTATGTGCCTGAAGTGGATCCTATTCAAACTTGTGACACATGTATTGTTGAAATGAATGGCGAGTTAGTTCGTTCTTGTTCTACCAAAGCTGAAAACGGCATGAAGATTGAATTACAATCAGCACCCGCAAAAGCGGCACAGACGGAAGCAATGGATCGTTTATTAGAGAATCATTTGCTATACTGCACCGTTTGCGATAATAACAATGGAAACTGTAAATTACATAACACAGCCGAAATGATGGAGATTGAACATCAAAAATACCCCTATACGCCAAAGGCCTCAGAGAATGAAGTCGATATGTCTCATCCCTTCTACCGTTATGACCCTAATCAATGCATTGCTTGTGGACAATGCGTAGAGGTTTGTCAAAATCTTCAAGTTAATGAAACACTCTCTATCGACTGGGAAGCGAAACGCCCCCGCGTTCTCTGGGATGACGGTGTAGCAATCAATGAATCTTCTTGTGTGAGCTGCGGTCAATGTGTAACAGTATGCCCTTGTAATGCATTAATGGAAAAATCCATGCTTGGAGAAGCTGGATTTATGACTGGACTTCCAAAAGACGTTTTAAATCCAATGATTGATTTAGTTAAAGAAGTAGAACCTGGATACAGCGGAATTTTTGCTGTTTCAGAAGTAGAAGCAGCTATGCGCGAAACACGCACAAAAAAAACAAAAACTGTCTGTACATTTTGTGGAGTGGGATGTTCATTTGAAGTGTGGACAAAAGGCCGTGAAATCCTTAAAGTTCAGCCTAGCTCTGATGCTCCCGCAAATGCTATTTCAACCTGTGTGAAAGGAAAATTCGGCTGGGATTTTGTAAACTCTGAAAAACGTATTACTAAGCCTTTAATCCGAAAAAATGGCGCATTTGTAGAGTCGTCATGGGAAGAAGCCCTCGACTTAGTAGCAAGCAGGTTAAGCTCTATCAATCAGCAGTATGGACATGGATCAGTTGGTTTTATCTCTTCTTCCAAGATTACAAACGAAGAAAACTATGTTATTCAAAAGCTGGCTCGCCAAATGTTTGAAACAAATGACGTAGACAACTGCTCTCGCTACTGTCAGTCTCCTGCAACTGATGGATTATTCCGAACAGTGGGAATGGGAGGCGATGCCGGCACGATAAAAGACATCGCAAAAGCTGGACTGGTTATCATCGTTGGAGCTAACCCTGCTGAAGGTCACCCTGTATTAGCAACTCGTATCAAACGCGCGCACAAACTTCATGACCAAAAACTAATCGTCGCGGATTTGCGCAAAAACGAAATGGCTGAACGCTCTGACATTTTTATCAGTCCAAAGCAAGGTACGGACCAAGTATGGCTAATGGCTGTAACAAAATACATGATTGACCAAGGATGGCACAATGAAAAATTCATCCAAGAAAACGTCAACTATTTTGAAGACTTTAACTCTTTGCTTGAAAAGTACACGCTTGAATATGCTGAACAAATCACGGGTATTCCAGCAGCAACGCTCATTCAAATAGCTGAAATGATTCGAGACGCCGATGGAACCTGTGTGCTGTGGGGCATGGGCGTAACGCAAAATACGGGAGGCTCTGATACATCAGCAGCTATCTCAAACCTGTTGCTTGCTACTGGAAACTATCGACGCCCTGGAGCAGGTGCTTATCCGCTCCGAGGCCACAATAACGTCCAAGGAGCATGTGATATGGGGACTCTTCCTGCTTGGCTTCCAGGCTATCAGCACGTCACAGACTCAGTCGCCCGAGCGAAATTTGAAAAAGCATACGGTGTAAAAATTAAAGACAAGCCAGGGCTTGATAATATTCAAATGCTGCATTCAATTGATGAAGGAAAAATGAAGGCCATGTACCTTGTCGGAGAAGATATGGCTCTTGTTGATTCAAATGCTAACCACGTACACGAAATATTATCAAATTTAGATTTTTTTGTCGTCCAAGACATTTTCCTTTCGAGAACGGCTCAATATGCTGATGTTGTACTCCCTGCTGTTCCTTCTCTTGAAAAAGACGGAACGTTTACCAATACGGAGCGACGTGTCCAAAGATTGTATCAAGCATTACCAACGCTCGGTGATTCAAAGCCTGATTGGTGGATTGTTCAAGAGATTGCCAACCGCTTAGGCGCGAACTGGACGTATACACATCCTGGTGATATCTTTGCAGAAATGGCTAGTCTATCACCCCTATTCAGCCAAGCCAGCTACGAAAACCTTGAAGGCTGGAATAGCTTCTTATGGGGGAGCTTAGAGGGAAAAAGCACGCCGTTACTTTACGTCGATGGATTTAATTTCCCAGATAAAAAAGCGCGCTTTGCTTTATCACATTGGGTACTTCCTGCCGAATTCCCAGAAGAATATGATCTACACATTAATAATGGAAGAATGTTAGAACATTTTCACGAAGGGAATATGACTAATAAATCGAGCGGCATCCAATCAAAAGTACCAGAAGTATTTGTAGAAATTTCACCTCAGCTTGCCAAGGAGCGTGAAATTAAAGAAGGTTCGCTTGTCAGATTAATCTCACCGTTTGGAGCAGTAAAAGTACAGGCATTAATTACAGAGCGAGTAAAAGCAAATGAACTGTATCTTCCAATGCACTCTGTTCATAAAGATTCGGCTATTAACTTCTTGACGGGACCTGCAGTCGACCAACGAACAAATACGCCGGCTTACAAACAAACAAAAGTACGGATGGAAGTATTAAGTAAAGGTGGCGAAACGCCTTTACCGTCTACAAATCCGCGTAATAAAAAACGTCATCCTCAAAATGGGGTCGAGGTTCAGCGTAAATGGAACCGTCCTGGCTACGTCCATTTAACAAGTAAATAGGAGGAGAAAAGATGGCACAACCTATTACAGAAATTAAGAAACCTCTTCTAAGCGAGGAAGAAGAAAAACAACAAAAATTAGAAGATTTAACTTCTCTGCTGGCAGATAATGAAGAAGCGTTGAACCGTATTCTCGGTATTGTTGGCGAACTTAACGACATGGGTGTTCTTGAAGCTGCTGATTCAATGATTCAAGCAAAAGAAAAAATCTCAAAAATTGCGCTTGATCAAATTTCCAGAGAACCGGTAACCAATTTAATTAATACTCTTATGGGTGCAAGCAGCGGTTTGATGAAGGCAGATCCAGAGGTAACCGCTAAACTTGTAAATAGCGCAACGGCTGGTATGAACGAAGCGAATGAATATGTAAAAACAGGAAAAAAAGTAAGTGCATTAGCTCTTATAAAAGCGCTAAACGATCCAGATGTCAATCGTGCAATTGGATTTGGGCTTCACTTTTTAAAAGGAATGGGCAAAGCGTTGGAAGAATAAATGAAGCAGCGACTTGAAAGTTTTCCCCTTTCAAGTCGCTGTTTTCTTTTTAGGAAGTCAAATTTTAAATGAACGTGATATAGTTATACTAAATTGCTTTACTACAACTAATTGAGGTGACACGATGCAACAATACTTTAAACCTTTATTCGCACTATTATTTTTAATTATGTTTACTGCTGCTTGTTCGAACGAAACAAATACAGATCAATCCGCAGCTCAGCACAAAAACATCAGCTTAACGATATCCGCTGCGGCCAGCTTAAAAGATGCGCTCACTGATATTCAAAAGCAATATGAAAAAAAGCATCCAAATATAGACTTAAAATTTAATTTTGGAGCTTCAGGGTCGCTGCAGCAGCAAATTACAAACGGCGCACCTGTTGATTTATTTTTTTCAGCCGCGGAAGACAAGTTTGATGCACTAGTAAAAGCAGGAGCTATCTCCAAGAAAAATGGTACTGACTTGGTTGGCAATGACCTTGTGCTTATCGTGCCAAAGAATAATACGTCTGCTATCACAAATTTTGAAGATCTATCAAAGCCGACTGTTCAAAAAATTGCACTTGGAATACCAGAATCCGTTCCTGCCGGACAGTATGCGAAAGAGACTTTTGAGCACATGAACCTCTGGAAAAACATTGAGCCAAAAACCGTCTATGCGAAAGACGTACGCCAGGTACTTTCCTATGTGGAGACAGGAAACGTTGAAGCTGGGGTGGTTTATAAAACCGATGCCTTGATTTCAAAAAAGGTGAAGATTGTCGCTACTGCAGAGAATAGCACTCACAAACCAATTGTATATCCTTTAGGCGTTATTAAGGATTCGAAACATCCACAAGAAGCAAAAGCTTTTTATCAATTTTTACAAAGTAAGACGGCTCTTGACACTTTAAAGAAATACGGTTTCACTGCAAATTGAGGCCGCTATGATTCAAGAATTTTTATCTCCTCTTCAGCTATCGCTTAAAATTGCATTAGTAGCAGGATTTGTCGTTATTATTTTAGGCACTGTTATAGGAAAACTGTTATCCAGGAAACACTTTAAGGGAAAAGTGATGATTGAAACGGCGTTAATGCTCCCGTTGGTGCTCCCTCCGTCCGTTGTTGGATTTTTATTGATTGTCATATTCGGGAAACAGAGCCTGCTCGGCCGGGCAATTGAATGGGTCTTTCAACAACCTGTTATTTTCACATGGTGGGCGGCTGTTATTGCATCCGTTGTCGTTGCGTTTCCGCTTATGTATCAATCTGCCAAAACAGGCTTTCAAGGCGTAGATTACGAAATTGAAGACGCAGCTCGAGTAGATGGTGCAAGCGAATGGACAGTCTTTTTCTTTATTTCCATCCCTTTAGCTTCTAAAGCCATCGTAACAGGAGGAGTGCTAAGTCTGGCAAGAGCACTCGGAGAGTTTGGAGCCACTTTGATGTTTGCTGGTAATATTCCAGGTGAAACACAAACTGTTCCTACCGCTATCTACGTAGCGATTGACTCTGGAAACATGAATCTCGCTTGGCTATGGGTTATTTCAATCGTCTTTCTTTCCTTTCTTATGCTGCTTTTTGTTCAGCTTAAACAAAAGTAAAAGGATGTCTCTTTGTGTAAGAGACATCCTTTTTACATACATCATAAATTAAAAAGGAGCTAATCAAATGCAGAACATACATTTGATTAACTCCTGTTATAAGTAAGGTAAACCACCATACAATATGTATTGGTGGAGACGGTGGGAGTCGAACCCACGTCCAGAAATATCGCCACTTAAGCGTCTACGAGTGTAGTTGGCATATTAATCATTCGCGAGCTGTTCTGCCTACCAACAGGCGTCCCAGTCGCTAGTCTGATTATTCTCTTCCTTCGTCCTCAGACGGCGAACTCCGGCGTAGCCCACTTAAAGTGAGTCCCTTACCCTACCACATGGGCGATGGAGGGAGGAACCGCTAAGCTACTATTATGCAGCTAAAGCGAAGTTATTGTTAGATTTGCCAGTTATTATTGGCGTTGATGTTTTAACGAGGCCATCTCCTCGACTCGCAACCTAAGCTCGAACTACCCCTGTCGAATCCGTAACGTCCCCATATAAAAGGGAGTCGGAATGTGTAAGAAAAAATCTTACATCAGATAGCGACTTCAGTGTGCAAAATGAAATCTAACTGATAACAATACTTATTATATCACAAAATGAGCATTTTGCAATTGTAAGATTTTGTAATGTTACATCTTTTGACGATCACGAAATGCTCGTTCGATATCGCGCTTCGCTTCTTTTCGCTTCAAGTCTTCACGCTTGTCATATTTCTTTTTACCCTTACCAAGCCCTAGTAAAACCTTTGCGTATCCATTTTTTAAATACACTTTTAAAGGAACTAATGAATAACCCGTTTCTTTTGAATAGCCAATTAGCTTGCTGATTTCACGCTTATGCAGCAATAACTTTCGTGTACGCAACGGCTCATGATTGTATCGATTTCCTTGTTCGTAAGGACTAACGTGCATATTGTGTAGAAATACTTCTCCGTTTTGCACACGAGCAAAAGAGTCCTTTAAATTTACACGCCCATTACGAATTGATTTTATTTCCGTTCCTTGTAGAACAATACCCGTCTCATATGTTTCTTCAATAAAAAAGTCGTGGCGGGCTTTTTTGTTTTGTGCAATTAATTTCCCTTCACCTTTTGGCATAAAACGTTCCTTCCCTTCAGCCGTACTTACGTATATGTATGATATTATGTATCATTTTACTGTATGGAAATCTAAACAACAACTAAAACGTTTAATGGAGCTGTTTTGAAGCAGAAGGAATACCCTTCTGCTTCACTGCTGTCGATTTCGATTATTTGCGCTTTTTCTTTTTGCGCTTAACGTTTGGGGCACCCTCGAAGAATCTCTTTTTCTTTTTCTTCTTTGGCTTTTGAGTAGACCACTCTTCATTTTTGCTTCGGCTGCCCTCGCGACCTTTTCCTTTATCATCTTTGCGTGACTTTTGTTTTGCTTTAATCACTTTAGGACGGTCTTTAGATAAGCGTTTGCGACTTTCTTTCATTCCTACAATAATAAAATCAACTGAACGCTCGTCTTTATTCACATCGGCAACTTTCACTTCAATTTCGTCTCCAATTCGGAAGACATTACCCGTTTTCTCTCCAATCATCGCATAGTGACGCTCGTCGTAACGATAATAGTCATCTGTTAAGTCACTGACGTGAACTAAACCTTCAATCGTATTTTCTAGCTCCACGAACATTCCGAAGTTAGTAACAGAGCTAATAATACCATTAAATACTTCCCCAACTTTATCAGCCATAAACTCAGCTTTTTTCATATCGTCCGTTTCTCGCTCAGCGTCAACTGAACGACGTTCCATATTAGAAGAATGCTCAGCAACATCAGGCAGAAGCTCGCGCCATTTTTCTTGCGTTTGCTGATCTGTTTTTCCTTCAATTAAATACGTGCGAATGAGACGATGAACGATTAAATCCGGATAACGACGGATTGGAGACGTAAAATGCGTATAGAACTCAGCTGATAAACCAAAGTGGCCTAAACTTTCTGCTTCATATTTCGCTTGTTTCATCGAACGAAGCATAACAGTTGAAATAACCATCTCTTCAGGCGTACCTTTTACTTCTTCTAAAATATCCTGTAGCGCACGCGGATGAATATCGTTTCCTGTTCCTTTCACCGTGTAACCAAAGTTTGTAATGAACTCTAAGAAACGAGTAAGCTTCTCTGCATCTGGATCTTCATGAATACGATAAATGAACGGTACGTTCATCCAGTGAAAATGTTCTGCTACTGTTTCATTCGCCGCTAGCATAAATTCTTCGATTAGCTTTTCAGCAACCGAACGTTCACGCAAAATAACATCGTGGGGATGGCCATCATCGTCTACTAATACTTTTGCTTCTTTGAAATCAAAATCAATGGCACCGCGATCCATTCTTTTTTTACGAAGAATAGCTGCCAGCTTTTCCATACGCTCAAACATCGGAACGATTGGCTCGTAGCGTTCTAACACTTCTTCGTCTTTATCCACTAAGATTTTGTTAACGTCTGAATACGTCATTCGTTCTGTCGTTTTGATGACACTTTCAAAAATCTCATGTTTTACTACTTCACCCTGTGGATCGATTTCCATCTCACAAGAAAGCGTAAAACGGTTAACTTTTGGATTTAATGAGCAAATTCCATTAGATAAACGGTGAGGAATCATCGGAATAACTCGGTCTACTAAATAGACGCTTGTTCCGCGCTCTGCTGCTTCTACATCAATCGGAGAACCTTCTTTAACGTAGTGACTTACATCTGCAATATGGACGCCTAATTTGTAGTTTCCATTTTCAAGCTCTGTAACCGTTACGGCGTCATCCAAATCTTTTGCATCTGCTCCGTCAATGGTTACAATAACTTGATCACGAAGATCGCGGCGGTTGCCGATATCTTTTTCGTCAATCGTTTCAGGTGTATCAATTGCTTGTGTTAAAGCATCAGCAGGAAATTCTTGAGGAAGACCGTGCTTATGGATAACAGAAATGATATCAATACCCGGATCGTTTTTATGTCCAAGAATTTGAACCACTTTTCCTTCTGCGTTCATGCGGCCTTCCGGATAGGTTGTCAGTTCTACTACTACTTTATGGCCTTCAACTGCACCGTTTCTTGCTGCTTTGGGAATAAAGATATCACCTGCAATTTTTTTGTCATCCGCAATCACAAAGCCAAAATTTTTGCTTTGCGTATACGTACCTACAATTTGCTGGGTACCTCGTTCTAAGATTTTTACAATGGTTCCTTCACGACGAGCACCTGATGATTCTGATGACACTCTTGCAAGCACAATATCTCCGTGCATAGCATTGTTTGTTTCAGTAGGGGGAATAAATACATCACCCGCATCTTTTTCTTCAGGAACTACGAACGCAAACCCTTTTGCATGTCCGCTTACTTTCCCTTTGACAAAATTCATTTGTTCCGGCAGCCCGTAGCGATCGTTTCTTGCTCGGATAATTAAACCCTTCTCTTCCATAATAACAAGTGCCTTCACAAACTCTTTGAATGACTCTGCATCCTCAGTATTAAATTCTTTTGCAAGCTCTTGGACAGTCAAAGGTTTGTAATTATCCCTTTTCATAAAATCCAATATTTCATTTATATAGGGCTGATTTTCTTCTTTCACATCATGTCCCTCCTTTTTCTTTATTCGTATTATCTCTATCACCAATCAAGTGATTCCAAAAATGCATATACATCCTCGTGAAGCTGATCACGCTCTTTATCAAAGGTAATGGTATGACCAGATTCTTCGTACCATTTTATATCTTTTGTAGGAGACTCGACGCTATTATAAATAATATTGGCGCTGTCTGTATTAATCATATGATCATGACGACCTTGTACAACAAATGTCGGTGCATAAATCATATCAACTGAATTTCGCACTTCAGCGATTAATTCCTGTAAAGACTTTAATGTGTTCATTGGTGTTTGCTTGAACTCTTCCATTTCTTGTTCAATCTGTTCAGACGATTTACCTTCACGCTTTTTATATTCGCGTGCATACGCTAAAACACCTTCATACATGACTTCTTCACTCTTTATATACATAGGGGCGCACATAGGCACAATACCCTTTATAGGTACAGTGTAACCTAATTTCAGTGAAAATACGCCACCTAGTGAAAGACCTACAGCGGCAATACTTTCATGACCTTTGCTTTTCAAAAACTCATAGCCGTCCATGACATCTTTCCACCAATCTTTTGGACCAGTATGAACAAGTTCTTCAGGGGCTACGCCATGTCCTTTGTAATGAGGTGCGTGGCATGTGTATCCTTTTTTCTCTAAAAAACGACCTAACATACGAACGTCAGCAGAATTTCCGGTAAAACCATGAAGTAATAAAACAGCTTTTTCGCCGCCTTCAAATGTAAATGGCTTTGGTTGTGCAATTTTCATATATCATTTAACTCCTTTTAGTTATAATATCTGCAGTCCTAATAGAAAAAAACATGTATTTATGTGACGGTCATCACATAACAAGAGATGTGGCCGTCCACTTTTACGCTTTTATACTATATTTAGTACTTTTTTCTAAAGGTATATTATATCATTACTTAAAAATGAAATTAAAGTATTCAACACGCCCATTAAAAAACCACCTAATACATAAGTTGGTATACACCAAGTACATATGCATTAGGTGGCAGTCTATCCAGTAACATATTAAAGTTTGAAATAAGATACAGCAAGTGTTAACACAAAGAATAAGATAGATAACACTACTGTCAAACGGTGTAAAACTAAGTCAATTCCACGTGCTTTTTGTTTCCCAAATAACGTTTCAGCTCCACCGGAAATAGCTCCAGATAATCCAGTAGTTTTACTTGATTGTAAAACGACCACAACAATCAAAGCAATTGAAACAATCACTAGCAAAGTAATCAGCAATGTATGCACTAAGACACACCTCCTACACCAAGTAATAGTCAATCAGCGGGGTTTCTTCATCCCTTCTGATTGGCATTACCGGGGATAAAGTACGCGCACTACGCTAAGGTTAATTTATCATAAAAAACCCTCTCATACAAGTAATGGCAGTGAAATACACCGGATTTTAACGTAAAAAAACGGATGACAATCGTCATCCGTTTTTTATACTTTCAACTTATTTTTTTAAGTTGTAGAAAGATTTAGCGCCATCGTATACAGCTAAAACACCTAGCTCGTCTTCGATGCGTAGTAATTGGTTGTATTTCGCAATACGATCTGTACGGCTCATAGAACCAGTTTTGATTTGACCAGCGTTTGTTGCAACAGCGATATCAGCGATTGTTGCATCTTCAGTTTCACCAGAACGGTGAGAAACTACTGCTGTGTAACCAGCACGTTTAGCCATTTCGATAGCTTCGAACGTTTCAGTTAATGTACCGATTTGGTTAACTTTGATAAGGATAGAGTTACCTACGCCTTGTTCGATACCTTGAGCAAGTTTTTTCGTGTTTGTTACGAATAGATCGTCACCAACAAGCTGTACTTTTCCGCCAATGCGCTCAGTTAATAGCTTGTGACCATCCCAGTCATTTTCGTCTAAACCGTCTTCGATTGAAACGATTGGGAATTCGTTAACTAACTGCTCGTAGAAATCTACCATTTCAGCAGAAGTTACGCCTGTACGGCCTTCGCCTGCTAAATCATATTTACCAGTTTCTTTGTTGAAGAACTCAGAAGAAGCTACGTCCATACCTAATTGGATGTCTTTACCAGCTTCGTAACCAGCTTTTGTGATTGCTTCTACGATTACTTCTAATGCTTCACGGTTAGAACCTAAGTTAGGAGCGAAACCACCTTCGTCACCTACAGCTGTGTTTAAGCCTTTAGCAGCTAAAACAGATTTTAACGCGTGGAATACTTCAGCACCCATACGGATTGCTTCTTTGAATGTAGGAGCTCCTACAGGTAAGATCATGAATTCTTGGAAGTCAACGTTGTTATCAGCATGAGAACCACCGTTGATGATGTTCATCATTGGAGTTGGTAATTGCTTAGCGTTGAATCCACCAAGGTAACGGTATAATGGAAGACCTACGAAATCAGCTGCTGCGTGAGCTACTGCCATAGATACACCAAGAATAGCGTTGGCACCTAATTTACCTTTGTTTTCAGTACCGTCTAACTCGATCATAAGGCGGTCGATACCGATTTGATCAGTTACGTCCATACCTACTAATTCAGGAGCGATAATTTCGTTTACGTTTTCTACTGCTTTTAATACACCTTTACCTAGGTAGCGAGATTTGTCACCATCGCGTAATTCTACTGCTTCGTATTCACCAGTAGAAGCACCACTTGGTACTAAAGCGCGTCCGAAAGCGCCTGATTCAGTATATACTTCAACTTCAACTGTTGGGTTACCGCGAGAATCTAATACTTCGCGTGCATAAATGTCAAGAATTGCTGGCATTTTAAAACTCTCCTTTATAATTAATTATTTAATTAATGTTTTACCTGTCATTTCTTTTGGCTGTGCTACCTCTAGAAGAGTAAGCATTGTAGGAGCTAGATCTCCTAGAATACCGTCTTCACGAAGCTCTAAGCCTTGTTTGGTTACGATTACTGGAACAGGATTCGTTGTATGAGCCGTCATTGGATTACCTTCAAGCGTAATCACTTCATCAGCATTACCATGGTCTGCTGTGATGATTGCTGTACCGCCTTTAGCTAAAATTGCATCTACGATTTTGCCTAAGCACTCATCTACTGTTTCAATCGCTTTTACCGTTGGTTCTAACATACCTGAATGGCCTACCATATCAGGATTTGCAAAGTTTAATAAAATAGCGTCTTGCTTATCGCCTTCGATTTCTGCAAGCAACGCGTCCGTCACTTCATAAGCACTCATCTCAGGTTTCAAGTCATATGTTGCTACTTTTGGTGAATCGATTAAGATACGTGTTTCACCAGGAAACTCTGCTTCACGTCCACCGCTCATAAAGAACGTTACGTGAGGATATTTTTCTGTCTCGGCAATACGAAGCTGCTTTAAGTTATTTTGAGATAATACTTCACCAAGCGTGTTATCTAAGTTATTTGGCTTAAAGGCTACATATCCGTCAACTGTTTCGCTAAAGTGAGTTAAACATACAAAATGTAAGTTTTTCGGATGTTTTTCACCGCGATCAAATGAACGGAAATCTTCGTTTGCGAACGTATTTGAAATTTGAATTGCGCGATCTGGACGGAAGTTGTAGAAAATAACTGCATCTTCGTCTTGAATTGTCGCAACTGGCGATCCGTCTTCTTTTGTAATAACAGAAGGTAAAACGAATTCGTCATAGATTCCATTTTCATACGAATCTTTTACGCACTCTTCAGCGCTTGTATATGATGGACCTTCGCCGTACACCATTGCGCGGTATGATTTCTCTACGCGCTCCCAGCGTTTGTCGCGGTCCATTGAGTAGTAACGTCCTGAAAGTGTTGCAATTTCACCAACGCCGTACTCTTCAATTTTTTCATTAAGTTCTTTTAAATACGTTTCAGCAGATTGAGGTGCTACGTCACGACCATCTAAGAAGCCATGAATGTAGACTTTTTCTAAGCCTTCACTCTTAGCTAGACGCAATAATGCATATAGATGTTCGATATGACTGTGTACACCGCCATCAGATAAAAGCCCGAAAAGATGAAGGTTTGTGCCCTTTTCTTTTGCGTGCTTTACAGCTGCTAGAAGCGTTTCGTTTTGTTCAAACTCGCCTTCACGAATTGCTACGTTTACACGAGTTAAGCTTTGGTACACAATTCGGCCTGCGCCGATGTTTAAGTGACCTACTTCAGAGTTACCCATTTGGCCTTCTGGTAAGCCTACAGCTTCTCCAGACGCCTGAAGTGTAGCATGAGGATACTCGTTCCAGAAACGGTCGAAGTTTGGTTTTTTTGCATGTGTTACCGCATTACCTTTATCTTCATCGCGTAATGCAAAACCATCTAAGATGATTAATGCTACTGGCTTTTTACTCATTACTTACCAGCCTCCAAAAGCTGTAAGAAAGAATCTGCTTCTAAGCTTGCTCCACCTACTAAAGCTCCGTCAATGTCTGATTGAGACATATATTCTTTGATATTAGCAGGTTTTACGCTACCGCCGTATTGAATACGTACAGCATCTGCAACATCTTGAGAGAATTGTTCTGCAACAACGCTACGGATGTATGCACAAACTTCGTTTGCACCTTCAGCAGTTGAAGATTTACCTGTACCGATTGCCCAGATTGGCTCATATGCGATAACCGTTTGTTTTACTTGCTCATCAGTTAGACCAGCTAATGCTTTTTGTACTTGATTAGCTACAACTGTTTTTGTTTGATCTTGTTCGTACTCTTCGTTTGTTTCACCGCAGCAAACGATTGGTGTTAAACCGTGTTTGAATGCAGCAATTGTTTTTTGGTTTACTGTTTCGTCCGTTTCAGCAAACATTTCACGACGCTCAGAGTGTCCTAAAATGACATAGTTCACACCTAAGTCTGCTAAAGCAACAGGGCTCACTTCTCCAGTGAACGCACCGTTTTCTTCAAAGTGCATGTTTTGTGCACCAATTTTTAAGTCTGTGCCTTTAGTCGCTTCTACTAAACGATCTAAAAATAGTGCAGGTGCACATACTACTGATTCTACGCTTTCAGGAGATGGTACTGCTCCTTTTACTTCTTCAACAAAGCTAGTTGCTTCAGAAAGTACTTTGTTCATTTTCCAGTTTCCTGCAATAATTGGTTTACGCATGTATAACACCGTCCTTTGTTTATTGTGGGTTTTCCCTTCACGCGTCAGATGTCCAAGAGGGTGCTGTTAAAAGTGATTCGGTCCCTTTTATCTCTTGGTCATCCATCTTCGCTGCTTGATAATTTTTTATATTATCAGTCGTCAGGTCGGTCCTCCGTCTTACTGAAACATAAACTTACTTATCGTTTAATGCAACTACGCCTGGAAGTTCTTTACCTTCCATAAACTCTAGTGACGCACCGCCACCTGTAGAAATATGGCTCATTTTATCAGCTAAGTTGAATTTTTCAACAGCTGCTGCAGAGTCTCCTCCGCCGATTACTGAATATGTGTCAGTTGCTTCTGCTAAAGCTTCTGCTACTGCTTTTGTTCCGTTAGCAAATGCGTCTAATTCAAATACACCCATTGGTCCATTCCAAATAACTAACTTAGAGTTTTTGATTACGTCAGCATAGATTTCACGCGTTTTCGGTCCTGCGTCTAAGCCTTCCCAATCGCTTGGAATATCTTCAATTGATACAACTTGAATATTAGCATCATTTGAGAAGTCATCTGCTACTACCACGTCCACTGGCATGTAGAAGTTTACTCCGTTTTTCTTAGCTTTTTCCATGAAAGATTTTGCAAGTTCAATCTTGTCTTCTTCAAGAAGTGATTTACCTACTTCATGGCCTAGTGCCTTAATAAATGTGTAAGAAAGTCCTCCACCGATGATTAAGTTATCTACTTTATCAAGCAAGTGGTCAATTACACCGATTTTGTCTTTAACTTTTGCTCCACCAACGATTGCAGTAAATGGACGTTCTGGGTTTGATAATGCTTTTGAAAGCACATCAAGCTCTTTTTCCATTAAGAAACCTGCTACTGCTGGAATATGTTGTGCAATTCCTTCTGTTGAAGCATGCGCACGGTGAGCTGCACCGAATGCATCGTTTACGTACACGTCTGCTAATTCAGCAAATGCTTTTGCTAATTCAGGATCGTTTTTCTCTTCACCTGGGTAAAAACGTACGTTTTCAAGTACTAAAACATCGCCTTCGCTCATGCCGTCGATTGTTTTCTTTACTTCTTCGCCAAAAGCTTCGTCAGCTTTTGCAACGTCTTTACCAAGAAGAGCTTGTAAACGTTCTGCAACAGCATTTAGACGTAACTCTTCAACAACTTCGCCTTTTGGACGTCCAAGATGGCTAGCTAAAATTACTTTTGCACCTTGTTCTACTAAATATTGAATAGTAGGAATAGCTGCACGAATACGAGTTTCGTCTGTTACTTTTCCGTCTTTCATTGGTACGTTAAAGTCTACGCGACAAAATACTCGCTTTCCTTTTACATCGATGTCTTTCAACGTTTTTTTGTTCATCGTTAAAAGGCCTCCTTAAGTATTTATGGTACTAAGCAAGTAGGCTTCTATGTAATCATCAATCCACAAGCCACCGTAGATTTCATTTTATATATTGGCGCCTTTCTATATAAAGTGAAACTCCAGTTAGCTGCTTATGACGCTTTTTCATGTAGAAGCCAATACATAAATCAAGGAAGAGGGGGTATGCCCCTCTCTTCCTTAGCAAGTCTTATTATAGTCGTTCTATTTTCAGATATCCAATAAAAAAGGAAAGTCTAGTCGATTTCTGTCTTATTGAATAAAATAGAAGCGAATTTTAAGTTATTCTTATAGTCCTTTAGCAGCGATGTATTGAGCAAGGTCTACTACACGGTTAGAATATCCGCTCTCGTTATCGTACCAAGAGATAACTTTAACCATGTTACCTTCCATTACCATTGTAGATAATGCATCGATTGTAGAAGAGTTGATGTTACCATTGTAGTCACCAGATACTAGTGGCTCTTCGCTGTAACCAAGGATGCCTTTAAGATCGCCTTCAGCAGCTTCTTTAAGAGCGTTGTTTACATCTTCAACAGTTACTTCTTTGTCAAGTTCAGCAACTAAGTCTACTAAAGAAACGTTTGGAGTTGGAACACGCATAGCTCCACCGTTTAATTTACCTTTTAATTCAGGTAATACTAGAGATACAGCTTTAGCAGCACCAGTTGAAGTTGGGATGATGTTTTCAGCAGCTGCACGAGCACGACGGTAATCTTTGTGTGGTAAGTCTAAGATTTGTTGGTCGTTTGTGTAAGAGTGAACTGTTGTCATCATTCCGCGTTTAAGACCGAACTTGTCATTTAACACTTTAGCAAATGGCGCTAAGCAGTTAGTTGTACAAGAAGCGTTTGAAATTACGTTGTGGTTAGCCGCATCGTATTTGTCTTCGTTAACACCCATTACGATTGTGATATCTTCGTCAGATGCTGGAGCAGAGATGATTACTTTTTTAGCTCCTGCTTCTAAGTGTTTCGCAGCGTCAGCGCGTTTTGTGAAGAATCCAGTAGATTCAACAACGATTTCTACGCCTTGTTTGCCCCAAGATAATTGAGCTGGGTCACGTTCAGCAGAGATTTCGATTGTTTTACCGTTTACTACTAAGTTGCTACCATCTACTACTACTTCTGCATCTAATTTTCCGTGTACAGAATCATATTTTAAAAGGTGAGCAAGCATGTTAGCATCTGTTAAGTCGTTGATTGCTACTACTTCAACGTTATCATTTTTTAAAGCTGCGCGGAATACATTACGGCCGATACGACCAAATCCGTTAATACCAATTTTTACTGACATGGGTATTTCCTCCTTGAATGTAAAAAGTATTTTTTATATGAGGGATTAATTAAAATCCCTTACTAACTCTTTTGCGGCGCCTTCATCTGTAATGAGAATCGAATCGTGCGCTTGTTGCATAAACGCTTTAATTGCCTTCGCTTTTGATGAACCTCCTGCAACAGCAATAACACATTTATTGTTCTTTAAATCATCGAGTTGTATGCCAACTGTTTTAACTTTATGAACAACTTCGCCTTGATGATTAAAATAGTATCCAAATGCCTCACCTACAGCATGTCCATTTTTCACTTTTTCTAAGTCTGCTTGTGGTGTTTTACGGCGTTCTGCCATTGTCATAGCGTCTCCTATTCCGTGAACAACCATACCAGCGGACTTAATTAAATGAAGCATGTCTTTAATAGATGGTTCACCGATAATAGATCGGTATGCTTCATCACTAAGCTGATCTGGAACATGAAGCAAGCGATAGTGACTCATGGACTTTTCAGCCATCTTAGCACAAATCGTATTTGCTTGGTTTTGTACATTTTCACCTAGCCCTCCGCGAGCAGGTACAAAAAGTACATCAGGGTGTTTTAAATCAGGTGTCATCATTTCAGCAACGGCGGCAAGCGTGGTACCACCTGTAACAGCAACGGTATTTTTTTTACCAACAAGGCGCTCCTTGATACACGAAACAGATGCTCGACCCATTTCATTTTTGACCCAAGGAGACTGATCACTATCTCCAGATACAACAACAACTTCTGATAAAGAAAACGCCTCTTTTAATGTTGTTTCCAATAATCGAAGTCCTGAAACTTCCTTCATTACTTCTTCTAATTCAGCCAGAAGGAGTTCTCCCTCATTTGTAAGCGTCATTCCACTAGGGTAAATGTCAATCAAATCTTGTTCTTTTAAGAATGTTACTTCGCTTCGTAACACACGCTCTGTTAGCCCAAGGCTTACAGCTAAGTTTCTGCGGCCAATCGGCTGCATTAAACGTATGTATTGCAAGATTTGATAGCGCTTTTGCATAACTGAGAGAAGTTCAGGTAATAATTTTCGTTGTACTTCTATTAAAGAACGCATGTTAAAATCCCCTTAAGGCATAAACTTGCTGGACATTTTTTGTCCCGTATAGACATATTATGTCCCACCTTGCGCAAAAAAAATTCACCCTGCTACAAAATCTATTCTAACAGGAGTGAATCCTTTATTCAACTCATGTGTTGCCTATTTTTAAAAGTAAGCGTTTTCTTAATGGAATACCTGTTATTTTTCCATATTCCACTTCTTCTTCATCCATTTCTACCACGGGAATGGCAAGGTGATACTTTTCCAGCCACTCATCGTTTTTGTAAATATCTCGTTCAATAAGCTGAAAGGGAAACTCCGACTGCAGCTCTGCAAGCAGCTTCTTTGCATCATCGCATAAGTGACAGCCATTTTTGGTATACAGTACGACTTCCACATTCCCACTCCTTTACTGCGTGACAAAAAGTTTTCGTTGACTGGATGGCAGAACGTTTAATTGATCTCGATATTTGGCTACCGTTCTTCTTGAAATAGTAACGTTATAATTGCTTTGCAAAACGTTAGCCAACTGCTGATCTGAAAGCGGACGCTGTTTGTTTTCTTCTGCTACTAGCTTTTTAAGCAGTTCTTTTACGTGAGTTGTAGAAGTCGCTTCGTTGTTGCCCAGTTGAATACTAGTTGAGAAAAAAGATTTCATTGAAAAGGTGCCAAAAGGCGTTTGAATATATTTGTGCCGAGTAGCACGGCTAATCGTTGATTCATGCACAGACGTTTGTTCCGCTACTTCCTTCATTGTTAACGGCTTCAAATACGAAGGACCCTTTTTAAAAAAGGCTTCTTGTTCAACGAGTAAGGTATTCATTAATGCGTTTAATGTATCTTTGCGTGTGTGTAAACTTTTCATAATCCACTGAAATTCACGATATTTCTCTTGCAAATAAGAAAACATTTCTTGGTTCTGCCTATTTTTCAGCTGAAGTTTGTATTGTTCATTCACTGAAAGACGAGGTTCCAAATCCTCATTTGCATAAGCAACGACATTTCCATCTTCAATTTTTACAATAAAATCCGGTACAATGAATCGTTCATTGGACTTCATATAAAACGATCCAGGACGAGGATTTAATTTCTTAATCTGTTCATGTAATTGTTGAAGAGCTTCAAGTGAGATTTGACATAACTTTGAGATTTTCATCCATTTTTTATACGCAAATTCCTCAAAATGATGTGTCAAAATTTGCTCTATTTTTTCTGTCCATTGATTACTTCTTTTTAATTGAAGCATTAAGCACTCTTGTAAACTTCTCGCCCCTACTCCTGCCGGGTCCATCTGCTGCACAAGCTGGAGAGCCTTCTCAACCTGCTCTTGACCTTGGCCAAGCTGGTTAGCAAGTATAATTAACTCATCATGCAAATAGCCAGCATCATCCAGGCTATTAATAACAAACTCAACGGCTGCCTGCTCACATTCATCTAATTTTAATAATGCGGATTGATTCATTAAATGTTCGTACAGCGTTTCTTTAGGAGCTGGTATACTGCTCATATAATCTGTTGAATCAGAAGTTGCATGATTTTTTTGATTGTGAGATGTATAGACGGGCAGCTCTGAAAAATCTATAAGCGGATTTTGAAGCGCCTGCTCATGTAAAAACGCTACAATATCCATCGATGAATATTGTAAAAGAGAAATAGCTTGTGATAATTCTTTTGACATCGTCAGCTTTAACGACTGCTGCTGAAATAATCCAATCTCCATTATTTCTCCCCTCCCCTTCATCTATTTTACTATAAAAACGCTTTCAAAGAGCATGTAACTATTTTTTATATGTAATTTTTTCATCAAAAAATCTTCGTCAACCTTTGTTAACGAAGCGGTTCATCCTATTTTTAATTACTAACCATCAAAAAAGTAATAGAGCTATGCACCTTTATAACTTTTCATTATAATTCGCACCGACCGCATGATCCGAGTAATAATCCGACATGACGTTTTCTTCGTCATGTCGAATTTTCTGCATGTGTATAATAATAGAAGAGTTACTTATTGAATGGTCTGTGCCATTTGCATAAACTTATCCAGGTTTTCTTCATTGTTTTTCGTGAAGATGGTTAGCTTCATTGGTTTCTTTCCTTTAACCAACACAGCGTTTACCGTATGATCGCCAGATGTGGCTTCATACCAAACAGAATCTTTGAAGATTCCATTCTCTTCAAGATTCTTTTTCTCTGCTGCATTTTTATTAACTGCTGTTGCCGTTTGTTTAACAGATTGAGCAGCGTCGTCCATCGATGCTTCTGATGAAAGCATTTCGATACGCATAAATTGAGAATCATCTGAAGTTAATACTAACGCATCTTTTCCTGGTTCTTCACCCGTTAGTTTATAACCGTCCATTACTTGAATAGAATAATCTTGTTCTGGGCTTTTTGTTAGTTTTGTTTCTGAAAAAGACGTTGACTGTCCATCTTCCGCTGTTTTGCTAGTTGACGATTGACTTCCTGAAGGTTTGGCTGAGACCTCGGAAGAATCCGCATCTTTTTTCGAATCTTCTTTTGCAGCGCCTGATGTTTGATCAGATTTAGAAGCCTTATCTTGCTGAACATTTTCTGCTTGATCATTAGACTTCGGCTGAGCAGCATCGTCGTTCGTCCCGCATGCAGACAGCAATAGTGCTACCGATGCACTGACAATGAAAAGTTTGTTCATATATTTCATATTTATTCCTCCTCCGTTTTTCTTTTCCTTATATACTGTTTTATAGTATTCTGACAAATTCCGCAACCGGTACAATGGAATTAATTTCTTGCTTCCTTACGCGTATAAAGGGTTATAGGAGGAAAATAAATATTATTTTTTGAGAAGATGAGCCTTTTTACTCAAAATAAAAAACGTTGCGTAATCCGCAACGTTTTAAGACGCCCTCGACAGGATTCGAACCCACCCTAAGAGAACCGGAATCTCTTGTGCTATCCACTACACTACGAGGGCATATTTGTCACAACTTCCATTATAGGAGAGAAAACTTCTCTTTTCAATAGAATACTACGTTTATTTTTTTTAGAAGGGGGAAAAATTTTAATAATGTCAAAGAGGAATACATAGTGTTTTAAGCGAATATGTGTAGTAGAGGTTCTTTTGTTTGACCTTTATTGACCATACGTGTATTATAGGTACATAACAAATTATTCTTGTTAAGGAGGAATTTAATATGAACTTAATTCCTACAGTTATTGAACAAACAAACCGTGGTGAACGTGCTTATGACATTTATTCACGTTTATTAAAAGACCGCATTATTATTTTAGGTAGTGCTATTGACGATAATGTAGCTAACTCAATCGTTTCTCAGCTTCTATTCTTAGCTGCTGAAGACCCAGAAAAAGATATCTCACTTTATATCAACAGTCCAGGTGGCTCTATTACAGCTGGAATGGCTATCTACGATACGATGCAATTCATTAAGCCAAAAGTTTCTACAATTTGTATCGGTATGGCTGCATCAATGGGTGCTTTCTTACTGGCTGCTGGTGAAAAGGGCAAACGTTTTGCTCTTCCAAACAGCGAAGTAATGATTCATCAACCTCTTGGTGGTGCTCAAGGACAAGCTACTGAAATTGAAATTGCGGCAAAACGTATTCTATTCTTACGCGAAAAACTAAATTCAATTTTAGCTGAGCGTACAGGTCAACCGTTAGAAGTGCTACAACGTGATACAGATCGTGATAATTTCATGACTGCTGAACGCGCTTTAGAATACGGTCTAATTGACAAAGTATTAGAAAACGACCCTAAATAAAAAAAAGCCTTTCCCCCTGCGGGAAAGGCTTTTTTATGCATCGTTCTCTACGTAAGCTACTAACGCATCCATTGCTTCTTTTTCATCTACCCCTTCAACAATGAGCGTAATGAGAGAACCATTATTAATCGCTAAGCTCATTAACCCCATGATACTTTTAGCGTTGACTACTTTCTCATCTTTCTTCAAGTACACATCCGATGTAAAACGAGTTGCTTCTTGCACAAACAGTGCCGCAACACGAGCTTGTAATCCCGTTTTTAATTTTACTTCTACTTGTTTTTCCATGATAAAATCCTCCCCCTTGCAATTCCCCTTATGTGACTGGCTGACCGGCGCGAAGCTTGTCTGCTATTTGGTCAATTTTACGCAACCGATGGTTAATGCCCGATTTGCTAATTTGACCTCCAGATACCATCTCACCAAGCTCCTTTAACGTAACGTCTTGGTATTCCACACGCAAACGAGCAATTTCTCTTAGCTTTTCTGGTAAGATGTCTAATCCAGCTGTTTCATCAATATAACGAATGTTTTCCACTTGACGAATAGCCGCTCCGATCGTTTTATTTAAGTTAGCTGTTTCACAATTAACTAAGCGATTAACGGAATTTCGCATATCTCGGACGATTCTTACATCCTCAAACCGTAAAAGAGCGTTATGGGCTCCAATGATATTTAGAAACTCCGTAATTTTTTCAGCTTCTTTCAAATAGTTAATATAGCCTTTTTTCCGTTCTAATGTTTTACTATTCAATTGAAATTCGTTCATTAAATTGCATAAAGCTTCGTTGTGCTCTTCATACAATGAAAAGATTTCAAGATGGTATGATGATGTCTCTGGGTTATTAATAGAACCGCCGGCTAAAAATGCGCCTCTTAAGTAGGATCGCTTACAGCACTTCTTTTGTACTAGCTCTGGTGAAATACGATGTGTAAACGTAAATCCTTCTTCTACAATTTTTAAGTCTTCCAAAAGCATTCTCGTTTTTTCTACTAATCGAACAATATACACATTGTTTTTCTTCAACCGCATTTTCTTACGCACAAGCAGTTCTACTGACACATCATAATTTTTCTTAAGCAGGACATAAATGCGCCGAGCAATCGCTGCGTTTTCTGTTTGAACATCAACCGTGAATTTTTTATTCGAAAAAGAAAGTGAACCATTCATTCGAATTAATGCAGAAAGCTCTGCTTTTGCACAGCAATCTTTGACTTCTAAATTCGTTAACTCTTTTTTTGTTTCTGATGCAAATGACATAACTTCACCTCCAATCTACATACGGAAATAGTGTTAAACACCCGTATTCGCTTTACCTTGCAGCGATGTCAGCATAGAATACACAAGCTTTGCTACTTTTTTTGTATCATGCCTAATTACGCTGCCGTCATACTGAATAATTTGATCTTCAATCACTTCTAACCCTAACTTTAGCAATACTTCACGATCATATTCTACAGGCTGAGCCTGCTCTACTTGATATTTCTTTTTCAAAGGTGCTGGAATAGGTGCATTATTGACAATAATCGCATCTAAAAATGCACACGGCATATGATTGTAAAGCGCTTTAATATGATCACTTGCCTTAAAGCCTAATGTCTCACCCGGCTGCGTCATCACGTTGCATACGTACACTTTCTTTGCTTTTGTCGAACAAAGCTCGTTACAAATATCCTGAACCAGTAAATTCGGCAAAATACTTGTATAAAGACTTCCGGGCCCCAACACAATTAAATCAGCGCGTCGAATAGCTTTTATTGTCTCGACAAGCGGTTTCACATCAGCGGGCGATAAAAATACTTTATTAATTTTTTTATTAACTTCTGGAATTTTAGATTCACCTGTTACGATGGATCCATCTTGCATCTCCGCATGCAGCACAACACTTTGATTAGCTGCTGGAAGTACTTTCCCTCTGACGTTTAGTACTTTGCTCATTTCTCGTATAGCATGCACAAAATCGCCAGTAATAGACGTCATAGCTGCAAGCAACAAATTGCCAAGAGAATGGCCTGTAAGCTCATTTCCTGTATCAAATCGATGCTGAAAAAGCTCTTCAACTAGTGGCTCTACATCAGATAAAGCAACTAGCACATTTCGAATATCACCAGGAGCAGGGATTTCAAGTTCATCGCGCAATCGGCCAGAACTTCCCCCGTCGTCTGCTACGGTCACGATGGCTGTAAGATCAAGAGGGTATTCCTTCAACCCTCTTAACAGCACTGGTAAACCCGTTCCTCCCCCAATGACGACAACTTTTGGAAGCTGTTCACTGCTCATCTATGATTTTCCTTTCTCCTCTCAATGTCACGATGAGAAATATGAGTTTTGTATTCATTCTGGAAATGGTGACCTAAATATTCAGCTAGTGTGACGGAGCGATGCTGTCCGCCTGTGCAGCCTATAGCAATGACCAGCTGGCTTTTACCTTCTCGCTTGTACTGTGGAAGCATAAACGAAAGTAAGTCTACTACTTTTTCAATGAACTTTTGAGTTTCCGTCCATTTTAATACGTAAGAAGAAACCTCTTCTTCAAGCCCCGTTTTAGGACGCATATGGTCAATGTAGTGAGGGTTTGGCAAAAAGCGCACATCAAAGACTAAATCAGCGTCAATAGGCACACCATATTTAAAACCAAACGACATCACATTAACAGTAAAAACCTGTGAAGCGTGCGACGAAAACTGAGTTAAAATTTTTTCTCTAAGCTCTCTTGGTTTTAACTCTGACGTCTCATAAATAAGCTGAGCTCTTCCCTTTAACTCCTCAAGAAGCTCACGTTCCATACCAATTCCTTCTAAAGGTAAACCCGAAGGAGCTAGCGGATGTGAACGTCTCGTTTCTTTATAGCGCGTCACCAATACAGAATCTTTTGCATCTAAAAATAAAATTTGTGGCGTGACCCACGTTGTTTCACTCATGTTATCTAATGCTTCAAACAGGCTTTCAAAAAACTCTCTGCCTCGCAAGTCCATAACAAGAGCAACTTTATTCATTTTATTCCCTGACTCTTTCATGAGTTCTAAAAATTTCGGTAGCAATGTAGGGGGTAAATTATCTACACAAAAGAACCCTAAATCTTCAAAACTCTGAATTGCTACTGTTTTTCCTGCACCTGACATTCCAGTAATAATCACTAATTGAATATCGCTTACAGACCCAGTACTCATTTTCCATCCCCCTCAATCTATGCATACATGTCTATTTATCATTAACAAGGATCAATTCGGTAAGATAATAACTCGAAATCTGTTGTATACGTAAAGTTGCCATAAATAACACCCGACCCTTTTGCTACATAATCGATAATGTGATGATCTCCCGGTGCCATCGGCAATTCACTTACTTCACTCAAATTATGCCAACCGAGTTTGCCTTCTTCTGATTCTAGCACATTTGTCCCATCAAAATCTGTAGCAAAAAAAGTAAACATCATCCATTCAGATGAAATTTGATCGTTTTCTTTCATCGTAAAAGTAAAGATACCTTTTACAGTGGGATTTTTCAAATAAATTCCCGTTTCTTCACGAAATTCTCGTACAACAGAGTCTTTTACAGATTCTCCTTGCTCCATTTTCCCGCCCGGGGCCACCCACCAGTTTCGTCGTGGCTTTTGAAGCAACAATACTTTATCATCTTTCATTAATACACAATTTGTGACCCTTTGCATGTTTTCCACCTCATCATATGTATACTGACATTTTCTTTTATTATACTACGAAACAAACTTCTCTCACAACGGAGATGAACTAACTATTACTAAATTTTCTGAAAATAATCCATTGCTGTTATATACGTAAATTCAATCTGTTATAGTCACAAAAAAGAGGCATAGGAACACGTCCTATGCCCGACATACATATATTTTATAAAAGGGGGTCAATTACTATCTATATAGTACCCCATCAATGTTTCACAGGTGTTACAGAACAGTTAAAACCGAATTACGTTTTGTAAAAGATTGATTTCAGCCTTATTGCTGAATAGCTTTTAACTTTTCTTTTAACTCTTCTACATAGTGCTGAGCCGCTTGAGCAGCAATGCTGCCATCGCCTGTAGCTGTTACAATTTGACGAAGAGCCTTTTCACGAACGTCTCCAGCTGCGAACACACCTGGTACTTTTGTTTCCATTTGCTCGTTCGTTTCAATATATCCTTCTTTATTCGTGATGTTTAGGCTTTCGAATGGTTTTGTTAGTGGAACCATTCCAACATAAATGAATACGCCGTCCGCACCAAACTCGCGCTCTTCACCTGTTTTTGTGTCTACTAACGTTACGCTGCCTACTTTACCGTCTTTTTCTTTTACTTCTTTGACCGTTGTATTCCAAATAAAATCAACTTTTTCGTTATCAAATGCACGCTGCTGTAGGATTTTTTGCGCGCGAAGCTCATCGCGTCGGTGAATAATTGTTACTTTTGTTGCGAAGCGTGTTAAATATACGCCTTCTTCAACCGCAGAGTCTCCACCGCCTACAACGACTAGCTCTTTACCTTTAAAGAATGCACCGTCACATACAGCACAATAAGATACGCCGCGGCCGCCTAGTTCTTTCTCTCCTGGCGCACCTAATTTTTTATATTCAGCACCAGTAGCAACGATTACTGAACGTGTTTTATATTCTTTGCTGCCTGCACGAACTGTCTTGTATTCTTCTCCGTCGATGATTTCTTTAATATCACCGTACGCATATTCCGCACCAAATTTTTTTGCATGCTCAAACATTTTGTTAGAAAGGTCAGGACCAAGGATATGATCATAACCTGGATAGTTTTCTACATCTTCCGTATTAGCCATTTGACCGCCTGGAATTCCGCGTTCAATCATTAGTGTTGATAAATCTGCACGAGATGTATATACAGCAGCAGTCATACCTGCTGGGCCTGCCCCAATAATAATGACATCATAAATTTTTTCTTCTGTCATTGCTTTACACTCCTTTTAGGAAATTCCTTCGTAGTTGATTCCAAATTTATGGATAATTATTTCGTTACCACTATCCTAATATGTTCTTCCTATTATCGTCTATTTTTTTGCTCAATTTAATAACGTATTCACAATTTTACTGTACTTTCTCACTGTTGCAGCGGAAATGGAATATTGTTTTGCCGCATCGGCTTGAGTAATAGACTGGTTTTGTTCTTTCGCCCATATATATGTGACGGCTGCGGCCCATGCATTTACGTTCACATGCTGAAAATCATAGGATTGTTTATATACCTGTACATATACATAAAACCAAAAGCTTAAAAGATCCTGGATATCACTTTCAGTCTGCGATTCCATCTCCAGTTCAATAACATCTGCCACCTCAAAAATCACATGGTGTTTATCCTGCCATACATACGTATATACTTCATCTAAAAGTGTACTCATATGTATGGACGACTTGATTTCTTCTAAAAGAAGCAGACGCTGTTGTTCAGGAAGCTTCTTCGCCATATACAGGCTGTAAAGCTGATCATGAACATTTTTTGTTGCACATTTCTTTTTCGCTGTAATATCCACTTTCGATTGAAAAACCTTCGCAGCTTTTTGACTGATGCGCCAAGGCTCCTCTCCTTCTTTATCAGGAACGTCTTCCAATGCCAGCTTCCACATTTCTTTAGCGAACGCTTCACGTCCAGTATAGTAAGAGGCATATGAGAGCCAATAATGAAATGAGTTGTCTCCTTGAAATCCTTGTGTATAAAGCTTCTTCAACCATCTGTATGATAGTTTGTATTGACCAATCAACGCAAATGTAGCTCCAAGCTTATAGCGGTGTTCAAAGGACATCGGATAAACGCGGCTAAGCCCGTCTGTAAGCTCCTCAACTTCTTTATGCTTATGGCAATAATAATAGAAAATCAGCTGATTGCATAACGCATGAAGATTTCCAGGGTTTTTCTCCAATACTTCATTCAGCAAATCCATTGCCTCATCAATTTTATTTAAATAAAAATAAGCTAACGCTAAATTATTATATGCAGACCAGAATTCTGGATACTCATCAATTATTTCAGTTAACAAATCCACTGCTTCTTCAAAATTCGTTGCTTCAAGCAGTCTTTTTGCTTGTTCTTGTTTTATAATCAGCATGTCGCCTAGCTGATTTTTAGGCTCTTCATCTTCTTCATCCACATCAATTGATAGTAAATCTAACAGATCTGTAGCCGATCGAAAGAGGTCACCATTTGGAAAATGCTCAATGTAATACATCGCGTATTTTTTTGATTCTTCAAACAGTCCAAGATGCGCATAGCTGTTGGCTATATAGTAGTAACAGCTTCCTAATGTATCGTCCATATGATGAATCACATGGAGAAAAAGCTCGTTGGCATCTTGATAATCTCCCCGCTCCGTTAAAGCTACTCCAACGTTTGTAAGAAGCTGTGGATTACGGGCATTTTCTTTGTTTGCACGCGTTAAATACTTGAGCGCTTTATCTGACTCCTCTTCTTCAAACGCCTGCAGCGCTTTTTCGAAATAGAAGTCACCCGTTTGCGAAAATGGAATTACTTGTGCCATTTTTTGAATTACTTTTGAGTGTTTTTCCATTAAGCCCTCCAAATAAGTTGATAATTTCGACGTTCGTAGTATATCACATTTGCCAAGAAGTTTAATACCTCTATTCAAAAAAGGAGCCTGCAAGCAGTCGTTTCTTGACGCAAATAAGAGAAGGTTTTGCCTCTTTTATCTAAAATGAGACAACTCCTTCTCTCTTTTCACTATGTAGCTATTAGCTAGAGTGACGCTCTTTTAATACTGATAGGACATCGTCTAAAGGCAACTTTTGCTCACGAAGTAAAACAAGTACGTGGTACAATAAATCTGCAACTTCCCACTTCAGCTCATCATGGTCACGATTTTTTGCTGCAATAATGACTTCACCAGCTTCTTCTCCTACTTTTTTGAGGATTTTATCTACGCCTTTATCAAACAAGTACGTCGTATAAGCTCCTTCTGGCATTTCAGCTTCACGCTTAGCGATTACTTCTTCTAGCTCATTAATAATAGCAAACCGATTATCATTTTGTTTATTTTCACCAAGAATTGTTTCATTAAAACAGCTGTAAGCCCCCGTATGACAAGCAGGACCTTGAGGCTCCACCTTTACAACCAGCGAATCAGCATCACAGTCATATGCCATGCTTACAATCTTTTGTGTGTTTCCCGAGGTTGCGCCCTTGTGCCACAACTCTTGTCGAGAACGGCTGTAAAACCACGTTTCACGTGTATCAATTGATTTTTGAAGTGATTCTTCGTTCATATAAGCCAATGTTAAAACTTCTTTGCTCACAGCATCTTGTACAATAGCCGGTACAAGTCCATCACTGTTGAATTTAATGTTTTCAATCGTCATCGAATGCTCACTCCTTGTTGTTTTGCATAGCTTTTAATTTCTTTTACAGATGTTTCTTTATAGTGAAAGATCGAAGCCGCCAAAGCCGCGTCAGCTTCTCCTTTTTCAAACGCATCGACAAAATCTTGACCATTTCCTGCGCCGCCAGAAGCAATAACAGGAACGCTCACTGCTTGGCTCACTGCTTTGGTTAATGCTAAATCAAACCCTGACTTTTCGCCGTCTTTATCCATACTCGTTAACAAGATCTCACCCGCACCGCGCTTCACTGCTTCTCTTGCCCAGTCGATTACTTCCCAGTCCGTTGCGTTGCGGCCTCCGTGTGTATAGACTCGCCATGATTGTAAACTTTCATCGTACTTAGCATCGATGGCTACCACAATACACTGAGCTCCAAAAAAGTCGGACCCTTCTGTAATGAGTGCTGGATTGAGTACGGCCGCTGTATTTAATGACACTTTGTCTGCACCAGCACGAAGCATTCTCTTCATATCTTCTAATGCATTAATTCCTCCGCCCACCGTAAAAGGAATCGCTAGCTGAGATGCTACTTCTTCTACAACATGTACCATTGTTTTGCGTCCTTCATGAGAAGCAGAAATATCCAAAAAGACTAATTCGTCTGCGCCTTCTTCATCGTAAAACTTCGCCAACTCTACAGGATCTCCTGCATCTCGAAGTTCCACAAACTGAACTCCTTTTACCACACGACCGTCCTTTACATCTAAACAAGGAATGATTCGTTTTGTAATCATTACGCTTTCACCTCTTGAAGTGCTTCAGCTACTGTAAACTTATTTGTATAAAGTGCTTTCCCTACAATCGCACCAATAACGCCGTCAGCTTCATACTTCTTTAGTGCATCTAGATCAGCAAGTTTACTAACTCCCCCTGATGCAATCACACCTTTTCCAGTAGCCTTGGCCATTTCAACAATCCCTTCCACATTAGGACCAGACAGCATGCCATCCGTAGAAATATCCGTGAAAATAAATGTTTCCGCACCAGCATTAGCCAATTCTTTTCCTAGTTCTGTCGCTTTGATTGTAGATGTTTCCACCCAGCCTTCCGTCGCAACGTAGCCATCACGTGCATCAATACCAATAGCAATACGCGCACCATATTCCTTCAGCATTTTTTTCACAAATTCAGGATTAGAAATAGCTGCACTTCCTAAAATAACGCGGTCAATTCCGTTTTCTAAATAGTAAGCAACGTCAGCTTCTGAGCGAATGCCTCCTCCAATTTGCACACTTACATCTAATTTCTTTTTCACGCCTAGCACAAATTCATCATTCACGCGCTTGGCCGCTTTTGCACCGTCTAAATCAACCATGTGAATCCACTGAGCGCCTTCACTTGCGAATTGTGTGGCCATATCTACCGGAGAATCTCCGTACACCGTTTCTTTTGAGTAATCTCCTTGAAGCAAACGGACGCACTTTCCTCCGCGCATATCAATGGCTGGATATATTTCAAATTTGCTCATATGATGGGCTCCTTTTCTCTACGAAGTTTGCATAATTTTGCAGCATTTGCATTCCGATTGCACTGCTTTTTTCAGGGTGGAATTGAGTGCCAAATACGTGTTCTTTTCCAACAACTGCTGGAACTTCAACATCATAAGGACTTGTTGCTAAAAGCACGTCTTGGTCATTTGTTTTTACGTAATAAGAGTGAACAAAGTACACGTGACCTTCACTGATTCCATCAAGCAGAGCAGACGGCTGATGAAAATTTAAAGAGTTCCAGCCCATGTGCGGAACTTTATATGTCTGTCCTTCGGCAGTAATGCCGGGAATACGCTCGACTCTCCCTTTTAACAGTTCCAGCCCTTTTGTTACGCCGTTTTCATCGCTTTCTTCAAATAAAAGCTGCATACCTAAACAAATTCCAAGCAAAGGCATTCCTTTTGCTACTTCTTCTTTAATAAAGTCCGTCAACTTTGTTTGATTCAGCTGTTCCATCGCATCTTTGAATGCTCCAACTCCAGGAAGAATCAGCCCTTTTGCCTTTCTTAGTTCTGCAGGATCTGCCGAGATAATATAATCATAGTTTAATCGTTCAAGAGCTTTACTTACGCTGTATAAGTTGCCCATCCCATAGTCGATAATTCCAATCATTTACAACATCCCTTTCGTCGAAGGCACACCTTTGACACGCGGATCAATCGTTGTCGCTTCGTCCAAAGCACGTGCTAAAGCCTTAAACACCGCTTCAATAATGTGGTGTGTATTTTTGCCGTAGTGTACAATTACATGTACATTCATGCGAGATTCTAATGCAAATTTCCATAAAAATTCATACACAAGCTCTGTATCAAATGTACCGACGCGCGACGCGGGAATGTCACCTTTAAATTCAAAATGAGGACGATTGCTTAAATCTACTACCACTTGAGCCAATGCGTCATCCATTGGTACAAAAGCATTTCCATAGCGTTTAATTCCTTTTTTATCACCGAGCGCTTCTTTGAACGTTTGACCAAGGCAAATACCGATATCTTCCGTTGTATGGTGATCATCAATCTCCGTGTCCCCATCTGCTTTTACATCAAGGTTAAACTGTCCGTGTTTTGTAAATAAATCAAGCATATGATTTAAAAAAGGAACGCCTGTATCAATGCTCGCTTTTCCTTCTCCATCGATTCCAATCGCTAATGCAATATCCGTTTCGTTTGTTGTACGTTTAATACTTGACTCTCTCATTGTGAAACTCCTTTCAACTATGCATGTAATAGATAAAGAAAAGAACATTTCGACTCTTTTCTTTTAATCTCCACCTTATTTTTTAAAGCGTTCTTCAACCGCCCTTGCATGAGCTTCTAGCCCTTCTAAACGAGCAAACACTGCGATTTTCGAGACATTTTTCTGCAGGGCTTGTTGGCTGTATGAAATGATACTAGACTTCTTCACAAATGAATCAACTGATAAAGGACTTGAGAATTTCGCTGTCCCATTGGTTGGAAGAACATGGTTTGGTCCCGCAAAATAATCGCCAACAGGTTCTGAGCTGTATCTTCCTAGAAAAATAGCACCGGCATGACGAATGGAACCTAAAAGTTCAAGCGGACTTTCAGTCATAATTTCTAAATGCTCAGGAGCTAATTGATTAACAGCTTCAATCGCTTCTTCTAATGACCCGGTCACATAAATAGCACCATGGTTATCAATAGAAGGTTTTGCAATTTCTTTACGAGGTAAAGATTCCACTTGTCTTTCCACTTCTTCTTTAACAGATTCGGCTAATTTCATAGAAGGCGTTACTAAAATGCTTGAAGCTAATTTGTCATGTTCTGCTTGAGATAATAAATCAGCTGCCACTTCGTTCGGCTTAGCCGTTTCGTCTGCTAGTACGACAATTTCACTAGGTCCAGCAATTGAGTCAATGTCTACTAATCCATATACTTCTCTTTTCGCTAATGCAACAAAGATATTACCAGGGCCTACAATTTTATCGACGGGTTTAATTGTTTCTGTTCCATAGGCAAGTGCTCCTACCGCTTGAGCTCCCCCTACTTTATAAATCTCTTCGACCCCAAGCTCATTCGCTGCTACCACTACTCCAGCAGGCAGCGCGCCGTCTTTTCCTGGAGGTGAAACCATCACAATACGTTTTACCCCTGCCACTTGAGCAGGAATAACATTCATTAAAACGGAAGAAGGATACGCCGCAAGGCCTCCCGGTACATAAACACCTACTGCATCTAAAGGCGTTACTTTCTGCCCTAAAATAGTGCCGTCTTCTTTTGTTGTCATCCAAGACTGCTCAACCATTCTTTCGTGGTAATCACGAATGTTGTCAGCCGCTTCACGAATGATTGACAGCATGTCTGCATCAACCAGCTCATAAGCACGCTTCTTTTCTTGTTCCGTCACAAGTAAAGAAGAAAGCTCAACGCCGTCAAATTGGGCTGTATACCTTTTTAAAGCTTCGTCTTTTTGCTCTTGCACCTGCTTTAAAATATTTACGACAATTTCTCTTTGAGCACTCGTCCCTTGATCAATCGTACGTTTTAAGCTCACTTGTTCTGTTACACGTGTAATTTTCAATGTATGTCACCTCTTTTATACAGGTTGAACCACTTGAGCTAAACGATTCACTAAATCATCAATTCGTTCGTCTTTTAAACGATAGCTCACAGGGTTCACAATCAAACGCGATGTAATATCTTCAATGTGCTCCAATTCAACAAGTCCGTTCTCTTTTAGTGTTTGTCCCGTTGATACAATATCAACGATCCGATCAGCCAGGCCGATTAAAGGCGCTAATTCAATGGAACCATTCAATTTAATAATTTCGACTTGCTCTCCTTGCTCCCTGAAATAAGTAGATGCTACATTTGGATATTTGGTTGCCACTTTTTGAGCAATTTCTGATTTTTTAGCATTAGGCAAACCGGCAACGGCCAGATGACATTTACTAATATTTAAATCCAACAGCTCATAGACATCTCTTTCTTCTTCTAACATTACGTCTTTACCTGCAATACCAAGATCCGCTACCCCGTATTCTACATAAGTAGTAACGTCCATTGGTTTTGCTAAAATAAAGCGCATGTTCTCTTCAGGAATGTCTACAATCAGCTTGCGCGAATCGTCAAATTCTGGTGGCAATTGAAAGTCTGCTTGACGCAAAAGTTCAGCCGCTTCTTCAAAAATACGTCCTTTTGGCATTGCAATTGTTAATAGTTCACTCATTATTGTCCCCCCTTGCCTCGTTTTCCAATTAGAAACGTCACTTCTTCAAACTGTGCCGTAAATACATCAACATCATCAACGCCTGCAATTTCCTGAGTCACTACCCGGTATCCTTGCTTGCGCTGTTCAGCGGCTAAAGCTAATGCCTCATCTAAACGCTCCTGGCTATATAATATGCCGTATACTGCTGAAGGCTCATATACTTCTTCGCCCAGCGCTTCAATTAAGCGGTCGAGCTGAATTCCAAATCCTGTAGCTGGTGTTTTAGACGCAAATTTTTCAAGAAGCTGGTCATAACGTCCTCCATTACCGATATGGAAACCAACGTTTTCAGCAAAGACTTCAAATAAAATACCTGTGTAATAGCTCATATGACTGACTAAGTTAAAATCAATTTTAATTTCATCCGTCACACCGTACGCATCAAGCATATTCCATAGCTTTGTCAAATCACCGGCTGCTTTTTTACCAGCTTCGTTTTCAACTAGTTCAACCGCTTCTTCAATCTTCTTTTCATCTCCGCGCAGGTTAAGCAGCTGAAGGAGACGCTGTTTATCAATAGAAGATAGATTCAAATCTTTTACATGATTACGATAACCCACGTAATTTTTCTCATATAAAAAGCGGCGAAGCACGTTAGCACGTTCTTCATTTCCGACAATTTCTAAAAAAAGCGAATTAACAAACCCGATGTGGCCAATTGCCACTTTAAATGATTTAAGTCCCGCTCTTTTTAATGCGCCGATCATGAGAGCAATGACTTCAGCATCGCTGCTCATCGTAGCGTCTCCAATTAGCTCAACGCCTATTTGTTCAAACTCCGCCGGGCGGCCGCCCTCACGCTGCTGAGCTCGGAATACATTTGCTTCATAAGCTAAGCGCAAAGGAGAATTATTTAAAAGTTTTGAAGCGGCCACACGTGCAAATGGTGTTGTTACATCCGGTCGCAGCACAAGCGTATGCCCTTCTTTATCTAAAAGTTTAAACAATTGCTGATCTAAAATAGCTGATGCGCTTCCTACCGTCTCGTAATATTCCACCGTAGGCGTTGCCATATATTGATAGCCCCAGCTGCTGATTTCATCTGCCAGCTGATTGCGAACTTGTTTTTTTCTTTCAAAAAGAGCTGGCAGAGTATCTCTCATTCCAAGGGGTTTTTCAAACATAAATAACTTTGACATTCCGACACGTCCTTTAAGCTTGATTTTATCTATTAAGGAACCATTGATAGGTTGTTTTCACTTTATCACACTAATGTATTAGCGAAATAACAAATTAAAGTTATTGATAGTTTACACCCGATAAAGTCAGCCGTCAACCGCCAGCTGTTCAAATTTACAAAAAAAGCCACAGCTTAGTTCTTGCTAAGTTGTGGCTTTAGGTTCTGCTTCCCTGCGCTTTTCCATTTCTTCTTTTGTATAGATGACACGCATAGGGTTACCTCCAACAAAGAAACCGGGTGCTACATCTTTATGAACCACCGTTCCAGCCGCTACAACCGCTTCATTGCCGATTGTTACACCTGGAAGGATGGTGCTATTTGCTCCAATCATCACTTCATCCCCAATGATGACATCTCCAAGACGATATTCCGTTATCAGATATTCATGAGCAAGAATAGTTGTATTGTATCCAATGACCGTATTGCGTCCTACTTGTATTTTTTCAGGAAACATAATATCGAGCATCACCATAAGGGCAAAGGATGTATGAGGCCCTACTTTCATCCCTAAGCACGTTTTATACAGCCAGTTTTTCATCGAAAGAAAAGGCGTATAGCGAGCGCATTGAATGATTAGGAAGTTGCGCACTACTTTCCAAAAAGGCACGGTCTTATAGACATGCCAAAGGGAATTAGCTCCTTTAACCGGATAGCGCGTCGTTTTTCTCACTGACGTTCTCCTTTTAATATATCAATTAAATCCGTCATATTTTCTAAAATAATATCAGGATTATAAGAAGCGATATGATCTCTTCCTTTTGCACTCCAAGCAACTCCAGCTGTTTTCGTATAAGCTCTTTGACCGGAAACGATGTCGTGATGGTTATCTCCCACCATCAGTGCTTCTTCAGGTTTAGCATCAAGCATCTTCAGTGCTTTTTCTACTGGCTCAGGATGCGGCTTTGCATTTGTTACGTCTTCAATTGCGACAATCGTATCAAAGAACTGGTCTAACTTTGTTAACTTAAGCCCCATCATGACCGTATTTCTTTGCTTTGTTGTGACAATACCTAATTTATAATTCTGCTCGTGCAGCCATTTAACTGTTTCAATTACGCCTTCAAATTCTTGAACAAGCAAATCATGATTAGCTAGATTATGCGTGCGATACATCTCAATCATTTCGTTTACTTTCGTTTTATCCATTTCTACAAACGTGTCGTATAAAGGAGGTCCCATAAACTGTAAAATATCTTCACGAGTATATTGTTCAGGATAATAGTGATTAAGCGTATGAGTAAACGAAGCAATAATTAATTCATTGGTATCAATTAACGTACCGTCTAAATCAAACAAAACCGTATTAATCGTCATTATTCATTTCCTTCCCTTGTGTCAAATCAAGTTTGTGTAAATCTTGTAGCTTTTCTTCATTTACGCCTTAGATTGTGCTTCTTCATTCTCTAAGTATTTCTGTTTACTCATTCCCGTCACGCGGCGCACAATAATTAAAATAATGGCTATTACAATCAGTACAAGTGAAACAACTTGAGCGATTCTGAGTGTATGCGTCAGCATTAAACTATCCGTGCGAAGCCCTTCTACAAAGAAGCGTCCAACTGAGTACCAGATTAAATAAGATAAGAAAATTTCTCCTTTTCGCAGACTGGTGCGGCGAAGTACCATCAACAGGATAAATCCGGCAAAATCCCATAATGATTCGTATAAAAACGTAGGATGATAATATGTACCGTTAATATACATTTGGTTAATAATAAAATTTGGAAGGTGCAATCCTTCTAAAAAAGCACGGGTAACCGGTCCCCCGTGTGCCTCTTGATTCATAAAGTTGCCCCAGCGCCCAATGGCTTGGCCAAGGATTAAACTAGGCGCAGCAATATCAGCCAGCTTCCAAAATGAAATCTTTTTTACTTTCGAATATACAATGGCAGTTAATACGCCTCCGATTAAGCCACCATGAATGGCAATCCCACCTTGCCAAATCTGAGGTATTTCATTTAAATGCTTTGAATAGTATCCCCATTCAAAGGATACATAATAAATTCGTGCACAAATAATAGCTATTGGCACAGCAAATAAGATGAGATCAACAAATGTATCTTTTGATAAGCCTCTTCTTACGCTTTCTCTTGTCGCAATATAAAGACCTAATAGAACACCTACACCGATAATTACGCCGTACCAGTAGACCGTTAGAGGGCCAATTTCAAGGAACACGCGATCTAACGGCTGAATAGTTGCTTCCACAAGTTAACACCCTTTCTTATAAATCTTCACGATCTCCTTCTTCAATTACATCTGTTAGACGTGCGGAAAATTGTTCTGCTGCGTTAATACCCATACGCTTTAAGCGGAAGTTCATTGCTGCCACTTCAATGATAACAGCTAAGTTTCGTCCCGGACGTACTGGCAATGTAATTTTTGTAACGTCTGTATCAATAATTTTCATTTTATCTTCTTCTAAACCAAGGCGATCATAATGCTTCTGCTGATCCCATGTCTCTAACTGAATAACAAGTGAAATTCGCTTATAGCTTCGTACAGCTCCTGCGCCGAATAGCGTCATCACATTGATGATCCCTAGTCCTCGAATTTCAAGCAAATGCTCGATTAAACCAGGCGCATTTCCTACAAGCGTGTCTTGATCTTCTTGACGGATTTCTACACAGTCATCGGCTACTAGACGATGTCCCCTCTTAACAAGCTCTAAGGCTGTTTCACTTTTACCAACGCCGCTTTTCCCCATGATTAATACACCAATTCCGTATATATCCACTAATACGCCGTGCAGAGCAGTAGTAGGTGCTAGCCGGCTTTCAAGAAAATTCGTTAAATGGCTGGAAAGTCGTGTTGTTTTAAAGCTTGAACGCAGTACAGGAACTGATTCACGCTCTGAAGCTTCGATAAGTTCTTTCGGTACATCCATTTCGCGCGAAACAATGATAGCCGGCGTGATATCTGTACACATCTTTTCCATTCGAACTTTTTTTTGTTCATCATCTAATTGTTTAAAAAATGATAGTTCTGTTTTACCTAGCAGCTGGATACGTTCCGCTGGGTAATATGTAAAATAACCTGCCATTTCAATACCTGGACGTGAAATATCACTTGTTGAAATAGGGCGGTCGATTCCTTCTTCTCCGCTAATAAGCTCTAATTTAAATTTCTCAATGATGTCTTTTGTACGTACTTTAACCACCGTGCATCCTCCTTTTATGAACAGTCATATATCTGTTCATGTCTACAGTATATCCAACTCTCGCTTTTATGTCGCGTTTGGTTCTACTAGCCATTTTATTTTATCATTAATACAGAAAGAAAAGAAAAAAAAGATGGCATAGGCTGCATCGCCTTACCATCTTTTTTAGAAAATTAAATATTGCAAGAAAGTTATCTTCTATTTTGAAGCGGTTCAACAATCACTCGTTGAATAAGCGCATTTAAAAGCGACATAATTACTGAGGCTAAAAGTGCTGTACCAAACCCGTCAATATTAAAAGAATCTCCCATAACACTTTGTGTAATCATCAGCGTAATGGCATTAATGACGAATAAAAACAGCCCAAGCGTAAGAAATGTCACCGGCAGGGTAAGTAAAATTAAAATTGGCTTAACAAACACGTTCAAAATAGATAGAATCAAGCTCGCGATAATAGCTGCACTAACTGATTCCAAGTGGAAAGTGTCGATATAACCTGCAATTACGATTAATACGAGGGCATTGATTAAAATACTAATGATTCCACGCAATAACATCTTTAGAAATCTCCTTCTTCATTTGGAACTAAAAACACAAAAATCATATATAAAATGACGGGAGTACCTACCGTAAAAAATAAACTGATGATAAACAATACGCGGAGTAGTGAAGCATCTATTCCGATATACTGAGAAATACCGCCGATAACACCCGCAAGCTTGCGATTTGTTCGCGAACGATACAACTTTCGCACGTTAATCATCTCCTTTGTTTTTTCACTAAAACAAGCGTTTTCTATTTTATAACAATTGAGCCCGTTTTGGATTCAGCTAACAATTTATAGCCTTTTAGCGAAGCGACATTTGCTTTGAAACGAAGTTGTTTCATCACTGTTTCTTTTTTCTCATCTACTATTTCCATCTCAGGAAGTGTACACGTAAAATTCCCAAAGTTAGATTTCAAATCTCCATCAACGGAGAGATGAGGCGGCGTATAGAGCGTAATGCTTCCTGTAGTCGTTTTGAAAAATGCCTTTTCAATGCGCTCTCCTTTTAAATACGTATCAATATCTCCGTTAAATGTCTGAACATCAATCTTTTTTGTATCTCCATCAAATTTAACCGTTCCATTAATTGTTTCAAGCTCACATTTCGAAGCGAGTATTCGAGAAAGTTCCATATGCCCGTTTGATGTCTCCATTTCAAGAGAATGGCTGTTCACATCGTAAAAGCGGATGGTACCATTAGCTGTTTTGGCTTTCAAGTCTCGTACGCTTAGTCTTTCCCCATCGATTGAACCATTAAACATACGGAGCTTGACGCGTTCATATTCCATTTCTGGAATATAAATAATCGCTTTCACCTTCATTTGCTTTTGCTGAATTGCAAAGCGCAATTTGCCATTTTCGATGGAAAATGCCGTATGCTGCAAGAAAGTGCGGCGCGCTTCATCCGAATTCTCTACTTTGTAGATAGCAGCTTCACACTCTATTCGTACTTCTGTACTTCCCCAAGGTCGGAGTTGAACGCTTCCATTTGCTAAATCTACGTCAATCTCTTGAATATATGCTTCTGATTGTTGAAAGATGTGCTGAACGTCAATCGAAGGACCAAAGTTAAAATCTAAATCTCCTTCTTTTACTTTTTTTACCGTTTGATCTACAAATGTAAATAACTTTTCCTTTAAAGAGCTTTGAGATGACTTAGAAGCGTACGTTTTTTTCTGTTTTCCTCCTACATAAGGGGATAGCTCAGCTTTATCAGGCGTAGCATAGTAAGAGTCATTAGCTGAGTCTTTTTCCAGTGAATTTAGCAAAGTTAAAGCCTCATCTACGCTAAGTTTCCCTTCTTCTACCATCTGTAAAATTTGTTTGCGCTTTTCACTCATACCTTCCATCTCCTCTTTACGTTTTAGTCATTTAACTTTTATCTGCTTAATATTTGTATCCCTTTTACAATATTCCATACAAACACAACAACATTAACTAAAGAAACAACAACTAACGCTACAATTAAAAGAATAAATACCGTTCCACTAGAGCCAGTAAGAGCAGGAAGCAAGAAAAATAAAAACAAGATCGCTGTAGCGATAGGTAATAAATGTGACAAAAATGCAGTTTTTGCATGTTTCTTTACTTCTATGTTATGAACAACAAAATAAATAATAATAGGTAATAAAAATGGGGCAAAGAAAACGCTAAAATAATTTAAGGAAGATAGTATGCGATTTCCTTCCATAATAATCAGCTCCTTATATCATGTATTACGTTTTAATGAGTTAAAAAGTTTCATTCTTTATAAAAAAGACACCAATGCTGGTGTCTTTTAACGAGTTAATGCCTCTGCTTTTTCAACTTTTTTCTCCATACGTTTACGGTCACGTTCTAAAATTGGCTTCAAATAATGACCCGTATAGGATTCTTTTACTTTTGCCACTTCTTCTGGCGTACCCGTAGCCACAATTTGTCCGCCTTTATCTCCACCTTCAGGCCCTAAATCAAGAAGGTAATCAGCAGCTTTGATAACGTCTAAATTATGTTCGATCACTAGAACCGTATCTCCATTTTCAACTAAACGCTGGAGCACTTTTAATAATCGTGCAATATCATCGACATGAAGACCGGTAGTCGGTTCGTCTAAAATGTACAGCGTTCTTCCTGTTGAGCGGCGGTGAAGCTCTGAAGCTAACTTTACACGCTGTGCCTCTCCACCGGATAAAGTAGTAGCCGGCTGTCCAAGCGTGATATAGCCAAGTCCTACATCGTAAATGGTCTGCAGCTTCCGCTTAATCTTTGGAATGTTTTCAAAGAAGTGAAGCGCGTCTTCAACGGTCATATCCAACACATCTGAAATGTTTTGATCTTTGTATTTCACTTCTAAAGTTTCACGGTTATATCGTTTGCCGTGGCAGACTTCACAAGGGACGTATACATCTGGCAAGAAATGCATTTCAATTTTGATAATACCGTCTCCTCGACAGGCTTCACAGCGGCCGCCTTTCACGTTAAAGCTAAAACGGCCTTTTTTATATCCGCGCACTTTTGCTTCGTTTGTTTGGGCAAATACATCTCGAATGTCATCGAATACACCTGTATACGTTGCAGGGTTCGAACGAGGCGTACGGCCTATGGGAGACTGATCAATATCAATGACTTTATCTAAGTGTTCAATGCCTTTGATTTCTTTATGTTCTCCTGCTTTGCTTTTTGCTTTATGCAGCTTTTGCGCCAATGATTTATGAAGGATATCATTTACCAGCGTACTCTTACCAGATCCAGATACACCTGTAACAGCCGTGAACATACCTAACGGAAGCTTTGCTTTTACATTTTTTAAATTATTTTCTTTTGCTCCTATAATTTCAATCATCCGATCTTTATCTATTGACCGTCTTTCCGCTGGAAGAGGAATAAACTTCTCTCCTGATAGATATTGACCCGTTAAAGAGTTTTCATCCTTCATCACTTCCTGAGGCGTACCTTGAGAAACAACAGCCCCCCCGTGTACCCCGGCTCCTGGTCCGATATCAATTAAATAATCAGCTGCCATCATCGTATCTTCGTCATGTTCTACAACAATCAACGTATTTCCAATATCGCGCATATCTTGCATCGTGCGAATTAAGCGATCATTGTCACGCTGATGAAGACCGATAGAAGGTTCATCTAAAATATAAAGAACCCCCGTCAAACGAGAACCAATTTGAGTAGCTAAACGGATCCGCTGTGCTTCTCCTCCTGAGAGAGTTCCAGCAGAGCGGTTCAATGTTAAGTAATCAAGCCCCACGTTAATGAGAAAGCTTAGACGCTCACGAATTTCACGCAGTATCATATCCGCAATCTTCATGTCTTTTTCAGATAGGCTGAGACTTTCAAAAAAATCATATGCTTCTTTTACTGAGAAGCGGGTTGTATCTCCTATATGCTTTTCGTCAATAAGCACCGCTAAGCTTTCGCGTTTTAAGCGATTTCCTTTACATTTTGGGCAAGCTTGCTGAGCCATGTACTTTTCCATTTGCTCACGGATATAATCTGAACTTGTTTCATGATAACGGCGCTCTACATTCCGAAGCACGCCTTCAAATTCGATATGATTTTCTCTTACTTGGCCAAAATCATTTTCATAGCGAAAGTAAATTTTTTCTTTGCCGCTGCCATATAATACTTTATCAAATAAGTGTTCCGGGATATCTCGCACCGGCACGTCCATATCGATGCCGTAATGTGTACATACGGCTTCAAGCAGCTGCGGATAGTATTGAGAACTTGTTGGCTCCCAAGGTGCAATTGCGTGCTGGCGAAGCGTTAAGTCATAGTTAGGAATAACTAAATCTTTATCCACTTCCAATTTCGTTCCTAACCCGTCACACGTTGGACACGCCCCGTACGGACTATTAAATGAAAACATGCGGGGCTCAAGTTCTCCGATGGAGAAACCACATTTTGGACAAGCATGATGCTCACTAAAAAGCAGTTCTTCTTCACCTACCACATCAATAATTACTTTCCCTTCTCCAAGGCGAAGAGCTGATTCCAAAGAGTCCGACAAACGAGCGGCTACACCTTCTTTTACAACAACGCGATCAATCACTACTTCAATGGAATGCTTTTTGTTTTTTTCCAGTTCAATTTCTTCTGTTATTTCACGCATTTCTCCGTCTACTCGAATGCGAACGTACCCTTCCTTTTTAATATCTTCTAGCACTTTTACGTGGGTACCTTTTCGGCCAGATACCACAGGTGCCAGTACTTGAAGTTTTGTGCGTTGAGGGTACTCTAAAATTCTATCTACCATTTGCTCAATCGTTTGAGATGTAATTTCAATTCCATGATTAGGACAAATCGGCTTTCCTACACGAGCAAACAAAAGGCGCAAATAGTCATAGATTTCGGTCACAGTTCCGACGGTTGAACGAGGGTTTCGGCTCGTTGTTTTTTGATCGATTGAAATAGCAGGCGACAATCCTTCGATTGAATCTACATCGGGCTTATCCATTTGACCTAAAAACTGTCTTGCATATGCCGAAAGCGACTCGACATAACGTCTTTGTCCTTCTGCATAGATTGTATCGAAAGCCAAAGAAGATTTACCAGAACCTGATAACCCTGTTAATACCACTAATTTGTCTCGTGGGATTTCAATATCGATATTTTTCAAATTGTGGGCTCGTGCACCTTTTACCACGATTTTTTCCATCGCCATGTTTTATCACCCTTCCGCTTTTAATTCTAGAATCAAGTCACGAAGCTCAGCTGCGCGTTCAAAATTAAGCGCTTTGGCTGCCTCTTTCATTTCTTGTTCCATTTCTTCTACGAGCTTTGCTTTTTCTTTTTTGTTGAGCTTATCAAATGCCGGTGCTTCTTCATACGTTTCTGTATCTTCTGCTACTACTGTTGCACGAATTGAGCCTCGAACTTCTTTTTGAATCGTTGTCGGTGTAATACCATGCTCTTCATTGTAAGCTTCTTGAATACTTCTACGACGCTTGGTCTCATTGATAGCAATGTCCATGGAATTTGTGATGCGATCTGCATACATAATGACATGTCCATTAGAATTTCGCGCAGCACGTCCGATGGTTTGAATAAGCGATCGTTCTGAGCGCAAGAATCCTTCTTTATCCGCGTCTAATATGGTTACTAACGAAACTTCCGGAATATCTAAACCTTCACGAAGTAAGTTAATTCCTACAAGCACATCGTATTTTCCAAGCCGCAGCTCTCGGATAATTTCAATACGCTCGAGCGTCTTCACCTCAGAGTGAAGATATTGAACTTTAATGCCAATTTCTTTTAAGTAGTTCGTTAAATCCTCAGACATTTTCTTTGTTAACGTCGTAACGAGCACTCGTTCATTTCGCTTAATCCGGTCGTGAATTTCTCCAATTAAATCATCAATCTGTCCTTCAATTGGTCGAACTTCGATATTTGGATCCAATAATCCCGTTGGACGGATAATTTGTTCAATTACATCAGGTGCCTTCTCAAGTTCGTAAGGACCTGGTGTTGCAGAAACATGGACAATTTGGTTAATATGCTGTTCAAATTCATCAAATTTAAGCGGGCGGTTATCTAATGCGGACGGCAAGCGGAAACCATGATCTACTAACACTTGTTTACGCGCTTGGTCTCCATTGTACATTCCTCTAACTTGAGGAATCGTAACGTGTGATTCATCCACAACAAGAAGGAAATCTTCCGGGAAGAAGTCCAGCAGTGTATAAGGTGTAGAACCAGCGGGACGAAGCGTTAAATGACGAGAGTAGTTCTCGATTCCCGAACAAAAGCCCATTTCTCTCATCATTTCTAGATCGTAGCGCGTGCGCTGCTCCAAGCGTTGCGCTTCTAAAAGCTTTCCTGCTTCTTTTAGCTTCTCTAGCTGTTCTTCTAATTCTTTTTCAATGTTTTGAATAGCAACGCGCATTTTTTCTTCTCTCGTGACAAAGTGAGATGCCGGGAAGATAGCTACATGTTCACGATCTCCAATAATTTCTCCTGTTAGAGCGTCAACTTCTCGAATGCGGTCAATTTCATCTCCGAAAAACTCGACGCGAATACAGTGTTCATCTCGAGATACAGGAAAAATCTCCACAACATCGCCGCGAACGCGAAACGTTCCGCGCTTAAAGTCAATATCGTTTCTTTCGTACTGTACATCCACTAGCGTACGAAGCAGCTGATTGCGCTCTTTTTCCATTCCTACTCGAAGAGATACGACCATTTCTTTGTATTCTTCCGGAGACCCTAAGCCATAAATACAGGACACGCTGGCAATAATAATGACATCTTTTCGTTCAAAGAGAGAAGAAGTTGCCGAGTGACGAAGTTTATCAATTTCATCATTAATGCTTGCATCTTTTTCAATAAATGTATCTGTTTGAGGTACATAGGCTTCAGGCTGATAGTAATCGTAGTAACTGACAAAGTATTCAACTGCATTATTAGGAAAAAACTCTTTAAACTCACTGTACAATTGACCAGCAAGCGTTTTGTTATGAGCCATAATTAGTGTCGGCTTATTTATTTCCTTAATAACATTAGACATGGTGAAGGTTTTTCCCGTTCCTGTAGCACCTAATAAAACTTGATGCTGCTTACCTTCTTTAATTCCTTTCACAATCTTTTCAATTGCCTTTGGCTGATCACCTTGCGGCTGATATGGGGATACTAATTCAAACTGATCTTTCAAATGAAGGCCTCCGTTTCCATTTTCTTGTTTTATCTATTTTTTATTACGATATGTAAAAACCGAAAACACGAACTGATATTCGTATTTTATCACTTTATAATCATAAATGAAACTAATGAGTATTAATCTTATATAGTGTTTGTTTGTTTTTATTTTTTACCCTGTTACTTTATTACCCACTAAATTCTTATACTACCCTTTTCGAAGGGAATACAACTCTTTAGATGAAAGCAATAAAAGAAAGTAAGCTGCGTAATTGTTTGAAAAAGATAGGCTTTTGCGCCAATTTCTAAATTATGATACAGTATAAAAAATATGTACTGAGAGGGGTTTAGTATGGCAAGCGTTGATCAAGTTCTTATAAATAACTCCTTTATAACAGTTGAAGAATCAACTTCTTTAGCTAAAGTGAAATCTGAACTTTCAAACTATGACTTCGTTATAGTCACAGCAAGTACCTTTTATGTAATACAAAAAGATGAACGATACCTGTTAACAGGTCATGACGAGGCATCGTCTATAAAAAAAGTAATAGCGGATACAAATTGGCCTTCATCTTCTACTTCTACGTTAGCCAATTTACAAGCCAACACAAACTGGAACAGACCAGTCCTCATTCAAGCAGAAAACCAAGAAACCACAATAGGACTTGTAACACCTTCACAGTGGATTACACATTTGCATAGCCAAAATGAGATATTAGCTTCCTATTTTGATACATTGGCAGAAACCATTAATGATGCAGTGACAGCGGTCGATAATGAAGGAAATGTAATCTTGTGGAATACTGCTGCGGAACATACGTATAAGATTCAGAGAGATGATATTATGGGTAGAAAAATCGGAGAGCATTTCAAAGATGAATCCATCATTCTACATACGATTCTAAATGAAGGGCGCCCTGTACGCGGAACGTATCATCGTCCTAATGAACAAACTCACGTGCTCATCAATGCATCTCCTATTATAAGAAACAATCGAGTTATAGGTGGAGTCGCAACTGAACATGACATTACCAATATTGTAAGATTAAATGAAGAAATTGATGTGTCTCTTCTCATTCCAAAAGATAATCCGTTTTCTTCTTTCGCGGGTATCAGTCCTGAAATTAAGCAAGCCGTTGACATTGCCAAAAAAGTGGCATCTACAGATATGCCTATTTTATTAACAGGAGAACCTGGTTCTGGGAAAGAAATGCTGGCTCAGGCCATCCACTACGGGGGATCTAAACATAAAGAACCTTTTTTATCTTTAAATTGCGCCACTATTCCATCGGGACTCCTGGAAATTGAGCTCTTTGGTCATCAAAAAGATGTCTTTTCAGAAGATCCAACAACCATTGCGGGAAAACTGGAGCAGGCTCACAACGGGACGTTATTTATTGAAGAAATTGATAAAATGCCTCTTGAAATTCAAGTTAAGCTTCTCCGTTACTTGGAAGAACGATCCTTTTATCACGTTGGAGGCACGGAAGAAATTCAAGTTCAAACCCGAATTGTAGCCTCTACCACGACGCCTTTGGAAGAGTTGCTAAAAGCCGGTGAATTCCATGAAAATCTTTACTATTTGCTGACCGTCATCAACATTATTATTCCGCCGCTTCGAGACCATAAGGAAGACATCGAAGCATTGACTCAGCAATTTGTACAGGAATTCAGCAAGAAGTATAAAAAGAAGGCTCCTTTCATTAGCTCTGAAGTTCTCGAAGCCTTTATGCAATACGATTGGCCAGGCAATATTCGCGAGCTGAGAAATACGATTGAACGAATGATTTTTCTAAGTGATCAGTCGTTGATTACCCTTACGCACCTTCCTGACAATCTGAAGGATGCAAGTTCTTTCACAGAAGTTCAAAAAGAAGAAGATTCTCTTCAAGAAGCTAGGCTAATAGAAGAGACTCTTCAAAAAACCTATGGAAACAAAAGTGCAGCAGCAGATCTGCTTGGCATTTCACGGGGCACCCTTTACAACAAAATCAAAGAATACGGACTAAACTAATCAAAAAATTCGACACGAAGCTAAAGATGCTTCGTGTCAAATTTTTTGATTTCCTATAGACTTAACTTATTTCTGTTTTCTCGCTGTCATCTTCCCTTGTGTAAATAACAGAAGATAATCATACCCTCCGGCTTTCGAGTCCGTTCCGGACATATTAAAACCGCCAAAAGGATGAACGCCAACTAATGCTCCTGTACATTTTTTGTTAATATATAAGTTACCGCAGTGCATGGTAGCTAATGCCCTTTGAATCCTCTCTTCGGCTTCAGAGAAAAAGGCTCCCGTCAAACCGTAATCAGTTTCATTGTAAATCTCAATGGCTTCTTCCCAGTTAGCTGCTTTTGTCAACGCAAGGACCGGCCCAAAAATCTCTTCTTGCATAATTCGTGCTTTTGAATCCACATCTTTGAATACTGTAGGTTCTATATAGTAGCCATTTCCGGGAGCTTTAGCTCCCCCGGCAATAAGCTTTCCTTCTTCTTTGCCAATTTCAATGTAGGCTAATACTTTTTCATACGCTTTTTGATCAATAACAGGTCCCATAGAAGGGTTGTCTTCAGGCAGTCCGACGGTTAATTCTTTTGTTAACGCGGCTACCTTTTGGGCAACCTCTTCATAAACAGATTCTACAATAATCGCTCGAGAGCCAGCGGAACACTTTTGGCCTTGAAATCCAAACGCAGATGCTACGATCGCTTGCGCTGCCGCTTCTAAGTCTGCCGTTTCATCTACTACAACGCCATCTTTTCCTCCCATTTCAGCTATGACGCGTTTCAACCAAATTTGTCCAGACTGTACTTTTGAAGCACGTTCATAAATGCGACATCCTACTTCTCTTGATCCCGTAAAAGAAATAAAACGAGTTTGAGGATGTTCGACTAAATATTCCCCAACTTCTATGCCATCTCCAGGGATAAAATTCAGAACACCAGACGGAAGACCGACTTCCTCCATCAATTGAACAAATTTCGCAGCAATAACCGGTGCAGAATCAGCCGGCTTTAAAATAACCGCATTTCCAGATACAATTCCAGCTACAGTCGTTCCAGCCATGATGGCAAGCGGAAAATTAAAAGGGGAAATGACTACTCCTACGCCTAAAGGAATATACGTCATCTCTGTTTTTTCACCTTCTACCGGCGTTAAAGGACGATGCTCATTCGTTTCACTTAAACGAATCATTTCTCGGGCATAAAATTCCATAAAGTCAATTGCCTCCGCTGTATCCGCATCAGCTTCTGCCCAGTTTTTCCCCACTTCATAAACGAGCATGGCAGAAAATTCATACTTTCTTTCTCTCATCAGCTCTGCTGCTTTGAGTAAATAATCAGCACGTTCAGCAGGCGGGACGTTCTTCCATGATTGAAAGGCTGCTGATGCTTCTTGCATTGCCTGCTCAGCATAAGCTTTAGTGCCACGGCTTACTCTGCCAATCACTTCATCTACTTTTCCCGGATTCGTAGAGACAATCACTTCTTCTGTTAAGATTTTATCCTTTCCAATCGTGAGAGGATATGTTTGTCCCAGTTCTTTTTTCACCTTCATTAACGCCGCTTGCATCGCTTGTTTATTCTCTTCTGACGAAAAATCAGTAAACGGTTCATTTTTAAAAACTGAGATTTTTGTACTTACTGTCATTTCAACCAGTCCCCTTTAATTAGAAATTTATTTCGCAAAGTTTTTCAGCACGAACCATACGTTGGCGGGACGCTCGGCTAGGCGTCTCATGAAATACCCAAACCAATCAATGCCGTAAGGAACATAAACCCTGACTTTATATCCTTCTTTTACTAGACGGTCCTGCATCTCTACGCAAATTCCATAAAGCATTTGGAACTCAAATTGGTCATTTGAAATACCATTTTCTCTTACTAATCGTTTTGTGTACTGAATCATTTCTTCATCATGACTTGCTACAGCTGTATAGTGACCATTTAATAAATGCATTTTAATGATTTTTTTATAGTTTTCATCTACGTCTTTCTTTTCTGGAAATGATACTTCTGGTGATTCTTTATAAGCTCCTTTTACTAGACGTAAATTAGCTTGATATTGATGTAAGTCACTCATATCTTGTTCTGTACGATAAAGATACGCTTGAATCACAATTCCAACATTATCAAATTCTTTGCGTAATTCTTTATACATATCAAGGGAGATTTGGCAGTGCAAGTAGTCTTCCATATCAATTCGAACAAAAATATTATTCATTCTGGCCGTGTGTAGAATTCTGCGCATATTTTCCATACAAAGCTCTTTGCTAATATCCAATCCTAAAGAAGTCATCTTTAATGATAAATTTGATTGAACGCCCGATTCTGCAATGGCTTCTAGTGTCTGAATGCACATGGCAGTAGACAACCTGGCTTCCTCTTCTGTAAAAACAAATTCTCCTAAATGATCAAGTGTAACAACTTTTCCACTATTGTTAAGCTCCTTAGATGTTTGAATTGCTGATTCGGTTGAGTCTCCAGCAACAAAACGAGCTGCCCCCATCCTCAATCCATACTTTTTAGCTAATTTGTTCATTGAATGATTTTTGCCAAGCGACTGAAACATCGTTCTCATTAATACTTCCATCAATCCTAAACCTCCTTTTATGTTTTAAAATTAAAAATAAACTAAATTTTCAGATTAATAATTTTATTTTTCTATACCCTTCTCACATTTCTGTACACTTATTTAAATAAATTTATACATAAGTGTTTAAAATATTTTATTCATAAACATATTTGTCTAATTAATTTGATTATACTCGCTCATTAAATGAACCGAAACAATATTGTTATAAGTTCTAACTCACTTTTTTACACAAAAAAGCTCTCTACGTTGTGCAGAGAGCTTTTTTGTACAGTTTAATAATAAGCCATTAACTTATCATCAAACCAACAATCTTTATTTTCCAGCTGCTAGCATGCTTTTTGCATATATAAAACCGATGGCTGCTGAAAGTAAATCTATTAAAATAATAAGCGGATAATCTGCGTACCCTTTATATACAGAAACAGCTATCAACAAAAGCGTCAGCGCTGTGGCAACATATAAGTTATATGTTACTCTAGCAAACAGAACAAGCAATATGGCGGGTAGAAAAACTGCGGCAATCGTTTTGACTTCCACAAACATTTCTCCTTTTTATCTGTCTTTTAACCAGCTTGTGAATCACGTTTTGTATAATTGTGTACAAACAAAATACCTAGTTCATGATGTTCGTTGTCATACAATGCTCGCTGAGTAAAGCGAACTTCTCCATTTTCGTCAATAACTTCTAGCTTACAAAAAGCACGGTTATTAACTTGTAATGCTTCATAAAATTTATGGACCTCAGATACAGCGATTCCATTTACCTTAATAATCACTTCTCCTACTTTCAAACCCATTTTCTCTGCCGGAGAATGAGGGATGATTCCTAATACAACCAAACCTTGTGTACGCTTAGTAAACAGTGCGGGCGCTTTTTCATCGCTTCGACGCTGCTGCAAACGAATCCACTCTCTTCCTATGATCGCTAGAATAACAACAGCTACAGCGGCAAGAGGATAAAAAATAGCAGCAATCGTAATGATCGTTAATCCCACGCCTAATGCTAATACACGCTTACCGGTAAATTCAATAGATTTAAACGGCACCATACTTTGAATTCGCTGATAAAAACCGATAGCAAAAGGAACAAAAAACAGGCTAAATGATGTTCCATCAATAGATAACACAGGCCACCATGGAAACACAGACGTAATGGCGCTGCCTGGAATTAAGACAAAAAGCGGGACAACCCATAATTTTTGAGAGTAATGAGCTCCAATTTCCTGCCCTCTTTTACTTTTCACAATGGCTGGAGACGTACCTTTTGCTCCAAATTTCCAAATTAAATATCCTTCTGCTAATACAAGCAGAGACATTAAAATAGTCAGAGAAGGTAAATCTGCGTTATGAGCTTGCACAGACCACGTTTGAATAAATCCTTCACCGAAACCAGATGCCGGAATAAGCAAGGTTGCAAGCACAGCCAGTCCTACGGTGTAAGAAGGAGAAAGCCATTTAAACGTCCACGGACCGCTTATGATAAAAGTTAAAACAGCTACAAGTACAATCATTCCTATAGATACATAGACACCTAGCAACACGGTAACAACGGATAAAATCAACCCAATAATGATACCTGGAAAAAATAAATATTTTGCTTCTAAAATAAAATCAAACACGCGAACATGAAAATTCTGACGCTCTCTCTTGACGCGAGAAAGACCTACAAAAAACGAGACGAGCAGAAATAGATAAGTTAACGGATGTAAAAACAAACGCCCGATACCTTTTAAGAGCTCTAATGCAAAATCCATTTTTTCACCACCTGTATTTTTCACATTTTTATTACAACATTTACGATTGATTGTTATGTATCATAGGCTTCTTTATTTTATCAAAATGCATCACTAACCGACAATGTTGTTTTTACTAAAAAAGTTCCGTGCTTTGGAAAAGCACGGAACTTTTTCTACTTCTTATTGACTAGCTAGCTTTAAAGCCGTTTGAAGCTGACGATCTTCATCTTTTGATTTAATTTTTTCTAGAAGTTTTGTTTGTAAAAGCGCTGCTGTATCTTCATCGATTTCACCTGTAGCTTTTTGCTTATTGGCTTTTTGGAATGCAGTTACAGCTGTTTCTGTCTCTTTACTAAAATATCCGTCTGTACGTCCAGGTTCAAAGCCAAGGCCTTTTAGCATCACTTGAGCATTCTTCACTTGGTCACCTGTCATATCACGTGTTAATGGCTTTTTATCAACTTGAATTGGATTTGCATAATAATAATCCGGCTGCTTGACTTCTACCGTTGGTTTTATACCTTTTTCGTTAATCCAGTTTCCATCAGGCGTTAGCCATTTATAGAACGTTAATTTTAAATTACTGCCGTCTTCCATTGGAACAGCTTGTTGAACGGTTCCTTTTCCATAGGATTTTTCACCGACTAGCTTGTATCCTCCTGCTTCTTTTAATGCCCCGGCAAGAATTTCAGAAGCGGATGCACTCCCTCCATCAATCAAGGCCACAATTGGATAATCCTTTTGCTTTTTCATTGAAGAAACCACTTTTTGACGTTCACCGTTACGATCTTCAATTTGGATATATGGCTTTTTATTCGTCACTAATTTATCAAGCATTTTTTCAACGCTCGTTAAATAGCCACCAGGATTTCCTCGAACGTCTAGAACTAAGCCATCAATATTTTTATTTTCAAGTTTTTTCAACTGTTTCGTAAATTCGTCTCCCGTTGATTCAGAGAATGACGTAATTTCCATGTAGCCAATTTTTTTATTGTTTACATTTTTAACAGAAGAATAGACGGTTTCAATTGGAATCTCATCTCTTACAACTTTTACTTTCATCGTTTCTTTCACGCCCGGTCGTTGAACATCTAATGTCACGGTAGAGCCTTTTTTACCGCGAATTTTTAATACTGCTTCATTCAATTCCAGACCCGCGATACTTTTACCATCGATCTTTAAAATCTGATCATTTGGTTTTAATCCTGCTTTTTCCGCAGGAGATTGTTTAAACGGAGCTACGATTGTTACTTTTCCATCTACCATGCTTACTTCAGCGCCAATTCCCTCAAACGATGAATCAAGAGACTGCGTGAATTGCTGTGCCGTTTTCTTATCCATGTAAGATGAGTGAGGGTCTCCTAAGGTTTGTACCATCCCTTGGATTGCGCCATCTAATAATTTTTTGTCATCTACATCTTTGTAATATTTTGAAGATATCAGTTCATAAGCTTGCTTGATTTTGTCTAGCTCTTCCTTTTCCACTTTACTATCATTTGAAGAAGTTGTAAGGGGGGTACTGACCGTTCCAGCATTTGCATACTGAATGCCAAAATATGTACCTGCTGCTCCAACAACTAAGGAGAGTGCCATTAATAGTGCAACGATTTTCCGATTCAAGTTCTTTCATCCTCCTCAACCTTAAGCCATCTCTTCTTATTATAATAGATACAACCAAAACTATGTAATAAAAAGGATGCATGTGTTATTTGTAGCAAAAGGCATCACACAAATCAAGTGCGATGCCTTTTTGTTAAACTATATGTTGAGCTTGTACCACGTATGCTAGGAACTTAAAATTTAATATAACTTTCAGGGTTTACAGCGGAACTTTTGCCTTTCCAATCGCCTTTATGCAATTCAAAATGCAGGTGAGCACCAAACGAACGTCCTGTGTTCCCTATATAACCTAATTGTTGACCTTTATTGATAGATTGACCGCTTGAGACGCTGTAGCTCTCTAAATGAGTATAAACTGTAACCCACGTCTGACCTTCTACATTGTGACGAATAAATACGGCATTACCAAAAGAAGAAGAATGATATGCTCTAATTACCTTTCCGCTTGCTGCGGCTACAACTGGCACACTTTCTCCTCGCTTTCCAATATCAATACCGTAGTGTCCTCTTCCAAACGTTTCTCGATACCCAAAATGAGATGTTACCGGGCCCTTTGCCGGCCTCATAAACGACCCGCTTGTAACAGGGGGTGCCCCCTCTGTTGCCCCGGCTGTTTCAATTTCTTGCTGTTGAGCTTGTGCTGCATTTTTTTGATCAGCTAAAATAGAAGCTTGCTCTTCTAATCCAACGGCTTCTTCATTAAATTCTTTTTCCTGATCTTTGAGCGTTTGCATGAGCTGATTCTTTTCATCCACTTGTTTTTGCAGCTGCGCACGAAGATTTTTAAGTTCTTCAAGCGCTTGATTTACTTCCGTTAGCTTGTTTTGAACTTTTGTTTCTTTCTCTTCTTTTGCCTTTTTATCGGCTTCATGCTGCATTAACAAATCACGGTCAGCCCCTACAATTGTCGAAACCGCACTCACTCTGCTAATAAAGTCTCCGAAGCTTTCAGAGCCTAGCAGTACATCTATGTAATCCACAGACCCGCCATTTTCTTGTAAAGCACGAGCACGTTTTTTTAATAGCTCATTTCGTTTTTCAATTCGTTTTTTTACAACGTCAATCTCGCTTTTCAGCTTTTCGATGTCTTGCTTTGCTTTTTCTACTTCAGATTCACGGCTGCGGATATCTGCATTCGTTTGTCCGACCTCTGAATCCAAGCGTGCAATCTCAGCTTCTTCGTTTTTTTGCTTTTCTTGAACCTCTTTTAATTTCTCTTTATTTTGATTAATATTTTGGTTCACATCATCACTTTTTTTCTCTAAATCACTGAGTTTAGTAGTGCTGGCACTTTCTGCATAAGCAATTTTTTCATTACCTATCCAAGCCGCACTTAGTCCAACTAAAACTGCTGCTGTCATTACTAATGTCTTACGTGTCATTTGTTTCTCCCCATCTGCACATATTTCCCCGTATAAACGGGCATTAGCAAGACCCCCATTAGCACTTTTTTCTATTTTTATGTGTAATTACACAACAACCTCACATTTGATAAACATCAAATGTGAGGTTGTTGTAATCTATTATGTTAAAAATCTATTCTTATTTTCGTAAGAACTTACGGATGGATAATGTACTTCCCCACATCCCAATTAGACCGCCGATCACTAGTAATAATAGCGACACTTGAAGCACGAATGGAAAGGCAGGTAAAAGTTCAAAGAATCCATCAAACTTAGGTTGAACTTCATTATATAAAACGCTGTATACACCGATAATAACTGCAATTGGCACAATAGAACCAAGCACTCCTAAAAACAGACCTTCAATAAAGAACGGCCAGCGAATAAAGGAGTTTGTAGCTCCAACTAAGCGCATAATTTCAATCTCTTCACGGCGAGCTACAATCGTAATTTTAATTGTATTTGAAATTAGGAACATTGCTGTAAATAGAAGCCCTAAAATCAGCACTACTCCAATATTACGAGCTACTTTCAGCACTTTAAATAACTTTTCAACTTGATCTTGTCCGTATTGAACTTTTGCTGCATACGGATATTTCTCAATTTGTTTAGCTACTTTTGCGACATCAGTCGGCTCTTTTGTTTTAACAACAAATACATCATTTAATGGGTTTTGCTGTTCAAACGGTTCAAAAGCTTGTCCTTCATCACCCATACTATTAATTAAATCTTTTAACTCTTTATCTTTAGAAGAAAACGTCACCGTATCAACTTGCTTAATTGCATCTAGCTTTTCTTTCATTGCTTTTCGATCATCTGCTGTCGCTGCAGCATCAACGTGAACACGAATTTCCACATCATTTTCAATCAATTTAGCAATGTGGTTTAAATTCATCATCAACATAAAAAATACGCCTACAAGCAAGAGCGTCACGGTAACAGCACTTGCAGATGCGAATGTCATCCAGCCGTTTCTTCCTAAACTTTTAGATCCTTCACGTAAGTGGCGCCCGAATGTTCTAGCCTTCATATCCGTATTCACCTCTTACTTCATCGCGCACAACATTTCCATTTTCAATCGCAATTACACGCTTTCGAATTGTATTTACAATTTCACGGTTATGCGTTGCCATTAAAATAGTCGTACCGCGTTTATTAATCTCCTCAAAGATATCCATGATTTCCCACGAAGTCTCCGGATCAAGATTCCCTGTCGGTTCATCGGCGATGACAACCTTAGGACTATTCACAATTGAACGTGCAATAGACACACGCTGCTGCTCGCCTCCAGATAGTTCATCAGGGAAAGAATCCATTTTACCCTTTAACTTAACAAGCTCTAGCACCTCTAGCACTCGCTTTTTAATTTCTTCGGGACTTTGCTCAATTACTTCTAGTGCAAAAGCAATGTTTTCATAGACCGTTAATTTTGGAAGCAGCTTGAAATCTTGAAAGACTACACCAATATGACGTCTAAAGATAGGAACTCTGCTATCTTTTATTTTTGCTACATTTGCACCGTTTACAATGATATTTCCTGAAGAAGGCTTTTCTTCACGATACATCATTTTAATAAAAGTGGATTTTCCTGCTCCACTTGGTCCTACGATATAAGCAAACTCACCTTGATTAATCTTGATGCTAATGCCATTGATTGCTTTTACACCGTTCGGATACGTTTTATATACATTTTGCATTTCAATCATAAGTAATCACCTAATCAAGTGTGTTATTTTAATACTATGTAAAACTTGTCAAAATACGACAAAACTCTACAATCCAAACCAAAAATTCGACTCTTCTCACGCGCTTTCTCATTATAACATCACTCTTCGTGAAAATAAGCCCCAAAAATATTACATTTTTATTTCAAATATGACATAAGTAGGATATTTTTAGCAGGGTATGAGAATTTATCCTTATTTTTAATTCTGTTGTTTTTTGCTGTTCATTTTTTACGAATATCGTTAGACAAAGCACATTCATGTCTACTTTTTTTACAAACAAGGTATGATAAATAAGAAAAACGATGAGGAGGGATAACATGATCACCATTTATGGAAGTTCACGAGAAAACGGAAATACGGAGGAATTAGCTAAAGCAGTCTTAAAAGATATCAATACGGAAGAAGTTTACTTGCGCCGGCATACCATTAACCCTATTACTGATATGCGTCACGATGAACTTGGGTTTACCAATCAACAAGATGATTATTATGATATAGCGAAAAAGATGGCAGCGCGCGACACTATTTTATTTGTTACGCCTCTTTACTGGTACGGTATGAGCGGATTAATGAAGAACTTTGTGGATCGTTGGTCTGAAAGTCTTAGAGATTCGACAATCAACTTCAAAGAACAAATGAAAAATAAGCGCGTGTATGTATTAGTAGTAGGGGGCACAGGCGCATCTGTAAAAGCTCTTCCTCTTATTATGCAATTTCAATACATTGTCGATTTTATTGGCTCTTCCTTTAGTGGATACATCATTGGAGAAGCCAATGCACCTGGAGACATAGCAAAAGATGTCAAAACTCAAAAGCAAGCCATTGTTTTAAACCAAGAATTAAAGCAGCTTTAACACAAAAATAAGACGGATATCCGTCTTATTTTTTCTTTGCCAGCCAAGCAGCAACTTTTTTTGCATCTTCTTCATTAATTAGTCCTTTTGGCATACCGCCTTGACCATTGTTAATAATGTTTTCAATTTCAGCTTCTGAGTGCTTGCTGCCTACATGCTGCAAGCTTGGTCCATTCGCTCCTCCTAAATCTACTCCGTGACAGCCTGTACAGTTTTTCTTCACAATGTCTTCTGCACTCGCTGAAGATTCACCAGCAGATTCATTTTTAGAGCTTCCTCCGCCGCACGCGGACAAAACAAGCGCTAGACCGATTGTTAACGTCAGTAATACTTTTTTCAAGCCTTCTCCCCCTTGCTGTAGAGTTTTCACTCTATTATAACCTACTCCAGAATGTTTAAAACACTCTGTTTACAAGGACTTTGTTTCAATTTCATGAATTCTCTCATCACACTTATGTATACGATTAAGCAATTGATTCGTTTCCTAAACGTTTTTTGTATACTACGCGTGAAATTGTGACACTGAGCTCATATAAAAGCAGAAGCGGGACAATGACTAAAATATCCGAAATAAAATCAGGAGGAGTAATAAGTACAGATATCACAATTAAAGCAAAATAAGAGAACTTCCTTGCTTTAGCTAATCTTAAAGGGTTTAGAACCCCTAAGCGCGTTAAGAATAGAACAACCAAAGGCATTTCAAATAAAAACCCAAACGGTAAACACAGATTAAGCATAAAACGGAAATAATGCTCCGCCGTAAACATCAGTGAAAACTGATCATTCGACAAGCCCGTTAAAAATGCTAAAACCATTGGAAACAGAACAAAATAACCGAACCCCAGCCCGCTTACAAACAAAAGAAAAAAGAATGGAATGAAGGTAATCAGAACCTTATATTCTTCCTTTTTTAAACCAGGTGAAACAAACCGAAATACTTGATAAGCAGCTACTGGCAGTGTAAAGGCCAGCGCAAAAACAAATGCAATCACCATATAAATCCATACGATTTCACTTGGTCCAAGTACCGCAAGCTTGCCGTCCAAACCTTTTACTAGCCACTGATAAATATCTTGTACAAATACAAAACTGACAATAAGTAAAACTACAAATGCACAAAGTGTTTTAATAATACGAACACGCAATTCTTCAAGGTGCTCCATCAAGCTCATTTCTCCCATTGTCTTTCTCTCCTTTCTGACAAGTAGAAATAGACGAGTTTCCTCGTCTATTTCCTTACTTACGATGTGGATTCATTCCCTTTTTGTTCAGAAACAGTTGCGGTCTGCTTTTCTTTAACACCTTCATCATCCGATACAAGCCCTTTTGCTGCTCCTTTAAATTCAGTTAATGTTCGTCCAAACGCTCTTCCAACTTCCGGCAGCTTAGACGGTCCAAAAATTATTAACGCAATAACTAAAATAATAACCAAACCAGGGATTCCAATATTAGAAAACATACTTGACCTCCTTTTTCTTACTCAGTTTACTGGTGGACTTTTTCTTTCTTTTTCAACTCTTGTTTTTCATGTGCTTTCCCATGTGCCCGCATACGATCTTCCTCTACTTCCTTAGAAATCTTTAGTCCACGCGGCACGTTATTTACTTCAACTTCCTTCATACCTTTTCCATCTTTTTCATATTGAAAGGAAGCTCGAGTTGAAATTTCTACACCAGGCTCTGTTACAAAAGGCACAACGCGATAATCGGCTTGCCATATATCAGGAGTTACCGTACACCTTACATATCCTCTATAATCATTAAAAAATGTGAGGTGTGGATTTTGACTTAAAATTTTATCCGTGTCTGCTCTTTTATCTGCTCCGTTCCCTCCGGAAGTGATGGAGGTGCCGATGAACTCTGCACCAATAATTCTTGAATTAAGGTTAGCAAAATCCGCGTATAAGTTAGAAGCCCAGTTAGCGTGTACATCTCCAGTTAGTACAATGACGTTGTCTAACTTTTTCTGTTCAATAAAATCCATGACGCGCTGACGATTCGCCGTATACCCATCCCATGCATCCATGCTGTATGTAGGCTTAGCAGCCGTTCCAAATTTTCTTGGTGCAAAGAAAATTTGTTGAGCCAGCACATTCCAGTGACACGATGACTTTTCAAGATTAGTAAACAGCCATTTTTCTTGTTCATTCCCCAATAGCGTACGTTTGGAATCAAGAGATTCTGGCGTTTGCGGCTTTGTTCCGTCTCCGTTTGCTTGATCATCTCTGTACTGACGCGTATCCAACACTTGAAAAGAAGCTAGTTTGCCATATGAAAAATCACGATACAATCTCATATCCGTTCCGTGAGGCAAGGATGTTTGGCGCAAAGGCATGTGTTCGTAATAAGCTTGATAAGCTGCAGCGCGACGTTGGATAAATGCTTCTACTGATTGGCCTTTTTCAGGAATTACATTTGCATAATTGTTTTCTACTTCATGATCATCCCACGTCACAATCCATGGAAAAGCAGCATGAGCAGACTTCAAATTGGCATCTGACCTGTACTGAGCATGCCTGTTTCGATAGTCTTGCAGCGTTTGAATTTCTGCGCTGCTGTGAGTACGAACATTTCCGCTTGCAGCCACGTACTCGTTTGGTCCATATTCATAGATGTAATCACCCAAATGAACGACAAAATCTAATTGTTCTTTAACCATATGCTCATAGGCTGTAAAGTACCCATGTTCATATTGCTGACACGAAGCGAACGCAAACGTCATGCTGGCTACTTCTGCATTTGCTGAAGGAAGTGTTTTTGTTTTTCCAACAGGGCTTAACTCATGACCGCTTTTAAATCGATAATAATAAATATGACTCGGCTTTAATCCTTTTACATCAACGTGAACCGAATGAGCAAGTTCAGGTCTAGCCACTTCTGTTCCTCGTTTGACAATTCGATGAAAGTCTTCATCTTCACTAAGCTCCCATTTTACTGGAATAGGTTGATTAGGCATCCCCCCGCCATTCAACGGGTCTGGTGCTAATCTTGTCCAAAGAACAATACTATCTGCTAAAGGATCTCCTGATGCGACACCTAGAGTGAACGGATAACTTGAAAATTTAGGCGCTGCAGCTGAAGCTTCTACTGCATTTAAACCAATAGACTGAGCAATTGTTAAGCCAAGTGATACTCCTGCTACTTTTCCAGCTCCTTGTAAAAAACGCCGTCTATCAAACCCTTTACTCGAAGAAAAGCTATTCTGTTTCACTTGCTCTATTAATTCGTTTAATGATTTATTTTCCACTGCACATGCCCCTTCCTCATGATTTAACTCAAATTATAAATCCTGTTTGTAAAAGGGGTATAAAGGATTGTAAAGAAGCACTTGCCGCAAATCAGGTATTTTTAACCATTTTATTTCATTGACAAAATAAGCGAACTTACGACAGCAACCTTTAAATTTCTGTATTTTCTCGATTTTCTTTTTAACAATAGTTCTTTACGCTCGTTTTTCTTCATCCAAATTTTACAAAGTCCCAACAATTTAAAAAAAGGCAGCATACCTAAGTATGCTGCCTTTTGATTAAATATGAGAACGTAAATACGCATCGATAAACGGATCTAGATCTCCATCCATTACGCTTTGCGTGTTTCCGACTTCCGTATTTGTGCGGTGATCTTTTACTAATGAGTACGGATGGAATACGTACGAACGAATTTGACTTCCCCACCCAATATCTTTTTGTTCTCCGCGAATTTCAGCTAGCTGTTCTTGCTGCTTTTCAATTTCTAATTGATACAACTTAGATTTTAACATCTTCATTGCTTGCTCACGGTTTTTAATTTGTGAACGTTCCGTCTGACAAGATACGACTACATTAGTTGGGAGGTGAGTAATACGAACAGCTGAATCTGTTGTATTGATATGCTGACCTCCGGCACCGCTTGCACGATACGTATCAACCTTCAAATCTTCCGTACGAATATCAATTGAAATTTCATCGTTAAATTCCGGCATTATGTCGCACGATACGAATGACGTATGACGACGGCCTGATGAATCAAACGGAGAAATACGAACGAGACGATGAACGCCTTTTTCAGCTTTTAAATACCCGTACGCATTATGACCTTTAATTAAAAGCGTTACACTTTTAATACCAGCTTCATCTCCAGGTAAGTAATCAAGCGTTTCTACTTTGAAACCTTTTTTCTCCGCCCAGCGCGTATACATACGTAGTAACATTGAACCCCAATCCTGTGATTCTGTTCCACCAGCACCTGGGTGCAGTTCTAAAATGGCGTTATTTTTATCATACGGCTCGCTTAAAAGCAGCTGTAATTCAAAGTCGTTCATGCCTGAAATAAGCTCTTTTAGTTCACTAACTAGTTCTTCTGCTAAATCTTCATCGTATTCTTCTTTTACAAGTTCATGAGATATCTGTAAATTTTCGTATGTTTCATCCAAGTGGTTAAATTGATTTACTGCATCTTTTAAACCATTGGCTTCATTAATAACAGTCTGAGCTGCCTGCTGGTCATTCCAAAAATTTGGATCAGCCATAGTCTCATCTAATTCATCGATACGAGCTTGTTTTGTATCGAGGTCAAAGAGACCCCCTAAAGTCCGCTAATCGCTTAGCTGTTTTGTCAAGTTCTTGCTTAATTTCTACTAAATCCATGAGTTAAACACCTCTATTTTATTTTTGACGCACAGGAAGGAAATGAGAAGACTCATTTCCTTCCTGTACTAGTTCATTCTATACTAATTGACTCTTATTTTATGATTCTTTACCGCAGCAGTTTTTATACTTTTTGCCACTTCCGCAGATACAAGGATCATTTCGGCCAACTTCTATCGCATTTACTTTTGGCTTCTTCTTAGCCGGCGCGTCTCCTTCTTTTGGATGAACAGCCGCCTGGCCTTGTGCTACTTCTTGACGCTCAAGGTTGTTGTTAATTTCTGCTTTCATGATATACTTCGTCACTTCTTCTTCAATGGTTGCAATCATATTTTCAAACATCGCAAAACCTTCCATTTGGTATTCGCGAAGAGGATCTGTTTGGCCGTACGCACGAAGGTGGATACCTTGGCGAAGCTGGTCCATCGTATCAATATGATCCATCCATTTAGAATCAACTGCTCTAAGAACAACAACTTTTTCAAATTCACGCATTTGTTCTTCAGGGAGCTGCTCTTCTTTTTCATTATAACGAGCTTTTGCATGATCTACCAGCAGTTCTACCATTTCTTCAGGCTCTTTACGGCGAAGATCTTCTTCTGTGACTTCACCTTCCTCAAGAACATTAGCATTTACGTAATCAATAATCGCTTGTAAATTCCATTCTTCTTCTAATTCTTCACGCGGTGTGTTTACTTCAACCACACGCTGTAGCGTTGATTCAATCATACGTTCTACAATCGCACGAAGGTTGTCTGAATCAAGCACTTCAAAGCGCTGTTTGTAAATAACTTCACGCTGTTGACGAAGCACGTCATCATATTGAAGCAATTGTTTACGCGCATCGAAGTTATTACCTTCAACGCGTTTTTGAGCGGATTCAACAGCTCTTGTTACAATTTTACTTTGAATTGGCTGTGAGTCATCCATACCAAGGCGATCCATCATTGCCATCATATTATCTGAACCAAATCGGCGCATTAATTCATCTTCCATGGATAGATAGAATTGAGATACCCCTGGATCACCTTGACGTCCAGCACGTCCGCGGAGCTGATTATCAATACGGCGTGATTCATGACGCTCTGTACCAATTACAGCAAGACCGCCAGCTTCAACGACACCTTCACCTAGTTTGATATCCGTACCACGACCGGCCATATTTGTTGCGATTGTTACCGCGCCTTTGTGACCCGCATTTTCAATAATATCCGCTTCACGCTCATGCTGTTTTGCATTTAACACGTGATGGCGAATGCCTTTTTTCTTTAATAAAGCTGATAAAATTTCAGATGTTTCGATCGCAACTGTACCAACAAGAACAGGCTGTCCTTTTGCGTGGCGCTCGGCAATATCTTCTACTACCGCATTAAACTTGCCTTCCATTGACTTATAAATTAAATCCGCTTTATCATCACGTGAAATTGGCTTGTTTGTCGGAATAACAACAACGTGCATGTTGTAGATATTACGGAATTCTTCTTCTTCCGTTTTAGCTGTACCCGTCATACCTGATAATTTTTCATACATACGGAAGTAGTTTTGGAATGTAATTGTAGCTAACGTCATGCTTTCATTTTGAATCTCAACGTTCTCTTTAGCTTCGATAGCTTGATGTAAGCCGTCGCTAAAACGTCTTCCTTTCATTAAACGACCAGTAAATTGGTCAACGATTACGACTTGATCTTCATCAATTACATAATCCACATCATTTTGCATAGTTACATGTGCTTTAAGCGCTTGATTGATGTGATGGTTTAGTGCTACGTGTGAAATATCAAATAAGTTTTCAATGCCAAATGCCCGCTCGGCTTTTGACATACCTTCTTCGGTTAGCTGAACACTTTTTGTTTTGATATCAAAAGTAAAATCGGTTTCTTTATCAAGCGTGCGAACGAATGCATTAGCTTGAATATAAAGCGCAGTTGATTTCTGCGCGCTGCCGGATATAATAAGCGGCGTACGTGCTTCATCAATTAAGATAGAGTCAACTTCATCGATTACGGCAAAATGAAGCGGACGTTGAACCATTTGTTCTTTGTAAAGCACCATGTTATCACGTAAATAATCAAATCCGAGTTCATTATTTGTACTATACGTAATATCAGCTGCATATGCTTCTTGCTTTTCTTCACGCGTTAAATGGTTTAAATTCAACCCTACTTTCAAGCCTAAGAATTCGTATAAACGACCCATTTCACTAGCATCACGGCTCGCTAAGTATTCATTGACTGTTACTACATGTACACCTTTTCCTGTAATAGCGTTTAAGTACACAGGCATAGTAGCTGTCAACGTTTTACCTTCACCCGTTTTCATTTCCGAGATATTCCCTTCATGCAGAGAAATACCCCCCATTAACTGAACTTTGTACGGATACATGCCTAACACACGTTTCGCTGCTTCACGTACAACCGCAAAAGCTTCATCTAATAGGTTATCGAGCGATTCGCCATTTTGGTAGCGTTGTTGAAATTCAGCTGTTTTTTCACGAAGCTGATCGTCCGTTAAAGACGCAATTTCAGGACCTAACGCATCAATTTGGTCCGCCATTTTTTCTAAACGGCCGATTTGACGTTGATTGCCGTCAAACACTTTTTTAAATAATCCAAGCATATTAAAACGCTCCTCTATTTATAATCAGTACATTTTATACTATTTTCATTCATATCTGTATCTTTCATTATAAAACATTCTGAGTAAAATTGTAACATTGCAGCTAAACAAGTAGCAACTTGTACCCTTTTTCGTCTGTCTCTTTACGAGTACTACTCTATTAACGAGTTATTTTCTATTGTGATTTCCCCTTCCTCACTCTTACAATAAAAAAGGGGAATGTAGAATGAACGTTCAATCGATTACAAAAGAACAAGCTTGGAAAGTCCGACATACCGTCATGTGGCCTGATAAAGATTTCAGTTATATTCAGCTGAAAGATGATCCATCAGGCATTCACTATGGACTGTTTGAAGAAGGAGAGTTAAAATCAGTTGTTTCTTTATTTATAACAGGGGATGAAGCTCAATTTCGAAAATTTGCTACTCTCAAAGATGAACAAGGAAAAGGATATGGCAGTCGTCTACTAGAGGAGGTTTTTCTCAAAGCTAAGAACCTTGGGGTAAGAAAGATCTGGTGTAACGCACGAGAAAATAAAGTCTCTTTTTATAAGGTGTTCAACATGAAAGAAACCACGCGTGTATTCACCAAATCTTCTACGCGCTATGTAGTGATGGAACTATTTTTTTAAGCAGCTAAAAAGCAGCGTGCGGAGGCACGCTGCTTTTACTTTACTGCTCTTGTTTAAGAGAGCCTATAATCTTAGTTTGGTTCAATCAATCCATATCGTCCATCTTTTCTTCGATATACAACGTTTGTAATGTTGGTCTCAGCGTTTGTAAATACAAAGAAACTATGCCCTAACATATTCATTTGCAAAATAGCCTCTTCGCTATCCATTGGTTTTAAATTAAATCGTTTTGTACGAACTAGCTCTAATTCATCTTCTTCAGTTGCAACAGCTACGTTCGCTTCGCTTTCTAATGCTGCGAACAGATACTTCTCAGCGCCTTTTTCACGCATTTTTCGATTTACTTTTGTTTTATGTTTACGAATTTGACGCTCTAATTTATCTAGGACAAGATCGACAGCTGCGTATAAATCACTGTGTGTCTCTTCAGCTCTCAATACGAGATCATTCATTGGGATTGTGACTTCTATTTTTTGATCGTTATTGTAGACTTTTAAGTTTACATTTACGTCAGCAGTTGGTGTTTCGTCGAAATAACGCTCTAACTTACCAAGCTTTTTCTCTACGTATTCCCTAATTGCTGGAGTCACCTCAATGTTTTCACCGCGAATGTTATACATCATGTTCGAACTCCTCCTTTAATCCATTGCTATACCTCTACAATTCTACAATACCCGACACAATCCCTTCCTAAACTATTAAATTTTTTTGAAAATTTAGTGAAAATTTATGGAACCTGAGAAAAGTTTATGAAAAAACCAAAAAAATAGACCTTCTCCATAAGAAGAAGGGTTGTATTTTTTTACGCAGAATTAATTTTTTTTATCGTAAAACATCCCATCAAACGTTTTTGTTTCGTAAGGGTTTACATAGCTGTTATTATGCTTTTTTTTCGCTTTTAGCAAACGGAGATCTACCATAATTTGATGCCGAATTAAGATGAGCTTTTGATCAATTTCCTTATTCATTTCGACAATTTTCTTACCCATCGATTCATTATCCCTATTTTTTGGCGGCAGTTTCTCTATGAGGTCACGTCTTTTTAATAGAAGATACTCTAACTTTTGAATGCCTTCTTCTCGATTTTTGTCACAAAATGTTTGAATAAGCCGATAAATCTCATCCGTTAGCTGATATAGGTCGTTAATCATATTTATGCTTGACCGCCGCTTCCATGGACTTGCTGGCGGTGAAGCTGCACAACTTGCTTCCACGTATCGCGGAATTCTGTTACATATTGTTCGGCTTCATCCAAGCTTGCTGTGTCATTTTTTGTATTTGCTTCAATTAAACACTGGTTAATATAGTCATACATAGCCATCATAGACTTAGCAACTTGCACGTTTGTATCAAGGGTAATCATTAATTCTTGAATAATATTTTGTGCTTTTAACAGATTCGTATTTTTCAGCTCAATATTTTTTTCCTGTATGCCTGTTCGTGCAAGTTTGATAAATTTTAAACACCCGTTATACAGCATAAGCGTTAACTCTCCTGGAGAAGCAGTCTGAACAGCTCCTTGCTGATACGCTTGATATGGATTATTTGCTGCCATAAACGTTCACTCCTTCTTAACTAAAATATTGCGATAACTGCGCGCTTTGAGCATTTGCATTTTGAATGGCTTTTTCCATTGCTGTAAACTGCCGATAATACCGGTCCTCTACCTGTGTGAGCCTGCTTTCAAAACTAGTAATTTGGCTGTTTACGCTTTTTAAATTCCGCCCAAGCAAAAATTGTTCACTTGTCCATGTTGAACGGCCAGCGCGCTGCTCAACTTTGGATACGGTTTGAGTAATCGTATCCCGTAAACGTCGTACAATCCCTTTTTCACTTGTTGTACTTCCACTTTTCATAAATAAATCCATGACAGACTGCGGATCTTTTTCAATTGCTTCTTTTAATTTAGTTCCGTCACCTTCTATGACTAGCTTGCCTCGATCGCTATAGTTTGCACTAGTTGAAATACCGATGTCGGTTAGCTGCGAAAATGCTCCGCTCACTCCTGATACAGAGGCATACCAGTTGGAACGCATTTGGTTTAGGCCGCTTGATAGAATTGAGTCTCCTTTTAACAAACCGCTTTTCGCCTTATCATCCCACTGCTCAGCTTGTTTATCCGTTAGTTTTTCTCTTTCTTCATCAGTCAAAGGCTGATAGTTCCGGTCTCTTTCTTCCGTAATCTTTCCATTAATTTTCTCAATCAGTTCATTGTATTTGGTCACGAAATCTTTAATTGTATCAAATACTTTTTGCGTATCATTGCTTACGTTAACGCGCACATCTCCTGTGAAATTGTTTTGAAGGGTATAGGTAACGCCTCCCGTTGTAAATGTATTGGACTTACGAGTTGTTTCTAGACCGTTCAGCGTAAATTTTGCGTCTGTTCCTTTGGCATCACCAGCGAGCTGTAAAAAGCCCGTCAAAAATCCTCCTGAAAAAACCATGTTTGAACCACTTGAACCATCCAAACTATCAGCCGAAGATAAATCTCCCGTATCTTTACGAGTCATGACAACTTTATTCGTTCCTTCATCGAAAAAGGCTGAAATGCCTACTTTTGAATTGCTGATTTGTGTAAGAATCGTGTTTAAGGATGTAGAACCATCAAATTCAAATTCACTGCTGCCGTTTGGACCGTCTCCTGTGGCTTTTCCATTGCTGTCATAAGTTGTAATAGAAAAGTTCAATACATTTTGCTGATACGAGAACGCTTCAATTGTGCTTCCGCTTGTTAACGTGGTACCAAACGTCATTTCCCCTGTGTCTGCGTTAATAAATACTTCATTAGGATCTACTGTTCCTGCCTCAGTTCCTATTCTCACGCTATAACTGTTAGTCACACCTCCGGTGGTAACAGAGATAGACTGCAGAGTATTCCCTTCAGAAAGAGACCCTTTGGCTAGTTTTACTGTACTAGTATTAGCACTTAACGCTATAGCAGCTTGATCAATTGTTTTTTTAGTCCACACTCCTGTTCCCATCGAATCCCGTTGAGACCACAAGCTTTTCGTCGGATCAATACTAGAAGCAATACTGTTAACGCTAATACTCTGCGCAGCAGTCGCCATTGTCACGTTTGAAAGAGTATAAGAAGCATTTGCTGCTGAGGAAGTAGCTGCTGCTTTTACTTTCGTTTCATCTGCTGAAGATACCGTTTTAGACGAATAAGAAGACTGCAAGGTCATATTAAAAGCGAGATTATTAAAGTCTGATAACAGCAAGTTCATTGAGCGATAATCATCTCGCTGCCACTCTAACGTTTGCTTTTGTTTTTTCATTTTATCGATAGGCATTCGTTCAGCCTTCATTAAATCACTAACGATTTGATCAATATCCATTCCGCTTACTAACCCACTTACTCTTACCACTTAGCATCACCACCGTTTTTTATTCATCTATTCATCAACTGTTAGCCATAAAATATGAGTACATTTTTTCGGATTTTCTTATTCGTTCATAGGTTCAACACTTCTTTATTTTGTATCGGTAAAACAAACATTTTTTTCATAGGTCAAATGGTGCAAGATAGAAAAAGCTCACTTATTTTTCTATAATAAGTGAGCTTTTTATTATTGGCCAAACAAGTTCAGTTTCTGGGATAAATTTCTTTGAATATCCTTAGGAATAAGGTACGGCGCTAGATTTATAATATCTCGTAACGAATCAATGGTTACAGAGGCAGATAAATTTATATATTCATCCGTTGTATCTGCTTGCTCAAACGAAATGGAATCTGGCAAATTATTGAGCAGAGTAATTTCATTCATTTCTTTATCGACCGTGACATCAGAAGCCTTATCAATATTTAAGCGATCCCATACAAGAGACATCGGAAGCGGCATTCTTCCTAGATGCACGCTATTCACCTTTAAAACAAGCTTTCCATTTTCGGCATTTGGTGTTACGTCAACTACAAACTGTGATTCCATAAAAGATACTACATGTTTATTAATATAAAATTTTATATGTTCTGGAAGCAACTCGGCTTCTGCTCCGTCAACCGTTTTATCATTTTCGTAAAGGTAGCTGCGCAAATAATCATTAACATCGCTCTCGCTTAATCGGTATCCTAAAACAGGAGAGCCTCCGTTCAGTTCTAGCGACGTCGCATGAGCGGACTTTTCTTGTGCCAGTGAAGATAATGAAGCAGTCTGATCAAGTTTTTCAATATTTCTGACTGGACTAATGAAAAAATACACCCCAACTAAAAGGATAATAAATAGAAAAATAACAGCTATAAATTTTCTCAAACACACGCACCCTCTCAAACATTCTTCTTGGAATATAATACCGATTTCTCTTTTATCATACAAGATAAATAAGATGTATGTCGAAAACTTGTATAAAATGTACGTATATACCCGACATCCCAAACGGGAAATAAGTCTATCGTGAATAAATCAAGTCTTTTTTGACTTAAAATACGTCAATTTTAGTAACTTAAAGTCGATTTTTATAGGAATTTGATAATTGGCACACTTCTTGCTTATTATAAAGGTAAGGGGAGGAATTTCTATTTATATTTTCAGAATTTACTTTATTTTCTAATAGTCTTTCGATAATTTTAAAGGAGTGAATACGATGGGAAACAAAACAGAATCACACGGAAAGTTAAAGCAACGTCACGTTTCCATGATTTCCATTGCAGGTATTATCGGAGCCGGCTTGTTTGTAGGAAGCGGATCCGTTATTAACGCAACAGGCCCAGCAGCAGTAGTTTCATATGCAGCAGCCGGACTGCTAGTCGTTCTATTGATGCGTATGCTCGGTGAAATGGCTATGGTAAACCCAGATAAAGGCTCATTCGCAACATATGCTCAGCAAGGAATTGGCGCGTGGGCAGGTTATGCTGTTGGATGGCTTTACTGGTTTTTCTGGCTAATTGTAATTGCGATTGAAGCCACTGCAGGAGGAGCAATTGTTCATGAATGGCTCCCTTCCGTACCAATTTGGCTTTTAAGCTTAATCTTAACCTTTGCATTAACTTTAACAAACTTGTTCTCTGTCAAATCATTTGGAGAATTTGAATATTGGTTTGCTATGATTAAAATTGTGGCAATCGTTGCTTTTATGGGAATCGGTTTAGCTATTATTTTCGGATTGATCCCAGGTACATCTTCACCTGGCCTAGCTAATTTAACGGGCCACGGAGGCTTTATGCCAAAAGGTACGAACTCTATCTTTTTAGGAGTTATTACCGTTATTTTCTCTTATTTTGGAGCTGAAATTGCGGCTATTGCAGCTAGTGAATCAGAAAATCCAGCAAAAGCTATCACAACTGCTATTCGCAGTGTCGTATGGCGAATTTTAATTTTCTATATTGGTTCAGTTGCTATTTTAGTAACTCTTTTACCTTGGAACTCAGCTGATTTACTAAAAAGTCCATATGTAACAATGTTAGAAATGGTCAATATTCCAGCTGCTGCACAAATTATGAATTTAGTCGTATTAGTATCCGTTTTGTCTTGCTTGAACTCTGCTTTGTATACGAACTCACGAATGATTTTATCATTAGCTGAAAAAGGACAAGCTCCTCGCGCTTTAGCAAAAGTAAGCAAATCAGGCGTGCCGGCAAGAGCTGTATGGATTAGCACAGCTGCCGCATATGTATGTGCTATCTTTAGCTTCGTTTCGCCGGATAAACTCTTTTTATTCTTAGTTAATGCATCAGGAGCCATTGCTCTTATTGTATATTTAGCTATCGCTATTTCTCACTTACGCCTGCGTAAGAAAATGAATCGAGCCAACCAGCCAATTAAAGGGATGAAAATGTGGTTGTTCCCGTATTTAACATACGTAACAATTGCTGTTATTACCGTGATCTTCTTATCAATGGCATTTATTGATTCGATGCGCTCACAGTTTTTCTTAACCCTTGGATTAACCGCTGTGGTTCTTCTTTCATACTCGTTCATCAAAAAAACAAACAACAAGCGACCTGACGATCAATTTTCCGAGTCAGAAAATATTGCAAAATAAAAAAGCCGCATCTGCGGCTTTTTTTATTTTGTTTTTTATAACACAGAGATTAAGACATAACTAAATTAATCTACTCTAAAGACGAACAAATGGGATCAATGAGCTGGACTGCTTGTTACACCGCTGTCGATTTTTGTGCAAGGCTCGCTTTCTGCAAAAGTTTTCGCCTTGCCCTCCAATCAACAGCTAGAAGCATCTACATACATGAAACTTATATTCACTATAAATATGAAAAAATCCGAACGATTTGGATTCTCTATTAAGAATCTCGATTCATCGTTCGGATCTTTTTATAACGAAAATACTTTTGTCCCAGCCTCTTTTGATTATTTCTCAACCGATATGTCACGATGAAGATTTCGAAGCGGCTGAGGAGGGCAAATACGTCGCGTCGCGTAAGAAACGATAAAAATAGTTAACAACCCGCCTATCATCGCAAATGTACGAAACGGAAACATGACCACTCCGTCTTCAATCATCGGATATGGAAGCAGCGCTTTTAAATGAAGCAGCGGTTCTCCTCCACCGATTCGAAGAACAAGAGACACAATAAACCCAGCCAAAGATCCGTACCAGTTAGCTCCTTTAAAGAATAAAGCACAAACCAACTGCGGAAAAAGTATGCAATACACGAGGTCCCCTGATAAATACCATAAAGAGTAGACACTCTCAGAGTTTAAAGCAATTAGAGTTGCTCCCGTGCCAATGATAATGATAGAACGTTTAATAACTTTATCTAACTGCGCCTGTGTCGCATTTGGTTTTACAATCGGACGATACACGTTCCAGGCTGCCATCCCCGAAGCTGAAAGTAACGAAGCCGCTACTGCAGCCATGACGGCAGCAGCTAGTCCTCCAAGCGCAATCGCTCCTACTAAATCAGGCGTTAGATATTTAAATACGTATGTTAAAATCATAGACGCGCTCTCAGGGCTTGACGCTCCAAATGAAGCCCAGTCTGCACTATAACCTATCATCCCTATTAAAGTTGGAGGTAAGGCCGCTAACGCGCAAAAGATGCCGGCTGTAATAGATAGCCACATTGCTGCTTTTTCATTTTTAGCAGATAACACGCGCTGAAAATAAATTTGCCATGGAATGCCACCAAAAATAAGTAAAAATGTGCTATCCCACCATTGCCAATATGTATTTCCCCATTTTGGATCTTCCCAGCCTTTTAGTGGAGGAAATAAATGAAGAGAACCAGTCATACCTTCTGAATAAGTAGAAAAAACGGCTCCCACCCCTCCCGTATTCGAAAATGCAAAGGGAAGCACCAGAAATAATCCTAAAAACATAATAGAAAGCTGTAAGATATCGGTATGTGCTACTGCCCACAAGCCGCCGATCACGGTGTATGCAATGGCAATAAGTGCGGAAAGAATGATGGAAATTGAAAAACTGAGGCCTAAAATCACACCGAATGTTGTTCCTAAAGCAGTTAAGATAGCTGCGCTCCAAAACAGCTCTCCTAGTATAGCTGGAAAATAAAGAACCGTAGCCATTTTCTTACCGAAACGAGATTCTAGAGGATCGAGCATTGTCATAAACTCAAACCTTCTCATCTTTCTAGCAAAAAAGATACCGCCTAAAATTAAGCTGATTGAATAACACCATGGTGCTTGGGTCCAAGTCAGCCCTGAGGAATAAACGGTTTCGGCCGTTCCAGCAATATACCCTCCACCTACCCAAGTAGCGGTCATTGTGAACATTGAAATCCATAGCGGCATAGATCTTCCTGCAACAAGCATATCATCTGATTTTCCTTTTTTACTTGCAGCGGCTCGAGCACCAATAAAATAAATAACACCATACATAATGAACATTAAAATGAGGCCTGGCCAATAGAGATCTGGATTATAGAGAGAATAGATAAATGCGACAACCATAAAGATGGAAAATCCTATAATAGTTGTCCATAAGGGGGTTAGTAGACGGTTGTTCCTGTTTGATTTCCCTGAAAAGTCAGAAGTCTCATTCGACTTTTCAGGCCTGGCTTGTTGTGTGTCTGAACGAAATGGCTTTTTAGCATTTTGCATCGTCTCACATCCTTTAAATTGATAAAGAAATCTAAAGACATAATTGTCCTCTATTCCTTTTTCCTACCAGCATACAATTAAACCTAAAAATAGATTTTTTTAGAATAAAATATAAATAGTTGGATTATAAATACCAATACGAAGGGGAGAAATTACGTTTATATAATTATATTAAAATAATTTAAATTGACTTATTTTATTATTTCGCTAAAAACTCATAATTGTTTTCATCCTCTCTCTAAACTCCTTTCTTAATTTCTACATTCAAAATCCTTTGTTTCTCAAGGTTTGTATGCAAGCAGATATCGTACTATGGTTAATATATCTGAATGTTTAGGATATTGTCAAAAAAGTTTAAGTGTTTTCATATAAAAAAGAATAATATTCTCATAGCTCATACATAAAAAAACCTTTTGTATCAAGGGGCATAGCAATCAGTATTTTTTAATTACTTTTTGTTAAATTTTTTCTTAATATCCGAATAATAAGTTCTTAATAGAGAAGAAAATCAATTTAAATTCAGAACATTTAAAGTTTTTGTATTTGACTAAATTAAATAGCCGATGCTATAATTCGAATTGTTAAGAACGTTAAATATAAATTTAACAAATTCTATTATTTGGAGGTCGATGCTATTGGAACAAACACTTACGCTTGAGAAAATGCACATAAACGGCCAATGGGTTGAAGCACGCAGCGGCGAAAAAAGAGAGATTATAAACCCCTTTAATCAAGAGGTTATCGCTGTCGTTACAGAAGGAAATCGTGCTGATACTGTAGAAGCTATTGAAGCAGCTAGAAAAGCTTTTGATGCAGGTGAATGGTCTAAATTTACAGCGGCCCAAAGAGGTTCTTTACTATTTAAAGTAGCGGAAGAAATTCGTAATGATCGTGAAGAACTCGCTAAACTTGAAACCTTAAATACTGGAAAAACCCTCGTTGAAAGCCTGGCAGACATGGATGGGATTGCTGATGTCTTTCAATACTATGCTGGCTTAGCAGATAAAGATGGTGGACAAATGATTGAGTCACCTAATCCCGATTCTGTTAGCCGCGTTGTCCGCGAACCTGTAGGTGTATGCAGCCAAATTACTCCTTGGAATTACCCTTTATTGCAAGCCTCTTGGAAATTGGCTCCGGCACTTGCTGCTGGGAATACAATTGTTATTAAACCAAGCGAAATCACCCCTTTAACAACTATTCATATGATGAAAATTTTTGAAAGAGTTGGCTTTCCAGCAGGCGTCATTAACATTGTACTCGGCCCGGGTGCGACGGTTGGACAAGAAATGGCAGAAAGTCACTTAGTAGATTTAGTTTCCTTTACAGGTGGCGGTGTATCTGGACGTAAAGTCATGCAGGCTGCCGCAGGCAACTTCAAAAAAATCGCTCTTGAACTCGGTGGGAAAAATCCGAATATCGTCTTTGCTGACGCTGACTTTGACACTGCGGTTGACTATGCATTAAATGCGGTCTTCTTTCATGCTGGTCAAGTTTGTTCAGCTGGTGCGAGATTACTCGTTCAAGATGATATTCACGATAAATTTGTTGCAGCGGTTATTGAACAAGCAAAAAAAATTAAGCTAGGGGACGGCATGCACGAAGCCACTCAAATGGGACCCGTTATCTCAAAAGAACATCTAGCTAAAGTGGAACATTATATTGAGCTTGGCAAACAAGAAGGTGCTTCTCTTGTTTTAGGAGGCAAGCGTCCAACTCAAGAGTCTTTACAAAAAGGTTTATTCATTGAACCAACTATTTTTACAGACTGTCATGGAGATATGAAAGTTGTCCAAGAAGAGTCATTCGGTCCGATTATGACAATTGAGCGCTTCAGCACTGAAGAAGAAGCAGTCGCACTTGCTAACGATACAATCTATGGATTAGCTGGAGCTGTTTGGACAAGCGATATGAATCGAGCTGAACGTGTAGTGAAAGCCCTCCGTATGGGAACAACTTGGATTAACGATTATCATCCCTACTTCCCGCAGGCTCCTTGGGGAGGATATAAGCAATCTGGGATTGGAAGAGAGCTTAGCCACATTGGGCTAGAAGAATATACGGAAATTAAACATATTTATACGAATACAAATCCACAGCCAATGCGCTGGTTTCAATAAAATTCAAGGGGGAATGTAAAGATGTTTATGCGATTTGAAAGAATGGAACGTTTAAAAAGTTTTGAGATGCCAACGGTTGTAAAACATGGAATTGGTGCTGTTAAGCATACTGGAGAAGAAGTAAAAAACCTAGGTGTATCTAAGGTTTTACTAGTAACAGATCCTGGTGTAAAAAAAGTAGGTTTAGCAGACCCTGTAATCGCTAGTTTAAAAGAAGCGGACGTAGACGTTGTTTTATTTGACCAAGTAGAAGCCAACCCTTCTATTCACGTAGTAGCAGACGGCACAAAAATGTACAAAGAAAATGAATGCAACGGACTAGTAGCTGTTGGAGGCGGAAGCTCAATGGATACGGCAAAAGCTATTGGTGTAGAAGTAGCTCATAATGCTCCCGTCTTAGATTATGAAGCAGCTGAAGGAAAAAAACCTTTAACAAAACGTATCCCTCCTTTAACAACTATTCCTACAACTGCGGGTACAGGAAGTGAAGTCACACAATGGGCTGTCATTACAGATCCTGTTCGTGAGTTTAAGTTTAATACAGGTGGACCTTTAATTGCTGCTCACTTAACAATTATTGATCCAGAACTGCACGTATCTATGCCTTCACATATTACGGCCGGTACAGGAATTGACGCATTAGCTCATGCAATTGAATGTTATACATGTCACTTTGCACAACCAATGACAGACTCTGTTGCTTTATTGGCTATTGAGTACGTTGGAAAATACTTACGACGTGCAGTTGCAAATGGACAGGACATCGAAGCACGCTATGGAATGGCGCATGCAGCTATGCTTGCTGGCCTTTCATATGGAAGTGAATCTGCAGGAGCAGCTCACGCGATGGCACAAACATTAGGAGGCATTTATCCAATTGCCCATGGCCCTTGCGTAGCAGCTATGCTAGGTCCTGTAATGGAATATAACTGGATGGGCGAGCCTGAAAAATTTGCGCGCATAGCTCAAGCTTTAGGAGTTAATACACATGAATTAACGCTTGAAGAAGCAGCTCAAGCAGCTGTTCGTGAAGTATATCAACTAGTTAAAGATGTACAAATCCCTTCTTTAGAAGAACAAGGTGTTCCAAAAGAAGCAGTTTCTCGCTTAGCTCAAGAAGCATTTAATGATCCACAAACGGTTGGTAACCCTCGTGATTTAACTGTAAAAAGTTACGAATGGATTTATAACCGCTGTTTTGAAGCTACACCATTAACCGTATAAAAATGATAAAAAGGCTGTTGATTTTTCAACAGCCTTTTTTATTTACTCTTTCGCTAATTCTTCATTTAAAATATCGATGATTCTTCGGTCGTCAAAAACTTTCACTACTTTTTTCAAGAAATGATAATAATGTTTGGACTCTATAATCTGCGCTAAATTACGCTTTGCTTTTACTGTGATCTCCTCAGGCACATCTTCATCATTTAAGAGAAGCTGCAGCTTGTTTTCCGCTTCTTCGATTGCCTCTAAATTAACTGAAATTTCTCTTTGCCACTTCTTACAGAAAAATGAAAAAAAGGACTTAGAAAAATCTTTTTCTGCTTCATATAAGTCTTTTCGAACACCTTTTTTCCACACTTTGTGGACCATATCAATATTTTGCAGTGAACGAATGGATGTACTCATCGTTGGTTTACTCATACCCAATTCTTCACTCATTTGATCTAACGTAACCGGCTCATCCATAAAATAAAGCATGCCATACAGCCTTCCTACTGAAGGTGTGACCCCATATAAATCCATCGTATCAGCTAAAGCGCTGACAACCACATCTTCTGCTTCTTTTAATAAATCATGATACTCTTGAACATCACTCATTTACTCTTCTCCTCTTTTGTTAAATTTATTTGAATTATACTTAATAAATTTAATGATACACGATAAAAAGGAAAAAAACAGAAATTCAGTTTAATTTTTTTGATAAAAAAGAAGCCTTTCTCTTGAAGAGAAAGGCTTAAGACATAGTGGGGAATACTATATGTTTATCTTTCCCGATTTAGATATTATTTATACCGTATATTTTTGATTATTTTCTAACTGATCGTTTTATTTCTTTTTTGGTAATTGTTTTAGCATATCAATAGCATGTAATGTAATTTGAGAAGCACTTTTATTTTCGTTACGTATTTCTTCATAAATCTCTTGTCTATGAATATCTACAGACTTTGGAGCTTGAATTCCTAACTTTACTTGATCACCATTAACTGCAAGGACGGTCACTTCAATTTCATCACCTATTTTGATTGTTTCATTTAACTTTCGTGTTAAAACAAGCATGGACTCACTCCTTATCTATTCCTCTTACTCAAATAACCTGTGCTTCGTTTCGTAAGCTGTATTCATTAAAATCACTTGCTTAGCAAGCTGTTGCTTTGTATTAATAATAACAGGAGCCTGCAAATTAGCCGTTATATTTTCCACAGAATCTGACATCGTAAGCAATACGTAAACAGCTGCATCTTCCGCTTGTTGTAATTGAAGCTTTTCGATTTCCTGAGGTTCTAGTTGAAAATCATAATCTAAAAAAAACTGAAATGGATCCGTGATAATAAAAGCTAATTCTTTGGTTTGAATAGACTGCAGAACTTGGAAAGCTTCGGCTTCGGGAAGTGGTAAAATAACGAATTCAGTTTCTTCCAAAAAACCTGGAATCCCTTGATTGAATGTCAGTGTTTGCTGATTATCTATTTCTATATCTCCATGGTAGCTTGTTGAAATTTTCATCTCATCACACCTTTGCTAATTGATTTTTTCTTGTTATCTTTTTTCATTGTAAAAAAGCTCCTTCTGTTTAGAAGGAACTTTTTAACGCAAGAAATCTAGCAGCGTAGGCTGAATAATTTGAGCCCCTACTCCTAAAGCAGCACGATGCACGCTTTCTTGTACGGTTAAATCCGTAATGACTTTTTCAATATCTGCATCTTCATTATTTGAAAGCATCTTAGTAGCTGTAATTTCCTGTGAATCAAGGCGGTTTTCGATCAGCTCAAGCCGATTGCTCCTTGCTCCCAATTCAGATCGCTCTGCTAATAGCGTAGACAGCTGCGTATCTACCTGTGTAGAGAGATCTTTTAGTGAGTTGACATCGTTTTGTTCAAAGGCTGTTTGAACATTGTTCATTAAGTCGAATGCACCTTGTCCAAAAATGTTTTCAGGATGAATATTGACTCTCAGCTGGATACCTTTTGATACTTCAACTGAAAAAGGATCCAGGTTAATGTTCGATTCTATTATACCGCTTGCACTCTCACTTATAGGCGCTGCTCCTACATTTACACCGTTAAAGATATAGTTTCCTGCCACCTGCGTATTGCCTACTTGCATATAATCCAGCTTTAACTGTTCAATTTCACGTGCAATCGCTTGGCGGTCATCACTTTCATTCGTACCGTTTAACCCTTGCACGACCAGCTCTTTAGTGCGCTGAAGAATGGAGTTGACTTGTTCAAGTCCTGATTCTGAACTATCAAACCAAGACTGTGCCTCTGTTAAATTACGTTTATATTGATTTACTTCAGAAAGATTCGAACGATAAGCCATTCCTTTAGTAGCCACTACCGGGTCATCGGAAGGACGAGTAATTTTCTTTCCCGTTGATAATTGGTTTTGAAGTGTTTCCAGCTTATTATAGCTATTGCTAATCTGTTTTAACGAATTAGCCGCTAACATTCCTTGTGTGACGCGCATCTTTACCTTCCTCCAGTTCCAAGACCGTTTACAATTTTATCAAGCATTTCATCAATCATAGTCACCATACGGGCACTAGCGTTATAAGCATGCTGAAACTGAATCATATTGGTCATCTCTTCATCTAATGAAACTGCACTGATAGACTGTCGCCTTTGCTCTACAGCTCCCTGAAGGGTTTCTGAATTACTTTTTAAGCGGGTGGCTTGTTGGGCATCTACTGACATTTGGCCAATAACAGATTGATAAAAGCCATCTAGGGAAACAGCTTGATTCCCGGAATTAATAAGCACCTTTTGACGAAATTGAGACAATAGCTGAGCATTTTGTCCATCTCCTTTGCGGCCAGTTCCATCATCTCCAGAGGAGGCCGAAGCAGCAGCAATATTGTTTGTGTTTTGTTTAATTTTATCAGCAATAACAATTTCAGTTGCAGCCCCTTCTCTCTGAGAAATCTCATTAAAAAAGGACATACCAGTTTCACCATCTAGCGTGACACCTTGTTGGTGCTTATCATTAAACCAGTTCACAAACTCATATGCCATTTCATCTAAATCATCAATCATTGAAGCGTAAACACCTGTTTTATTACCACTATTATCTATATATCCAGAAGCCTCAATTAACCCTTTAAGTTTTCCTTGAGGAAATGACTCAGGGTTCCGTATCTCATCCCCTATATGAATTTCCGTCACATAGGAATCTTGATTTGTTGCCAAACTGATGGCATTTACTTGATGAGTTTTCCCATCTAAAAGAGTAATAGGCCCTTGAGACGCTTGAAGCTGAACTGTTACCACTCCTTCTGACGTTGCAGAAGCGTTCCCGCTGCTTTTTGTATACTCTAAAGAAACCGGCATAAATTTAGAGATCTCATCTAGCAACCGATCTCTTTCATCATACAAATCATTAGGCAAATAGCCATTCGGTTCTACCTTTTGTATTTGTTGGTTCACGTTATTTATTTGCTCTAGCAAAGAATTCACTTGTGTTACGGCTACGTCACGCTCGTTTTGTAAATCACCTTGAATCGTTTTTAGAGAAGTAGATAAATAAGAGAAGGTATCGCCTACTGCTTCAGCTCGTTCAATCATAACAGACCTGGCTCCTGCTTCAGAAGGGTGTGAAGCTACATCTTGAATGGACTCAAAAAATTGATTAAAAACAGCTGAAAGTCCATCTTCAGTAGGTTCATTCATAATTTCCTCCATTTTTTCAAGAGCACCAGCGCGTGCATCCCAATACCCCACTTTAATGGTTTCATCTCGATACTGAGTATCTAAAAATGTATCCCGTATTCGCTCTACCGTGCTGGCTTCTACTCCCATTCCTATTTGACCCGCAGTTCCAGTCTGATTCATCCCTGGGGCTGGATAAGCTGGGAACGTTTCTAAACTTACTCGCTGACGCGTATAGCCCGGCGTATTTGCATTAGATACGTTATGGCCAATCGTGTAAAGAGCCGCTTGTTGGGCATCCATTCCTCGTTTAGCCACCTGCAAACCATGAAATGTTGAACTCATTCTGCTTTCCTCCGTTCTTTATGCCTTCGAATTAAAAATAGAGTTGGACTGAAACGATCTATTATTTGTTTTTGTGTAATTGAACGAATCCTCTCGTTTCGATGGAACAAGAAGGTCTAGTTCGGTATGAATCAGCTGCAAAGACTGTGTAAGCAGCTGATTGTTCAAGTCATTTGCATACTTTATATCTTGAATTATATCTATTAGTTGTTTTTGAAAGGGTATCAAGATGGAGTATTCAGAGAATGAGCCTGCTATTTCTTCAATGGAGCGAGCAGCATTTCCTCTTTTTTCCATCACTTCTATACGTTTTGTTTCCAGTGCAGAAATAGCAGCTATATGAGATTGCTCTTTTTGCAAAGAAGCCGTCAATGCCTTTACATCCTGGTTAATAATGAAATTCGTTTTCTCTTTAACAATGACAGACAAACTTTTGTGAAGCGTTACTTGTTTTTCTAGTATCGTTTGAATTTCTTGCACGTTCAATCAATGTCAGTCCTTTTATTTTTTATAGAAATCTACAATACTTTTAGCAATTTCTTTTCCGTTAATTTCGTACGTTCCGCTGTTAATTTGCTGTTTTAGTTTCTCTAATTTTTCAAGTCTTTCTGGAGATGGTTCATTTCCCTGAAGTTTCTTCGCCTCAGATGAAATATGAATCTGATCTTGTGGATTCTTTTTAGAGACCTGTTCTGTTTTTTCTGATTGTTTTTTGTACGGATTTATTCCAAATAAGTTCGATGGGTTAATCTTCATCTCTCTCACCTCTTTTTATATTTGTATCCGTTATCTCTATTCATTATATCGGAATTTCCATCTAAACCTTTAGCATCGGCAAGGAAGTTGAGACCATTTTCACAGTCCTCCTTAAACATAGGTCTATAGATAGAGAACCTGCAAACACTCAGCATACTTTTACTCTTTTTTCCTTTCGTTAGAACGATAGGTGGGACGCGTCGGCTCTTCATTTGAACGAATCATCTCACGGTTATGCTTTTCTAACCCATGTTTAATTTCTTGAGAGCATGAATAGCAAAGTTTCCCTTCTCGAATCTGAGCATTGCATTGCATGCATGGATAGCTTATGTTTGGAAAATTAGTTAGCACTAAGCGACCTTGTCGAATAAATTGATGAATTAACGAATCTGAAACGCCCGTTTCTTTCATCACTTCGTGAGTCGTTGCTGTACGATTTGCTCTTTTCTTCAAGAATGAAGAAACACGTTGAAACAGAGCTTCTTCTTTATCAAAACACGATTTACATATGTTTATTGATCCATTTTTTACAAATAAATGACCGCATTCCCTGCAATTATCTAACGTTCCCATATTCGAAACTCCTCATTTGTTTTTTATTTTACTATCGGTCAAAGTTTTAAATTATACATCTTCATGCACGAATTAAAGTGAGCGAACGAACTGAACGTGCACCAGCTTCCTGCAAGCAATTTGCCGCTTGGCGCACGGTTGCTCCTGTTGTATAAATGTCATCAATCAAGAGAAATTCTTGATTCGTAACCATTGAGGAATCGACTACTTTAAATTCCAGCCTTTCTGCCAGCCGACTTCGCCTATTTTTTTTTGATTGCTTTGTTCCTGAACAGCGAACAAGAGGCATTTCTATGTTGTCACTGATCAGTTCAGCTAGCGCTAAAGATTGGTTAAACCCTCTCTCATATAATCTCTCGTCCGTTAAAGGTATAGGAACTAGTATAGCTTTTGGATTACATTCTTTTTTATAGAACTTATACCACTGCTCTTTGAATGCTTGGATAATTTCATAATCTCCTTGAAATTTAAAACGTTCTATTATGCTTTGCATAAAATCATTGTACGTATAAAGAGAACGGTTAAAAAAAGAAGCATCATTCCATTTCTGACAGTCCATACATGTGTCTAGCTCATAATGAGAAGGAGCCAGGTCTGCAAGAGAACGGCCGCATCCCCTGCAAATGCTGCTGGTGATGATGGGACATCTTTGCAAGCAAACAGCGCAAATCCTGTCCGTTGAAGAAGGTTTTAACAATGACCTCCAATCGAAAGAAAAGACAAGAGGTTCAAAACAAATCAGACATATTGTCATTGATCAATCAGCCCTTCCTTATAAGCTAGAGCATTCATATATTCAATATGTTCTTTTGCTTTTCGCATAGACAAAGACTGCCCATAATGAAAAAAGACCACGTCTCCTGTTGGAAATTGAGCGCTCCTCCCTACTCTTCCTGAAATTTGGACCAGAGCACTTTCAGTAAAAATCGTTTCTTCTGCTCCCAATACTGCAACATCTATGTTGGGAACCGTTACGCCTCGCTCTAATATTGTTGTCGTTACTAAAATAACTAGCTGTCCTTCTCTAAATTTCATTACTTTTTCTTTTCGCTGGGAATCTTCAGCATGGACACCGTCTACCTTTTCGGTCAGCTTTCGAATCATGTCTGTGATCGGAGTAATCCACTTAATTTGCGGGACGAAGATAAAGCATTGTTTCCCTTCATTTATTCTTTTTTTCAGCCATTTCTCAACATTAGCAGGCAAAGTATCTGTTTTCATTTTTTTCTTCCAATTGCCACACCATTCAAACCGAGGAACAGGAATAAGCATTCGGTGATAGCGGGCTGGAATTTTAACTACTTGTTTTTTTCCTTGCTCAACTTCTTTTTTTAATGATTCACTTGGAGTCGCTGTTAAATAAATCTTTGATGCAGCGTGTTTAGCTGCTTTTGCAACAGCATAGTGCAGCATAGGCTCTGTCGAATACGGGAATGCATCTACTTCGTCAATAATCAGCACATCGAATGCTTGATAATAATGCAGAAGTTGATGAGTCGTGGAAATAATAAGAGAGGATTCATGAAAACGGTCTTCGCTGCCTCCATACATAGCCAGCACAGATATATCCGGAAATGCCGATTGAATTCTTGGCTTTAACTCAATAACCACATCTGTTCTTGGAGTAGCAATGCAGACTTTCTTTCCGCTGTTCAACGCTGATTCAATACCTTTAAATAAAATTTCCGTTTTTCCTGCTCCGCAAACAGCCCAAATTAACAGCTCTTCATCCTTTTTTATAGCTTGAATGAGTTCATTTGAAGCACGTTCTTGAGCTTTAGACAGCGTTCCTTTCCAATTCATCACGCTGCTTTTTGGCAGGACATTGCTTGCTGGGCCTTCCCAGTTTATAAAGGGTGTGCACTCACTTACTTTGCCCATTACAATACATGCTCGGCAATAGTAGCACTCCTGGTGACATCTACTGCATGGAAATGAAGCAAAATAAAAGGGGCTATCACTTCCACACCGGTTGCATTTATATCCGTTTTCTTTCTGAGTAAGTGCTTTTTGATAGGAAATATATCCGTTTAGATAATGTTCATGAATGAGAGATAAAGGATAGGGAGTCTGAGTTAGTAGAAGCTGCTTTCCGCTTAGAGAGCGCTGAAGACCTAAAGAGTAAGGGTATGAAGGATTTAAAGGTGGAGTTCTCCACGTATTGATTTTTGAGAGAGGAAAAGCAGCTGGGCTAGGTACTTGAACAGGATCTAGCAATTCTTGTTTAACAGTAAAAAGCATATCTTCATTCCTTTCCATGTTTATCGTACACATCTATATACGCAAAAAAAGGTGTTTTTTCCTGCAAAAAAACCAAATCAAATGATTTGGTTTTCGGTTACTTTTTATACCAGCCTATACCGATGGCACCTTCACCTAAATGTGTGCCAATGACAGCGCCAAAATAAGAAAGGCTCCATTCAATATAAGGATATTCTTGTTCTAACTCTCGTTGAATTTCTTTTGCTTCATTTTCACGATTAGAATGAATAACTACAGCCTTCATAGGTACGTTTTCTTTTGCATCCTCATCAAGAAGCTCCGTGATTCGTTTTAACGCTCGCTTACGCGTACGAATTTTTTCAAACGGAACAATTTTTTTAGATTCAAAATGGAGCACGGGCTTTACTTGAAGCAGACTTCCGATAATAGCCTGAGCAGCATTTAGGCGACCTCCACGCTGCAAGTGAGATAAATCATCTACCATAAAATACGCACGCATTGATAGTTTCATCTCTTCAAAACGCGCAATGATTTCGTCAGGATGTTTATTTAATCGGACCATCTCGGCTCCTTCAATCGCATAAAAGCCTTGAACCATACAGCTGATTTCTGAATCAAATACGTGCACATCAAAGTCTTCTACCATGCTACCTGCTGTCAAAGCACCCTGATACGTTCCGCTAATTCCACTAGATAACGTAATAACGATAGCAGCATCGAATTGATCTCGTTTTAACTGTTCAAACAACTCTACAAATTCTCCGATAGCAGGCTGAGAAGTAGTTGGAAGATTTTTTGCTTCTTTAATTTTTTCAAAATATTGATCGGCAGTCATATCTACTTCTTCACGATATGTTTCTTCACCAAAAATAACGCTTAGCGGTACCATATGTATATGATAGTTTGATCGAATTTCCTCTGATATATAGGCGGTACTATCTGTAATAATTGCTGTTTTCATAAGATAGGGATCCATCCTTTGTTATATAAAATAATTTCACTCTATTCTACAACATTTAGGATTAAAATGCATGTAACGAGAGGTTTACCTCTTAGTAAAGGTTCCCTCACGTATACATATTAATTAACAAACCTTGAATTTCTCCAACCCGCTTGAGTAAATTTAAACTGTTTTTTTCTTTTTGAAGGATATCATTTGTCAAGTCAACTAGTTTTGTATCCACTTCTTTCACTAATTTATATACTTTAGTCGTTCCTCTATGATTAAACCCTCTTTCTTCATGCAGTTCAAAACCATTTTTAACGACTTCGTTCATAAACTGCTTCACAAGCGTCTTGTATTTCCGCAAAGAATCAATAGTTTGATTTTTCACTAACTGCTTTCCCTGTTCTTCAATTTTATTTATCACTTGAGTTAAATGTTCATTGGTTAGTTCTTTTTGTTTCTTGGCCATTACTCCTGTAAATGAACCCGAACCACTTACTTCTTTTTCTCTAATGAGATTCACTGAAGAAGAAAGACCGTTAATTCGCTGTACCTTCACTATGTATCTCTCCTTTCTCTGTTAGCATACACTTCATTTAATTTAGACTTTTAGATGCGCCAGCTTGATTAGGTGAAAGTTTCGAGAGGCATCCGATGCGTGGATATAATGATTATCCTCTAGCTAAGAGTGATACTTATATGCTGTTCATATTTTTCGGGGCGTAGAGGTAACTTTAGGCGTTGCTTTTAATACTTCATTCCAAACGTTAGAAAGCTTCTTCATCATTTGTTGAACTTCACATAAAATAAACGTATCTTTTTTTAAATTAGCCATAATTAATCGCTCAGACATATAGTTGTAAAGAGTAGCTAACTGCTCTGCAATGATACCTGCTTGATATGTTAAGCCAATTCCTAGCCGATATAAAATATCGTTGCACTGTTTAATTTTTTCATTCGCTATAAAATAATCGCTGTGTTGAATTGCTATAACAGCTTCATCAATATTTTGAATAAATTTTTCATACATCATAGCTGTTAGCTCTTGCGGAGATTTATGATAGATTAATTCTTCCGTTATAAAATTCAGCTTCATCACCTTCTTGTCTTCTTTAAATCCGTTTTCTATTTATTTCACTAAAAGCTAGCTTTTAAATTTTTAAAGGACACCAGTTGAGGTTCGAATAAATTCTTCTACGGCCTCATATGTATCTGAATGTATTAAAGACCTTCTTTTACAAGAGCATGCATCAACTTGATGAACGTTGGTTGGAGGTATGGATGCTTTCTTCGAAGGTTGTAGGATCCTTAAGATTTCCTTTCTGCTTAAGTGAAGTTGAAGGACAAGTAAATGCACAAAGGTATCACCCTTCGCCTTCCTAAAAGATATTTTCTACCTTTAACTTATCGGTTGTTTTCCTCTCTCATTAAACATGACTTTTTACCCACAATTTCAAAAAAAGTTATAAAAAGAAAAAAAAAGTCCGATATACCTAGCGGTATATCAGACTTTTGGACTTACCTTACTTCTACCCAGCCGTTTTTAATTGCCACAACAACAGCTTGAGTACGATCATTTACATTCATTTTTTGTAAAATATTACTTACATGGTTTTTAACGGTTTTTTCACTAATATATAATGCTTCTCCGATTCCTCGGTTACTTTTACCATCAGCTAACAGTTGTAGCACTTCGCACTCACGACGTGTTAACAAATGTAGTGGACGGCGAATCTCAATTGGTTCGTGCGGATAAGAAGACGATTGTCCTTGAGCTGCTAGTCGACGGTACTCTTTTACTAAACTATGTGTTACTTTAGGGTGTAAATATGAACCACCTTCTGCAACTACTTTCACCGCCTCAATTAACGCATCCGCATCCATTTCTTTTAGCAGATAGCCTCGTGCACCTGTTTGTAAGGCATGAGTTACATATGTCTCATCATCATGGATAGATAAGATAATAACTTTAGCGTCCGGATTTACTTCTACAAGCTTTTTCGTAGCTTCTACACCATTTACAGCCGGCATGTTAATATCCATGATTACAACATCAGGTTGATGTTCTTCTACAAGGTCAATAACTTCGCTACCGTCGTCACCTTCTGCAACTACTTCAAAATCTTTTTCGAAATCTAAAATTCTTTTTACTCCTTCACGGAATAATTGGTGATCGTCGATTATGATAATTCTTGTCTGCATGTTTGATTCCTCCCCAAATCGAACAACAAATGTTTTACTCTATACTGACCCCTATTTATATACATATCTCTGCCTTTTTAAGCGGCTATAATCGGTACTTTAATCATAACAAGCGTGCCTTGGTTAATTTTCGAATGAACAGAAATAGTCCCATCTAACAAATCAACACGCTCTTTCATTCCTATTAAGCCGAACGAATTCTCTTTTTTCTCTTCTTGATTAAAACCGCAGCCGTCATCTTTGACAAGCAAAATAGCGTGTTCATTGTTGAACTCTATCTTCACTTGGATTTCCGTCGCGTCTGCATGTTTTAATGCGTTCGTTACAGCTTCTTGCACTAGACGAAACAGCGCTACTTCTAATTTTGAAGCAGTTCGCTTCTCTTGTCCAATGGAAATAAACGTAATCCGAGGCTTGCCTTCGTTATAATCTTCGATTGTATCAAGATATTTACGCAGCGTCGGAATTAGACCTAAGTCGTCAAGTGCCATCGGTCTTAAATCATATATAATTCGACGCACTTCGTATAGGGCAGAACGAACCATTTTTCGTAAATCTCGAATTTCTTCCATCGCTTCTTTTGCACTACGTTCCCGGTAAATTCGGTCAATTAATTCCGATCTCATCATAACATTTGCAAGCATTTGAGCTGGGCCGTCATGGATCTCTCTTGACAAACGTTTTCGTTCCTCTTCCTGAGCTTCAATAATCCGAAAGCCAAAATACTCTTTTTGAATAGCATCTTCTACTATTTCCCCTACTTGTTTTAAATCACTTGTTAAATAATTTAACACAACGGAAATTTGACCTACTAGGTGATCTGCACGTTTAATCGTTTCTTCCAATGTAAGCAAGCGTCTTTCTAGTTCATCTCGACGATTACGCAGCTGATATTCGCTTTGCTGATTCATCAGCAGCTTGGTTTGTAATTCGTGTGCTTTTTCATAAGCGTCTTTTACTTCAGGCTCTGAATAAATTTGAAAATGTCGGCTCACATCAGACAAACGCTTTCGAGCCAACCTTGCCTGAGTTTCTAATTTATCGCCTTGCTCTATCGTCTCAAGAACTTTTCCTTTTAACACTTCTAACTCTTCTTTAATTTGCTGATATTCTTGTCTGGCATCTTCAGAAAGGCGATAGACTTCATTTTTACTATCTCCCACTGTGCCAATAATCTTCTCAAAAATTTCATCAAGTGCCTTGCTTGTTAATTTATGTTTCGACATTTACTCACCCCAAACTATACTCACATTCGGAGAAATGTCTATACGTTCATGCTATATATAGTATTCGTATGACCTATCTGAATTGTGAGGATAAGATCCATATTTTCTCCCTATCTGACTTTTTATATCCAAAAAGTAACGGTTGTTTTTAGTACCCTCAAACTCGACATCAATCGACGCTTGACTCGCGTTATTTGAATAGATTACCATTTACGCTCACTCTTCAACAGTGACTAACTGCCTGTTTAAATCATTTCATTATTTAGCTATACAAGTCTGCACACTCTTTTATTATAACGTATATTCTGTATAGCTTGTTCAAGTGATATTGAATTTGATTAATTGATGTCTTTTCATAAACATTTTATACTAATAGCAAGTAAACAGTACGTAAATACCCGTTTTTCTTCTATTTATAACGCTAAGGAGGATTTTTTGATTGTTATCACAATATTATACCGTAAAACAAGAAGGTTCACATGAAATCACTATTCAAAAATCTAGATTCATTTGTCATATGAAACGTGTAACAACTGAGGAAGAAGCTCAGCAATTTATTCAAGACATTAAAAAACAGCACTGGAATGCTACTCATAACTGTTCAGCTTACCTAATAGGAGAACGAGATCAATTTCAAAAAGCAAACGATGATGGAGAACCAAGTGGAACAGCAGGCGTACCGATGTTAGAAGTGCTTAAAAAGAGAGGCTTAAAAGATACGGTGGTCGTCGTTACGCGCTATTTCGGAGGCATTAAATTGGGCGCAGGTGGCTTGGTGCGCGCGTATGGAAAATCCGTTTCCGAAGCGTTAAATGAATTAGGTACAGTCAAACGAACTCTCATGGCGGTTATGCATACAACCGTTGACTATACATGGCTTGGAAAATTAGAAAATGAGCTTCGCAGTTCCGTTTATCTATTAAAAGAAATCCACTACGCAGACATGGTAGAGATTGAAACATTTGTAGAAGAAGCTCAAACAGAAGCATTTACTGAATGGATGACTGAGCTAACAAACGGCCAAGCAGATATCCGAGCAGGTGAGACGACCTATTTAGAAGAAGATGTAGAATGAATTATTTACTCTTATTAAAAAACATTGTACAATTGATAAATAGCGCAACTATTCTGATGGTTGCGCTACTTGTCAATGAGTAAAAACCTCGTAAAGACGTATAGCTTTAACGAGTTTGATTCATACATTCCAATTTATAACACATACTAAGTGTCACAATAAGTGTTCGAATATACGAATAAAAGGAGAAACCGTATGGCTCAATATAGACGTTTTCAAAAAAGAGTAAACAAACGGAAAAGAAAACGAAGGCTTTTTACATTTTTTCTGTTACCTATCCTTATTTTAGGGCTTTCTGCAACCGCTTATGGCTCTTATTTATTTGTTAAAGCTAAAACAGTAGCTTCTGATTCTTATGAAGGACTCGGAGAACGGGATAACTCTCCTATGCGTGATCGTAAAATCGATCCCAAAAAAGATGATATATCCATTTTATTTATGGGCGTAGATGATAGTGAAACCAGGAAGTTCGGAAAATCAGCCCGTACAGATGCTTTGATTTTGGCGACCTTTAACGAAACAAATAAAACCGTAAAGCTTGTAAGCATACCTCGAGATTCGCGGGTTTATATACCTGAAGTGAACAAAAAAGATAAAATTACTCATGCGCATGCGTACGGAGGTCCAAAAGCAACGGTAGAAACGGTAGAACAGCTGTTTAATGTCCCTGTTGATTACTATGTTAAAGTGAATTTTAAAGCTTTCACAGACATTGTAGACTCACTTGGGGGAATCGATTTTGATGTACCTTATGCGATGAGTGAAAAGGACTCAAAAGATCGTCATAATGCTATTGTCTTAAAACCAGGAAATCAACATTTAAATGGCGAAGAAGCGTTAGCTGTTGCTCGAACACGAAAACAAGACAACGATATTGAGCGAGGAAAAAGACAACAGCAGTTGATTGAAGCCATGATTAAAAAAGCTGCTTCCATTGGATCACTAAATAAATATGGCAATCTTATCGAAGCTGTTGGCGATAATATGAAAACGAATTTAATGTTCGGTGAAATGCTTTCGTTTTATGATTATGCTTCGAAAAAAGTAGACATCGAAACCATTAACTTAGACGGCAGCGATGAAAAAATTAACGGCGTTTACTACTTCAAACTAGACAATGATTCAGTAGAAAAAGTAAGTGAAAAGCTCCGCAAGCATTTAGGCATTGAATCAACTTCAGATACAACAGAATAATTAAAGAGACCTCTTGGATATCCAAGAGGTCTTTTTAATTAATTTTTTAAACGAAGTCCACGAACCATGTTGAGAATTGGCCTATATGTCTTATCAACTAGTCCTATCTTTTCAACGATAATTTCAATCGCTACAAGGAGGATAGCTAGTACAAGAAAAGACCCCCACATTGTTTGTACCTTTGAGAAGATAACTGCCGCTAAACCAAATATCGCACTCATTCCGTAAATAATTAAAACCGTTTGTCTATGGCTGTACCCTAAGCGCAACAAGCAATGATGCAAATGAGATTTATCAGGAGCCGATAGCGGTTGATTTTTTACGATTCGGCGAATAATAGCAAAGAACGTATCTGAAATTGGTACCCCTAAAATAATAACTGGAACAATGAAGGAAATAACCGCTACATTTTTAAATCCTAACAGAGACAATACAGAAATCATATAGCCTAAAAATAATGCTCCTGTATCCCCCATAAAAATCTTAGCGGGGTGAAAGTTGTAAAACAAAAATCCGAGCGTACTTCCCAATACGATGAAACCCATGCTTGTCACAAACACATTGCCCATCATAATAGCCATACCCGAGATGGTAATCAATACAATAGAGGAAACGCCGGCAGCTAATCCATCCAATCCATCAATTAAATTAATAGCATTGGTAATTCCTACAATCCATAATACCGTAATTGGAATACTTAACATTCCGAATTCTAATTTTCCGCCAAACGGCAAGTTAATGAAGTCAATTTGGACTCCACCGTATACAACAACAATTAATGTCGCTACTAGCTGACCGCCTAATTTGATTTTAGCGGATAGCTCAATCATATCATCTAAGACACCGGTAATGATGATAATGATGCTTCCGATTAAAATCGGCAGCGCATATTTACTGTCAGGCTGTAAAACGAGGTATCCAATAAGAAAACTAAAAAATATCGCCAAACCTCCAAGGCGAGGCATAATTTTTTGATGAACTTTTCGTTGATTTGGTTTATCCGTTGCACCTATTTTAAACGCCAGCTTCTTAACCAGCGGAGTGATCAGAATAGATGTAATAAAACAAATAAACAAGGTCAAATATAGCATGGAGACCCTCCTCAGGTTTATGTTAACCAAAACCATAAAAAATGTATCCAACTTTATATAATTGGATAGTATTTCAAATTGCGTATCACAATAATTACTTACTTATTCCCAAAATGGATTATATCACAATGATTCTACTACTTAAATAGAAATTTATTCTCAAAAATTAGCACATTTACAAACTATCAATAGAAAAGAACTGTATTTTTTGGTGTATAAACAGCTGATTTACTTTATTCTTATGTGGTTATTTTATGTAGAACATTTTCTTTACTATACTTTATTAAAATATAAACGAACTCCCCCCTTTTCGTCTAATTTATTCGTCATCTCTAACTCTTTTTCCTTTTTATTAAGCATATTTAAACCTTTATTTTTATTTCACATGGCCCCACTCATTATATGAACAAACTTTTGACCTATGCATGTCCACTACTTCAAACCACATCGACTGAATCGTTGTCCTTATCTTATATCATTTAAAAGTTAAAAAATAGTGAAATGGATAGAGATAAAATTAAATAAAAAAAGGAATTTTATCAAAAAAATGAAACTTTTTTCGATACGGTTCGTAATACATAGTAGAAACAGCATTAATCATTTTACATAAGGGGGGTGTTGAATGAACTATGTTCGGTCTATCTGTTCAAACAGTGTATTTGTATGGATTAATTATCTGCGGAAGTCTCACCTTCTTATACATTTTATTTAGCGATTTGTTAGATGGATTATCTGAAGCGATACCTTTTTTTAACCCCACTCTTCTTTTTTCTTTTTTAACATTCTTTAGTGCCAGTGGATATTTGTTCGCCTATACGTCATTGCAAAATTATTGGATTATTTCGATTTCCGCTCTTATTGCCCTTCTACTCGTTATTTTGCTCAACGTTTTTGTATTGATTCCTTTATCATCGGCTGAAGAGTCTCTTGCTTTTACTGAAGATTCGTTAAAAGGAAGACTTGGTACCATTATTACTTCCGTTCCTGCAGATGGTTATGGAGAAGTATTTATCGAAGGGGTTAGCGGCACTATTTCCAAACCCGCTGCCAGCTTTAAAAACACTGCTATACCTTTAGGCAGCAAAGTGCTTGTTGTAGATATACAAAGGGGCAACGCACTCGTTGTGATTTATGAAGAAGTTATGACCAATCACTCATTATAAATAGTATTAGGGGGAGTTTTATGTTTTCAACACCTATATTAGTTGTCGTTGGAATTGTTGTTTTTTTATTAATTGCGCTGATTGCCGTATTTATTACAAAATACCGTACAGCAGGTCCAGATGAAGCATTAATTGTAACAGGAAGCTATCTGGGAAATAAAAACGTGCACGTCGATGAATCCGGAAACCGCATTAAAATTGTTCGCGGAGGCGGTACGTTTGTGCTGCCAGTTTTTCAGCAGGCTGAGCCTCTGAGCTTGCTGTCAAGCAAACTGGAAGTATCTACACCTGAAGTATATACAGAACAAGGTGTTCCTGTTATGGCTGATGGGGTATCAATCATCAAAATTGGAGGTTCTATTTCAGAAATTGCAACGGCCGCTGAGCAGTTTTTAGGCAAAGCAAAAGAAGATCGCGAAACCGAAGCTAGAGAAGTCTTAGAAGGTCACCTTCGCTCGATTCTTGGTTCTATGACGGTAGAAGAAATTTATAAAAATCGTGAAAAATTCTCTCAAGAAGTACAGCGCGTAGCTTCACAAGATCTGGCTAAAATGGGATTAATTATTGTATCGTTTACAATTAAAGACGTTCGGGATAAGAACGGCTATCTAGAATCTCTAGGGAAACCTCGTATTGCTCAAGTTAAGCGAGATGCTGACATTGCAACAGCGGAAGCTGAAAAAGAAACAAGAATCAAGCGTGCTGAGGCTCATAAAGATGCCCAAAAAGCGGAGCTTGAGCGAAATACAGAAATCGCGGAAGCTGAAAAAATGAATCAGTTAAAAACCGCTGAATATCGTCGCGAACAAGATATTGCCAAAGCTCGTGCTGACCAAGCATATGATCTAGAAACAGCTCGCGCGAAACAAGATGTAACAGAACAAGAAATGCAAATCCGCATCATTGAACGTCAGAAACAAATTGAATTAGAAGAAAAAGAAATTCTTCGTCGTGAGCGTCAATACGATTCTGAAGTAAAAAAGAAAGCAGATGCAGATCGTTACTCTGTTGAGCAATCCGCAGAAGCTGAAAAAGCCAAACAGCTTGCTGAAGCAGACGCCAACAAATATCGAATTGAAGCAATGGCTAAAGCTGAAGCTGAACGCGTTCGAATTGATGGTTTAGCAAAGGCTGAAGCTCAGCGTGCCCAAGGTGAATCTGAAGCTGAGATTATCCGCTTAAAAGGTTTAGCTGAAGCTGAAGCTAAACAAAAAGTAGCTGAAGCATTCGAGCAGTTCGGTCAAGCGGCTATTTTAGATATGATTATCAAGATGCTTCCTGAATATGCAAAACAAGTTGCAAGTCCTTTAGCAAATATCGACAAAATTACGGTTGTGGATACAGGAAGCAACGGTGAAAACAGCGGAGCTAATAAAGTGACTGGCTATGCAACAAACTTAATGTCTTCTCTTCAAGAATCGCTGAAAGCATCCTCAGGTATAGATGTGAAGGAATTGATTGAAAATTTTTCCGGAAAAGGAAATGTGAGACAAAGCTTGCACGAACTAACGGATGAAATCAAGCAGCAAAACAAGAAAGAAGATATCTAAAAATAAAAAGCATGCGGATTATATCCGCATGCTTTTTTAACCTCTTAACACTCGAAGAAGAAACCTAGGTAATTCTAACTGACGCTTCCATCTCCATGGTTCTTTTAACAGTCGATAAAGCCACTCTAAACCAAACTTTTGAAAAACAGCAGGTGCTCGGTTCAATCGTCCTGAAATAACATCGAACGAGCCCCCTACGCCTTGATAAACAGAAGGATTAAGTTTCTCTTTATGAGCAATAATCCAATTTTCTTGGGCTGGACTGCCTAAAGCCACAAAAACAATTTCTGCTCCTGAATCATTAATCGTACGTTCAATGACTTCTTCATTTTTTTCATAGCCATTTAATGTTCCAACAATTAAAATCCCTGGAAACATCTCTTCCAACTTAGCTTTGGCTTCATCTGCAATTCCAGGCTTGGCTCCGTATAAAAAAATTCTTTTACCGTTATTCGTTGCTTCTTTACACAGCTTCAGCATCATATCAATACCCGTTACACGCTCACGAATACGTCCCTTTTTGAGCTTTGAAGCTAAAATCACACCGATTCCATCTGGAATTTGATAAGTCGCTTGATTTAATAGTGACTTTAATTCCCTGTCTTCTTGTGCTTTCATAATTTTTTCAGGGTTGATTGCTACAATAAATGATTTTCGGCCTTTATCTATATCCTGAAGTAACTTTACCGCTAGCTCATCGTACGTGTCGCTACAAACGTCTATTCCTAAGATGTTTTCCTTCATTAAATCACCCGTATGTTGATTTTTTAGTTTTTTACAAACGAAAGACAGGCTGTTCAGCCCGTCTTTTTATAAAGTAGAAACTTTTGAATCACCAAGTAACACTACGTCAAAGCCTGCTGCTTTCCATTGATCACGCTGAATGCAGTTTTTCGTATCAAAAATAACTTTTGTACGCATGTGATTTTCAACAGCTGATGGAAGAAGCTCTTTGAACTCATTATGATCTGTTAAAATAAGAATCACATCCGCATGTGCAACAGCTTCATCCAAACTTTGCGTCTGACGTTCGATTTTATTCTCTTTGATATGAGGATCAAATGCTGTGTAATCGACGCCCAGCTTTTCTAAATGATGAAGTACATCTGTTGATGGACTTTCACGCATATCGTCAATATTTCCTTTAAAAGCTAAACCTAAAACAGCTACACGTCCATGCTGAATGCCCTTTTCATCTAGTAGGCTTTTCGTTTTCAATGCTGTATATTCAGGCATTGAATCATTTGTATGACGAGAAAGAGAAATAATTTTTGCCAGTTCTGGCTGAAGCTCCGTTAAGAACCAAGGGTCAACAGCAATACAGTGGCCGCCTACACCAGGACCTGGTAAATGAATGTTTACACGTGGATGATAGTTCGCTAACTTAATCGCTTCCCACGCATTTACACCAATTTTTTCACTGATTTTTGCCAGCTCATTTGCAAACGCAATGTTCACATCACGATATGTGTTTTCGATTACTTTCACCATTTCAGCTGTAGTAGCATCCGTTACGTGAATATTTCCTTTTACAAATGTTTTATAAAGCTCAACAGTCAAACGACTAGACTCTTCGTTAATACCACCGACAATACGGTCATTATTTACTAGTTCCTCAAATACTTTTCCTGGAATAACGCGTTCAGGTGAATGAGAAACAAATAACTCCCTGCCTAATTCTAAACCAGTTTCTTTTAGCACAGGTAGCATAACGTCTTCTACTGTACGCGGAGGAACTGTGGATTCTAAAATTACTAAATTTCCTTTACGAACGTAAGGAACAATCGATTTTGTCGCTTCTCGAACATAGTTCAAGTTTGCCGTTTTATCTTCATTAATTGGTGATGGTACAGCAATAATAAAAATATCCGCCTCTTCAGCTGTTGTGCCTACCGTAAAGTGGCCGTTGTCAACTGCTGATTCTAAACGTTCTTGTAAGCCGTTTTCTTCTATATGAAGTTGCTTATTTTTAATTAATTCTACTGCTTTTTCATTTACGTCGACACCATGTACATATAAGCCGTGATTGGCAAACATAACAGCTGTCGGTAAACCTATATATCCTAAACCAACTACACACAATTTCTTTGTCATTGCAGAAAATCTCCTTTATATGACATGCTTAATAAATAAAACCTATCTGATATTATATCGAAAAATGTCATTTCATGATAGCATTTATATAAAAACATGAAATAATTTCTTTTACTTATTATTATGTAACATTTTATGATAATTCATCAATAAACGATATAACCATCTTTTGTACAAAGAGCTCTAACCCAAAAGAACTATTGAAAATCTCCTTGATTCCCAATAGTTCCCCCAGTAAATATATTTTACATATGCCCTTCTTTTTCGACAATTTCTCTAAAATAGCTCACTAACTCTTCTCGCAGCGGTTCTCTTTGCAGAGCTAAATCAATCGTTGCTTTAATGAACCCAAATTTATCTCCAACATCATAACGTTTTCCTTCGAAATAATAAGCAAGAACACGTTGAAATTCATTCAGGCGTAAAATAGCATCTGTTAATTGAATTTCTCCTCCTGCACCAATCTCTTCTCTGCTTAAGATATCAAAAATTTCCGGTGTTAAAATATAGCGTCCCATAATTGCATAGCCTGAAGGGGCCTCTTCTGGATTCGGTTTTTCAACGAGCGTTTCTACGTCTAATAATCCTTTTTCAAGAGGCTCTCCTTTAGGACCTACAATTCCGTACTTTGAAGTTTCTTTTCTAGGCACCTCTTGTACACCAACTACAGCGCATTCATATTTTTCGTATACGTCCATTAACTGTTTCAAACAAGGGGTTTCTGATTGAACTACATCGTCGCCTAGCATAACAGCAAAAGGTTCATCTCCGATAAAACTTCTTGCACAGTGAATGGCATGACCTAATCCTTTAGGTTCCTTTTGACGAATGTAGTGAACATTAGCCAAATTCGAAATCCCCTGCACTTCCTCGAGCATGTCCCACTTTTCCTTTGCGGCTAATGTTTCTTCTAACTCATATGATTTATCAAAATGGTCTTCGATTGCTCGTTTTCCGCGACCGCTTACAATTAAAATATCTTCAATACCTGATGCTACTGCTTCTTCCACAATGTATTGAATCGTTGGTTTATCTACAATTGGCAGCATTTCTTTAGGCTGCGCTTTTGTAGCCGGCAAAAAGCGTGTCCCTAATCCAGCTGCTGGAATAATAGCTTTACGAATTTTCACTTACTTTTCCTCCTGTCAATGTCAATCGTGCTTATTGGTTATAGTATAGTAAGTCTGCGATTGAGTATGTACACAAAGTCATGTGGAATCCATTTCTTTTTATAAAGAGTCATGTTGGATTCTGCTTTATCATAACAAAAGATTTTGTATAATTCTATTTTTATCATTTATAATGAAAAGAAAATTAATCACTTATAAATATAATTTTATGCTCCACTTATATATAGAAAGGAATGGGATTATGAGTTCGTTTTCAGATCACTTACAGCACCAATTTATACATCATTTCCCGTACAGTGATGCACGCTATCGTACGAATGCACAAGCAGGACTAGACCTTTACCGTACCCATTCATTCTTCATTTTGCACAATGACGAACAGATATTAAACATTAAAATTGATTCGTTTTATGTTGAACTAAACAAGCAGTTGCTCCCTGAAAGTACCTGTTCTTGTCAGCATAACGGATTTTGTGAACACTGCTTTGCAGCGTTTTTTTATATGTATTCATTAATAGAACCGCTTGCGCCCCTATTCAAAGAATGGCGAAACCATGAAAAAGCAGCTTTGACTATGCTATCTGCCAAACAAGTGTTAAAAAAGCCGAAGACAACTTTTCAAGAGTGGAGACAAACTTTTGAGGAGCAGTATACGCTTTTTATGCAGGGGCGGAACGAAAATGACCGTTCCATTTATCATGAATATTATCAGTACTATTACCGTGCTTTAGTGAAAAAGGCTCCTGAGCACCCATTGCTTTATGCTTTATTTTGTATGTATGGAGCGGTTCATACATTCTATAAACTATCAGCTCAATTACAGGCACATCAGCTTTCTACTAACATCGAGGAATCATTTGTATATAGTCACGTCTACAAAATAACAAATGAAATTTATGCTACCGCTGATTCATTAAAGCAAACGAAATACGATGGAGATGCATTATCTATTATGGAGGACAGCATTCCATACATCCGAGAATTATTGCATAAAGATATGCCTTTACAATATGAACGTATTGAGATTTATCGCGTTATTTGGCAAAAAGTCTTCACGTTAGAAAAGTGGCGAAAAACTGAGGAACGCGAATTAAAAGTCAAGCACGGTTCTTTTATAAACAATACAGCTCTTTCCTATCTTTTATTCCTTCAAGAAAAAGATGACGAAGCAAAAGAACGTTTGAGCGATGAAACCTTACAAATGATTCCCTATCTTATTCCTTGGTTAAATGATTTATTGCACGAAAAAGAAACTGGCCGCTTTGCTCAGTGGGGCTCTTATATAATGGTCTATATAGGAGATTACGTACGCACCGTTCCGACTACTTATCAAGGAAGCCGAAACATGGTCTCCATGATTGTAAATTTATTTCAGCACTATAAAGACTTAACGAACGATCAAACTTTGTATACTGAAGCATTGCAAACGTTACTTCCCTATAGTTTTATTGAATACAGTGATTTTCTATATGCTTCTGACCAATTGAAAAAGTGGGTTGAATTACAGGTGCTTCTTCAATATGACAGTATCAAATATGATGAGCAAACGATAGAAGCCTTAAAACAAAAAGATGAAAAGCTGGTTATTCCTCTTTACCATCAAATGATTTCAAAGCTGATTTATGAAAAAAAGAAAAGCAGTTATCAAGAAGCCTATATATACTTACAAGAATTAAAGAGACTTTATCTACAAATGAATCGCTCTCTACTATGGGAACATTATATAGAAGAATTAGCGATAAAAACGAAGAAACAGCGCGCGTTTCAACAACTATTAGAAAAAGGAGATTTACTGAATGTTTGATTTGTTTCATTTAACACTTGAAGTCGAACCTGTACACGGTGACTTTTTTCTCTACTGTGTATCACCTAGCGGCCAAATTTTGCTCCCTGATACATGGAAAGATGCGCTGTTTCTATGGCATGAACAGACCTATTACGGAAGCGAAGCTACACAGGTTGAGATTAATGGAAAAAAAGGAATTCTTCTTTCTGCATGGCAAATGTTCACTTTCATACAATCACCTATTCAACAGCATGTGTTGAAACCGGCTTTGTCCGCTTCAGCGGAAGCTTATCAGCAAATTGCAGTCGATATGACAAAGAGGATTATCCAAGGGAAATTTCATTCTCTTCCTTTTAAAAAACAAATGACTGGATCGCTTTCACAAGCTGATGAGCAAGAGTGGCGAGCACAAATTAAAGAGAGCCTACTAAAAAAAGAAGGAAAGGACTTTTTAATAAGCATAGAAGGCGAGAGCTATAATCCTCCCTTTGACCTTTCATTGCGTATTGTAGAGCCAGCGACCGATGGAGATGTATGGACAGCTGAAACATTCGTGATTCCCCACGATGAAGCCAAAGAACCTTTTGTACTGGGAAGAACGCTTCCTAAAGAGTGGAACCACTACGAATCATATATCGCTTACGAACACGAACGATGGAAAGCATTGGCTCCTACTTTATACCAAAAAGGAGCGTTTATTCAGTCTGTTCTAACAGACGAGGAAGTATGGGAATTTCTAACTCAAGATAGTGCAGCATTGATTAAACAAGGTGTCTCTATCCATTTGCCAAGCTGGTGGGAATCATTAAAAAAAGCCACCATCAAAGTATCTGGCGCTATAGAAAATACTTCATCTGCATTGTTTGGTAAACAAGCTATCAGCAGCTTCCGCTGGTCATTTTCTATTGGTGATCAAACTTTCTCAGAAGAAGAGTTTCGGAAATTAGTCGAACAAAAACGCCGATTATTATCTATTAACGGACAGTGGATTCAACTGGATTCTAGATTAATTAAACAAGCGCAGAAAATTGTTAAAGAAGCTAGTAAAAAAGGCGTCTCCATTCATGAAATTTTAAAAACGAAGCTAACCTACATGGCAGACAGTAAAACTGATGAAGAAGAGGTAAAAGTTGAGTTCCAACTCCCCGCTTCCTTTCAATCATTTATTACATCCTTAACGGATTTAGAACGGCTGCCGGAAGTGCTGCCTTCCTCTGAATTCAAAGGTGCATTAAGACCTTATCAGCAGCAAGGTTTGAATTGGCTCATGTTTCTAAGAAAGTTTAACTTAGGAGGATGTCTAGCAGATGACATGGGGCTAGGTAAAACTATTCAATTAATTAGTTATTTAACAAATATTCATCCGTTACACAGCTCTCCTTCTCTTATCGTTTGCCCAACTTCTTTAATTGGAAACTGGGAAAAAGAATTACAGAAATTTGCCCCTTCTCTTCGTGTTCATGTTCATTACGGGCCGAAAAGAACCAACGGATACGCATTTGAGAAAATATGTGAAAGTACTGACGTTGTGATCACGACTTATCAAGTTGCTCTTTTGGATGTCGAATTGCTGAAAGGATTTATGTGGAACAGCATTTCCTTAGACGAAGCACAACATGTTAAAAACCCGCAGACTAAACAGGCGAGAGCCATCCGTCAGCTGCAAGGAAGACACAAAATTGCGCTTACTGGAACTCCAATTGAAAACCGTCTGCTGGAACTATGGTCATTATTTGAATTCATCAATCCTGGTTACTTAGGAACAATCAATTCATTTAAAAACCGATTTGTAGCAGGCATTGAAAAAGGCGAGAAACCTGAACGAACTGTTGAGCTTAAAGCACTCATTCAACCTTTCTTATTGAGAAGAACAAAACAAGATAAAAACATTGCCCGCTCGCTGCCTGATAAACAAGAACAAAAAGAATATATCCCGCTCACAGCGGAACAAGCTTCACTTTACCAGGAGCTAGTTCAAGGAATGCTTCAAGAAACAGAGGAAAAAACAGGATTTGAACGAAAAGGCATGATTTTGCAAACACTAAATAAGCTAAAATTATTATGCAATCATCCAGCTTTGTACTTAAAGGAAAGTCCAGCTAAACAAACGGTAAGGCGATCTCATAAGAGTGAAAAAATTATTGAACTCGTAGAGAGCATTCGCACACAGCAAGAAAGCTGTTTAATCTTTACTCAATATATTGAAACAGGACTCATGCTGCAAAGAACCTTAGAAAAAGAAATCAACGAGCCGGTTTTATTCCTCCACGGAAGTTTGTCGAAAGAACAAAGAGATGAAATGGTTGCTCAATTTCAAGCAAGGAAAAAAGCCATCTTTATCCTTTCTCTTCGCGCAGGTGGAACTGGATTGAATTTAACAGCTGCAAATCACGTTATTCATTTTGACCGATGGTGGAACCCAGCCGTTGAAAACCAAGCAACCGATCGCGCCCATCGAATTGGGCAGAATAAATTTGTTCATGTTCATAAGTTTATTACAAGAGGAACGATTGAAGAAAAAATTGATGAAGTGATCAATCAAAAACAACATCTAAACAATGAACTCATCCAAGGAGATCAATGGGTAACAGAACTTTCTAATAACGAACTACAAGAGCTTCTTGCATACAGAAATGAATAAGAAAAATTATAAAATGTGTTACAGCGTTACTAAAAAGAGGACTTTTTTACTTGTCCTCTTTTTTTATTAGATCATTCGACACAAACAAATAAGTGTAAATCATTCTACAGCTACTGATAAAGATACAAAAAGCGCAATAAATAGCGTTTTTTGAATAAAAAGGTATTTTTATAGCGAAAAAGACCCTTTACTTTCTCTTTAAATTCCAGCATATTTATACATATAATATTTTTGTAATTTAATAGACATATTGGAAAAATAAACACGAAACATTTACATAATTAGGGGGATTTATTAATGAAAAAAAGGCAGCTCGCTTTGTCTCTAGGCGCCATTGTTGGCGGGACATTCTTATATCAAGCTTCAGCTGAAGCATCTGCTTCAACTGTTCAAGTGAAAGCTGGAGATACACTTTGGTCATTATCTACCAAATACCATACAACGGTAGACGCTTTAAAAAGCGTAAATAAGTTATCTTCAAATACAATTCACATAGGACAAACGTTATCGATTCCTTCTGCTTCAACCTCTCAACCATCTAATAAGGAAGAAAAGCCTTCAGCTCCTGCTACTGGTTCGACCTATAAAGTTCAAAGCGGCGATACCCTTTGGAAAGTTGCTACTCGTTTTAATATGAGCGTAGAAGAATTAAAACGTTTAAACGCTCTTTCTTCTAACATTATTTATATTAACCAAACGTTAAAAGTAAATGGAAGCAATAGCGCACCGACTCCAACTACGAGTAAACCAGCAGAAACTCCTTCTAAGGATGCAAACGGAACTTACAAAGTTCAGCGTGGAGATAGCTTATCTAAAATAGCTTCGACATTTCACATAAGCGTCAGTGAGCTAAAACAAATAAACGGATTAACGTCTAATACGATTTATGTAAATCAACAATTAAAGATATCAAAAAGTAGCCAAACAACTACGCCAACAACAACAAAAACAAGTACATCCACACCTTCAACTTCTAACGGAAAATTAAATGTATCGCAAATGATTTCAGATGCAAAACGTTATATAGGTGTTCCTTACAAATGGGGTGGCACGACTCCTTCTGGTTTTGACTGCAGCGGATTCATTTATTACGTAACGAAACAACAAATTTCTACAACGCGCTATACGACGGCTGGTTATTGGAGTGTATCAACATCTGTCAGTAATCCACAGCCTGGAGACTTAGTATTTTTTAATACATATTCTAGCGGTCCTACGCATATGGGCATTTACCTTGGTAATCGTCAATTTATTCATGCTGGATCTTCTACGGGTGTAACCATTGCAAGCCTAGATAACAGCTACTGGAGCAAGCGCTACTTAGGTGCAAAAAGATTTTCTAAATAATTGATAAAAGCTGAAACAAAATTATGTTAGTTAAAGGAAGATCCGAACGAGTTTGATTCTTGATGGAGAATCAAACTCGTTCGGATCTTTTCATTGGTAGGGTGGACGTAGGTTTTCTAGCTGTTGAGTGGAGGGCAAAGCGAAGACTCCTGCGAGAAAAGCAGAATAGCTGAGACCGTGCGCAAGTGACGAGGAGGCTCATCGGCCGTCTGCGAAAAGCGAAGTCTTGCACGGAAATCAACAGTGGTGTAACAAGTGACCTATACTAGCTCACCCCATTTGTTTGTCTTTAGATTGCATTGATTCAGTTACGTCTCAATCTCTTATATACAGAAAAAAACCGTTAAATGATTTAACGGCTGAAATAGAGGAATAGTTCGGGGATAGTAAATACTTTAATTTTCTCTCTTGAGAATATAGAAAGAGCCTTGTTGCTCTTAAAGAGGATCTATCTTCTATTATGATAGATAAGAGGACTTAGAACCTTAGCCGAACTAATCACCCCCTTTCATGCTAGATAACTTCATTCTTCTTGCTGATTTGAATCAAATGAAGAAGAATCGGATGGCTTTCCACTTAAAAACTTAACAGCATCAGCCACAACGTCGGTCATATATACTCGTTGCTGAAGATTATTTTCAAATGTGCGCGTTTGTACACGCCCCACTACACCTACAACCGCTCCTTTATCACAGTAAGCAGCCGTATTTTCTGCATTTTTTCTCCACAGAGTAATGTTGACAAAATCAGCATCATATTCACCTTCAACATTTCGAAACGTTCGATTAATTGCTAAAGTAATAGTAGATACTGCAATCCCTTCATGGGTATATCTAAGCTCAGGCTTTTTTGTCAGTCTTCCTACAAGAACAATATGGTTAATCATAGTCTACCACTCCAACTGATTGAATAATGGGAATCTTTAAGCTCATTCATGTTATAATATGGATAACCTACTATTTACGTAAAGGAGGAAACATCAATGAAAACATTTAAACTTGTGTCATTTCAATTGGTTGATGATCAAGAAAAGCGTCAGTCTGTCTCACTCACTAATGGCCTTATTATTAATAAAGAAGACGGCGAAAATAACTGGATTTTAGAAGCAGTTATCGATAAGAAATGGTACGATGAATTTCATGTTTTGTTGAAAGATAAACAAAAAATGACGGTAGAAGCTAAAATTACGAAAGAAACAAATGATCCGGCTACCTTTATAGCTACCGTGGCTTCCATTACTTCAATTGGTGAAAATCGTATTAGTTTGTTGATGAAAGGTGTTTTAAAAGAACGGAGACTTCATTATGCTGAAATGCTCTTAGAGGATTTAATTAACCAAGGGTTATCAGGTCAAGATTTACTTCAACAGTTCAAACTGCAGCTTCGAAACAGACCGATAAAAAGTACATCTAAAAAATAAGTCAAGTCATCTCAAGGTGTCTGGGTTTAAAAGAGAGGATTATTGTTTGCGGTCTTTTTCGTTGGTCCATGAGAAGGGTAAAGAAAAGAGAACTCACTGGAGAGGTACCTTTCTTTTTTTCCTAAAAATAAATGAGCACAACTAGAACGTTTGAAACGATTATCTCTTATGCGAGCGCCTTGCCTTTTCAAATAAAAATTTGTCATTTTTTCACTCCTTTTTCTTTGTAATTCGTATATTAATGCATTTTTCCCCGTTATTCAACCATTTTTTTCAATATACCGAACAAAAAATAGGATTTTTTTACTATAAAAACCTTTATTTTTGTTCTTTTTTTTATATCCATGCAGAAAAATGAATCTTTTTAGAGAAAAAAAAGAAATAAAAACAGGTTTTATTCCCTTTATTGCAGAAGGTAAAGTGTATATGTTTCATATTGTGCGAATTCAGCATGTTATAAAGAATATGAACTACATTCGAACAATAAGACATATATTTATCTTTACGAAATCAGGTGATGCATATGAAGGATTTTGGAGAAAGAATTAAACAGTTCAGACTAAAAGGAGGATTTTCACAAGAAGAATTAGCAAATCAGTTGAATGTTTCTCGTACAACTATTTCAAAATGGGAATGTTCGAAACAAACGCCTTCCATTTTTGATTTTTTATCTCTATGTAATTGTTTTCAAATTACGCTGGACCAACTTATTGAGCCTTCCTCTTATAAACAAGATCATTTACATGACTTCCAACTTCTTTACTTAACAAGAAAATGTGAATCGGATTCACAAGACGATACCATTTTAACCCTCATAGATAAACAGCCCTTATTGAAACATGTGCTCTTACAATTTTCATCTCTGTCACCAACACTTCAAAAAGAGTTGCTAACGGATATTATACCTTTATTAAGGAAACTTTTTTCTGCTTTGCAGCGCCAATAAAAAAAGCTGCATCAGCAGCTCTTATGTACTATTCTTTTTTATCGCCTAAAGCAAACATAATATCTGTTTCGCAGACTAACTCTCCATCTACAGTTGCGATACCTTTTCCTTTGCCAATAGATCCACGCGCACGTACAATTTCAACCTCTAAACGCAGTTGATCACCAGGTCTTACTTGCTTTTTAAAACGGCAGTTGTCAATGCCTGCAAAAAACGCTAAACGTCCTTGATTTTCTTCTTTTTTTAGCATAGCTACTGCTCCTACCTGAGCCAAAGCTTCTACAATTAAAACCCCTGGCATCACAGGATAGTCAGGGAAATGCCCGTTAAAAAATTCTTCATTGGCAGATACGTTTTTTAAACCAACTGCTTTTTTTCCCTCTTCCACTTCTAAAATACGATCGACCAATAAAAATGGATATCGGTGTGGAATAATTTCTTTAATTTGTTCAATATCAAGCATAAATAAGTCTCCTTTCAAACCGCATGTAACATACGATACTATTATCAATATACAGAATGCTCAATTGAGAAGCAACTACTTGCTTAAGCTCTGATTCCATTAACCAAGCCCATCATTTGATCTGCAATTGAAATAGAGCGGGAATTAAATTGATACGCACGTTGAGCAATGGACATATCAGTGAGTTCTTTGCTCAAATCTACATTTGACTGTTCCAGTTTTCCTTGCTCTACGCCTGCTGTTTCTCGAGGTTTTCCAGTCAAATCTGTAAACATATTCGGTTGGTTCATCCCTGCTGGAAAGGCAAATAGATTTTCTCCTTTAGCTTCTAGCACCTGCGGCTTTTGGACATTTGTTAACCCAAGGGTAAACTGGTCAACGCCTGTATTCGTAGTAACCGTTATCGTTCCACTTCCATCAATTTGTATATCTTTGAACACGTTACTGAAAATAACAGCTTGACCATTTTCCCCCAGCACATCCTGACCAGAACCGTTTACTAATTTAACATTGTTCGGGCCTTCGGGGCTAAGATGAAAAGAACCATCTCGCGTATATTGTACAGGCTGTTGGGAATCTTTTACGGCAACTTGAAAATAAACGTTTGGATTAGATGCAGCTACATCTAATAGTTTATCTGTATTCTGAAAAGCACCCTGCGTCATATTCAAGCTCGTTTGATCTAAATAAGCTCCTGTGCCTTGCCGAATTCCGGCTGGCGTAAGCCGCTTTTCTGTTCCCTTGTCTTCTTGATTGTTTACTTGTTGATACAGCATATCATTAAATGAAGCATCTCTCGCTTTATATCCTGTCGTATTTGTATTAGATAGATTATGACCAATGACATCAAGCTGCTGCTGCAGCTGTCCCATCGTATTGGCCGCTGTTATCATTGTACGGTTCATCCTTCTCATCTCCCCTGTTGCTTTTAGCGCACACGCCCAATTTCATTTGCCGCTTTATCCATGCTCCTATCGTAAGCTTGCATTATTTTTTGATTTGCCTCAAAAGCTCTGTAAGCCGTTAGTAAATCAGTCATACTTTGAGCAGCATCTACATTGGAACGTTCAACAAATCCTTGCTTTAACTGATAAGAAATGCCTGGGTTATTCCTTGCTGAAGGCAAAGACTGATTGTTCAGCGTTTCATACAATCCATTCCCTGTCTTTTTAATCGTTTGTAAATCACTAGCATAAGCAATATCGATTTGTGCAACCTGCTGATTATTTTCTGTTACGTTACCTTGTGAATCAACTGTAAAGTTTTCACTTTTTAGTTGAATCGGTTGATTATTTGTATTTAATACATAAGCTCCGGTAGACGTAGTTAAAAAACCTTCCTGATCTAATGTAAAATTACTGTTTCTTGTGTATTGAGGCGTATTATCAGGGCTTTGTACCACAAAAAATAGTCCGCCCTCTTTTGTAGGCATATTTTGCTCCATCAATGCAATATCAGTTGATTGAGATGTTTGCTGAAGATCACCTTGTGTAAAATTTGGAACTGTTTCTTGCATATACACGCCTGTATTAATCGCACCTATGTCTTTTTTGTTCTGAACAGAGATGCTACGTTCAGTAGGTAAATCTTCAGATTCCATTCGCTGCAGCAACATATCAGGAAATGCCTTTAACGTACCTTGATCTGCTTTAAATCCTGGCGTATTAGCATTTGCTATGTTATTCGTTAATAAGTCAGTTTGACGCTGTTGAGACAGCATACCGGCTGCTGCCGTGTAAAACCCTTTAAACATACTTCATCCTCCTTACAAGTAAACGTTGTTCGTTAGAGCTAGTTCACAGAGTATAATAGATAAAAGAAGAGACTCCTCTGTATGAAACGAGCCAATAGAGGAGTCTTCATTTATTTAAACAATATTGCGACGAGATAGTTTATCAATATTATCGAGCATAATACCTGTTCCAACAGCTACACAACCCATTGGATTTTCTGCAATTAGCACAGGCACCTTTAATTCTTCCGCTAACAGCTGATCCATACCGTGAAGCAATGCTCCACCGCCAGTTAAAATAACGCCTCTGTCTATAATATCGGCAGAAAGTTCGGGAGGTGTACGCTCTAATACACTTTTCGAAGCTTGTACAATGACGCTGACAGACTCTCTAAGTGCCTCCTCTACTTCTTCAGAATAAACAGTAACCGTACGTGGTAGGCCTGAAACCATGTCTCGCCCTCGAATGTCTAGCTCTTCATTACGCGCTTTAGGAAACACCGTACCAATTTTCACTTTAATTTCTTCTGCTGTACGCTCTCCAATTAAGAGCTTATATTTTTGCTTAATGTACTGCAAAATTTCGGCATCAAAACGATCACCAGCCATCTTAATAGAAGCTGCTGTTACGATATCGCCCATTGAAAGGACGGCCACATCGGTTGTACCTCCACCAATATCTACGACCATATTTCCGCTCGGCTGAAAGATATCCATTCCAGCGCCAATAGCCGCGACTTTTGGTTCTTCTTCCAAATAAATGGTTTTCCCACCGCTCTTTTCAGCAGCTTCGCGAATTGCTTTTTGTTCAACAGAAGTAATATTTGTTGGACAACAAATTAAAATGCGAGGCTTGGATAAAAAACCTTTTACATTTAATTTGTTAATAAAGTGTTTGAGCATAGACTCTGTTATTTCGAAGTCAGCGATAACACCATCTTTTAAGGGACGAATGGCAATAATATTACTGGGCGTTCTTCCTACCATACGTCTCGCTTCTTCCCCTACTGCTAGCACTCTATTTGTATTTTTATCAATCGCCACAACAGACGGTTCATTTAACACAATTCCTTTGCCTTTAACGTGAATTAAGACGTTAGCTGTACCTAAATCGATACCAATGTCTTTTGCTAACATACCTTAAATCCTCCTTCTATTTACATATCTTTGCATGATAACCATTCTTTTTTCCTAATTTACTATTTTATCACAATTTGTATATGTATGTTGTTATTAGCAAAAATATTTATTATATACCTATTTTATCCAAAAAATAAAATGCCCTATACTACCTCTATAAAAAAGGCAATATTGGGCATTTTTTCATTTTACAGTTTCTTCTTCCTTTTTGTACTTTAATTTTGTTGCTTCTCCTCCACGCAAATGCCGAATAGATTTATGGTAATCAAGAATTTCTTTTACTTCATTTGCTAACTCAGGATTTATTTCTGGTAGACGCTCTGTTAAATCTTTATGGACAGTACTTTTCGAAACGCCAAATTCTTTCGCAATTACACGAACTGTTTTCTTTGTTTCTACAATATACTTTCCAATCTTGATAGTTCTCTCTTTGATGTAATCGTGCACACTACTCGCCCTCCCCAAATTGGATATGAGAAGTATCCAAGGGAATGTATATATTATCCCTTTTCTAACATTCTCTTTATAGGTTTGTAACAGTTTATTAGCTTGTGTGCAGATATATGCTAGAAAAGTCAGTAAGGACAAGTGATTTCTTATATTTTTTTGAAAATTTAGTGTTTTTTATTTACTTTTTTAACATAATGCATCTCATTTTAGAAAAATTCATAAAAAAAGAAGCTCGATTTTATCCAGCTTCTTTTCATATTTATGGTCTTGCCTTATGCATTTGGTTTAGACGTATCTGTTGAAGGTTGTTTTGAATCTTTATCTTCTTTAGTCTTTTCATCAGATGATTTTTCGCTATCCTTTGATTCTTCAGAAGAAGAGTCGTCTTTTGGTTCTGTCACTTCAGCTGCTTTGACTTCTTTGATAGAACTAACAGATTTTCCAAAATAACTGCTTGGATTAATTGCTACACCATCTTTACGAACTTCAAAATGTACATGTGTTTTTGCTTCTTGATTATATAAGCTTTTTCCAGCTTTTGCGATCGTTTGGCCTTGCTTAACAATATCTCCTACTTCTACATCAGCTTTCTCAAGAGATTGATACTGTGTTACTAAACCATCTTTGTGATCAATTTCTACTACATAACCTAGTAAAGGATCTTTTGTTGCTTTTGTTACTGTACCGCTAGCTGCTGCTACAACATCAAATGATTTATCTCCCTTAACAGCTAAGTCAACACCTGTGTTTGGATGATACGTATTGTTGTAGAAAACTAGTGCTTCTTCTTGCTGTTTTTCAGATGCTTGATCGTCGTAGAAAGGCTTTTTCACGATAGCTGATGCTTCACTAGCAACTGGCATTTTTAAATTTTCAAGCGAAGCATTTACCTCTACAGCGTCGTCTCGATAAGCCGTACCGTCTTGGCTATAGCCGCTTTTGTCTTCTTTGCTAATATCGTTTCCATTAGCTTGAAACCAAAGGACTGCTGTAAGAATAATTGCTGCACTCGCTAAATAGATAGCCGGGAACACCCAACGCTTTCTAACTAATTTTTGAACTTTCGATTTTGGAGAAGTACGTTTCTTTTCTTCCTCTCTCATATATCATCACCTCAGCAATCAGTCTGAACACAATTGAATGAATATATACACAGCGATAAAAAATTTTTTCGATTATTTTTCAACAGATGAATCTAAAATATACATTTTATTTAAAAAAAGTGAAAACCATAAAAAAAGACCCTGATATAAGGGTCTTTGAATTAGCGTTTAGCTGTCAATTGTGCAACAAACTGATCGTTAGGGGTAATCGCAACACCTGTATAATAATGAGTAACAATATCTTTATACGTTTTTCCTTCCAGTGCCATACCATTTGCTCCGTACTGACTCATCCCAATACCATGTCCATATCCTTTTGTGTTGATGATAATTTCATTACCTTTTTTTGTCCAATGAAAGTCGGCTGACGATAAACCCAATTTTTCCCGAACATCTTTTCCCGACAGTTCTTTACCGTTTATCTTTACGTAATCTACTCGCTGCCCCGGCGTTCTAGAGACGATTTCACCTACTGATCCACTGTTTGTTAATTTCACTCCAAGCCTCTGTTCAAAGCTAGCAACAGACATTACTTTCTGATTTGTAAATTCAGGGGACTTTTTATCCCATGGACTAGCTACACTTTTTAGATAAGGAATGGAATTCTTCCAATACGCTTCTGAATTTTCAGTGTAACCATTGCTGGTAGAAAAGAACGTAGCATTAATTGGCTTATTTTTGTACGTAAGAATTTGACCTTGGGTGTCCTTCACTGCTTCTTGAATTTTTTTGATTTTCCAATCATAGTCTTTGTTCCATCTGCTTCTTAGCTCATCTTTATTTAAATATACTTGGTACTCTACAGTATCAGTTACATCCGCTCCTTGGGGAAGATGACTATTTCCATTCATCATAGTTTGCACAATATAGGTTCTGGCTGCCAAACTTTGAGCCTTAAGTGCTTCAAGCTCAAAAGTAGCAGGCATTTCAGCTGCTACTACCCCTATAAGATAGTCTTCGAGCGGCAGTTTTTCTACTTTTTTCGTTTCCGTACGATAAACACTGACGTCAAGAGGAGACGCTGTCACTTTTTGTAGTTTTTCGGTTTGTGGGGTCTGTTTGACATTTTCATGTAGCTTTCCATCTGTCTTTTCAGTAAAAGGAACAACGAGAAGTGTTGGGATGAGTAACACAACGAAAAAAAAGATGACTCCTAGTACGACGATTGGCTTTGCTTGTTTCATGAACGCCTAGCCTCCATATCTATTATTTTGACAAGGAACACCTATATCCCTATATTCCATATGTATGGAGGTGGACAACCTTTTATGACAGCAAACCGGCCATAAGGGTCGTCCAACGACAAAAAAAGCATCTCGCTATGAGATGCTTTTTTATGACATATTTACTTCACGTCTGAAGCCTGTTGAGTTTGTTCTACTTGCTTTGTTTCGTCATTTACACGTTCAATATCAGCGCCTAAAGCGGCTAATTTATTGTGGAAATTTACATAACCACGATCAAGGTGTTTTAATTCCGTTACACGCGTATAGCCGTCTGCTACAAGTCCTGCTAATGTTAACGCTGCTGCTGCACGAAGATCTGTTGCTGCTACTTCAGCGCCTTGTAGTTGAGAAGGTCCGTTAATGATAACAGAGCGCCCTTCAATTTTAATATCAGCGTTCATGCGGCGAAACTCTTCTACGTGCATAAAGCGGTTTTCAAAAACTGTTTCTGTAATCATACTTGTGCCTTCTGCTGCTAATAATAATGCCATCATTTGAGATTGCATATCCGTAGGGAAACCTGGATGAGGCATTGTTTTAATATCTACTGATTTTAGCTTTTCAGGTCCTACAACGCGTAAGCCGTCGCCTTCTTCAGTAATTTCAACACCCATTTCTTCCATTTTAGCAACAAGTGAACTGATGTGCTCTGCTACTGCACCGCGTACAAGTACGTTTCCACCTGTAATAGCTGCTGCTACCATGAATGTTCCAGCTTCGATACGATCTGGAATAATTGCATGTTCTGCACCATATAATTTATTAACACCTTCAATACGGATCGTACCAGTTCCTGCACCGCGAACTTTAGCGCCCATTGCGTTTAAGAAGTTTGCTAAGTCGACAATCTCAGGTTCTTTTGCTACGTTTTCCATAATTGTAGTGCCTTCCGCTAATGCTGCTGCCATCATAATATTTTCTGTGGCACCTACACTTGGGAAGTCTAAATAAATTTTAGCACCTTTTAGTCGTCCTTCAACTTTTGCATCAATAAAACCATTTCCTACTTGAACTTTAGCACCCATTGCTTCAAAGCCTTTAAGATGCTGATCAATCGGTCTTGATCCAATCGCACATCCACCAGGTAAAGCTACACGAGCCTCACCCATACGCGCTAATAAAGGACCCATTACAAGTACTGAAGCGCGCATTTTTCTTACATATTCAAAAGGTGCATCTGTTTTTAACTCTCTTGATGCATCTACAACTACACGATTTGTTTCAAAATCTACTTCTGCATTCAGATGTCTTAAAACTTCGCCAATCGTAAATACATCGGAGAGAGCTGGTACATCATTTAGAATTGTTTTTCCTTCACTAGCTAATAAGGTTGCAGTGATAATAGGTAAAACGGCGTTTTTTGCTCCTTCAACTTTAACTGTACCGCTTAATCTATTTCCACCGCGGACGATGATTTTTTCCAAGGTATTCCCCTCCGCGTCCATTTTCTCTATATTAATATTCAGACGTAATGATAGGTGTGCCAACAACTATGGTTGTTTGACCGCCCATTCTTGTCTTGCGTAATGCAATTTGTAAGTTCATTTCCTGCTTTTTCGTTTGAAGAGCTTCTTTCCACAGTCCAGTATATGCTGAAACAGAGGTAAATGACTCTTCCACTAGAGATTCCACTGGTTTAGCATTGAAAGCTCGTAATAGGTCTTGAATTTCAACAGACAAAACACTTTCCATCTTATCATTGATTTCCCCTGTTGCACAAGAGAAAATTATGGGTTCTGATAGGAAAATTTTTTCATAATTTGTCTGAAATACATTTTGAAAATGGGTCATATTTTTTTCTTTTAAACCTTGTCCCGTTACATGATACGATATGTACGCATTGCTGTGTTCATCGATCGCATAAGTTAACAGAATGACTTCGTTCACATCTTCACTTTTGCGTGTACCTATTGCTTTCCATAGGTCTCTTTCCCTCTTCACTTCCCATTTAAAACCTCTAAAATTACTTTTAATAATTTTAGCTTGCGAATCAAAGGTTTTTTGGTCAGTGACAGCTTTTACTTCTTCTCTTGCATACAACGATACTTCAGTTAACGAAACATGCTGCTTATTTAAGGTGTGAACAATCTTCTCAATAGTAGTTTCATTGTTTTGGGCATTGCTCACATAACTTCCATGATATACGAATAAGCCAGTAATGAAAATAGCCAAAAAGACACTAATTTTTTTAAACATTTCGCCACTCCCTCTCCGTACTCACCAGTCTTTCCAGAAGGCGATGATACATACATGAAAAGGGTCGTCATATTTAGACATAGCGACATACATTAGCGTATAAATTCGTATATCTTCAATGAATGAACGTCTATTTTATCATAGACTCATAGCTGGCCAATCATTGAAAAAATGAGGGAATGCGCTGTGACCAAAATAAATAATCCAAAAAGAAATTACTTACTGTTGATGAAATCGTAATGGTCAATAAAATAAGCATTAATTTTGCTTGAAACACATGATTAGGTTTCATCAGCTTTTCAATTTGAAAGCCTTGCAAAGCATACCAAGTAATCACAATAAAAATCAAATGTGAAATCATGGTTAGTAACGTTTGCTGTTCAATTCCTCCAAACAATAAAAGCACTCCTTTTAAACACCATATGAAAAGAAGAGACGATCATCGTCTCTTCTTTTCATATTAAAGCACACTTATGCAAATTCGTAAACGGTAACATGAAAAACATTTATTTTATTCCCTATTTTAAGATCCTTTTCCACTATTGAGCAAAATAAAGAAGATGGATGCGCTTAGTTGAATGGAATATATAATCATAGATGACTGCTATTTGCTCTTCCTCTTTTGTATAATAGAGCAAAAAAGCCCTCTCATTCGTTTGAGAGGGCTTTTTTTAGAACTTACGTTGACTAATATCTAAACGATTGACTGCCCGTTTTAAGGCAATTTCAGCACGCTTAACATCAACGTCGTCTTGTTTGCTATCAAGGCGCATTTCAGCGCGCTTTTTCGCTTCTTCTGCACGAGCTACGTCAATCGCTTCAGCTGTTTCAGCAGCCTGTGCAAGAATTGTTACTTTGTCAGGTCTTACTTCAAGAAATCCTCCGCTAACAGCCACAAGTTCTGTACTGCTTGCTTTCTTCAAGCGGACGGCTCCAATTTGTAAAGGAGCAACCATCGGAATATGGCCATGTAAAATACCAAGCTCACCGCTCTGTGCTCGGGTACTTACCATTTCCACTTCTGATTCGTAAACTGGGCCATCAGGAGTCACTACACTGACATGGATTGTCTTCATTTAAAAAACCTCCTATGTCCCTTAAATTAAACTTCTACTCCCATACGTTTCGCATTTTCAATAACTTCTTCAATGCGACCAACTAAACGGAAAGCATCTTCAGGTAAATGATCGTATTTACCTTCCAAGATCTCTTTAAATCCTTTAACAGTTTCTTTTACAGGAACATAAGAACCTTTTTGACCTGTAAATTGTTCTGCTACGTGGAAGTTTTGAGACAAGAAGAATTGAACGCGACGAGCACGTTGTACAACAAGTTTATCTTCATCAGATAACTCATCCATACCTAGGATTGCAATGATATCTTGTAACTCTTTATAACGCTGTAACGTTTGTTGAACTTGACGCGCAATTGCATAGTGCTCTTCTCCAACAATTTCAGGAGATAAAGCGCGAGATGTAGATGCTAATGGATCTACCGCAGGGTAAATACCCATCTCTGATAATTTACGCTCTAAGTTTGTTGTTGCATCTAAGTGAGCAAATGTTGTCGCTGGAGCTGGATCCGTATAGTCATCGGCTGGTACGTAAATCGCTTGAATCGATGTTACAGAACCTACGCTTGTTGACGTGATACGCTCTTGAAGCTGACCCATTTCTGTCGCTAATGTTGGCTGATAACCTACTGCTGATGGCATACGGCCAAGTAATGCTGATACTTCTGAACCCGCTTGTGTGAAACGGAAGATATTATCAATAAAGAATAATACGTCTTGACCTTGTTCGTCACGGAAGTATTCTGCCATTGTTAATCCTGTTAATGCAACACGTTGACGTGCACCAGGTGGCTCATTCATTTGTCCAAATACCATAGCCGTCTTCTTAATAACACCAGAATCTGTCATTTCATGGTATAAGTCATTACCTTCACGCGTACGCTCACCTACACCAGCGAATACTGAAATACCGCCGTGCTCTTGAGCAATGTTATTGATTAATTCTTGAATTAATACTGTTTTACCTACACCGGCACCACCGAATAGACCGATTTTTCCACCTTTAATGTAAGGAGCTAATAAGTCTACTACTTTAATACCTGTTTCAAGAATTTCAGCTTGTGTAGATAGATTTTCGAACTTTGGTGCTTGACGGTGGATTGGATCACGACGTGCACCTGCATCGATTGGGGCGTCTAAGTCGATTTTTTCACCTAATACGTTAAATACACGACCTAACGTAACGTCACCAACTGGTACTGAGATTGCTGCACCTGTATCTTCTACTTCTAATCCACGAACTAAGCCGTCAGTGGATGACATTGCTACTGTACGAACTGTGTTATCACCTAAGTGAATCGCAACTTCTAATGTTAATTCGATTGCAACTTCACTTGCACTGCTCGGTTTATGTGAAATTTTAAGGGCGTTATAAATTGCCGGAAGGTGTCCGTTGTCAAACTTTACGTCTACAACCGGACCCATGATTTGAGTAACGCGTCCTTTTGTCATCGTGTTCCCTCCTAACTTGCTTTTCCATTAAACTTTCTATTCTAACGCTGCCGCTCCGCCAACAATTTCCGTAATTTCCTGGGTAATTGCCGCTTGACGTGCACGGTTATATGACAATGTAAGATTGTTGATAAGATCTTTTGCGTTGTCTGTTGCACTTTTCATCGCTGTCATACGAGCAGCATGCTCACTTGCTTTTCCATCAAGCAGGCCGCCGTAAATTAAACTCTCTGCATACTGAGGAAGTAATACTTCTAAAATCTCTTCTTGTGATGGTTCAAATTCATAACCAACAAGTTTACCAGAAGGTTGAAGATCTGTTAGAGGCAATAGCTTCTTCTCCGTCACTTCTTGTGAAATCGTATTGATAAAGTGATTGTAGTATAAGTAAAGTTCATCAAACGTACCGTCCGCAAACATTTGAACTGTTTGTGAAGCGATTCCTTGAATGTCAGCAAAAGCTGGCTGATCTGCTAGGCCTGTGATTTCAAGCAAAACCGGAATACCGCGTTTTACGAAGAAATCTCTCCCTACTCGTCCAATTGCAATCACACCGTATTCATCAGGTGATTGATGGCGTTCTTCAATAGCTTGAGATACTTTTCGCAAAATATTACTGTTATATGCTCCTGCTAGACCGCGATCTGAAGTGATTACGATATAACCAGTCTTCTTCACGCTGCGCGCAGTTAACATTGGATGTGAAGCGCCTCTGCTGCCTAGGGCTACGCTTGAGACTACCTCTTGAATTTTTTCCATGTATGGAACAAACGATTTTGCATTTTGTTCCGCTCTATTCAGCTTTGCAGCTGAAACCATTTCCATTGCTTTCGTAATCTGGCTCGTTTTTTTCGTCGATGTGATTCGAGTTTGTATATCACGTAATGATGCCAAAGGTTTCACCACCTTGTTTTAGAAGATCACGTGGTATGAAAGGTGAACAAATGTTCACCTTCACCTTATTGAAAGATTGTCTTAACATACCATGCTGACAATATATTATTCAGATGCAATAAATGTTTTCTTGAATTCTTCAAGTGCTGATTCGAATACGCCAGCTTCAGGAAGGCCACCAGTTGTACGGATTGATTCAAGTACTTCTTTACGGTTTGATTCTAACCATGTTAAGTACTCGTCTTCAAAGCGTGTAATATCTGATACTGGAACATCATCTAAGAAACCTTTTGTTAATGCGTAAAGCACAGCTACTTGCTTTTCTACGCGAAGCGGTTTGTGTAAACCTTGTTTTAAGATTTCAACTGTACGCGCTCCTCGATTTAATTTTGCTTGAGTTGCTTGGTCAAGATCAGAACCGAACTGAGCAAACGATTCAAGCTCACGATAAGATGCAAGGTCTAGACGCAGTGTACCTGCTACCTTTTTCATCGCTTTAATTTGTGCAGATCCCCCTACACGTGATACAGAAAGACCAGCATTAATCGCAGGACGTACGCCTGAGAAGAATAGATCTGACTGTAAGAAAATTTGTCCGTCTGTAATCGAAATTACGTTCGTTGGGATATAAGCAGATACGTCTCCTGCTTGCGTTTCAATAAATGGAAGAGCTGTTAATGAACCTCCACCTTTTGCGTCCGATAACTTTGCCGCACGCTCTAATAAACGAGAGTGCAGGTAGAATACATCCCCTGGATACGCTTCACGACCTGGAGGACGGCGTAATAGTAATGAAAGTTCACGATAAGCTGATGCTTGTTTTGTTAAGTCATCGTAAATAACAAGTACGTGCTTACCGTTATACATAAACTCTTCACCCATTGTTACCCCAGCGTATGGCGCTAAGAATAATAGTGGAGCTGGTTGTGAAGCTGATGCTGTTACAACGATTGTGTAATCTAGAGCACCGTGTTTACGTAATGTCTCTACTACGTTACGAACTGTTGATTCTTTTTGGCCAATCGCTACATAGATACATACCATATCTTGATCTTTTTGGTTTAAGATTGTATCGATTGCTACCGATGTTTTACCCGTTTGACGGTCACCGATAATTAACTCACGCTGTCCACGACCGATCGGCACAAGTGCGTCAATCGCCTTGATACCTGTTTGAAGCGGCTCATGTACTGATTTACGATCCATAACGCCAGGTGCAGCACCTTCAATTGGACGTGTTTTTGTTGTTTCTACTGGGCCTAATCCGTCTACTGGCTGACCTAATGAGTTAACAACACGACCGATTAACTGCTCCCCTACTGGAACTTCCATGATGCGTCCTGTACGGCGAACTTCGTCACCTTCACGAATTTCCGTATATGGTCCTAAAATAATGATACCTACATTGTTTTCTTCTAAGTTTTGTGCCATTCCCATGACACCATTTGAAAATTCAACCAGTTCTCCAGCCATGACATTGTCGAGGCCATGAGCACGTGCGATACCGTCCCCAACTTGGATAACAGTACCTACATCACTCACTTTAATCTCAGACTGATAGTTTTCAATTTGCTGCTTGATCAGCGCACTAATTTCTTCAGCTTTGATGCTCATGAATTTCACCCCTATCTACGATCTGTGTGCAAGAAGTCCTCGTTGGATCGTTTCTAATTTGCTGCTAATGCTGCCATCATAGATACGATTACCAATGCGAAGCTTCACGCCGCCGATTAGGCTTTTATCTACTATATTTGAAATATTTAACGTATGTTTTCCAACTTTAGAAGCAAATGATTGCGAGATTGCTCTTTTCTCATCTGCACTTAAAGGTTTGACAGAATAAACAGTTGCATCTGCCACGCCACGTACTTCGTTCGCTAGGAAACGATACTCTTGTACCATTTCGCTAACAATTTGAATGCGGTGACGCTCTAATAATAGAAGAACCGTATGTTGAACAGTTGATGAAAGTTCAGCAAATGCCTCACTTACAAACTGTTTTTTTCGCTCAATTGTAATTTTTGGATGAGTTAATACATCCATTAATTCAGGTGTTTTAGCAAACACCTCTTCAACGATTTGTAGCTGGTCTTGCATTTCATCGATCATCTGTTTTTCTGTTGCTAATTGAAAAAGAGCTAGTGCATAGCGTTTGGCTACAGCTGGTTGACTCATCGTACATCCCCTACTTCTTGGATATATTCATGAATTAACTTCTCTTGATCTTGTTCAGAAAGTTCTTTTTCAATAACTTTCGACGCAATTAAAACAGATAATGAAGCAACTTGCTCACGTAACGCAGCAACTGCTTGATCTTTTTGCTGTTCGATTTCTTGTTTTGCTGCAGCTTTTAGACGCTCAGACTCTTCGCGTGCTGCCGCAATGATTTCTTCTTTTTTATCTTCTGCAGACTTTCTAGCGTTTTCCATCATTACTTGCACTTCTTGACGAGATTGCTTTAAGATTTCACGCTGCTCTTCAACAAGCTTCTTCGCTTCCTCATTTTGCTTTTCTGCTTCATCAATCTCACCGGCAATATGCTCTTCACGTTTTTTCATGATTCCCATTACAGGACCAAACGCGAATTTTTGAAGTAACGCAAGTAGGATAAGGAACATCACTAATTGGAAAAGAATATCTCCACCATTAATGCCTGCTGCTCCTAACACAAACATGTTCGACACGGCCATGTTCACTCCCTTCAGAGACTCCACATATATAATTTACTTATTAAAGACATAAAGTAATGGCGAAGGTTCTTTTGAATGATCTTCGCCACATGTAACACATTATTATTTACCTTGTACCATGAATGCAATAACTACGGCGATAATTGGAAGCGCCTCAACTAAGGCAACCCCAACGAACATCATTGAAGTTAATGTACCACGTGCTTCTGGTTGGCGAGCTGTGCCTTCAATCGTCTTAGAAACGATAAGACCGTTACCAATACCAGCACCTAGTGCCGCTAAACCAATCGCAATTGCAGATGCTATTAAACCCATTTTATAAAGTCCTCCCTTAATATATATGATTTTGTTTAACTAAGTTTTGTTTTGTCCAAATTGGGTATTACTTGAACAAAGCTTTATAAATTAATGGTCGCTACTCACTTTGTGAGATAAATAAACCATCGTTAACATTGTGAAAATGAAGGCCTGAATTGCGCCTACAAAAATACTAAATCCTTGCCATAAAAGCATTGGAATAGCAGCTCCAATTGTACCTAAGAAGCCTGTTGTTGCTAAACCAGCTAGCAAGCTTAACAAAATTTCCCCAGCATAAATATTACCGTAAAGACGAAGGCCAAGCGTTAACGTATTGGCAAACTCCTCGATAATCTTAAGCGGGAATAAAAATGCCATTGGCTTGAAGTAATCTTTCGTGTATGCAGAGAAACCTCGCATTTTAATACCATAATAATGTGATAGTACAACTACCATAACGGCTAACGTCAGCGTAATTGCTGGATCAGCGGTTGGCGATTTCCACCATAAGTTATGGTCAATCACGATGGCAAATGGAAGACCCAACATATTTGACACAAAAATGTACATAAGTAAAGTTACACCTAGCGTCAAAAAGCGGCCACCTGTTTTCCAATCCATATTGCTATTAACGAGTCCTTTAACAAAATCTAAGACCCATTCAATAAAGTTTTGTGCACCGCTTGGCTTCATAGCAAGAGTACGAGTACATAAAACTGCAATTAAGAATACAATAACAGAAGCTACGGTAACCATAAGCAAGTTACTTTGACTAAAAGTAAGGCCTAGAAACTCTATAGTTGGTGATTCATGACCCAACTGTGTTCACCTCTCTTTCTATCTTCTACGCATATTTTGAACAACTAAATCTATGATAATGACAACATAATACGTCATTAATCCCACAACTACACTAATAATATGAAAGGTTTTTGGATAAGAGATGGTAATCACAACTGCGAGAGCAGCTGTTGCAAATCTTACAACAGTCCCAATTGAACGGGGCTTTTTCCCCTCATCCAACGCCTGTCCAAACTGCTCAAACTTTCTTACCAAGTTCCACAAATTATACAAACTCAGGGCGGTTCCTAAAATTAAACCTGCAAAAACAGCCTTATAACTTGTAAATCCCCAGCCGAGAACGTATAATGCTAACAAATACAATATGTATGAACGAAGTCTTGGAAAAACGTGCTGCAAATCCTGCATGAATTATTAATCTCCTGAAAAAAAATGGTGGACTGTCCGCAGCATCATAAAAACACCTGCTGCTAGCCCTGAAAGAAGGCCTAAAATCAAAAATAGTGGTTCGGTATCAAGCCATTGATCAGCCCATCTCCCAGAGAATAAGCCAATTAAGACTGAACCTGCTAACTGTGATAGAATGATTGACACTAATGCCATCGCTTGCAAAGGATGACGGTTGCGATCTTTCATAAGCTCATACCCCTTTTGCAAAATTTTCTTTTTTCCGAATTCTCTATCGTTGTTATAGCTCAATATATGATAGAAAGGCAAAAAAAATTGCTAAAAAAGGTAAAAACAGCTAATAAAATACGCAGAAATATCAACGGTTTTCACAGGTTGAAAACCTTATCATTTATATTCCCTGTAAGCATACAATAGCGTATATTTAATGTCAATGTGTTTAAGCTAAAAACTTCACAATCTCTTCTTATTGTTCACATTTCTGCCACACATAAAACCTCTTCAAATGAAAACATTTAAAGAGGTTCATTCAATCGTTATTGTACTGTGTACAACCTGCTCTTGTCTATGCTTTTTCACAAATGCAAATATTTGGTACGCCCCCGGTACAAGCGATTCATCAATCGTTATTTCTCGTTTTCTCATGCCTCTTTCTACATCAACGTCAACATCTAAATACGATATAAACTGTAAAGACTGCTTATCAAAAAGAGCAACGCCTAACTCATCTGCTCCTTCAGGCAAAAACAGTTCATAGCTATACGTATTTTTCTCTTTTTCCGCTGCTACTTGCAATCCCATGACACGAGGATAATCTGGAATGCTAACCATGTACATATAAGGAAGCGAAAATGTTTCACGTGAATCATTTATTTCCAAATATCCGTCATATATACCTTTATTTTTAAAACGGGGCTGCACCGATAAAGTGACAGCTATTTCTTTTGTCTGATGGGGCTGCACCGTGACGGGTAATGGAATATCCCAGTTCACTCCTTCATCCCTTTTCGGAACGTTTAAGCGATACGTTTTTGCTTTATCAGACTGGTTATCAATTTTAAATGATAAGACTTTTTTTGATGGGCGCGTAAAAATACCGAAAGATAAAGAAGATGGATAAAATAAAGAGTCTGCTGTGACAGCTTTTGCTAGTTGAATTCTCCCGGCTCCTTGTTCATATACGCGATACGTTTGACCGTTTAGCTGGTGCATTACTTTACTTGTGTTCATCAATGAAGCTTTGACTTGTTCAGGAGACCAGTTCGGGTGAGCTTGTAAAATAAGAGCGCACGCTCCAGCTACATGGGGCGCAGCCATACTTGTGCCATGCATGCGTTCATATCCGCCGGGAACTGTACTATTAATGAAGTAACCAGGTGCGACGACGTCCGGCTTGATTCCCCAAGTAGTCGTTACAGGCCCTCTTGAACTGAAAGATGTAAGCAAGTCTTGAACCACTTGCTTGCCAGTGCGTAAGTATGGCTGTTGAGACTGAATGTGTTGATTAATGGTATCACCGCTTTTTTTACTTACCCATATCACTGGAATATTTACTGACTCTTTTAGTTTACCGATTATGCTTTTTTCAGTCGGACTATATAAAATAACGGCTTTTGCTCCTGCCTGTTCAGCTTGTTTAATCTTTTTTTCAACCGCATTTCCTTCTGCTTTTAGCAAAATGACGTTGCCCAACGCATGCTTTTGCTCTTTGGAGTATTGTTCATTTATTACACGCAGCGTTTGATTAAACTTCCATGGATGAGACCCTTCTACTGGCGCCATCATAATTTTTTCTTTGTTAAATCCAATTGTTAGAAATTGAACTGTTGTCGGGGAAACAGAAGCGCCAACGGAAATAGCTTTTCCCGCTGTACCCGGAGAGCCCACCGTCCATAAACCTGGACCTGAATTGCCGCTGGATGTAACCGTTACAATTCCTTTTTCAACAGCTCGATCTAACGCTAAGCTTGTTGGTAAATCCGGGCCATTCACATCATTTCCTAATGATAAATTAATAATATCTACATCATCTTGAATTGCTTTTTCGATAGCTAGAATAACACTTTCAGACGTTCCAGCTCCTCCTGGTCCAAGAGCTCGGTATGCGTAGATCTCCGATTGAGGTGCTACACCTTTAATATTTCCATTTGCTGCAATAATACCAGCTACATGAGTGCCATGCAGAGTAGGCTCTCCTTGCTCGCGAGTGGTTTCCATCGGTTCATAGTCTTTATCTATTACATCATACCCTCCCCTGTAGGTTTGTTTTAAATCGGGATGAGAATAATCAACACCCGTATCGATGACGCCTACTTTGATCCCTTTTCCTGTTAAGCGCTGATTATAAGTATCAAATAAGCCTCTTACTTGTTCTGAGCCAATGAAGGTTACACTATTTTCTTCTGCAACCTGGTAGTTTTTAACAGAATGTGAACCAATAATAAAAGGATTATGAGATAGTTTTTCCAAATCCGAGATGGAGCCGTTTAATGAAAGTCCTGTAAACACTGTGTGAAATTCGTTCTTAATCTTTATATTAGGATAATTTTTTTGTAGCTGACTTTTAAATTTCGCGAATTTTTCTTTTTCAATCATGACAATTATTGATTTTTCCTGATGATTCATTTCTTGTTTTATAGAAGGAAATGTCGGATTGAGTGACATTTGTCCTCCCCCGCTTCCTAATATAAAGCTAATCATTAACCATTTAATCCACATAAAAAACACCTCTCACACTATCGTGTCTCAAAGAGACACTTTTCATGTGAAAGGTGTTTAGAAATCTTACGAAAGCGGATTAAAAGCTTCCGGTCTGTTTTCACGGCGGTTGAAATAGTAGCTAATAGCATCACAAATACGTTTAGAAGCTAAGCCGTCTCCGTAAGGATTCGATGCTTGTGACATTTGCTTATATACGTCTTCATCTATTAACAGCTCTTTTGCTAGCGTATAAATCGTTTCTTCTTCCGTTCCTGCTAGTTTGAGCGTTCCTGCTTCAATTCCTTCCGGTCGCTCTGTTGTATCACGAAGTACCAATACAGGTACGCCTAATGAAGGAGCTTCTTCTTGAACACCGCCCGAATCTGTCAAAATAATATGAGCGCGCTCAGCGAAGTTATGGAAGTCAATTACATCTAACGGTTCAATTAAATGAATGCGTGGGTCATTTCCTAAGATATCGTTTGCTGTTTCTCTAACTACCGGATTCAAATGAACAGGATACACAACTTGCACATCTTCATGTTCATCCACAATACGTTTAACAGCACGGAACATGTTTTTCATTGGTTCGCCTAAATTTTCGCGGCGATGCGCCGTTAATAAAATGAGACGATCATCTCCCAATTTCGTTAACACTTCATGCTCATATGTCTCTTTTACTGTCGTTTTTAACGCATCGATAGCTGTGTTTCCAGTCACAAAGATCCGCTCTTCTTTTTTATTCTCTGCTTGCAAATTAGCTGCAGACTTATCGGTTGGAGCAAAGTGCAAATCAGCGAGAACGCCTGTAAGCTGACGGTTCATTTCTTCCGGATATGGAGAATATTTATTCCATGTGCGCAAACCTGCTTCAACATGTCCCACCTGAATTTGATTATAAAAAGCTGCTAGTCCGGCAATAAACGTCGTAGTTGTATCGCCGTGTACAAGTACGATGTCCGGCTTTACTTTTTTCATTACGTCATCCAAACCTTCTAATCCTCTGGTCGTTACGTCCATAAGAGTTTGGCGATCTTTCATAATGTTAAGGTCATAGTCAGGCTGAATGTCAAAAATGCTCAATACTTGGTCTAACATTTCACGGTGCTGAGCCGTTACCGTAACAATCGCTTCGAACTCCTCCGGTCGCTTTTTAAGCTCTAGCACTAGAGGGGCCATTTTAATTGCTTCTGGTCTTGTCCCGAATATCGTCATTACTTTAATTGGCTGCTTCATGTTCATCACCCGAATCTACAAATTATTTTGTACCGAATAAACGATCCCCTGCATCTCCTAAACCTGGAACAATATATCCATGGTCATTTAATTTTTCATCTAATGCCGCAATGTAAATATCTACGTCAGGGTGTGCTTCTTTTACGATTTCCACGCCTTCAGGAGCAGCAATTAAACACATAAATTTAATGTTTTTAGCGCCTCTTTTTTTAAGAGAGTTGATTGCTTCTACAGCTGACCCTCCTGTTGCAAGCATAGGATCTACTACAATAAAGTCACGCTCTTCTACATCATTAGGCAGCTTTACATAATATTCAACAGGCTGTAATGTTTCTGGATCACGATATAAGCCAACGTGTCCAACTTTAGCAGCTGGCATTAGTTTTAAAAATCCATCTACCATGCCGATACCAGCACGAAGAATTGGAACGATACCAAGCTTTTTCCCTGCAATAACTTTTGACTTTGTTTTGCAAACCGGTGTTTCAATTTCAACGTCTTCTAGCGGTAAATCACGTGTCGCTTCAAAAGCCATTAAGCTTGCCACTTCATCAACTAATTCACGAAACTCTTTCGTTCCCGTTTTTACATCGCGTATGTAAGTTAATTTGTGTTGAATAAGCGGGTGATCAAATACGTATACTTTGCCCATTGATATCTCTCCTTATATATAAAGATGTACACATTAAAATACCATTCAACGAATTGAATGGTACGTACTAGTAAAAACATATCTCTTGCTAATTAAATTTATACATTGCATTCATTTTACAGAAAAAAGTTTTTGAGTTCAAGCATTATTCAAAAAATGATTGAATTGCTACCACTTTCTCCATAAAAAAACAGGCACAAAGGCCTGTCTCTCTTAAAGTGATTTATACATTTCAAACTTGCTTGTTAAAGCTTCAACGCGTGTTTTAGCTTCAGCTAACTTTTCTTCATCTTCAATATTTTTAAGCGTTAATCCGATGATAGAAGCAATTTCATCCATCTCTTCTAAGCCAAATCCGCGAGTTGTAACCGCAGCTGTACCAATACGGATACCGCTTGTTACAAATGGGCTTTGCTCATCGTAAGGAATTGTATTTTTGTTTGTTGTAATACCTACATCATCAAGTGCTTTTTCAGCTACTTTACCTGTCAAATTCATTGAGCTTACGTCGATTAACACAAGGTGATTGTCTGTTCCTTCAGATACAAGAGCAAATCCTTCTTTCTTTAATCCTTCTGCTAAACGATTAGCATTGTCGATGATATTTTGAGCATAGTGCTTAAATTCATCTTGTAACGCTTCACCAAATGCTACTGCTTTTGCAGCGATAACGTGCATCAATGGGCCACCTTGAATACCAGGGAAGATTGACTTATCAATCTTTTTCGCAAATTCTTCTTTACATAAAATCATACCGCCGCGTGGTCCGCGCAGTGTTTTATGTGTTGTAGTTGTAACGAAATGAGCATGTGGCACAGGATTTTGATGAAGGCCTGCAGCTACTAGACCAGCAATATGAGCCATGTCTACCATTAAATAAGCGCCTACTTCATCAGCGATTTCACGGAAACGCTTGAAGTCGATTGCGCGTGGATATGCGCTTGCACCAGCCACAATTAATTTTGGTTTATGTGTACGAGCTTTTTCTAATACATCATCGTAGTTAATACGATGTGTTTCACGATCTACGCCATATTCGATGAAATTGTACTGAACACCACTAAAGTTAACAGGACTTCCGTGCGTTAAGTGACCGCCGTGCGATAAATTCATACCAAGTACTGTGTCTCCAGCCTCTAAAACAGTGAAGTATACAGCCATGTTTGCTTGTGCACCTGAGTGAGGTTGAACATTCACATGCTCTGCTCCGAAAATTTCTTTTGCACGATCACGAGCTAAATCTTCTACTACGTCTACGTGTTCACAGCCGCCGTAGTAACGTTTAGCTGGATAGCCTTCAGCATATTTATTTGTTAAAACTGAACCTTGTGCTTCCATTACCGCTGTTGTTACAAAGTTTTCTGAAGCAATTAGCTCAATCTTAGTACGTTGTCTTTGTAATTCATCCTTGATCGCATTATAAACTGCTGGATCTTGTTGCATTAGTTGTTTCTCCATCAAAATCCTCTCCTCATTTCGTATTCGCAATGTTCGTTATTTGTTGATTCAACTACATTGTAACATGATTTATTTAGAATAAAAAAGAAAAAATGTGTATTATTTTAATATATTTAATTACGAAAGTTCGTAAAACGCTCTCATTCCACCAATTAGTTTTGGACGCGTCTTTGCTACAGTAACATGAGCGTGTCCAACTGCGTTTAACGTACAACGAACGGGTACTGCGACATGCTTTAAATGCATACCAATGAATGTATCTCCAATATCAATACCGGCATCAGCTTTAATAAACTCTACCAAAACAGGATCTTTAAGCTGGCCATAGGCCTGTGTAGCCATCGCTCCGCCTGCTTTATGGATAGGAACAACACTAACGATTTCTAAACGCTCTTTGCGAGCTAATTCTCTTTCTACTACCAGTGCTCGATTGAGATGTTCACAGCATTGAAATGCTAAGTGGACACCCGTTTTTTTTCGAAAATCTGCTAGTGTATCAAAAATCATTTCTGCGACTTCCATTGCGCCTGCGGTTCCTATTTTTTCACCAATTACCTCGCTTGTACTGCATCCAATGACAAGTGTATGTTCTGAAGACAACTGCACTTGTGCTAAAAAATCAGATAAAACTGTTTCCAACTGCTCTTTCCATTTCGTAAGTTCAGACACATTTTTCTTCCTTTCTTTCATTGAATACGTTCACATTATACAGTTACTGTTTCATCGCTTTGCTGCTCATACTGTTTGATTTTATTCACGCGATTTTCATGTCGGCCGCCTTCAAATTCTGTCATTAACCAAATTTTCGCAATTTCACGTGCAAGTCCCGGCCCAATGACACGTTCACCCATTGCCAAAATGTTGCTGTCATTATGTTCTCTTGTTGCTTTTGCACTGAACGTATCATGCACTAGAGCGCAGCGAATTCCTTTTACTTTATTAGCTGCTATACTCATACCGATGCCTGTTCCACAAATAAGAATGCCTCGACTTACTTCTTGGCTCGCCACTTTTTGAGCAACGGGAAGTGCATAATCCGGATAGTCTACAGACGCTGTGCATTCACACCCTAAATCCACATATTCAATATTTAATTCTTCCATTAAAGAGATAATTTCCTGTCGCAAATTTATACCGCCGTGGTCAGATGCAATAGCTACTTTCATCTTTGTTTCCTCCTCATACATACCTTCTTCTTATATTAAATTTCTGTTCATTTTAAGTCAGCAAACATTTATGGGACCTTTTATAATTTGTCGACTATTTTGTTAATCATACGCTCTAACTCTTCTAAAGTCTGTTCGTACGTCTGTAATGATCCGCCAAACGGATCAGATACTTCACCTTGCTCGTCGGCAAATTCTTTTAGCGTAAATAATTTATCACTTACGTATGGGGCTTGGTTCAAAATCAGCATTTTATGCTGCTCCGTCATCGTAAAAATATAAGTAGCCCACATCAATTGTTCTTCCGTTAATGCTGCCGAAGCATGAGAACAAGCTATGCCTTTCTGGTGAAGGGCAACTTGTGCATGAACAGAAGCTTCACTTCCATTTGAAGCGAATACACCTGCAGACTTCACGTTTATTCCATGTATCTTTTTAGCTTTGAGTAACGCTTCTGCCATAGGGCTGCGGCACGTGTTTCCTGTACATACAAATAAGATGTTTTTCAAGATACATCCTCCCTTGCTTTCACTATGTTCGACTATGTTGATATTCCACCCTATTGTATCTCTATTGCTTGCATAAATCCAGTTAGCTTTTCCGGGTATTTTTTATCCATTACCGCTTCATCCATCTCGAAAAAACGACTTCGCTTTCCTCCTTTTATCGCTGCAATCCAAAAGAAGCAAAAAAAGACCATAACCTGAATGGTCATGATCCTTTACCTATTTATATAGTTAAAAAGGTAGTAACAATTTGATTCCAAAAGCTAATAAAATGCTTCCGCCCAGTGCCTCACTATATGAACCAAGCCAGCCTTGTACTCTTCTGCCTAGCAGCAGTCCTAACCAAGTTAATAGCATACTTACTACGCCAAAAACAATAATGGTCAAAAACGTTCTTGCTCCAAAAATACCTAAGCTAAGTCCAACAGAAAAACTATCTAGACTCACGCTGAGCGCAAAAAATAACAGTCCAAAGCCAACTGGTTTGATAAACGGCGTATCGTCATGCTTAAAGGAGGAATAAATCATCTGCGCCCCAAGAATCAGCAATAAAATTCCACCGCCATAGGTAGCAAACATTCCAAGTTTATCAGACAAAAGTCGTCCAATAAACATGCCTAACAGCGGCATCCAAATATGAAATACACCGATAACAACACCAATGTAGAAAATTTGGCGAAAGCGTAAACGAATTAATCCCATTCCCAAACCAACTGAGAAAGCATCCATTCCTAAGGCAAACGCCATAATGACTAACGTGATCATTTCACTAATTAACTGAGATACATTCATCTTTACCCTCCTCGGACGTGCTCCTATTTCAAAATATGCACATTCGAAAAGGTTTAGAAGATGAATTTTATTGCTTAACCACGTGATGTCCTGCAGCTTTCATTAATCGGTTCATAACGGCATGACCGACTCCTTCTTCAGAAAAACTTTCACTAACGATAACATCTACGTCGCACTCATTAAATGAACGAAGCGACTCGTATAAGTGGCTAGCAACCGTCTCTAAATTTGAACGAGATCCACATGTGATAACCGCATCCGCTTTATACGCATCTTCATGTTCAGATGTCGTTAATACCCCCACTCGCTTACCCTGATCTTTATAGCGATCAATAATAGACTGGAAAAAATCTGAACTGCCGTCAACGATGACAAGCGGTGCATCAGGTGCGTAATGCGTGTATTTCATACCTGGAGATTTTGGCGCTTCTTTATCACTTAGTAACGCTCGATCTACTTTTACGGGACCAATGACATTTTCCAACTCTTTCTGAGTAATGCCGCCCGGCCGTAAAATGATAGGAATCTCTTCTGTACAATCAAGGACCGTCGATTCTACTCCTACCCCTGTTGCTCCTCCATCTACAACTCCACTAATACGCCCTTCTAAATCATTCATCACATGATGAGCTAGAGTGGGACTTGGCTTGCCGGAAAGGTTTGCACTAGGAGCTGCGATAGGCAAAGCAACTTTTTTTAATAATGCGAGGGCTACCGGATGTGAGGGCATTCTCACTGCAATGCTGTTTAAACCAGCCGTAACTTTATCTGAAACTCGATCTTTTTTGGGTAATATGACTGTAAGAGGACCCGGCCAAAAAGCATCGATCACTTTCTCTGCTTTTGAAGGAATCGACTCTACAAATGTATGAAGCTGCTCTTTATCTCCAATATGAACAATAAGAGGGTTATCACTAGGACGTCCTTTCGCTGCAAAAATTTTATCCACAGCTTTATCCGATGTTGCGTCTCCTCCTAATCCATACACCGTCTCTGTAGGAAAAGCAACTACTTCGTGATTGCGCAGCAAATCTGCTGCTTCTTCTATCTGTGGATAAATATCTTTTTCGTTCGTAAAATTATCCACAACCCATAACTTAGTTTCCATCTTCTTCAACTCCTTTTTCTTTCTATATCTAGGTTTTTTTTACTTTAAAAGTACAATATGTATTAAAAGTAGTAAAATACATGCTTTCATTATATCAACAAACAAGCTTTATCCACAAAATGTGGATAAAGCTTATGTTTTTGTGAATAACATTGTGGATACCCCATTAAAATGATTTATCCACATTTCCTTTTAACTAGCTGCATAAAACATCACATAGACATCCTGAGGGTTTGGTAACTTTTTTAAATAAGAATGTTCTTTTAACAACTCAGGCAGTGCACTGTAAGATGTTTGCTGAAAATTCATCATTTGAAAAAAATGTAGAGAAGATGCCTTATTTGTTAGTAAATATAGTTGCTTCACGCCATGCTTTTGAGCCAGCTGGACGATGCTTTTAAATAGCAGCAAAATATCAGATTGCATTAAAGAAGGAGACACGACAAGGGAGCGGAGAATTCCATCCACACCTTCTTTTTCAAACCCAACTGTTGCTAGCAGCTCGCCTTCTTCATTTTCCATTATGACAAATTGATGAATATGCTCTTTCACACCTGCTGTGCTGATGCCCGCTTTTTGCAAGAACTGCTGAATTCGAATATAATCATTTTCACTAGCAATTTTTAATTGTTCTCTCATTTTAATCACCTCAACTTGTTTTCTAGTAACAAATCTATGAGGTGATTAAAAAAAGTAGAACTGAATTTTATTTTTAATGATTCTATTAATTAAATACTGACGATACCCATTCTACTACAAAAAACTTAACTTCTACAGAATCTTCTTTTGATTTAGAATCAGCTTTTTTCTTAGATGAAACAGACTTTTCAGCTTCTTTACTTTCCTTTTTTTCAGCCTTAGCACTTGTCTCTTCCTTTACTGTGCTGCTTGTATCTTTTGCAGTTGCTTCTTTAGAAGATACTGTTGGTTGAGAAGATTCCTCAGCTTTCTGCTCAATAGAATCCGATGTAATAGTTGCAGATTGAATTTCTGTTTTCACTGCAGGCTCTTTACTTTCAGCCGATTTGTCATCTGTTTTGTCTGCAGATTTTGATTCAGAAACTGCTGGTTTCTCTTTTTCTTCCGTTGGCTCTTCTTCAGATGGCTCCGGCGCTTTTACCGCTTCACCGTTTGAGAAATCTAAGAAGCATAAAGGAGGAAATAGTACACACCACCAGTTTGCTCCCTCTCCTTTGCCAAGAGTAATAAGCACGGCTTCATACTCCCCTGCTGGATATAAGAACTGACCGTACAACTTAGTAGGAAACTCTACTTTTCCGAATTTAACATGAACAGATTCATTTACGCCTTCTTCTTTTAACACTTCTTTCGCAATTGTTTCAAGCGCCGGCAAATTTTCTTTAATCGTTTTTCGAGCTACAGTTACAGATGTTAAATCTTTTACCCATTCTGTAATTTGTTCGTTCACCCGGTCACGAATCAGACGTTTTACGTACTGGTCTTTTTCACCATCGCTGTTTGCTAAAATGCGCAGTCGAATCGCCTCGTCTGGAATGACCGCAGGCTGATCTGCCTGCACTTGGTTATGTGTATATATAAGTTGAGCATTTGCTCCAATAATTAATAAAATAAAATAAATGATAGCATATTTCTTCATTTCGGCCACCGCCCTTTCATAGGAACAGTATGGCCGAAAGCAAGATATCTTAAACTAGTAATTTAGTAAAAAAATGCATGATTTTCAAAAACCAAAGGGAAAATCCTTCCCTCTGATTTTTTTAGTTCTCACGAAGTTGTGCAAAAACCATTCGATCTTTTCCATTAATATCATATACACATTCTACAAAAGCTGTCGGAAACGTTTTTTCCAGCATCTCAGCTACATCTTTTGTCTGTCCGGCCCCGACTTCAAATCCAATAATACTATTTGACTTCGTCACATATGGCAGCTCTTCCATGAAACGTCGATAAAAATCCAGGCCATCTTTTCCACCAAAAAGAGCTCGGTTTGGCTCGTGATCTTTTACCACTGTGGACAACTCATCATCTGCTGGAATATAAGGCGGATTAGACACAATCACATCAAATTTCTGATTTGATAATAGAAATGGTTGTAATAGATCTCCCTGTATAAACGTGACAGCAGCGTCCAGGTTTTGAGCATTTTCTTTGGCTACGCTTAAAGATTCTATAGCTATATCGGTTGCTGTAACTTCCACTCTGTCAAGCTCCAAAGCTAAAGTGATAGCAATTGCTCCACTTCCCGTTCCAATATCTACAAGCTCAATAGGCTGGTGTTGAAATTCTTTTTTTATTCGAGAAATCATTCCGTATACCAGCTCTTCCGTTTCGGGTCTTGGAATTAATACATGTTCGTTTACAATAAATGAACGCCCGTAAAATTCTTCTGTCCCGATTAGATATTGTACAGGCATACCTGCTTTATGAGCATGGACATCTTGTTCAAATCTTTTTAGACTTTCTTCTTCTAGTTCTTCCTGCAGAGCACCTAGCAAATGAGTTCTCGTCATCTGCAAGTGATGGCGAAGCAAGAGTTCTCCCGCGTTTTCATCTCGCTTTGCCTCTTTCAAAAAAGAAGAAGCCCACTTAAGGGCTTCAAATACTTTCATTAGTTCGAATCTTCCATTCGGCGCGCTTGGTCTTCCATGACTAATGCATCGATAATTTCATCAAGCTTGCCTTCTAAGATTTGATCTAGCTTTTGAATCGTCAGACCAATACGGTGGTCCGTTACGCGATTTTGCGGGAAGTTATACGTACGGATACGCTCGGAGCGATCTCCTGATCCAACTGCTTGTTTGCGCGTTGCATCGTACTCTGCTTGTGCTTCTCGCTGAAACTTATCGTACACGCGAGCACGCAATACTTTCATGGCTTTTTCTTTATTTTTAATCTGAGACTTTTCATCTTGACATGATACCACTGTATTTGTTGGTAAATGCGTTAAACGAACGGCTGACATCGTCGTATTAACACTTTGGCCACCAGGTCCACTTGAAGCAAATGTATCTACACGGATGTCTTTTTCATGAATGTCCACTTCGACTTCTTCTGCTTCAGGAAGACATGCTACCGTTGCTGTAGATGTATGAATACGACCGCCTGATTCTGTTTCAGGAACTCGTTGAACACGGTGTGCGCCGTTTTCAAATTTCATCTTTGAGTAAGCACCTTTACCGTTAATCATAAAGATAATTTCTTTATAACCGCCTACTCCAGTAGTCGTTGCTTCCATTACTTCTGTTTTCCAGCCTTGTGATTCAGCAAAGCGCGAATACATCCGGTACAAATTAGCTGCAAATAATGCTGCTTCATCTCCGCCAGCAGCTCCACGAACCTCCATGATTACGTTTTTATCATCGTTTGGATCTTTTGGAATTAATAAAATACGTAGCTTTTCAACTAGCTCTTCTTGCTGCGTTTCTAACTCGGCAATTTCTTCTTTTACCATGTCACGCATATCTGCATCAAGCTTATCTTCAAGCATCGTTTTCGCTTCTGATAACTGCTCTTTTACATCTTTGTATTCCTGATAAGCAGCTACCGTTTGTTGTATATCTGATTGTTCCTTCGAATATTCTCTCAACTTAGAGGGGTTGTTTACGATCTCAGGGTCACTCAGAAGTTCGTTTAACTTCTCATAGCGCGCCTCTACCGCTTCTAAACGATCAAACACGTCATTCACCTCATTCTTTATCCATAACATTGTAATTATAGTATAGCTTTAAAATAGAGTCAAAACCTTGTTAATACACGTATATGAACAAAAAAACAGAACTGCGCGTTCTGTTTTTATCATCATAAAATTCTTGCTTTATTTTTCGACCATTTCGCTTGAGTCCACAGACACAGCTTGTCCTTTAGACTTTTGCACAACGTGGCAATGACGACATCTTGGTTCGTACGATTCAGACGCACCGACTAAAATAATAGGGTCGTCATAAGAAGCAGGCTCACCGTTAATCAAACGCTGCGTACGGCTCGCAGGAGAGCCACATGAAGCGCACACGGCCTGTAGCTTTGTTACAGATTCTGCAATAGCCATTAACTGCGGCATTTGTCCAAAAGGTTCACCTTTGAAGTCTTGATCTAACCCCGCTACAATCACACGAAAGCCTTGATCTGCTAAAGATTGAACAATTTCTAAAATATCTGTGTCAAAAAACTGTACTTCATCTATCGCTACTACGTCTGTCTCTTCATCTACTCGCTTTAAAATATCGCGCGATGCCGAGATTGAATAAGCCATAACAGATGTACCATTATGTGAAACGACCGCTTCTTCGCTATATCGATTATCAATTGCAGGCTTGAACACTTGTGCTTTTTGTTTAGCAAACTGCGTACGGCGCACACGTCGAATTAACTCTTCTGATTTCCCTGAAAACATACTGCCACAAATTACTTCTATCCAACCGCTTTGTTTCATTACGTACACCACTGCGGGACTCTCCCTTCTTCTCGTTCCGTTTCTGAGCGAACCGCTACTAACTTAATCTACGTCTTCTATGTAGATCTTATTCCTATGATAAAGTACCCACTTTTTTATCAAGCAGACACTGTTTTTCTACTTTTATAAGCAAAAAAACAGGCAAGAAGTTAAGCTACTTGCCTGTTTGTTTCGACAATGTGATTATTTAAGACCGTATTTTTTGTTGAAGCGATCAACACGGCCACCAGCTTCAGCGAATTTTTGACGACCAGTGTAGAATGGGTGACATTCAGAACAAGTCTCAACGCGGATCTCTTCTTTTACAGAACCACTTTCAAATTCGTTTCCGCAAGTACATTTAACCATAACTGTTTTATAGTTTGGATGAATTCCTGTTTTCATTCGTTTCATCTCCTTCCGCCCTGAATCATTCTGAAACAGAGTTTATTGATAAAGATAGTGATGAAATAGTAACTATTTCACTGTGTACTTTATCAACACACATGATGAAATTATAACAAGGGTTGTATGCTTTTGCAACCACATGTTTTATAACTTATCGTTTATTTGCTAGAAGCGTTTTTTTCTCTTCCGTTAACATCGAAAAGAACTCTTCATTTGTCTTTGTTTGACGTAAACGTTTTAAGAATTTTTCTGCAAAATCAGGAGCATCTGCCATTGATTTACGAATTGCCCATAAGTGGTCTAAATGCTCTTTTGGAATTAACAGCTCTTCTTTACGTGTGCCTGAGCGACGAATGTCAATCGCAGGGAAGATACGTTTTTCAGCTAGTGAACGATCTAGATGCAGTTCCATGTTACCTGTACCTTTAAATTCTTCATAAATAACATCATCCATACGAGAGCCTGTATCAATTAAGGCTGTTGCTAGAATGGTTAAGCTGCCTCCATCTTCAATGTTACGAGCAGCTCCAAAGAATCGTTTTGGACGGTGAAAAGCAGCCGGGTCAATACCCCCTGATAGTGTACGACCGCTCGGTGGAATAACTAAGTTATAAGCACGAGCAAGTCTTGTGATACTATCCATCAAAATGACAACATCTTTCTTATGTTCGACTAATCTCATCGCACGTTCAAGGACAAGTTCCGCTACTTTAATGTGGTTTTCTGGCACTTCGTCAAATGTAGAACTGACAACATCACCGTCAACCGAACGCTCAATGTCCGTCACTTCCTCAGGACGCTCATCAATAAGAAGGACAATCAATTCTGCATCAGGATGATTTGTTGTAATGCTATTGGCAATTTCTTTTAACAGCATCGTTTTACCTGCTTTTGGCGGCGCGACAATTAGTCCCCTTTGCCCGAATCCAATTGGTGAAATCAAGTCAATAATACGCGTAGAGAAACTTCTTGGCTGAGTTTCTAGCAGCATTTGCTCATTTGGGTAAATCGGCGTTAGCGCTGGAAAATGCACGCGATCTTTTGACGTTTCCGGATCTTCTCCGTTTACTGCTTCTACATGTAATAATCCGTAGTAGCGCTCATTTTCTTTTGGAGGACGAACTTTCCCCGATACCTTGTCTCCATTACGCAGATCGAAGCGACGAATTTGTGAAGCTGAGATATAAATATCTTCTGAACTCGGTGAATAGTTAATTGGTCGTAAGAAACCGAATCCTTCTGACTGAATAATTTCAAGAACGCCTTCCATAAATAAAAGCCCATCTTGTTCAGCTTGAGCCTTTAAAATAGCAAAGACAAGTTCTTTTTTCGTTAATTTACTATAGTACGAAACTTTATACTCACGAGCATGTTCATATAGCTCTTTTAATTTCATATTTTCTAAACTGGATAATGTTAAGTTCATTAGGACACCACGCTTTATAATGAATAATTTTTAACCGTTCCTCCCATATTAAATTCAAATATAAAATTGAGAGATGATATGGATGGAATAAATCTGTGAAAATGGAGAATATAACCTTTGAAGTATAATAAGTAGAATCAATTGATTAACTATACACTTTTAGAAGAATAATTCCGACATAAAACCATTTATATTATCTTGATAAATTTAACGTAGCAATTTATATTCTAACCTTTTTCTATCTTTTTAATCAATCTTTTTTTACTTTAGAAGATGAATAAAAAAAAGGAAATTTAATAGCTTACGAGAAGCGAGGAAAACCTTTTCATAATTTCACATTAAAGGAAATAAACTGGACGTTAAAATAAGAAAGGAAATTTATCTTTTAGCTTCCCTTTTTATCTATTTACCCTATTCATAAATATATAAGCTACACAGACATAGAAGAACGCTCCTACGCCTGTGTAGCTTATTAAAAAGCTCATTTCTAAACTTTACTTTCATGACTGTGGCACCGATTTGCCTTTATGAATTTTGAAATTGCTCAATTTCCTCTTGAGTCATCTCTTCACGCCAAATCATTGCCCCTAAATCCGATAGCTTGTCTACTAAATGACTGTAACCTCGGTCAATGTGCTCTAAACCCGTTACCTCTGTAATCCCTTTGGCCATTAAGCCAGCGGTTACGAGAGCTGCTCCTGCTCGTAAGTCCGACGCTTTCACACGCGCACCTTGTAAGTGAATAGGGCCATTAATAATAGCAGAACGTCCTTCTACCTTAACAGATGCATTCATTCGTCTCAGCTCATCAATATGCTTAAACCTTGCACCGTAAATTGTATCGGTCACAACGCTTGTACCAGACGCTCTTGTTAGAAGCGTCGTAAATGGCTGCTGTAAATCAGTTGGAAAACCTGGATATACTAGCGTCTTAATATCTACGGGCTTCAATAGCTGACGAGTCGCTACAAGAATCTGATCTGAGCTTGTTTCGATATGAATACCCATCTCACGCATTTTAGCCGTTAGTGACTCCAAATGCTGAGGGATAACGTTGTCAACAACAACTTCTTTTCCCATACTCGCTCCCATGATCATATACGTGCCTGCTTCAATTCGGTCTGGAATGATGGAATGACGGCATCCTTTTAATTGATCTACTCCATCAATTCGAATAACATCCGTACCTGCACCTTTAATACGGGCACCCATACTTGTCAGTAACGTAGCTACATCAATAATTTCAGGCTCTTTAGCAGCATTCTCAATAACGGTACGCCCTTTTGCTCTTACAGCAGCGAGCATAATATTGATTGTTGCTCCTACGCTAACAACGTCTAAATAAATTCGAGCACCAATCAATTCCTCAGCTCGAATGTAAATAGCTCCTTGCTCATTCGTTACTTTCGCACCAAGAGCTTCAAAGCCTTTAATGTGCTGATCGATTGGTCTAGGACCAAGGTAACAGCCTCCTGGAAGCCCAACTACCGCTTTTTTAAAGCGGCCCAACATCGCCCCCATTAAATAATAAGAAGCGCGTAATTTTTTTACTTTTCCGTTCGGTAAAGGCATTGCAACCATTCCGGATGGATCTACTGTTAATTCGTCGTTATCAATGGTTACTTTCCCACCAATTTCTTCAACTAAATCCCCTAATAACTGCACGTCTGAAATATCGGGCAGACCTTCAATTGTAACAGGTGACTCGGCTAAAATTGTTGCTGGAATAAGCGCAACGGCACTATTTTTAGCACCACTGACGCGGACGGATCCACTTAAGGTAAAGCCACCTTGTATTTTTAACTTTTCCATTTATAGCTCCCTTCTAGTGAAAGAAAGTTTCTCACCTAGTAATTGAGGAAAATTTTGGTACAAAGAATACCTAAAAGAATGGTTATTTTTCCTATTACCTACTAGTGTACACGAAAATGAAAAAATCATGTATAGTTTCGACAAGATAAAAGAAAAATATGGCATTCACCTGTCAGGATGGTAAACGCCACACAAATTTATACATGTTTAGACATTTCGTTTTTCCCAATCTGCCAAAAATTGGTCAATTCCTGCGTTTGTTAACGGATGTTTGAACAATTGCATTAAAACTTTGTAAGGAATTGTCGCAATATGTGCTCCATTTTTTGCAGCTTCTGTTACGTGCATCGGATGACGAATAGATGCTGCAATAATTTCTGATGGAATGTCATGAATCGCAAAAATATCTGCGATATCTGAGATTAAATCGAGACCATTAAAACCAATATCGTCTAATCTTCCTAAGAAAGGCGATACGTAAGTAGCACCTGCTCTTGCTGCCATTAACGCTTGGTTAGCTGAGAAAATAAGCGTAACGTTTGTCTTAATACCTAAACTAGTAAATTCTTTTACTGCTTTTAAGCCATCTGGAGTCATCGGTACCTTGATTGTAATATTCGGCGCAATCGCAGCAAGCTCTTTTCCTTCGCGAATCATGCCTTCTGCATCAAGCGCAATCACTTCTGCACTTACAGACCCTTCAACAAACTCTGTAATTTCAAGAAGACGATCTTCAAACGTGATGTTCTCTTTAGCTACTAAACTAGGATTTGTTGTAACCCCCGCTAACAAACCTAATGAATGCGCTTCCTTAATTTCGTCTAAGTTAGCCGTATCAATAAAAAACTTCATGAATGCCATCCCCCTGTGTTATGTATTCAGAATGATAAGAAAATTATAGTAAAAATAAAACCGCCTTACAATAAAAATAAGACGGTTTTATTTTTCAGACTCAACTAATTGCAAACAGGCAATCCGAAGATTTCAAATTATGCTTTGTTAGAAGAACCGAATTCACGCATTTTACCTTGAACCGTTTCTTTGATTGCTTCGCGAGCAGGTCCTAAGTATTTACGTGGATCATATTGTTCAGGTTGCGCAGCTAATACTTCACGAACAGCTTTAGCTGAAGCAATTTGGTTTTCAGTGTTTACGTTGATTTTAGCAGTACCTAAAGAAACTGATTTTTGGATATCTTTTGTTGGAATACCAGTTCCACCGTGTAAAACTAATGGTAAACCTGTACGATCTCCGATTTCTTTCATTTCAGCAAAACCTAGGTTTGGTTCACCTTTGTATGGTCCGTGAACTGATCCTAATGCTGGAGCTAAGCAATCGATACCTGTACGGTTAACAAGTTCTTCACACTCGTTAGCATCTGCATAGATAACGCCCTCAGCAATAACGTCGTCTTCTTGTCCACCAACAGTTCCTAGTTCTGCTTCTACAGATACTCCGTGGAAGTGAGCTAGTTCAACTACTTTAGAAGTAATTGCAATGTTTTCTTCAAATGGGTGGTGAGAAGCATCGATCATTACAGAAGTGAATCCAGCATGGATTGCTTTTGCACATGATTCAAAGCTTGAACCGTGGTCTAAGTGAATTGCAACTGGTACTTGAACGTCGTAATCTTCGATTAGAGCTTCAACCATTGCTACAACAGTTTTGAAACCGCCCATGTAGCGTGCTGCACCTTCAGATACACCAAGAATAACTGGAGAGTTTTCTTCTTTTGCTGCTTGAAGAATAGCTTGAGTAAACTCTAAGTTATTTAAGTTAAATTGACCTACTGCATAGCCTTGTTCTTTTGCTGTAATAAGCATTTCTTTCATTGATACTAAAGGCATATTGAAATCCTCCTTAAAATCAACCTTAGATTAGATGCTAACCAAAAGGCACACTCAAATAGTATGCTCTTGAATTGAGTGTTTCATGTAGAAACAACGCGCATCTTTACATAATAGATTGTCGAATTATGAATACAGTAATTAGGATACCAACTAACAATGAAAACAGCAACATTTTTAGGCTGATATTCAAAATTTGTTAGGATGAAAACCCTACCAAAACCTTAATTCGACTTTACTGGTATATATTCCCTAACAACTTTTCGGATTTCATCAATATCAAACGGTTTTGCAAAGTGTGTTAATGCTCCTAAATCTTTTGCTTCTTGAATCATATCCAATTCACCATAAGCGGTCATAATGATGACTTTAATCGTTTCATCGTGCTGCTTTAACCTTTTTAAAATTTCAATTCCATCCATTCCTGGAATTTTCATATCTAATAAGACAAGATCCGGTGCTTGCTCTTTTGTAATATCAATCGCCTGGAAGCCGTTCGCCGCTTGAAATGTTGTATAGCCTTCTTTTTGCAGCACTTCCGTTAATAAAATACGTATACCATACTGATCATCAACAATTAAAATTTTCTCTGCCAATATAATCCCACCTTTTATATTCCTCTTCTACAGACAAAACTAACATATGTATTTCGCCTTTAAAACAAAAATCCCTGCTAATTAGAGAAATTGTTACAAAACATAGCTTTTTTTGTCATCTATCCAACTTCATTGCACTTTACTTTCATTGTAGCTCATTTCAAGATAGAATACAGATAGCTTTTTTCGTTATAATGTGTAGATAGACGGCTTTAGCCGCTTAAATCGAAGGGAGATTCTATGCTTAAAATTTTCACAACTCAACTTTCAGGTTTTTTTAAACGAATTGAAGAACAAGAAGAATTCCAATTTGAAGATGCCGCGCGTATTTTAGCACAAGCCTCTGTCGGAGAAGGATTTATTTATATTTATGGCGTAGAAGAAATGCACGCCATTACGCTTGAAGCACTAAGCAGTGCAGAACCTTTAAGTCAGGCAAAAGCTTTGCCTTTACATGAATTAGATCAGCTGACTAGCGTTGATCGCGTACTGCTTGTCTCTCGATTTTCAACAGATAATAAAGCAGTGGAAATAGCTGAAAGTTTAAAGAAACACGATATTCCATTTGTTAGCATTGCTGCTGTTCCTAAAAAGATAACCGAGCCTTCTTTAACAGCACTCGCAGATGCGCATATTGATACAAAATTGTTAAAGCCGCTTATTCCTGGAGAAGACGGCTCAAGATTTGGTTTTCCAGCAATGATGGTCGCTTTATACGCGTACTACGGTTTAACTTTCACATTAAAAGAAATCGTAGAAGAATATGAATAAAAAACACGCTGTCTAAAGACAGCGTGTTTTTTATTTCACTTATTTGTTTTGACTTGATTCCATTGATGCGCGAATAAATTCTTTGAACAATGGTTGCGGTCTAGTTGGACGAGAAGTAAACTCTGGGTGGAATTGTGAAGCCAAGAACCATGGGTGGTCTTTTAGCTCTACAATTTCAATTAAACGGCCGTCTGGGCTTGTACCAGAGAAGATAAAGCCTTTCTCTTCCATTTGTTGACGGTATTCGTTATTGAATTCATAACGGTGACGATGACGCTCATATACCACTTCATCTTGATATGCTTTATATGCAAGCGTATCTTCAGACAATTTACAAGGGTATAGTCCTAAGCGCAGTGTACCACCTAGGTCTTCTACGTCTTTTTGTTCTGGTAATAAGTCGATAATTGGATAGTTTGTTTCAGGTGCAATTTCTGCTGAATGTGCGCCTTCTAAGCCTAATACATTACGCGCAAACTCAACTGATGCCAGCTGCATACCTAAACAAATACCTAAGAATGGAACTTTTTGCTCACGTGCATATTGTGTTGCTACAATTTTACCTTCAATTCCACGATCACCAAATCCACCTGGAACTAAGATACCGTCTACATCACCAAGTAAATCTTGAACATTTTCTTTTGTTACAAATTCCGAGTTTACCCACTTGATGTTTACATCTGCATCGAATGCATATCCAGCATGTTTCATTGCTTCTACGACAGAAATATAAGCATCTTGAAGCTCTACATACTTACCAACCAATGCAATTTTTGTTGTATTTGAAAGTCCTTTTACTTTCTCAACCAGTGCTTTCCACTCAGTCATTTCTGCTTCTTGGCAATCTAATTTCAAGTGATCGCATGTGATTTGATCTAGGTGCTGCTCTTGTAGAGATAGTGGAATTTCATATAATGTTTCAGCGTCTGCACACTCAATAACCGCTTTTGGATCAATGTCGCAGAATAAAGCTAGCTTGTCTTTCATATCTTCAGAAATTGGCATTTCTGTACGAACAACGATAACATTTGGCTGAATGCCTAAGCTACGTAATTCTTTTACACTATGCTGTGTTGGTTTTGTTTTCATTTCACCAGCAGCTTTTAAATATGGCACAAGTGTACAGTGGATGTACATAACATTGTCACGGCCAATATCACTTTTGATTTGACGAATAGCCTCTAGGAAAGGAAGTGATTCAATATCTCCTACCGTTCCGCCGATTTCAGTAATAACAACGTCCGCATTTGTTTCTTTACCTGCACGGAAAACGCGTTCTTTAATTTCATTTGTGATGTGCGGAATAACCTGAACTGTTCCGCCTAAATAATCACCGCGACGCTCTTTTTTCAATACTGTTGAATATACTTTACCTGTTGTTACGTTGCTGTAGCGATTTAAGTTGATATCGATAAAACGCTCATAGTGACCTAAGTCTAAGTCTGTTTCCGCGCCATCATCCGTTACGAATACCTCACCGTGTTGGTATGGACTCATTGTTCCTGGGTCTACGTTAATGTATGGATCAAACTTTTGAATCGTTACGTTCAACCCACGGTTTTTTAATAAACGGCCTAAAGAAGCTGCTGTAATCCCTTTTCCTAGAGATGATACAACACCGCCTGTTACGAAAATATACTTTGTCATCTATACTTCCCCCTCTAAATAATTTGAACTGTACAATATTAAAAGTTTTCACATAAACAATCACAATTCATTCATTGTGCATGCGAAATTATAAGAAACCTTATGAATGTGAAACGTTCAAGAACCAAAAGAAAGTTTCTATCAAGGATTTATAAGAACATATCGGGGTGTAAAACATGGATAGATAAAATAAAAAAATTGCTCCCAATACCAAAACTGGATTGGGAGCAATAGTCTATTTTAAATAAAAACTTTTTAAATGCTTGTTTAAAGAGCCCAAAAAAGATTCTACCTACTTCGCTTGAAAAAGTCAAGAAGGATTATTTTTCTTTGTCGTCCTCATAATCTTCTTCTTCCTCTTCATCATCATCGTCTAGATCATCTTCTAAATCGTCAAAATCGTCTTCTGCAAGATCATCTTCATCTTCTTCTAGCTCGTCAATGTCTTCAAAATCTTCTTCCTCTAGATCATCAACGTCTTCATAATCCAAATCTTCTTCTAAATCATCAAAATCTTCAACTTCTTCAACAACAGCTTTTTTCGCTTTTTTCTTTTTAGGTTTTGCAACCGGAATAACTTCTTCTTCAGCTTGGTCAAAAGGATACCATCCACGAAGACCCCAATGGTTGTCCCCTACTGTTAAAAAGCGACCATCAATATTAATATCTGTATAAAACTGAGCTAATCTCGTTTTTAATTCTTGATCTGACATTTCAGCTGCTGCTTTAATTTCAGCAATAATTTCTTGGAATGACATTGCTTGACGATCTGTTTTTTCTTCTAGAAGCGCATAAGCAATCTCAATCATCGACATTTCTTTTAAATCCGTTTTTGAGTACTGTGCTAAACTCAAATCTGGCACATCCTTTCTATGGCTATGTATATCGAAAATCTATTAAATCAATTCATCATATGTGTAAATGATGGAAACGAATAAATACATACCATTCATTATAAACAAATTCAATACATTTATGCTAGCCTCGTTTCTAAAATTCTCGAGAATTTCGCATAAAACAACGAAAAAATAGACATTTTATCACTATAATACATTCTACTTAATAAGCCAACAGCATCCTTTAATCAAAAGGAATTCACCATCAGTTATTCTGACTCAGCTAGGGTTAAGTCTATAAAAGCCGAGATGACCCACAAACAGTCATCTCGGCTTTTAATATATCACTATATACTAACGATACATTATTACATATTTCGGCGATATTGCCCACCGCATTCATATAAAGCTCGCGTAATTTCTCCTAAGCTAGCTACTTTAACGGTCTCCATTAACTCTTTGAAAATGTTCTCTCCTTCTGTTGCAGCTTTCTTTAACCTTTTCAGCGCATCTTCTCTTTTTTCTTCATGCTGCTGCTGAAACTTCTGAAGCTGATTAATTTGATGATTTTTTTCTTCTTTTGATGCGCGGGCTAACTGCATGTCATCACCTGAGGAATTTTCCTCTTCATTTGGATTAATATACGTATTTACTCCTATAATAGGTAAATCTCCCGTATGTTTTTGCATCTCATATTCCATCGATTCATCTTGAATCTTACCTCGCTGATACTGCATTTCCATCGCACCTAAAACGCCGCCTCGATCATTTAAGCGTTGGAACTCAGCCAGTACCGCCTCTTCTACCAAGTCTGTTAGTTCATCAATAATAAAAGAACCCTGTAGCGGATTTTCATTTTTAGTTAATCCATGCTCTTTTGTAATGATTAATTGAATGGCCATCGCTCTTCGTACAGATTCCTCTGTCGGTGTTGTAATTGCTTCATCATACGCATTGGTATGAAGGGAGTTGCAGTTGTCATGAAGGGCCATTAAGGCTTGCAGCGTGGTACGTATATCATTAAAATTAATTTCCTGTGCATGAAGCGATCGGCCGGATGTTTGAATATGATACTTAAGCTTTTGACTGCGTTCATTCGCGCCGTATTTATCACGCATCACAATTGCCCAGATTCTTCTCGCTACACGTCCAATAACCGTGTATTCAGGGTCAAGTCCATTACTAAAGAAAAATGATAAATTAGGAGCAAAATCATCAATGTGCATGCCTCGACTCAAGTAATATTCCACGTACGTAAAGCCGTTGGCCAATGTAAAAGCTAGCTGAGAAATCGGGTTAGCCCCTGCTTCAGCTATATGATAGCCTGAAATAGAAACAGAATAATAGTTGCGCACTTTCTCGTCAATAAAGTACTGCTGAATATCTCCCATCATTTTTAATGCAAATTCCGTGGAAAAAATACACGTATTTTGCCCTTGGTCTTCTTTTAAAATATCCGCTTGAACAGTTCCTCTCACTTGTTGCAACGTACCCGATTTTACGTCCTCGTATTCCTCTTCTGTTAAAGGACGCTTCAGCTCCTCTTCCTTCTTTTCCACCTGCTGACTGATAGCGGTATTCATAAACATAGCTAGTAATATTGGAGCTGGCCCATTGATCGTCATCGAAACGGAAGTCGACGGATGGCAAAGATCAAATCCTTTATACAGGAGTTTCATATCATCAAGCGTACAGACATTTACGCCGCTTTCGCCAATTTTCCCGAAGATATCCGGCCTTGGATCTGGATTTTCTCCATAAAGCGTTACAGAATCAAACGCTGTACTTAAACGTTTAGCCTCATCATCTTTTGACAAATAGTGAAAGCGGCGATTTGTTCGTTCTGGTGTTCCTTCGCCTGCGAATTGACGCTTAGGATCTTCACCTTTTCGTTTGAACGGAAAAACACCTGCTGTATAAGGAAACGCTCCTGGCACATTTTCTTTATAAAGAAAACGAAGAACTTCCCCGTATTCTTTAACTTTTGGAAGGGCCACGCGCGGAATACGCAGTCCTGATAGGGTATCAACTTGCAGAGAGGTTTTAATTTCTTTATTTCTTATCTTTGTAATAAGTTCTTCTTGCCCATACTGACTTTTTAATTTCGGCCAGTTTTCCAGCTTTTCAATTGATTCAGCCGTTAGCTGTTTTTGATATTTCTCCTTTAGGTGAGTGAGCTCTTGCTTGGCTGTTTCTGTTTCCACTTCCTCCAGAGCACCCTCTAGCTGATAAAATTTACGCGCTGTTTGCACTTGAACATCCGAATTGCGGTGATAAGAGTGAACGCTGTTTACAATCTCCTGTAAATATTGCTGTTGGTCATTAGGAATGATGGTATATTTCTTTTCACTTACGCGCTCTGATGATTTTTCTACGTGCCAAGACGTACGGCATGTTTGATGCAGATGATTTACAAGATCTTCGAATAAAATATTTGTTCCCCCGTCGTTGAACTGACTCGCAATTGTTCCGTAAATTGGCATGGTAGAGAGATTATTTTCAAACAGCTGATGATTACGCTGATATTGACGCTGCACTTGTTTTTTTGCGTCTTCGGAACCTTTTTTTTCAAATTTATTGATTACAATAAAGTCTGCGTAATCAATCATTTCAATCTTTTCTAACTGCGACGGCGCGCCAAATTCGCTTGTCATTACATAAAGAGAGACGTTTGCAATATCTTTGACTTGAGCATCAGCTTGCCCGATGCCGCTTGTTTCGACGATGATAATGTCGAAACCCGCTTTTTTCACGACGGCAATTCCATCTCGAATGGCCGCCGATAGCTCATGTCCAGATGAACGTGTGGCCAAACTTCTCATATACACACGAGGAGACGCTGCGATGTTCATGCGAATTCGATCCCCAAGAAGCGCTCCTCCGGTTTTTTGTTTAGTTGGATCGACGGATAAAACAGCTACATGAATATCTGGAATATGTTCAATAAACCTTCTTACTAATTCATCCGTAAGCGAACTTTTCCCCGCTCCTCCTGTTCCTGTGATTCCAATAACCGGTATTTTTTGATCCGTCTCGCTTTCGATTACACTTTCTCGGATTTCTTCAAGAGCAGCTGCGTGCTCTTTTGTGTATTCATAGGCTTCATTTTCAGCGCATGTAATAAGCTGGGCAATTAAACGGTCATTAGCTGGCGTTAAGGTTCGATCCTTCGGCAGTGCAGGTGGATTTGTGTAATAACAATCATCAATCATGAATTGAATCATGCCTTCTAACCCCATTTTTCGTCCATCTTCCGGAGAAAAGATTTTAGAAATGCCGTAATCATGAAGCTCTTGAATCTCACTTGGAATAATTACCCCTCCTCCTCCGCCATAAATTTTAATATGAGAAGCCTGTTGTTCGTGGAGTAAATCGTACATATACTTAAAATATTCTACATGGCCGCCTTGATAAGAAGAAATGGCAATCCCCTGAACATCCTCTTGTATGGAAGCGTTAACAATTTCTTCGACAGATCGGTTATGTCCCAGGTGAATGACTTCTACCCCCTTGGCTTGAAGAATTCGTCTCATGATATTAATGGACGCGTCGTGGCCGTCAAACAGACTAGAAGCGGTTAAAAAACGAAGCGGTCTTTTGCTTGTATTCAAACTGTCTCCCCCTCACACAGTTGTTGAAATGAAAAATTTTTAAGTAAAAAATCTAACTGCATATTTGTATATTCTTCTAGTGAATAATGCTTTTGCAGCCACCATCTGCGAAATGCCCACATCTGACCTTGAACAAATAAATGATGAGCAAACAGCGAAATTTCTTTATCCGTAAGTGCAAACTGATTGTTTTCTACGCAGCCTTCGATAATAACCTTAAACATTTCAACCATATCCAGCTCTTTTTTCAATACATATGGAAGCGCATCTTTAGACAGCGATTTCGCTTCTTGGTACATGACTAATACTTCATCTTGAAGCTCATCCACAACTTTAAAATAGTGCTGAATCGCTTGTTGAAGCTCAGCGATTGTATAACGATCCACTACCATCTCTTCTAATCGCTCTCTCACTTCATCGTAAATATTGTCACATACAAGATATAAAACATCTTCTTTAGATTGAATATATTCGTAAAGTGTACCGATACTGAACCCAGCGGCTTTGGCAATTTCCCTTGTTGTTGTTCGGTGAAAACCTTTTTCCTTAAATAGCGTGACGGCCCCTTTAATCATTTGATTACGACGCTCTACAATCAGCTTTTCATCTTTAATGGATGTGAGAACTTCTCTCTTTTTCATTTTTTCACCTCTCCTACAACAAGTGTTTTATTTAGCAAGATACCTAGAAATAACGAGACGCTGAATTTCTTGTGTACCTTCATAAATTTGCGTGATTTTTGCATCTCTCATAAAACGTTCTACTGGATAATCCTTTGTATAACCGTACCCTCCAAATACTTGAACAGCTTCTGTCGTTACTTTCATGGCCGTATCCCCGGCATATAATTTTGACATGGCTGATTCTTTGCCATATGGCAGCCCTTGGGACTCCAGCCAAGCAGCTTGATAGGTTAACAGTCTTGCAGCTTCTATACTCGTGGCCATGTCAGCTAACTTAAACGCAATTCCTTGCTGAGAAATAATTGGCTTACCAAATTGCTGACGTTCCTTGGCATAAGCTACAGCCGCATCTAACGCCCCTTGAGCAATTCCTACAGCCTGCGCTGCAATGCCATTTCGGCCGCCATCTAGTGTCATCATCGCAACTTTAAATCCTTCTCCTTCATTTCCCAGCAAATTTTCTTTTGGAACACGGCAGTCCTCGAAAATAATTTCTGTGGTAGGTGAAGAGCGAATGCCCAGTTTCTTTTCTTTTTTACCAACTGAAAATCCAGGCATATCTTTTTCAATAATAAAAGCGCTCGTGCGTTTTTCATTGGGGTCGATGCGAGCAAATACGACGTAAATATCCGCTTCGCCGCCGTTTGTAATGAAGATTTTAGAACCATTTAAAATATAATCTTCTCCGTCTTTTACAGCGAGCGTTCTCATTCCTCCTGCGTCTGATCCAGCGCTCGGTTCGGTTAACCCATAAGCACCTATTTTCTCACCCGTTGACATAGGTTTCAGGTATTTTTGTTTTTGTTCTTCTGTTCCGAATGTATAGATTGGCCAGCCGGCAAGAGAAGTATGAGCCGACAAAGTAACGCCTGTTGATGCACATACTCTAGACAGTTCTTCAACGGCAATGCAATAAGCTAGATAGTCACTGCCAATTCCTCCGTATTGCTCCGGCCATGGAATACCTGTTAATCCTAGATCAGCCATTTGCGTAAAGATTCCTCTGTCAAAACGCTCTTCTTCATCTCGTTGTGCAGCTGTCGGAGCCACTTCGTTTTTGGCAAAGTCCCGCACCATTTTTCGAATCATTTCGTGTTCTTCTGAAAGTTTAAAAAACATGATTATTCCCCCTATAATTGACTGCTAATGACGATGCGCTGAATTTCGCTTGTACCTTCGTAGATTTCGCATACTTTGGCATCGCGAAAATACCTCTCTACTAGATAATCTTTCATATAACCATAGCCTCCCAAAACTTGAATCGCATCGATTGCTACATTCATGGCCGTTTGGGAAGCAAATAATTTCGCCATTGAGGCTTCTTTTTTACAAGGAAGTTTTTGATCATATAAAAAAGCGGCTTTATACATTAAAAGCTTCGCTGATTCAACAGCCGTTTCCATATCAGCCAGCTTAAAAGCAATACCCTGCTGAGATAAAATCGGTTTTCCGAATTGATATCGTTCATTGGCATAGTTTTTAGCTGCCGTTAACGCACCCTCAGCAATTCCTACCGCCTGAGCAGCAATACCAATTCTTCCGGCATTTAAATTAGCCATCGCAATTCGAAAGCCTTCACCTTCTTCTCCGAGACGATTTTCTACAGGCACCTGGATATTTTCAAAGTGAAGTTGAACCGTTCGAGAACCGTGAAGGCCCATCTTATGTTCATCTTTTCCTACTGAAAATCCCTCCATCGTCTTTTCAACGATAAAAGCGCTCATCCCTCTCGACCCGCGTTCGGGATTCGTTTTAGCAAATACAATATACGTATCTGCTTCGCCACCGTTTGTAATGAAAAGCTTTGAGCCATTTAAAAGATAGTGGTCTCCTTTTCGTTCTGCCTTTGTTTTTAAGCTTGCAGCATCAGACCCTGCACTAGGTTCTGTTAAACAAAAAGCACCTAAATATTCACCTGTCGCCAGTTTTTTTACATACTTTTGTTTTTGATCTTCCGTCCCAAATACGACAATAGGATTCGTACCTACAGAAGTATGAACAGAGAGAATGACGCCGAGGGCTGGACTTACTTTTGATATTTCGTGGATGGCAATCATGTACGACACAAAGTCCAATCCGCCCCCTCCGTAAATTTGAGGAACGGGAATGCCCATCAGGCCAAGATCAGCCATCTGCTTTAATAAACCTCGAGGAAATTCACCCTTTTCCATGTTTGGCACAGCCGCAGCGACTTCTTTTTCACTAAAATCAGCTACCATCTTTTTAATCATGTGTTGTTCAGACGTAAAAAAGATCATTTCGCCACTCCTTTATGTTTCGTACGTAAAAAACCCTTTTCCTGTTTTTCGACCAAGCCACCCTGCCTTTACATATTTCCTAAGCAATGGACAAGGACGATATTTGTCATCACCAAACCCTTTATGAAGCGTTTCCATAATAAACAAACATGTATCGAGGCCGATGAAATCTGCTAATGTCAAAGGTCCCATTGGATGGTTCATTCCTAGTTTCATGACTTGATCAATATCCTCTTCGTTTGCTACACCTTCATAGAGCGTAAACACAGCTTCGTTAATCATTGGCATTAAAATTCGATTTGAAACAAAACCGGGAAAATCATGAACTTCCACCGGGGTTTTATTTAACTTTTTCGTTGTTTCATAGACTGCTTGATACACTTCATCGGTAGTAGCCAGCCCTCTAATAATTTCAACGAGCTTCATCACCGGAACAGGATTCATAAAGTGCATGCCAATTACTTTTTCAGGTCGAGTGGTCACAGCTGCAATTTCAGTAATAGGAAGCGAAGACGTGTTGGTTGCTAAAATAGTATGACTCGGGGCTAACGAATCCAAATCCGCAAAAATGGCTTGTTTGACTTCCATTTTTTCCACAACCGCTTCGACGATTAAATCTGCTTTTTGTGCTGCCGTTATTTCATTTGCCAGCTGAATGCGCTCCATAATCCCTTCATGTTCCTTAGCTGAGAGAGAACCTTTTCCCACCTGCTTTTTCAGACGTTTATCAATACCTTCTATTCCTTTTTGTATATTTTTTTGATCAACGTCATACAAAGAAACTTGGTATCCGCTCGCAGCAAATACTTGCGCAATTCCTGCTCCCATCTGACCTGCTCCAATAACCATAACTGTTTCAATATTCAAGTTGGTATCCCCCTTTTACACTTCTACCATAATGGCATCACCTTGGCCGCCGCCGCTGCAAATAGAAGCAATGCCTAGTCCGCCGCCTCGTCGTCTTAATTCATGAATGAGCGTTACAACAATACGGGCGCCGCTTGCTCCAATCGGATGTCCAAGTGCTACAGCCCCGCCGTTCACATTTACTTTTTCAGCCGGAAGCCCTGCAATTTCCATACTCATCAACGCTACTGCTGAAAAAGCTTCATTGATTTCAAACAGCGCAATATCGTCTGCTGTCTTATTTGTTTTTTGCAATAGCTTGTTAATAGCAAACCCAGGCGTTTTCGGAAATTCCCTTGGCTGCATCGCAAGAGAAGTATGGTTTACAATCGTAGCCAACGGCTCATAGCCATTTGCTTTTGCCACATCTTCATCCATTAGCATGATCGCAGCTGCTCCGTCATTCACGCTAGGTGCATTTCCTGCTGTAATGGTTCCGCTGTGACCAAATACAGGCCGAAGAGAAGAAAGTTTTTCTAACGACGTGTCTTTTCTTGGTCCTTCATCTTTTTGAACCGTTATCGTTCCTTTTTTAGACGGAATATAAACTGAAATTCTTTCTGCGGTCCATCTCCCTTTCTCTTCTGACTCTACCGCTAATTGATGACTGCGAAGGGCCCATTCATCCTGCTTTTCTCGGGAAATATCCATTTCAGAAGCTATTTCATTTCCATACGTACCCATTTGGACCCCTGTAAAGCTGCATGTCAAACCGTCATGAACCATCAAATCCGTCACAACGCTATCTCCCATACGGAACCCCCACCTTGCTTTTGGAAGAAGATACGGTGCGTTACTCATCGATTCCATTCCACCTGCAATGATTGTTTTTGCTTCTCCTAATCGAATCAGCTGATCAGCAGTTGTAATGCTGCGCATACCCGATGCACAGACTTTATTAATGGTTTCCGTCTCTACTTGCCACGGTAAACCTGCATAATGCATGGCTTGCCTAGAAGGCAGCTGTCCTTGGCCCCCTTGCAGCACGCATCCCATAATAACGGAATCAATTTCTGTACATCCCTTTGATGCTGCTTGAATCGCTTTCCCGCCTAGTTCTGCTGCTTTTAGTCCACTTACGCTGCCACCTAATTTTCCAAAAGGTGTTCGAACTGCACTCACAATAACTGTTTTCCCCACTGTTGTTTCCTCCTTTTTCTTCCTCTTTGTCCTCGCCGATTGAACGCTTGCTCAATTTCCTTTCTGTAAAAAGTAGAGATGAAGACCATCTCTACTTCTCCTTTATGAAACCTGTTCTTGCACGTCGCCATAAATTGACTTTTCAAGCAGTTCTGCTACGTCATACGTATGAACCTGTTCTTCTACTTCTTTTGCTTTTGTTCCGTCACTTAGCATCGTTAAGCAGTACGGGCAACCTGAACTGATAATGCTTGGGTTAACGGCTAAGGCCTGTTCGGTGCGCGCTACATTAATGCGCTGGCCGGTTGTTTCTTCCGTCCACATTAACCCTCCTCCTGCTCCACAGCACATACCATTTTCACGGTTGCGATCCATTTCAATCAAACGAACACCTGGAATTGCTTTCAAAATTTCTCTTGGTGGACTGTATACTTCGTTATATCTTCCTAAATAACAGGAATCATGGAAGGTGATTTTTTCATTAACCGCGTGTTTTGGTGACAGCTTACCTTCTTCCACCAACATAGCTAGTAATTCTGTGTGATGATACACTTCTCCTTCAAAACCGAAATCTCGATATTCATTTTTAAAAATATTGTAAGCATGTGGATCAATCGTAACAATTTTTTTGATTTCATTTTTTTCAAATTCAGCGATATTTTTAGAAGCTAACTCTTGGAATAAAAATTCATTGCCCAACCTGCGCGGCGTGTCACCAGAATTTTTTTCTTTATTTCCTAAAATCGCAAATGAAACACCCGCTTCATTGAGAAGCTTTGCAAACGATAGAGCGATTTTTTGGCTGCGGTTATCATAAGATCCCATCGAACCTACCCAGAACAAATACTCAAACGTTTCGCCGGCTTTACTTACTTCTTTAACAGTCGGAATGTAAACATCTTCTCTTATATGTCGCCATTCTTCACGCTCTTTTCGGTTTAATCCCCAAGGGTTTCCTTGACGCTCAATATTCGTCATGGCACGCTGAGCATCCGCGTCCATCTTTCCTTCAGTTAATACTAAAAAACGTCGTAAATCTATGATTTTATCTACGTGCTCGTTCATTACGGGACATTGATCTTCACAGTTTCGGCACGTTGTACATGCCCAAATTTCTTCTTCCGTAATGACATCTCCAATTAAAGCGGGATTATATTCCGCTGTTGCTGCGGCTTCTTCTCCGCCTTGGCTGGCCGCCATCATCGCCAGCTGATTTCCTTTTGTTTTGGAGAATGCATACGTAGGAACCCAAGGAGCCTTAGATGTCACAACCGCTCCTTTTTCTGTTAAGTGATCGCGCATCTTTAAAATTAAATCCATTGGAGATAAAATTTTCCCTGTACCCGTTGCTGGACACATATTCGTACATCGACCGCATTCCACACAGGCATATAAATCAATAAGCTGGTGCTGCGTGAATTCTTCAATCTTTCCAACCCCAAACGTCTCCTGCGTCTCGTCTTCAAAATCAATCTTTTCAAGCTTACCTGGCTTAGAAACACGGTTAAAAAATACATTGGCCGGTCCAGCCAGTAAATGAGCATGTTTTGATTGAGGAACATATACTAAAAACGTCAATAACACGGCTAAGTGAATCCACCATGAAACATAAAAAATGGAGATAGCGGCAACGTCATTGATTCCCTTAAACAAGATGGCAATCGATGACGCAATCGGTTCTGTCCATGACGGTTCATGATTATGCCAGATGATTGACATACCGTTTCCAACAAGCACTGACAGCATAAGTGCTCCAATAAAAATCAGTACTAAACCAGATTTAAACCCTCTTTTTAAACGCACAAGCTTTTCGACGTAGCGGCGGTGAAAAGCCCAGACCACTGCTACTAAAATCAAAAGCGTCACAATTTCTTGAAAAAATGTAAAGCCGGGATATAAAGGTCCAAGCGGCAAATGTTTACCTGGAAGCAAACCTTTTATAATGAAGTCTAACGCGCCGAACTGAACTAAAATAAACCCATAAAAAAACATGACGTGCATAATTCCACTTTTTTTATCTTTTAACAGCTTCTTTTGTCCAAACACGTTCACCCAAATTTTTTGCAGTCTTTCTTTTAACCGCTGATCAAATTCTACTTTTTTCCCTAATTGAATATACTCAATGCGTGTGCGAATCAAATATACAAACAAAGAAACAGCGTAAGCGGTTACAATAATAAAAAAGAGAAAATTCACCCACAGCAATACTGTCATCTCGTCCCCTCCTTGAATAATTTGTTACCTTTCTTTCCTCCTGACGACTAAATTTTCTGATAATATATCTGCTTTCATTGTATATAATGAATGAGCATTCAGTCAATATCTTTTCGTTCTTTTGTTCATATTCTATTTAAACAAGGTGACACTAAGAACAACATAAAATGTATTGACATCGAGAAAAGAGGTGACATGATGAGCGGCATGGTTGTAATTTTACTTTTTATTATTTTTATTGCTTGGCTTGCAATTGACCTTGGCGTTGGAAAGAAAGTATTTTCTCAGGCTGAAAATACATTTCCAAAGCGCCGTGCTTCTCTTTTTTTGTTCGCAGACGGGAATGTCTTGTATAAAGATTTATTTCATGAAATAGAAAATGCCTCTTCATTTATCCATTTATCGTTTTACATCGTACAAAATGATGAAATTAGCCAAGATTTTTTAGATTTACTAGTCCAAAAAGCACAGCAAAATATTGAAGTCCGGTTATTGGTAGACCGTGTGGGAAGCTATAAAATCAAGAAAAACAAAATTGCATTCTTAAAGAAACAAGGCGTTCATTTTGCTTACAGTCGAACGCTACGGTGGCCTTATTTGTTTTATACACTCAACGCACGCAATCACCGTAAAATGGCCGTTATTGATGGGAAAGTTGGCTACATTGGCGGTTTTAATATCGGAAGAGAATATTTAGGACTCGACGCCAAGCTTGGGGTGTGGAAAGATTACCACCTGCGTATGGAAGGTGAAGGTATCCAAGATCTTCAAATACAGCTGTTGAGCGACTGGTATGCTGCTACCGGCTTAGACCTGCGTAAAGTGGAAAGGTACTTTCCACCAGCCTCTGAAGGAGACTATGTTATTCAGCTAAAGTCGACTGAAGGTTTTTCACTTGAAGAAAGCTTTTTATCGATTATCAACCAAGCCAATAGGGAACTGTACATAGGTACTCCTTATTTTATTCCAAGTGAACCTTTGATGAATGCTTTACTGCAAGCTCGCGCAAGGGGAGTAAAAGTTCATATTTTAATTCCAATGCGTGCAGATCAACCGCTTGTTCATCATGCTGCATTTGCCTATCTTCCTACATTACTTCAAGCAGGCTGTATGATTTATCAATATTATTACGGTTTTTACCACGCAAAAGTATTAATTGCAGACAATGTTATCTGCGATGTAGGAACGGCTAATTTTGATAAAAGAAGCTTGTTCTTAAACGCTGAAATCAACTGTTTAATCTACGATGCCACATACATTGAAGAGGTAAAGAACAGCTTTAAAGCTTGTATGGGGGAATGCCCCATTTTGTCTTTAGAAGATGTCAAAAACCGAAAATGGAGTGAAAAACTAAAGCAAGGATTTGCAACCTTTATTTCTCCGTTGCTTTAATGAACGAAAAGAGGAAAATTTACAATGAAAATTAGATTTGGCTATGTATCACATGCCCTGTCGCTTTGGGACTGCTCACCTGCGAAAACCCTCACGTTTACCAGATGGGAAAAAATGAAAAAAAATGAGAGGCTGGATAAGCTTCATTACGTCACAAAACAAAATTTAAATCATACTAAGCGCGCTTTACATTTTAATATTGCCCATGAAATTATGCTGTATCGATTATCATCTTCTCTTGTCCCTTTAGCTACTCATCCTGAAGTAGATTGGAATTACATTGATGCGTTCCAAGACGATTGGTCAGAGATAGGAGAATTGATTCGGAATCATCAGCTGCGCGTGAGTTTTCATCCCAATCAGTTCACATTATTTACAAGCGACAAAAAACATATTACAGAAAATGCGGTAAAAGATATGAATTATCACTATAGAATGCTTGAAGCGATGGGAGTGGCCGATCAAGCTCTTATTAATATTCACGTAGGTGGAGCCTATGGCAATAAAGAAAAAGCGATCGGTCGATTTCATGAAAATATTCAAACGCTGCCACCTGTCATTAAAAAGCGCATGACTCTTGAAAATGATGATAAAACATACACAACTGAAGAAACATTAGCTGTATGCGAAAAAGAGAAAGTCCCTCTTCTCTTTGATTATCACCACCACAAAGCAAATGAAGGAGAAGAACCTCTTGCATTATTGCTCCCTCGTATCTTTGACACATGGAAACATATCGGGTTAAAACCAAAAGTACATATCTCTTCTCCTAAATCTGAAAAAGAATTTAGAAGTCACTCTGATTATGTCTCAACTGATTTTATCGCACCTTTTTTGCAAATGGCTAAAGATATTGGACGAGATTTTGACGTAATGATAGAAGCAAAGTTAAAAGATAAAGCGCTGCTAAAATTAGTGGAAGATTTAGCATCAATGAGAGGAGTAAAGCGTACAGGAGGTGCCACGCTTGTTTTTTAAATAAAAAAGAGCCAAGAGGCTCTTTTTTTTTGTTACATTTTTTCAGGTGCTGAAACACCAATTAGTTTTAAGGAGTTTTGAAGCGTTACTTGAACAGCTTTCACTAGTTCAATACGCGCTTTACTTGTTTCTACATTATCGCTGTCTAATACTTTTTCTGCATTATAGAAGCTATGGAACGTAGAAGCAAGATCAAATACATAGTTTGTAATGCGGTGCGGAATACGTTTTGTTGCTGCTTCCGCTACGGCCTGAGGGAACTCTCCGATTTTCTTCAGCAGTTCCATTTCTTTTTCTGCACTAATTAATGAAAGGTCAGCGCCAGATGTTGATTGAATCCCCATCTCTTCACCTTGACGAAGAATACTGCAAATACGGGCATGAGCATATTGCGCGTAGTATACAGGATTTTCATTAGATTGAGAAACAGCTAAATCTAAATCAAAGTCTAAATGTGTATCCGCACTTCTCATCGCAAAGAAGTAGCGAGTTGCATCAAGGCCTACCTCTTCTACTAGATCACGCATTGTTACTGCTTTACCTGTACGTTTGCTCATCTTCATTTTTTCACCATTTTGATACAGTTGAACCATTTGAATGATTTCTACTTCAAGCGTATCTTTTTCATAACCAAGCGCTTGAATCGCCGCTTTCATACGAGGAATATAGCCATGGTGGTCGGCTCCCCAAATGTTAATTAGCTTATCAAATCCGCGTTGAATTTTGTCTTGGTGATACGCAATATCTGGTGTTAAGTACGTAAATGAACCATCATTTTTAATTAACACACGGTCTTTATCATCACCAAATGTCGTAGAACGGAACCACGTAGCACCTTCTTCTTCATATACATGGCCTTGTTTTTTCAGCGTTTCAAGTGCGACTGAGATTTTATCATTTTTATAAAGAGACGTTTCAGAATACCATACGTCAAATTTCACACGGAACTGTTCAAGATCACGCTTTAATTTAGCTAACTCGTAATCTAACCCGTATTGACGGAAGAATTCAAAACGCTCTTCTTCAGAGGCATTTACATACTTGTCTCCGTGCTCTTTTGCTAGCTCTTTTCCGATGTTTATAATGTCAGCACCATGATAGCCGTCTGCAGGCATTTCTTTCTCTAAACCAAGAGCCTGCATGTAGCGTGCTTCTACTGAGTAAGCCAGGTTATTAATTTGGTTACCAGCATCATTGATATAGTATTCACGTGACACATCGTAACCTGCTTTTTCAAGAACATTACATAATGAATCTCCAACTGCAGCACCGCGGGCATGTCCTAAATGTAAATCCCCTGTCGGATTAGCTGAAACAAACTCAACCTGTACTTTTTGTCCGTTCCCTACGTTTGTTTGACCATACGCTTCACCAGCTTTTACAATCGTTGGAATAAGCTCTGTTAAATAAGAGTTATTCATATAAAAGTTGATGAATCCAGGGCCTGCAATGTCAATTTTCTCGATAGATGCTTTTGATTTATCGAAGTTTGCTACAAGCTCTTCAGCGATAACACGCGGGGCTTTTTTGGCAATACGAGCTAGCTGCATAGCCATATTGGTAGAATAATCACCATGTGTTTTATCTTTTGGGGTTTCTAATAGAACTTCTGGAAGTTCTGCTTTTTCAGCAAGTCCTGCTTTGACCACAGCATCTTGAATTTCAGCTTTTAATTTTTGCTGCACTTGTTCGACGATGTTCATTTTTTCTCCTCCTTGAATGTAATGGTTAACGCATATTTCCCGGTAGGCTGACCCTGTACTTCTAGATCATACGTTAAAAATAATCGACCCTTTTGAGTCATTTGTTTATATTCAATGTTATGAGCGAATGTTAGTAAATCCATACGTCCATAAGGGCTTATATAAGTTCCTTCGATCTGTACCTTTTTACGAAACGATTGCTTCATTTGAACAGCACCGGTTCGATTAATTGATACTTCATCTTCGCTAATTTTCACCACTGTTCTAATATCTCCGATTTCCTCTTGGCGCTCTGTGTATGTAAGATAAATTTTCGATCCTTTTTCATAATACATACCTTTTGCATTTACCGATGTTGTCTCTTTTCGGTGACCATCGCGGATATCCGTCACAATTTTAACTTCAATGGGTTTCTTGACTTCTGAAGCGTTACTCACAAAAGACACTTCCTTATTAAAATGAATACGTTATAACTTAAATAGTATAAACATTCTAAAGAAAGAATTCAATAATACTTCAAAGGAAATATGATAGATACGCCGAGAATTCACCTTTTGACAGTACGTGACGCATTCACATATTCCAAATAAAAAAGGCAGCCACAGCGGCCGCCTTTTACTTTATTTATTTCTTTTGTACCCAGCCTAAGATCATTTCGCGAATAAGCTTGCTTGCTGTATTAGCGGTTTGTTCAGAGGGATCATAAATTGGAGCTACTTCTACTAAATCTCCTCCGACAATGCGAAGATCTGATTTAGCAATTGCGTGAATAGAAGCTAAAAGCTCTTTTGATGTGATACCGCCTGCATCTACTGTTCCTGTACCAGGAGCGTGCGCTGGATCTAATACATCGATATCAATTGTTACATAAACAGGACGACCTGCAAGTGTTGGTAGAATCTCTTTTAACGGCTCTAGAACTTCAAATTTTGAAATGTGCATGCCGTTTTCTTTTGCCCATTGAAATTCTTCTTTCATTCCTGAACGAATACCAAATGAATAAACATTCTCTGGTCCGATTAGTTCTGCAACTTTACGAATTGGAGTGGAATGAGAAAGTGGTTCTCCTTCATACTCTTCACGAAGGTCTGTATGAGCATCCATATGGATAATGGCCAAATCCGGGTATTTTTTATACATAGCTTTCATAACAGGCCAAGAAACCAAATGCTCTCCGCCCATACCTAATGGGAACTTGTCTGCTGCTAAAAGCTGGTCGATATACTCTTCAATCATATTTAAGCTGCGCTGAGGATTCCCAAATGGAAGTGGAATATCTCCTGCATCAAAATATTTTACTTCCTCTAGCTCTCGATCTAAATACGGGCTGTATTCTTCTAATCCAATTGATACTTCACGAATACGAGTTGGGCCAAATCGTGAACCTGGACGATAGCTAACTGTCCAGTCCATTGGCATTCCATAAAGAACCGCTTCACTTTCTTCAAAAACAGGGTGACTGCCGATAAATACATTACCTGAATAAGCTTCATCAAAACGCATATTTTGTTCCTCCTTCATTGTTCATAGAAAAGATGCCAGCCTTAAACCTCTGGCACCTCACTTGTATGTGATAACTTATTTAATAAGATCTTGCACAAATTTTGGTAAAGCAAATGCGGCTTTATGCAATTCTTTTGTGTAATACTTTGTATCAATATCGAAGAAACGATCTTCACTTACTTCTAATGGATCATGTTTCTTTGAACCCATTGTAAATGTCCATAAACCGCTTGGATACGTTGGAATATTTGCTACGTATAGACGTGTAATCGGGAAGATTTCTCTTACGTCACGCTGAACATTTGAGATAAGTTCTGGCGTAAACCAAGGGTTGTCCGATTGAGCAACAAAGATACCATCTTCTTTAAGTGCTTTTGAGATACCTGCATAGAATCCTTTTGTAAATAAATTCACAGCTGGACCTACTGGCTCTGTTGAATCCACTAAAATGACATCGTATTCGTTCTCGCTTTTAGCGATGTGCATAAATCCGTCATCTACTTGTACATCAACACGAGGATCTTCTAGTTTGCCCGCAATTGAAGGTAAGAATTTTTTTGAGTACTCAATAACTTTTCCATCGATATCAACTAACGTCGCTTTTTTTACGCTTGGGTGTTTTAAGATTTCACGGATTACGCCTCCATCTCCTCCACCTACAACTAGTACGTTTTCTGGATTTGGATGCGTAAATAACGGTACATGCGCAACCATTTCATGATAAACGAACTCATCTTTTTCCGTTGTCATAACCATACCGTCAAGTAGGAGCATGTTACCAAACTCTTCTGTTTCAACCATGTCTAATTTTTGAAACTCCGTTTGCTCTGTATGTAAAGTGCGATTAATTTTAGCTGTAATACCAAAGTTCTTTGTTTGCTTTTCTGTGAACCATAATTCCATTTCAAACTCTTCCCTTCTATTTTGAGAATTAACCTATGCATAGATTACCCTAACATAATTTATACAAACATGAAAAAAGTATAGATGAATTCAGCAAAAAAGCAAGTAAAATTTTTAGCAATGGAGGTTTAAAACCTCCTTTTCTATTTCATACTGATGATAGATACAAGCTTTAGAATCTACTTGCACCGCTCTTTTAATAGAATTTTGTTGTATTGAAAACAACATGTATGGTGCATAGTGACACATATTGGTGGTGAATAGAAATGGAAACGGTATTAACCGAACATTTAAAAAAGGCAAGACGCATCTTCCGAATTCTTCTCGTCCTTGGTATATTAGCGGGGGCTTTATTGTTGTTTGCCTACATAAGCATCTTTCTCTACGCCAAAATCTCTGGCCCCCCTCCGCTAAACGTTTCTCAAACAGCTGTTTTCTACTCAGCAAACGGTAAAGTTCTTGATGAAGTTCACAATGGACAAAAGCGCTACTGGGTTTCACTTAATCAAATTTCACCTTACGTAAAAGATGCGACTTTAGCGGTTGAAGATAAGCGCTTCTATGAGCATCACGGCTTTGATATGCATCGAATCGCCGGAGCAATTGTAGCTGATATAAAAGCTATGGGAAAAGTACAGGGTGCGAGTACCATTACTCAGCAGTATGCACGAAACTTGTTTCTAGAGCACGACAAAACGTGGACTCGAAAGCTTCAAGAAGCTCTGTACACAATTCGGTTAGAAATGAATTATAGCAAAGATGAAATTCTAGAAGGCTACATGAATACGATTTACTACGGCCATGGAGCTTATGGAATTGAAGCGGCAGCTAGGCTTTATTTTGATAAGCATGCCAAAAATTTGACGTTAAGTGAAGCGAGTATGTTAGCAGGTATTCCAAAAGGCCCTAGCTACTACTCTCCTCTTATTCATCAAGAAAATGCAAAAAAACGACAAAATATCATTTTATCTCTCATGAAAGAGGATGGAATTATTACAGCTAAGCAAGCAACAAAAGCGCTTGTAACACCTCTAGCATTCGCAAAGCCTGCTGAAAAAGATCCTAATAAAGAAGATGCTTCTTACTTTATGGATGCAGCGCTAGCAGAATTAAAGCAAGATTTAGGCATTGATGAAACCATGATTTATACAAATGGACTTCGCGTTTATACAACGCTGGATGAAAAGATGCAGCGAACGGCAGAAGAAAAAATGAAGGATGTTATCAGCAGCTCTTCAGACGTACAAAGTGCATTTGTTGCGATGAATCCTAAAAATGGACAAGTGAAAGCTCTTATTGGTGGAAGAGATTATGAAAAGAGCCCGTTTAATCGCGCGACTCAAGCAATAAGACAGCCTGGCTCAACGATGAAGCCATTTTTATACTATGCGGCGTTAAAAGACGGTTTTACTGAATCTACTCCAATGAAAAGTGAAGAAACGACGTTCAAATTGGAAGATGGCGTTTCGACATACACGCCTAGTAACTATCACAATTATTATGCAGATGCTCCTATTACAATGGCTCAAGCCATCGCACTTTCAGACAATATTTATGCCGTAAAAACGCATTTGTTTATTGGGGAAAACCGCTTGATTGAAACCGCTAAAACACTTGGAATATCATCACCTTTAAAGAAAGTTCCATCTTTAGCTCTTGGAACTTCACCTGTCAAAGTCATTGATATGGTTAATGCGTACGGCATCTTTGCTAATGGCGGAAAAGAAATTCGTCCAACATTTATTAAACGAATTGAAACCCATGACGGAGAAGTTGTTTATCAAGCTCCTTCGGAACGGAAACAAGTCATTGATAAGCGCTATGCTTTTCTTACTACTCATTTAATGACAGGCATGTTTAATCAAAAGCTAAATGGCTATACAACCGTCACAGGAAAGCCTATTTCTAAATATGTATCTCGTCCTTATGCAGGAAAATCCGGCACAACCTCCACAGACAGCTGGATGATTGGCTACTCTCCTCAGCTCGTTTCAGGCGTTTGGGTTGGATATGATCAAGGAAGGACAATGGATGATGTAGCTGAAAAAGGATACGCCAAAAAAATGTGGGCATTATTTATGGAAGATGCTTTAAAAGGGAAGAAAAAAGAAAAGTTTAAAGCACCAAACGGATTAATGAGCGTAAACATTAATCCTCAAAATGGAAAGTTAGCATCCAAATCATGCCCTGTTCAATATAAAGCTTATTATTTAACTGGAACACAGCCAAAAACATATTGTACTGATCACATCGATCATGCAGCAAAAACAAAGAAAAAAGAGCGTGAAACAGAAGATAAAAAGTTTCACTGGTTACCCAAATGGTTTGATTAAAAAAAAGCTTAAGGCCAAGGGGTCAGTCCCCAAGGCCTTAAGCTTTTTTTAGCATTACGATGTTTGAAGCGCTTCTTTTAAGTCATCATTAGATAACGTCCAAACTTCTTCATTATGAGACTTCAAAAACTCACGAAGCAAATCCTTAGACTTGTTATCCATTTCTTCTACCATAATGCGTCGTTTTAAGGATTTATCCATTTTATTTACGTGTTCAGGAAGTGACTTATAGCCGCGGCGAATTTCACGATCAACGGTCATTTCACATGCTGTCATACCTGCGTAGTAAGGTCCTTCTTGCTTGCGATCAATCGTTACCCACACAAGCCAATATAACTTGCCGTTTGGCACCTCGTCTTTATTCGGTAAGAACTTAATTCCTTTTTCCACTACACTTCTTGCATGCATCGCACCGATATCCACAAATACTTCTTCGTCGCTCGGACAAACAAAAACGGGTGAAATGTTTTCTAAACTTAACGCTCCAACCCCGTAACCGCCGTGGCCGTCGGTTGAATCGTCTTTTATGATATTAAATCCTATACTTTTCTTTTTTGGCTGAGTCATAGTAAGCCTCCTCTATTCATTAAATCAGTGGTGCTAATATCTGCTGAAAGATATTCATAACAAACGTTGCTGCTCCGTTTAAAAGCGGCCAGATCACAATGCGATCCAGAGGTGTAATCACAAGAATTAAAAATACAAAAATGCCCCAAGACTCATACTGCGTCATTTTAGCTCGCGTGGACGGCGGAACGAGATCTTCAATCACGCGGTAGCCGTCTAAAGGCGGAAAAGGCAACAAGTTAAATACACCTAGTGTTAGGTTTATTTGAATAAATAATGTAACAAAACGATAAAGCGCATCGTTGTCCACTGCGGCGTTATTCATCAAATAGTAAATAAGCAAGCCGATAAATGCCAACACCAAGTTGCTAAACGGTCCCGCTATCGATACTAGAATACCAGCTAAACGAGGCTTTTTAAAGAAATAGCGATTAACAGGAACCGGCTTCGCCCACCCAAAACCTGCGATAATTAACAAAAGCGTTCCAAATGGATCTAAATGAGCCAGCGGAGAAAGCGTTAGCCTTCCTTGCTTTTTAGCTGTGTGGTCTCCAAATAAATAAGCTACATACGCATGTGCAAACTCATGCAGCGTGAATGCAACAATAAGCGTCATTACCACGTAAGGAAGGTCTTGCAATGAAAAAGCTAAAAAATGTTCCACTCTTTATCTCCTTTATTTTAAAGTAATTTCTATCTATCACATCTACTAAATGAATCTTTTTTTGCGGTAAGAAGGATACAAGGTTTCTTCAAATATGCCCTAAAAGTTCTCAAAAACCAGCGATAAGGTTCCTTTGGGCACACCTAGTTTTTTATATCGATGTTATTATAAAAGTATACTACAGATTATGTCCTCCATCACTATCTCATACTGTCATTTTATTCAGAAAACGGGTACACTAATCATATAATGATCAAAAAGGAGTGTACACATTATGCCAGTTGTAACTGTTAAAATGCTTGAGGGCCGTACAGATGATCAAAAAAGAGCTCTTGTTGAAAAAGTAACGGATGCTGTTGTGGAAACAACAGGTGCAGCACCTGAAAAAGTATCTATTATCATTGAAGAAATGTCTAAAAACCATTACGCTGTAGCGGGCAAGCGCATGAGCGATCAATAACGCCTACATAAAAAAGATGCCATAGGAGTGAACCTATGGCATTTTTTTAATGGATAGACAGCGTTGCCTGAAGTTTTTCAATATATTTGTATGCTTCTGAAATGTCTTCTTCTGTATAATTTTGCTTACGCTTTAGCGTAAACACTTTTTCTTTTACTTCTTCTTTCGGTAAATTATCGAAATATAAAATCGTAGAGACAAGCTCCAAAAATTTCGAGCTTTGTTCGTTCATATCCTTCATACATTCCTGCAAGTGAGGAAGTTCTAAATCATAGTGGCTTAGAAATCCTTCCCCCGCTTCTGTTAATACGTAGCGATACTGCATATACCCGCCTTTTTTCTCTTTAATTTCACTTAAAAAGCCTAAGTTACACAGCTCTTCAATTCGAAGCGTTAATTCCTCAGAATAAGGTCCAAAAAAGTGAAAATTATACTTTTCATAAAAAGGAAACTTCAGCTTTTTTCCGATAAATATCATCTTTTGTAACTTTTTTCTGCCAACAACTTCTCCCGCCGCGGAAAATACTTTCACAATCTTTGCGTGATCGTTTAACACAGCCCCTTCAACTCCTATACTATTTAACTCTGATCTCCTTTTAGTAAGTTTATAATCTGATCTTTAACTTTTCGCTTAGACGACAATTGATCAATGAGATCTTGTGGAAAATATAATTTATGATCGGTTCTCTTTTTCCCTGAAATTGCTTCAACAATCTCCGACTGACGTGATAATTCACGCACTTCATTATTTGGCATCAACAGATGAATCGGCAAGCGTTCTTCCTCTTCACCCGGTCGATAAAAATCGTATGGTAAGTCGCTTGAAGAATCGACGACTAAATAATAATCTGGGTTAATACCCGCTTTTTTAAATAATGTTGTAAGCTCCATCCACATCTTCATTTGTGAATTCGGATTAAACTCAATGTATTTAAAAAGCTGACGATTCATAAATCTTCGGCATAGATCAGATAAAATTTCATCCTCTTCTTCTTCCCACGCTTGAAAATAAAATAAAATCACAGATTCATCTAATTTCAAATACTCTTTTAGCGATATCTCTTCTTCAAAAATCGAATAAAAATGAGTTGGCTCCTGCTTGAACTCATAGTAATGATGATGGAGCTCTTTTGCACGATGTAAAATTTTTGTCAAAATCACTTCAGCACTTCTCGTAACAGGATGAAAATACACTTGCCAGTACATTTGATAGCGGCTCATAATATAATCTTCCACCGCATGCATACCGCTGTGTTTAATCACGGCTTGGTCTTCCCTAGGACGCATAACGCGCAGAATTCGTTCCATATCAAAGTGACCGTAGCTTACTCCTGTGTAATACGCATCACGCTGTAAATAATCCATGCGATCTGCATCAATTTGACTGGAAATCAAACTAACGACAAGCTTATTTTCATATGTTTTCGCGATTACTTCAGCTACTTTTTTAGGAAAATCCTTTCCTACTTTGGTTAACACTTGATTTACCTCTGTGTCACCTACGATAATGGCTTGTGTAAACTCTTCATGGTCTAAGTGGAAAACCTTCTCAAACGAATGTGAAAACGGACCGTGACCTAAATCGTGCAGTAAAGCAGCACAAAGACAAAGAAGACGCTCATCTTCATTCCATTCAGGGCGTCCTTGAAAACCGTCATCAATAATACGGCGCACAATTTCATAAACACCCAAGGAATGACTAAAACGGCTGTGCTCAGCCCCATGAAACGTTAAGTATGTCGTTCCTAGCTGTCTAATACGACGCAGCCTTTGAAATTCGGCTGTCCCAATTAGCTCCCAAATAACACGATCTCTTACATGGATATAGCGGTGAACAGGATCTTTAAATACTTTTTCTTCACTGAGTTTTTCATTAGGATATGTCATTTACATACCTCTCTATCTTCACTTTGTTGTTGCTATAATTTTTCGACACTCACTTCCTATTTTCCTATTCAGAATAAAAAATCACCTTGTCAAGCAACCAAGGTGATTTACCTAACAAACAAGGCGATTCTGTTTGTAAGAAGCTCGTTCGACAAATAAGTAGCAGAAAAGCAGCTATTTATTGTTTCACTATCTATTTTTTTACTTTTTTCTCAATCTTCTCGATTAATTCATCCTCTGTTGGCGCTGCTACAGGACGGTTGTTTACAAATGCAAATGACTTTTTACGTCCGGGTCCACAGTAAGACTGGCAGCCGATTTGTACTTCAGCTTGTTCATCTATTTTTTTAAGTCGAGGTAACAACGTTTTGACGTTTGTTGCCTGACAATCATCACAAATTCTAAATTCATTTGCCATGTTGACACAATCCTTTCAAAATTGGTTCATCATTTTGTCTAAGGGGTATTTTACCCCTATTTGAAGTCCGATGCAAGTTAAAGAAGGAAGCAAAATCTATCATACTCCTAGAAGAAATGGTATAAAGTATGGATTTTTTGTACATGATGATACTACAAAACATGATTACTATGAGTCATGGAAAATAGAGGAGTGAACAAAGTGAAAGATAGACAAGATGCTTGGACAGAAGAAAACGACTTATTATTAGCTGAAACAGTATTGCGCCATGTCCGCGAAGGAAGTACGCAGCTGAATGCGTTTGAAGAAGTTGGAGATGAATTAAATCGCACTTCAGCAGCATGTGGATTCAGATGGAATGCTGTCGTACGCCATCAGTATGAAAAAGCACTTCAGCTAGCAAAAAAACAGCGAAAACAGCGCATGCGTGCACTTGGACAAGAGCAAGGCAAAAAGAAATTATTATATACGCCACCAGCATCTGTAGAGCATGTGGAACAAATGATGTCTGCACCTACAGCAACATATAGCTTATCTGAAACACAAGTAGAAACAAGCAGCAGTGAAGAGCTTTCAATGGCTGACGTTATTCGCTTTTTGCAAACAATGCCAAATCAAGCGAGCAATTTACAGGCATTGCAAAGCGAAAACAAACGCTTGATGCAAGAAAATACAGAATTAGCTAAGAAAAACACAGAGTTGGAGAAACAAATCAAACATCTCGAGGCAAATGCTACTACTATTCAAGAAGACTATGAAACATTAATGCAAATCATGAACCGTGCGCGAAAGTTAGCTCTATTCGATGAAGAAGAACGTTCTTCTACTACGTTTAAGATGGATCGTAACGGAAATCTTGAGAAAATGGCTGAATAAGCTACATGAACGAAGAAAGAGGGATGTCAAACTTGGCTCTTCTTTCTTCTTTTTCTATTTTACAGCCAATGACACGACGCCTTTATGCTATAATATGTTCGTTTACTGTTTATAAAGGGGTTTGAGATATGCAGCAGAATAGTTTAAAGCTTTTAGCACAGCCCGCTTGGCGTATTATTGATCAATCCAGTCTAGGTCCTCATTTTGATGCCCGTCATTCTTTTGCCATCGATGACACGCTTTGTACAACCGTTGGAAGAGGTGAATCTCCAGCTGTCATGCGCTCTTGGGTGCATCACGATACGATTGTATTAGGGATCCAAGATACAAAGCTCCCTCATTTAGCTGAAGGTGCAGCTTATTTACACGAACATGGATATAAAACAATCGTCCGCAATTCAGGCGGCCTCGCTGTCGTACTTGATCAGGATGTTCTAAACATTTCTTTAATTTTTCCTGATGCAGAAAAAGGAATTGATATTGATCGTGGATATGAAGCCATGTTTGATTTGATTACGGTCATGTTTGCATCTTACGGGACAGCAATTGAAGCGAAGGAAATCGTGGGATCTTATTGTCCCGGCAGCTTTGATCTAAGCATTCGCAATCAAAAGTTTGCAGGCATTTCACAGCGACGCGTTCGCGGCGGAGTGGCTGTACAAATTTACTTATGCGTTAAAGGAAGCGGTTCTAAACGTGCTTCTCTCATTCAAGAGTTTTACAAAAAAGGTCTCCAAAACACGGAAACTAAATTTTCATACCCAAATATCGAGCCTCACACAATGGCTTCTCTATCTGAACTATTACAGATTGAGTTAACCGTATCTGATGTCATGCTGCTTTTATTGCAAACACTGAATAGTATGAGCTCTTCTCTTGTGAATATGCCCTTAAATGCTACCGAACAAGAGCTGTTTGAGACGCAGCTGCAGCGCATGTATGACCGCAACGAAAAAGCATTAGGTTCATTAGCCGAATAAAAAAAACTCCGCCCTAGGACGGAGTTTTTTTTATTACAATGCTTGAGCTGCTGTGATTAAAGCAAGCTTGTACACATCTTCTTCGTTACAACCGCGAGATAGATCGTTTACCGGTTTGTTTAAACCTTGTAAGATTGGACCTACTGCTTCGAAGTTTCCTAGGCGCTGTGCAATTTTGTAACCAATGTTACCTGCTTCAAGGCTTGGGAATACAAATACATTTGCATCTCCTTTAATCACTGAACCTGGTGCTTTCTTTTCAGCTACAGAAGGAACAAATGCTGCGTCGAATTGGAATTCGCCGTCTAATGTTACGCTTGGTGCTAATTCTTTTGCAATTTCTACTGCGTTTGCTACCTTTTCTGTTTCCGGAGATTTTGCTGATCCTTTTGTTGAGAAGCTTAGCATAGCAACACGAGGATCGATATCGAACATTTCAGCTGTACGAGCACTTTCGATAGCAATTTCAGCTAAATCTTGGCTGTCAGGTGAGATGTTGATTGCACAGTCAGCAAATACGTATTTTTGATCGCCGCGAACCATAATAAATACGCCAGATGTTTTCTTAACACCTTGTCTTGTTTTGATAATTTGTAGAGCCGGACGTACTGTGTCTGCTGTAGAATGAGCAGCTCCGCTTACAAGACCGTCAGCTTTGTTCATATGAACAAGCATTGTGCCAAAATAGTTTTCATCTAATAAAATTTTGCGAGCATCTTCTTCTGTTGCCTTACCTTTACGACGCTCAACAAACGCTGCTACCATTTCATCAAATTCAGAGTAGCTTTGAGGATCTAAAACCTCAACACCGTCTAATTTTACGTTTAGTTCTGCTGCTTTTGATGCTACAGCGTCTTTGTTTCCAACAACGATAGGCTTTAAGATATTGTCGGCAGCTAAACGAGAAACAGCGCCTAATACGCGCTCATCTAATCCCTCTGGGAATACAATTGATACATCGCTAGCTGATACTTTTTGTTTTAAACCTGTAAATAAATCACTCAAAGTAAATCCTCCTCGATATGTAAAAAACTTTTCTCATAATAGGATACTCCACTTTTTTTAAAAATCAAAGGCATGTCCTTCAAGAATCCATGATTGCGAAAAAGTCTTTTAATTCTTAATTTTCCGCTAACACCTAAAATGAAACCTGTTTTTACTTTGCGACAATTGTTTAAAGTTTAGTCACAAAATCACAGGTTTTTCATTCCAGTTCTTCGGACAAACTATGATATAGTAGAATTGGAATTTATCATAATCGGACAATAGGAGTGAAACGAAATGGCAGAAGCAGCACAAACATTAGACGGTTGGTATGCACTTCATGATTTCCGTTCAATCGATTGGGGCGCTTGGAAGCAGTTATCAAGCGACGATCGCCAAGCGGCTATCCATGAATTTTTAGGGTTGATTGAGAAATGGAAAGGAACTGAAGCTGAGAAGAAAGGCAGTCATGCTTTATATACCATTATCGGCCAAAAAGCAGACTTTATGCTAATGCTTGTTCGTCCTACTATGGAAGAACTAAATGAAATTGAAACAGAATTTAATAAAACAAAGCTTGCTGAGTTTACCATTCCTACTTATTCATACGTATCAGTAGTTGAATTAAGCAACTACTTACCTGCTGGGGAGGATCCTTATGAAAATCCTCAAATCCAAGCTAGACTATATCCAACTTTACCAAAAGCTAGTCATGTTTGCTTTTATCCAATGGATAAACGTCGTCAAGGAAATGACAATTGGTACATGCTTCCTATGGAAGAGCGACGCAGCTTAATGCGCAGTCATGGAATGATTGGACGTCAATACGCTGGAAAAGTAAAGCAAATCATTACGGGTTCTGTTGGTTTTGATGATTACGAGTGGGGCGTCACTCTTTTTGCAGATGACGTACTTCAATTTAAAAAATTAGTATACGAAATGCGTTTTGACGAAGTAAGTGCTCGCTACGGGGAATTTGGCAGCTTCTTTGTCGGAAATTTATTAAAAGAAGAAGCTATTGCACGCTTTTTACACGTTTAAACTAAGCCGCAAAAGCGCTCATCGCTTTTGTAACGCCTAGAGCAATAAATATCAATGAGCTTTATCTAAAAAACCTGTTTCCAAGTGAAAACAGGTTTTTTATTTTCTAGCCATGGCATATTCGCACTTACAGGACCATATATATACAACAGTGTCACAAGTAAGCGAGGTGGGATAATGGCAGTCGTTGCACACAACGAAGAAGATGTTAAGCTCCTAGCCAGACTCATTCGAGCTGAAGCTGAAAGTGAAGGAAAACAAGGGATGTTACTGGTAGGAAATGTAGGCGTGAACCGCGCTAAAGCTCCCTGTTTAGATTTTAGAAATATAAGAACCATTCGTCAGATGGTGTTTCAAAACCCAGGCGGATTTGAAGCAACTCAAAAAGGCTACTTTTATCAGCGTGCCCGCCAGTCTGAAATTACACTTGCACGACGTGTATTAAGAGGGGAACGTTTTAACCCCGCAGAAAACTCACTGTGGTTTTTCAAGCCCAGCGGCGACTGTCCTGCTCAATGGTATAACCAAAATAACACAGGACGATTTAAATCTCACTGTTTCTTTGCACCAACTCAAGCTGATTGTCCAGGAGTTTACTAATTTCTTTTTGTTTGAAGGAGGTTCCTATGAAAAAACCAAAGTCTAATCAACCGCAACAGCAATATATGCAAAATCCGTATATGAGTCCAAACTATCCTTATTATATGCCTCAGCCGCAGCAGCCCCAGCCAGGCAGCCAGCAGGTTCAAGGGCAAACACAAGGAGGTCCGCCCCCTACCTCTTCTGGAGGAAGCGGTGCCCCGCAAGACCCGAATCAACTGCCCATTGAAGAATCATATATTGAAAATATTTTACGTTTAAATCGAGGGAAAATAGCGACTGTATATATGACGTTTGAAAATAACACGCAGTGGAACGCTAAAGTCTTTAGAGGGGAAATTGAAGCAGCCGGACGCGATCATATCATTTTAAGTGATCCACAAACTGGCACTCGGTATTTACTACTTATGGTTTATCTCGATTACATCACTTTTGAGGGTCCAATCAAATATAACTATCCGTTTAGCGGTGGAGGCCAGCAGTTGAGCAATTATTCTCCGCGTTAAAAAAACCCCTTTTCAGGGGTTTTTTTATAGCCATTTTACAGCTGCAACAACAATTAAAATCCAAGCCACAATAAATGCAACTCCACCTAGCGGAGTAATCGCGCCGAGAACTTTAATACCGGACGTACTTAATACATAGAGACTGCCCGAAAACAGCACAATCCCCGCGAACATAATCCAGCCCGAAGCTGTTAACAAAGAAGATTGAGGAAATTTGCTTAATAGAAACGCAATGACAAACAGCCCCATTGCATGGAACATTTGGTACTGCACTCCCGTTTTCCATACCTCTAAATACTTCTCTGAGATTTTCCCTTCTAACCCATGCGCTCCAAAAGCACCAAGAGCAACCGCTAACATTGCATTGATTGCACCGATTATTAAAAATAGTTTCATGTTTTTCTCCTCACTTTAGAAATCAAACAGACTATCGCCGTTTGCATCATCTGATTTCAATTTCGTTCCTTCAAAATTAGGTTTGGATGACTGAATAATCTGTTGCTGCATAATCTCAGGCGATTGCATAATTTCCGGTGAAGACATTACAACAGGTTTTGAAACCGAGACAGGTTTCGATACTGAAACCTCTCCATTTTGATCTAATGCAAGCTCACACAGTGCTTTTATGGCAACCAATTGATCTCGAACGTTCGCACTATTCGAATGGTGCTTTGCTTTTTGTACTTCTGCACTAATTTTATCAAGGAGCTGCGTCATTTTTATATCCATGTAGACACCTCATCTTACATTCAATATGACTTTATACAGCTATTTTATCAAAAGATGAAATAGGAGGCTATGTCTGAAGCTAATCTTCATGAAATGCTCACTTTTACACATCGTCAATTTGCCAATCAACAGATTGACGTCCTTGTTGGAGCAAAAACTCATTTGCTCGTTGAAAGTGATTATTGCCAAAAAAGCCTCGATTAGCCGAAAATGGGCTAGGGTGCGGGCTTTCCAAAATTAAATGGTGCGAATGATGAATAAGCTCTTTTTTAGCTTGTGCATGCTTGCCCCACAGCAAAAACACGACTGGCTCCTCTTTTTGTGCCACTAATTCAATAATGCGGTCCGTCAGCTGTTCCCACCCTTTTCCTTTGTGAGAGTTCGCTTCTCCTCTTCTAACTGTTAAAACAGTGTTAAGCAAAAGAACACCTTGTTCTGCCCATTTGACTAAATAACCGTTATTCGGAATATGATAATCCATTTCATTTTTCAGCTCTTTGTAAATATTCACTAAAGAAGGCGGTGTTTTTACTCCTGGTTGAACAGAGAAGCTCAGTCCATGCGCTTGATTTGGTCCATGATAAGGATCTTGTCCCAATATGACCACTTTTACATTTTTATAATCCGTATAGTGTAAAGCATTAAAAATATCATATTTATCAGGGTAAATGGTGTGGTGATTATATTCATCCACTAAAAATTCTCGAAGCTGTATGTAATAGTCTTTTTGAAATTCTTCTTCTAATAAAGGAGCCCAGTCATTTTTTAAAATACTCATCGCTTATCACCTCATAATAATCTTTTTTGTTATTTTATCGTAAACTCTGCCCCCTGCTCAAACGTTGCCTGCTTTAAATATGCTAAGAGCCTGGGCATATTTTAATATTGTCATGTTCAATGAAACTTTGTATACACTTATAAAGAGTGTATTTTTATATTAAAGGAGGGATTCCATATGATCATTAGCAATCCCCACCAAATAGATGTAACCTACAGCCTGGGTGTTACACCCGTTGAACCGATGATACCAAGAAAATACACCGTTTTCCCAGGTCAACACACTTCTGTTCCTTCCATTCAAATCGGCATTGAATTTGCCTACGATCATATGCAAAAAGAGCGGAACGAATATTTAGCATCCTTCGTCTTTGATAAAGGCTTTTATTCCCTTACTGTGTATTATTACATCGGTGCGCATACATCAACAGATGAAACCATTACACGCTACCTTCACTTTTTAGAACAGCTCCCTGTTATTCTATCGTCCATCTATCACGCTGATGCTTCTTTTTTCGAAAAACATCCACTTTTAATGCACTGTCCTATTTTTATCATCGCCGATAGCCCTGACTTGCCATTTTTAACAAAAAAATCTATCGGTTCCCTGTATCAATATAAATAAATGAGAAAAGCTACTGTTAAAATAACGGTAGCTTTTTCTCCGTATTCGAAACAAAATACTTTTAAACTTGTTAAAAACATGGAATAATAACTACAAATTGTTTTAATCTATTTGCGTTAACCCTTTAAAATCGTTACAATTTATTAGTAGTTCTATACATAAAGGAAAAGGTAAACAAGCAATCATTCGTTTGTTTATAAAGGCCGAGTTTAACGGGCAATGAATCCCCAGATTTCATTTTAGTGTTGTCTGTTAAAGCGGAAAAAAATTGAACGTAACTACGACAAAGTGAGGTCCTAGAAGTAATGACAAATGTACAACCAAAATCCATTATCGTAATTTTTGGCGCTACAGGTGATTTAGCAAAACGTAAGTTATTCCCCTCTATTTTCCGCTTATATAAAGCGAACAAACTATCGGAAGATTTCGCTGTTGTTGGTGTCGCAAGAAGACCTTGGACTAATGACGAATTACGCGAAAATGTAAAAAAATCAGTGAGCAGTTTCAAAAACAGTGACGCTGACATTGAAAAGTTTGCTTCACATTTTTATTACCAACCGTTTGACGTAACAGATGTCGCTTCTTATCAAGAATTAAAAAGCCTAACAGAAAGCCTTGATGAGCAATACAACGTGCCTGGAAATCGTATTTTTTATCTAGCAATGGCACCTGAATTTTTCGGAACAATTGCTTCGAATTTAAAAAATGAAGGTTTAACACAAACAGAAGGTTGGAGTCGCCTAGTCATTGAAAAGCCATTTGGCCATGATTATCCTTCTGCTAAAGAACTAAATGAACAAATTCGCCATGCATTTAAGGAAGATCAAATTTATCGTATCGACCACTACCTCGGTAAAGAAATGGTGCAAAATATCGAAGTTATCCGTTTTGCAAATGCTCTATTTGAACCAATGTGGAACAATCAATACATTTCAAACATCCAAATTACGTCTAGCGAGACGCTTGGTGTAGAAGACCGTGGCCGTTACTATGAGTCTTCAGGTGCCCTTCGAGACATGGTACAAAACCATATGCTTCAAATGGTGGCATTACTCGCAATGGAACCGCCAATTAAATTAACACCGGAAGAAATTCGCAGTGAAAAAGTAAAAGTATTGCGTGCTCTTCGCTCTTTATCAGTAGATGAAGTAGATGATTATTTTGTACGAGGCCAATATGGCAAAGGTGTACTTGAAGGAGAAGAAGTGATCGGCTACCGCGAAGGGAACTCGGTTGATCCTGAGTCTAATACCGCTACATTTGTATCTGGTAAGCTTATGATTGATAACTTCAGATGGGCTGGCGTACCAATTTATATCCGTACAGGTAAACGCATGAAAGAAAAAGCAACGACAATTGTTGTACAGTTCAAAGACTTACCAATGAACCTGTACTTCAATAAAGATAAAGAAATTCATCCAAACTTGCTTGTCATTCATATCCAACCGGAAGAAGGCATTACGCTTCACTTAAACGCGCGTAAAACGCCAGGTGCCACATCATCCACACCAATTAACTTGAACTATTGCAATAACTGTGGAGATAAAATGAATACACCGGAAGCTTATGAGCGCCTTATTTACGATTGCATGCTTGGAGATGCAACGAACTTTACTCACTGGGATGAAGTAGCCCTTTCTTGGAAGTTTGTTGATACCATTTCAGAAGCATGGGAAAGCACAAAAGCACAAAACTTCCCGAACTACGAATCAGGTTCCATGGGACCAAAAGAATCAGACGCATTGCTTGCTGAAGACGGTTTTCACTGGTGGCCAGTCGGAGAAGACAACTTCTCCCCTAAAGAGTAAATAAAAAAAGCAGCTGTAGTATACAGCTGCTTTTCTTGTTTTTTATTTTAACCACTCAGTATGGAATACGCCCTCTTTATCAACACGTTGATATGTGTGAGCTCCGAAGTAGTCACGTTGCGCTTGTAAAAGGTTCGCTGGTAACGTTTCTGTACGGTAGCTGTCATAGTAAGCTAATGCACTTGAGAAACTTGGTACAGGAATACCTTGTTTAACCGCAATTGAAATAACTTCACGAAGAGCCGACTGATAGCCTTCTACGATATCCTTGAAGTATGGGTCTAATAATAAGTTTGTTAGATCTGCATCGCGATCGTAAGCTTCTTTAATTTTTTGTAAGAATTGTGCACGGATGATACAACCACCACGGAAGATCATTGCAATATCACCGTACTGTAAATTCCAGTCATATTCTTCAGAAGCTGCTTTCATTTGAGCAAACCCTTGCGCATATGAACAAATTTTACTCATGTACAATGCTTTACGGATTGCTTCTACTAATTCGGTTTTATCGCCTTCAAATGCAGCTGCATTTGGACCGCTCAATACTTTGCTTGCTTTTACACGTTCTTCTTTCATAGCTGAAATAAAGCGCGCAAATACAGATTCCGTAATGATTGGTAGTGGTACACCTAAGTCAAGCGCACTTTGGCTTGTCCATTTACCTGTACCCTTTTGACCTGCAGTGTCTAAAATAACGTCTACAAGTGCTTTACCTGTTTCTTCATCTTTTTTCGTAAAGATATCTGCTGTGATTTCAATTAAGTAGCTATCTAGCTCGCCTTTATTCCATTCAGCAAATACTTCATGTAGTTCATCTGTTTCTAAACCTAATACGTTTTTCATAATGAAGTATGCTTCACAAATTAACTGCATATCGCCGTACTCAATGCCGTTATGAACCATTTTTACGTAGTGACCTGCACCATTTGGTCCAATGTATGTGCAGCAATCATCGCCTTCAACTTTCGCTGAAATAGCTGTTAAGATTGGTTTTACAAGTTCATATGCTTCTTTTTGTCCGCCAGGCATGATTGAAGGTCCTTTTAATGCGCCTTCTTCTCCGCCGGATACGCCTGTACCGATGAAATGGATACCTAATTCTTCTAGCTCTTTGTTACGACGAATTGTATCCTGGAAGAATGTATTTCCGCCATCGATTAAAATGTCGCCTTTTTCTAAGTATGGTTTTAACGAATCAATTGTTGCATCTGTAGCAGCACCAGCTTTAACCATTAATAAAATTTTACGCGGTTTTTCAAGAGAATTAATAAACTCTTCCACACTGTATGTACCTGCAAAATTTTTACCTTCTGCTTCTGTTTTTAGGAACTCTTCTGTCTTTTCAGGAGAGCGGTTATAAACTGAAACAGAATAGCCTCTGCTCTCAATGTTTAGCGCCAAGTTTTTCCCCATAACCGCTAAACCGATAACACCGATTTGTTGTTTTGCCATGTTAAATTCTTCCCTTCATGTGTAATATGAATTGGTCAACCTAATCGTAACTGAACATATCATAAAGAAAGTTACAGATTCAAGTTTGATATAACCATAATCATACGTTTTATTATACACATTTGAAAAGAATCATGCTCACCGAACATTGATTATTTTGAAGAAAATTTCGATAAAATAAGCGAAATGAACGCAGTTACTAATCATCCGTACATTCTTAACTACCTTTAGACGCATTTTAACATTTTCTTAAACAAGTACTTTTGTTAAAATATTAAGCAGTTAATCATTTCAATGAATTGATGATCAACACGGTTGTTACCGTTTTACTATATTTATTGCAGTTAAAAAAGCTGTACTAGTACTTATTTTGTTTTATAAAGAGGGATTTTATATATGACGAAACCAATCAAAGATCCGTTCAAGGAAAATTTTGATACGCTTGAAGAATTCGCTGATCGCATTAGCGAAGTATTGAACTGTCCTATTACCATTGAAGATGCTAATCATCGCTTATTAGCTTATAGCACCCATGACGAAAGAACGGACCAGGCGCGTATTGCCACGATTATTGGAAGAAGAGTTCCGGAAAAGGTCATCAACAACTTATGGAAAGAAGGCATTATTCCTAAACTGCTTGAGACAAGTGAACCTGTGCGTGTGAAAAATATAAATGAAATTGGGCTTGGAGATCGTATAGCTATTTCCATCTGGAAAAATGAAGAAGTTCTAGGATTCATCTGGGCTGTTGAAATTGAGAAAGCCTTAGGCGACGAAGAAGTAGAGCTATTAAAAAAAGCTGCGAATGTATTAAAAAATAAATTGCTACAGCTTCAAATTCGAAAGTATAAACGAGAGGAACGTTCACAGGAATTTTTCTGGAAACTATTAACTGGTCACATTAAGTCTCGCCAAGAAATTTCAGAAGCGTTTTATGACGCTCAAATTACAGCTCCATCAACGTTTTCCATTGCTATCTTCCGCTTCCAAGAAGATATTACGCCTGAAGCTGAACGTCAAATCTCGTATATGCTAAAAACGATGCATCGCTTAAAAATCGTTCTTTATACGATTGATTGCAATGACTTAATCTTACTGCTTTCTTTGGATGCGGTTGAAAACCCTCTTGATGAACAGCGAGATTTTGTAGACTATTTTAGAGGCAACATGTATGAACGCTTTGATGTTACTCAAATTAAAGCCAGCTGCAGCAGTATTTATTCATCGCACGATCATATCGAAAAAAGTTATAAAGAAGCCTTGAACGTATTAGATATGAAAAGTAAGTTTCCAGAAGAAACGAAAGAGATTATTAACTATCAGGAATTAGGTATTTATCAATTTCTTGATGTTATTTTAGAAAAGCGCGTGCAAGATCAATTTGAAAACCATTCTTTAAAGAAGCTAACTGATTACGATCTTCGTCATAATAGCAACTTGGTGGAGACTCTCGAAGTATTTTTAAATAATGATAATAACATTAACGAAGCAGCAAAAGAATTAAATGTGCATATGAATACCCTTAGCTATCGATTAAAGCGAATTTCAGAGATTGGTGATATTAACTTAAAGGACGTTAATCAAAAAATGACTCTTTATATTGATATTAAGTTAATGAAATATAAAAAATAACAGATAATGTGACTTTTTTTAACATTGAGCTATTCATTTATTTTCTAATAAACGAATAGCTCTTTTTTTTCACTTTTTATTTCTTTATGATGTTAGATTACCTTACATAAAAATTAAAAATTCTGATAAGTAAGCGTTTACATTTGTGTGTTTAAACAAAAACCACTTCTTCGATTCTTCTTTCTAGACAAAGAAATTTCACAAAACTTTCTTTATACTAAAGGTACACAAACGACCAAGGGGGAAATTAATCATGATTATTGGCGTACCAAAAGAAATCAAAAACAACGAAAACCGAGTAGCGATTACACCAGCAGGCGTAGCATCATTTGTTGGTACAGGTCATCGTGTATTAATTGAAAATGAAGCGGGTATTGGAAGTAACTTCACAAACGAAGATTATGTAAAAGCTGGAGCTGAAATTGTTGAGACAGCAGCTGACGTTTGGGCACAAGCTGAAATGGTTATGAAAGTAAAAGAACCACTAGCCAGTGAATACGGCTATTTTAGACCAGGTCTTATCTTATTCACATACCTTCACTTAGCAGCTGAACCAGCACTAGCAAAAGCATTAAAAGATAGCGGCGTAACAGCCATTGCTTATGAAACAGTAGCAGTAAATCGTACATTGCCTCTATTAACACCTATGAGTGAAGTAGCAGGACGTATGGCTGCTCAAATCGGTGCACAATTCCTTCAAAAATCAAACGGTGGAAAAGGAATTTTATTAGCGGGTGTTCCTGGAGTTAGCCGCGGAAAAGTAACGATTATCGGAGGCGGCGGTGTTGGTACAAATGCTGCAAAAATCGCAATCGGTCTCGGTGCTGATGTAACAATTATTGATTTAAGTCCTGAACGATTACGTCAATTAGACGATATCTTTGGCAACCAAATCAATACGCTAGTGTCAAACCCTTACAATATTGCGGATGCAGTAGCAGAGTCAGATTTAGTGATTGGCGCAGTATTAATCCCAGGTGCAAAAGCTCCAAAACTAGTAACGGAAGAAATGGTAAAAACAATGAAGCCAGGTTCTGTTATTGTTGACGTAGCAATCGACCAAGGTGGTATTGTTGAAACAATCGACCACATTACAACACACGATCAGCCGACTTATGAAAAGCACGGGGTTGTACACTATGCGGTTGCAAACATGCCGGGAGCAGTTCCTCGCACATCAACAATTGCTTTAACAAATGTAACCGTACCTTACGCACTTCAAATTGCTTCTAAAGGTGTTCACAAAGCAATCGCTCAAAACGAAGCGTTAAAATTAGGAGTGAACGTTGCAAACGGAGCCATTACGTACGAAGCAGTTGCACATGATTTAGGTTATGATTATGTATCAGTAGACGTAGCTCTTGAAAAAGAATTAGCTTCTATCTAATAAATAGTGAAAAACGTCCTTAACCCGCTGTTAAGGGCGTTTTTATTTTGAATGAACAACAATCAGCGGTAAAAAACACGACTATTTAAAGCTTTGTGTATCTGTTCACTGGTAATCTCCGGTACTATTGGCCAGAATTCAGGAGTAGGAAACATAAGGTTACTAGGCGTTTTATTATGATTTCCATCTAGTTCATGAAAAGGTTCTGGATCATCCGTATCGTTAAATCGATTCGTAATAAACATAAAATGACCCAATTCATGTGCGAGAAGATACTCATCTGTACTTGCATTTGTCATAATAATAAGCGGAAAAGAGTTATAAGTTACAGCGAGAGTAGATGAATAGTCAAAATTAACAGGCCCAAATCTATTTCCATTCATGTAAAATACATACACATCAGCATTTTGACAAACCTTTCGGCCAGTTTTAAGCATTGCTTGTACCATTGTAAGATGACTAGCCCCTCCAATTGGAAAATTTTCCGCATTACTAACAATGCCACTGATGTTTTCCAAAAAAACAACTGAACGTGTAATAGTAAATGTAACACCTTGGATTAATCGGTTTTTCTCATATTGTTTCCATATTTTATTAGCAGCGGCTATGTCTCTTTTTACACGATTGGGAACTATAGACTGATTATCTGTGGAGTTTCGATCAACTTTAGCTCCTGGTAATACAATTATACAAACATTTAAAGTGCCTGCCTTAACAGTTCTGAAGTGATCATTTGTTAAATTTGAATTCATATAATAATCTTTGTGGTTTTTTTTGCGAGGTTGTGATTTATTGAAAGCATACGAATCGTCTTTATAACTGTCATGATTAGAATGTTTTTTTATGTGAATCACCCTTTCTTAAGTTTCTCTTTATTTTATTCATGAAAAGAAAGAGTGCTTGTACCATAAGGTAAAAGAGGCTAAGACAAAAGTATACACTTAGGATTCATACAGTTTTTAGAAATTGAATATCTACATTAAAAGCGATAAAATAAAAGAAAAAGTGAAAAGTGAATGGAAGAAATTTATCTAAAACACATTGGGCAGCTAAAAACCGACCGGTGGAAGTTTTACTCTATTTTCTCTATGAACTTAAAATACGGGAGGATTTTTTATGACAATGAATAAAGCATTAACCATTGCGGGTTCTGACAGCAGCGGCGGAGCTGGCATTCAAGCGGATTTAAAAACATTCCAAGAACTTGGTGTTTACGGAATGACAGCTTTAACAACAATTGTAACAATGGATCCGGATAACGGCTGGTCTCATAACGTATTTCCACAAGAAGTTTCAACTGTTGAACAGCAGCTGAAAACAATCGTAAAAGGCGTAGGCGTACAAGCTCTAAAAACGGGTATGCTTGGCTCAGTGGAAATTATTGAACTAGCCGCAAAAACAATTGAAGAATACGATTTAAAAAATGTTGTAGTCGATCCTGTGATGGTATGTAAAGGAGAAGACGAAGCGCTTCACCCGGAAACAACTGTCAGCTTGCGCGATGTACTAGTTCCAAAAGCAACAGTCGTAACGCCTAACTTATTTGAAGCTAGTCAATTAAGCGGACTTGGCCCTATCAAAACGGTTGATCAAATGAAAGAAGCAGCCGTGAAAATTTCTGAACTTGGTGCCAAATATGTATTGATTAAAGGCGGAAGTAAATTAGCGCATGAAAAAGCAATCGATTTGCTTTATGATGGAAAGACATTTGAGATCTTAGAGTCTGAACGTATTGAAACGACATTCACACACGGTGCTGGATGCACATACTCAGCTGCGATTGCTGCTGAATTGGCAAAAGGCAGTGACGTCAAACAAGCTATTTATACAGCAAAAGAATTTATTACAGAAGCAATTCGCCATTCATTTGCTTTAAATCAATATGTCGGACCAACAAATCACGGTGCATACCGTCGTGCAAAAGAAAAAGTAACAAACTAAAAGCATGGCCTTTAGGCATGCTTTTTAGTTTGCTTATTGTTTGACTGTTTCAAGCGCATTTAAAATAGCCTGAGCTACGCCGTGCTCGTCATTTGTCCCTGTTACGATATGGGCAAACTCTTTAATTTCTTGAGGGGCATTCCCCATCGCTACGGCACGTCCAACTCGCTGAAACATCGACACGTCGTTATAATTGTCTCCAATGGCCATCGTTTCTTCTAAAGAAATATGGCGTTCTTGAACAAATGATGTAACTGCAATTCCTTTTTGAGCATTTTCATCATTTATTTCAATATTTTCTTTACCAGATGCACTGACTGCAATAGAATCTAACTTCACAAGTTCTATTTTTGCCTGTTCTAACTTTTCTTCGTCAAAAGAGAAAGCAAGCAGCTTATAAATGTCCTTATTTGGATCTTGAAACAACCCTTCATACTCTTCAATAAGTTTTACTCTGCCGCTATTGAAACGCTCTTTTGCCGCTTCTAACGATTTTTCATAATTATCTTTTAAGCTGGCGCTTAAATAAATATCCATTAATACCGACAAAGCTTTTTCATAGTCATTTGAATACGTACCTTCACTTGTATAGACTTCAAAGTACAACTGAAACTTCTTAAAAATATCCTCTACTTCGCGAATAGATTCCATCGTCATGCCTACTGAATATTGTTTTTCCCCTTGTGGGTTCCGAAGCTCTGCTCCGTTTGCACAAATTAAATATGTATGAAGTCCTGCTTCTTCTAAAACATAACGGGCCTCTTCATAAGAACGTCCCGTAGCAACAACAACTTCCACCCCTGCCTTTTGAGCTGTCTTAATCGCTTGGGCATTTTCTTTACTTACAACTTGTTCACTATTTACTAAAGTTCCATCCATATCGATCGCAATACATTTAATCATGATGTACCCCTTCCTATGTATCTTTGCTCTCTTATTTTATTTTAGCATATGTTTTTTTACGCTTTGCTACTTGCATGTAAAAGATTTACTAATTTTTTGTATACGCGCTGTTATAATCTGTTCCTTTTCTTGCTTTTTCGAAAACCTCTTTAATCGTCTTTAAATGCAAATCAGCTGTGGAATATACGTGAAAATTCACATCCTTTTCCTTCAGATGCTTACCAACGCCGATAGAAACCATATCTGTTTGATTAATAGCTTTTATACCGGCCTCTCCATCTTCTATGGCCACACATGCATAGGGTTTTACTTGTAATTGATCGGCAGCTGTCAAAAATATTTCTGGATCTGGTTTTCCCTTCTTTATTTTTCTCACATCCACAATGCAATCAAAAAAAGAACGTATTCCTAACGCATCCACTACAGTATTTGCATTTGAACTAGAAGAAGCAATCGCCATTTTAATACCTTGTTTTTTACAATCCTCTAACAACAATTGTATTCCTGGAAGTAAGTGATTCTTTGTCATTTCCTTTATTAATGCTTGATAATACTTATTCTTTTCATCAGCAAGCTGTTCTTTTTTTTCCACTGTGAGACGCACGTTGCCTTGTGCAGCAATGAGCTCTACAGTTTTCACTCGGCTGATCCCCTGCAGCTGCTGATTCAGTTCTTCAGAAAATGAAACGTTAAGTTGATCTGCTACTTTTTTATTTGCTCTATAATATAAATGTACCGTATCTGCAATAACACCGTCTAAATCAAAAATAATCGCTTGTAGATCTTCTTTTTTCATATTATCCTCCTCTGCACTTGTCTTTATGCCATTACTTGAATGCTTTGATTACATTCTATCGTGTTAAAATACCGTTGATATTGTTCACTTTATCATAAAAATTTTTTCATCATTTATAATTCATGAATAAATTTTTCAAAAAAGAGAAATTACAGTCTTGCATTATGAAAGCCCTTTTATTACAATAGGGTTATGCAAACGGTTGCACTATCTTTTAAATATAGTTTATCAAAAAATAAAATGAAAACCCATACATAGGGGAAGGGGAAAAACTATGAAGAAGTTCTTTTCATTTGATTTTTGGCAGAAATTTGGTAAGGCTTTATTAGTAGTAGTAGCGGTTATGCCCGCAGCTGGTATTATGATTTCACTTGGAAAACTAGTTGCAATGACTGGGGGAGACATCACTGCTGTACAAACAATTGCACGCGTGATGGAAGACATAGGCTGGGGTATCATCACAAATCTTCACATTTTGTTCGCTGTTGCCATCGGGGGCTCTTGGGCAAAAGAACGTGCTGGAGGTGCATTTGCTGCACTCATCGCATTCATTCTTATTAATCGAATTACAGGCGCCATTTTCGGAGTTAAAGCAGAAATGCTCTCAGATTCAAAAGCAACGGTTCACTCACTATTTGGACAAGAATTAGTTGTAAAAGACTACTTCACATCTATTTTAGGATCTCCCGCTCTTAACATGGGAGTGTTCGTAGGAATTATCGCCGGGTTTTTAGGAGCGAATTTATTCAATAAATATTACAACTATGATAAATTGCCTGAAGCCCTTTCGTTTTTTAACGGTAAGCGCTTCGTACCATTTGTTGTCATCGGTGGTTCAGTTGTAACGGCACTGCTTTTATCCATTGTATGGCCGTTTATCCAAGGTTCATTAAACAGCTTCGGACAGTGGATTGCAACATCTAGAGACACAGCTCCTATTCTCGCACCATTTATTTTCGGAGCATTAGAGCGTCTCCTTCTTCCGTTTGGTCTTCATCATATGCTGACAGTTCCTATGAACTACACGGAGCTAGGCGGAACGTACAAAATTTTAACAGGTTCTGGAGCAGGTTCCACGGTTGCCGGTCAAGATCCTTTATGGCTTGCTTGGATTGCAGATTTAAATAACTTCCGCGCTGCAGGAGATATGGAAAGCTACAAGCAGTTATTACATGACGTTACACCTGCACGCTTTAAAGTAGGACAGATGATTTTGTCTTGTGCGTCGCTAATTGGAATCGCTTTAGCAATGTATCGTAACGTAGATCCTGACAAACGTTCAAAATATCGTTCAATGTTCCTTTCAGCTGGACTAGCTGTTTTCTTAACAGGCGTAACAGAACCAATCGAATTTATGTTCATGTTCGCAGCACCTCTTTTATATGTCGTATATGCAATTATGACGGGACTGGCTTTTGCCATTGTTGATATTGTTCATGTTCGCGTACACTCATTTGGCGTAATTGAACTATTAACACGTACACCAATGATTATTAAAGCCGGACTGTGGGCTGACTTAATGAACTTTGTCATTGCCTGCCTTGTATTCTTTGGCTTAAATTTTGGAGTGGCAAACTTCTTAATTAAACGTTTTAACTTCCCAACGCCGGGACGTAACGGAAACTATATTGATGAAGAAACAACTGCAACAAGCAGCAAGCAGGTGAAAAATGATTCGCTTGCACCAGTCATTATTGGACTGCTTGGCGGAGAAAACAATATTGAAGATGTTGATGCTTGTATGACTCGCTTACGTGTAACGGTAAAAGATATACATGCCGTTGCAGGAGAAAGTGAGTGGAAACAAAACGGAGCCCTTGGTTTAATCTTGAAAGATAAAGGGGTACAAGCTATTTATGGACCTAAAGCGGATGTTTTGAAATCCGACATTCAAGATTTGTTAGGAGCTTAACATAATGAAGCTATTAACGTTAAATTGCCACTCTTGGCAAGAGGAAAATCAGCTAGACAAGTTATCTTGTCTAGCTGAAGTAATTAAAAAAGAAAAATATGATGTCATTGCTTTACAGGAAGTAAGCCAAAAAGTAGACGCACCTTATGTATATGACTACATTCGCAGCGATAATTACGCTTGGCTTTTAGCAAAAGAACTGGGTAAGCAAGGTGAAGACTATCAATTGGTATGGGATTTATCTCATATAGGCTATGAAGTGTATGAAGAAGGAATTTCCATTTTAACGAAACACCCGATTATTGAAGAGCATTCATTTTTCGTGTCACAAACGTCAAATATTGACTACTGGAAAACGAGAAGAATTGTTGGAGCCACAATCGAATATGAAAAAGAGCTTCTTACGTTTTATTCTTGTCATCTTGGCTGGTGGGATGACGAGGAAGAGCCGTTCAAGCAGCAAGTTGATACACTGCTAGCTCATGTACACAAAGATAACCCATTTTTCCTACTTGGAGACTTTAATAATGACGCTCATAGCCGAAATGAAGGTTACGACTACCTGTTGAGCCAAGGCCTCTATGATACGTATACTCTATCGAATAAAAAAGATAGCGGTATTACAGTTAAAGGTAACATTGCTGGATGGGATGATAATGAACGGGCACTGCGCCTTGATTTAATTCTATCGAGTCATGCGCAGGATATTCAGTCATCAACTGTGGTGTTTAACGGCATACATTATCCTGTTGTTTCCGACCATTTTGGGGTAAGCGTTGAAGTGAAATAAGTGACATAAAGCGAACGAATAGCGTTCGCTTTTTTTCGTGTGATTATGATGATGTGGAAACCATCTTCTTTACTGCTTTATCTATCGTTTTAGAAGTGTCCGATAAACTTTCGCATTTTAAAAAGTAGGTGTGCTATAATATTGTGATGTTGGCGATATGCAACCCATTTTTGCATGTTTATCAATGAAATCGCTCAACTTAATAGTAAGATGATACATGTAAGCTCTATTTAAATGAACACCCGTTGTCATTATCATAAACTAATAAAGAAAAATAGGTGTGAAACAATCATGAAAATTTTGTTGATTTCAAATATGTATCCTTCGGAACAATTCCCGAGCTATGGTGTATTTGTTCAAAACACTGAAAAAATTTTAGTTCAACATGGTATTCAAGTTGATAAAATTGTCATGCAAAAAAAGACAAGCAAATTAAGCAAGCTTTTTAGCTATGCTTCTCATTATGCTAATGTCGTCTTGACGGGCTTGACAAAAAACTACGACTACCTTTACGTACATTATGCATCTCATAATGCTCTTCCGCTGCTGATTCTTAAAAAGCTAAAGAAGAATGTGAGGATTGTGACAAACGTTCATGGTTCAGACGTTGTACCTGAAGTACCTTCACAGGAAAAGTATCAGCCTAGAGTAAATGACTTATTGCAACATTCTACTAAAATTATTACTCCTTCTCCTTATTATAAAGGGCTCGTTGAAGAGAAATATGAGGTTCATAACCCAATCTATATTTTTCCAAGCGGAGGAGTGAATAAAGATCTGTTTCACCCTTATGCAGATAAAAGCAAAGCTTATCAAGAACTAAACTTGGACCCTACTATCCGTTATCTTGGATGTGTAAGCCGCATTGATGTGGGTAAAGGATGGGAATACTACCTGCAAGCAATTGCAAAAGCTGAACAACAAATGCCCACTTCTTACAAATACCTATACGTTGGAAGCGGAAAAGATGAAGCGGCATTTAAGGAAATGATCAAGACTCTGGGCCTAGAGGAAAAAGTCATCCATTTCCCTCTCCTTCCTCAGTCCTCTCTTGCTTACGTATATAATGCGATTGAAGCATTCGTGTTTCCGACCGTAAGAAAAGGAGAAAGTTTGGGCTTAGTCGGCCTCGAAGCTATGGCTTGCGGAGCACCCGTAATTGGGAGTCAGATTGGTGGTCTAAAAGATTACATTATAGACGGAAAGAATGGTCTATTCTTTGAGCCTAAAAATGTAGACGAACTAGCTTCACAGCTACAGGCTTTTATTAATCTTCCTGAAGATGTGAAACAGCAAATGTCTCAACAGGCGTTACAAACAGCAAACCGCTACACAGTAGATGTAATTGCTGAACAACTCCCAACAATTTTTTTTGATGAGGTGGAAAAATGAAAGTCGCAGTTTTAATTCCTTGTTATAACGAGGAAGTAACAATTGGAAAAGTAATTGACGATTTCAAACGCGAACTGCCTAGTGCAGATATTTATGTGTACGATAACAACTCAAAAGATCGCACAAGTGAAATTGCACTTGAACACGGGGCAATCGTCAAAAAAGAATTCAAGCAAGGAAAAGGAAACGTTGTACGTTCGATGTTTCAAGAAATTGATGCAGATTGTTATGTCATGGTAGATGGGGATGATACGTATCCTGCAGAATTTGTTCATCAATTAATTGAGCCTATTAGAAATCGAGAAGCTAACATGGTCATTGGAGATCGTTTATCAAACGGAACGTATCTCGAAGAAAACAAACGTGCTTTCCATAATTTTGGTAACAACTTGGTACGTTCTTTAATTAATGGCCTGTACAAAAGTAACATTAAAGATATCATGACAGGTTATCGTGCTTACGATAAATTATTTGTAAAATCAATACCGGTGATGAGCCCAGGATTTGAAATTGAAACAGAGATGAGTCTTCACGCGTTAGATAAACGCTTCCGCCTCAAAGAAATCGCGATCGATTATCGCGATCGACCTGAAGGCAGCGAATCGAAACTTAATACGTTCTCTGATGGATTTAAAGTGTTACGAATGATTTTTACGTTATTTAAAGAGTACAAGCCGCTTCAGTTCTTCTCCATTTGGACAGTGTTGTTTATTGTCGCAGGATTAGCTGTTGGTGCTCCGGTACTTTATGAATTTTTTGATACAGGCTTTATTACCAAAGTACCGTCATCTATCTTAGCAACTGGATTGATGGTGTTAGGTGTTTTATCTTTCGTCTGTGGATTAATTCTAGATACAATTGCTTCATTAAATCGCAAGCAATATGAATTAGAACTAAATAAAAAAATTGAACAGATTGAACAAGTAGGAGAATAACAATGATGAAGAATAAAAAAAGTATTTTACTGCTTACAGTAACGGCTTTAATTATTCTTATCGGTTTAAGTATTGGTAATCCAGACGGTGTTCACTATCTTTCCCTTTTTGCTGCACTTGTATTTACCATCATAAGCTCTATTTTTATTTATAAAAATAGAGCTTATGCTTCATTTAAACCGCTAGAATGGCTATTGCTGATTGTTTTTTCGTTTATCGTACAGTTTTCATTTTTAGATAACTTACATATGACGAGCTCAACTATTTTTTCACTCGTTTTGTATGCCATCAGCCGTACTTTATTAGCAATGCTGCTGACGGCCGCTGTACTCAGCGCTATCAAACAGATAAACGATTTTCACTATACATTTGCATACCCAAAGCGTTACCTAGGAATTGTTGCGATTCTTATTTTAGCTGTTAGTCTATACTACTGGTTCGCCTTTTTCCCAGCGGCCATGACTCCCGATTCATTAGCACAGTGGAGACAGGCACATAACGGAGAATTTAACGATTGGCACCCTATTATGATTACGTGGCTCATTATGCTGCTGACAAAAATATGGGATAATCCAGGCATTGTAGCGTTCACACAAATTGTTGTTGTAGTGAGCATATACGCCTATACGTTTGACTTTTTCATTAAACGCAAAGCACATCCTGTTATGATTGGACTTTTAACAGCTATTATTGTCATTATTCCAAGCTTTTTAATCTTTTCAATTATTATTTGGAAAGACATTTTATACAGTGCTTTTCTGCTGTTTTTTACGGTGAACATTGCAAAAATTTATCTGTCAAAAGGTGCTTGGGTTAAAAGTAAAGCGAGCTTTTTCTTACTTTTACTTTCGGCATTTGGAGTAGCTTTCTTTAGACATAATGGTTTTCCTGTATTTGTTTTGACTTTCCTTTTAATGATCGTCTTGTTCAGAAAAAATTGGAAACCTCTTGTCACGATTTTCTTAGTCGTCTTTATTTTACAAAAGATTGTTACAGGCCCTGTGTTCACGTGGCTTGATGTAAAACCTTCAGATCCAAATGAAGCTTTGTCTATTCCAACTCAACAAATTGCAAATATCATTTCAAATGATGGGGAAATGTCAAAAGAAGAGCGCGAATATTTTAATAAAGTGCTTCCTATTGAATTGTGGAAAGAAAAGTATAATCCATACAAAAGTGATCCAATTAAATTCACGTGGAAATACTACGACCGCGAATTTATTTTTAATGATTTAGGTCTTTACTTTAAGAACTATGCTAGCATTGTTATCAAAAATCCTTATCTCGCAACGGAAGGCTTTCTCAAACAAACGGCTTTAGTATGGCAAATCAACCCTTTTAAAGATGGCTACACGGATACGTATGTAACCAACATTTATTACGGCAATGATTTAGGTCTTAAAAATAAAGTAATCGAGCCGTTTATTACACATACTGCTAATGCTTACTTAGCTATTTTTAAGCACCCTGTTTTTACATTCTTATGGAAACCAGCTTTTTATCACTGTGTCATTTTATTATTTTCATTAATGCTAGTGATTCGAAGAGGAATTACGTCACTCATTATCGTCATTCCGTGGGCTCTTAACACGCTTTCTGTTCTTGCAGCATTGCCGGCTCAAGATTTCCGATATTTATTAGCAAGCGTATTTGTGTCTTTCTTCTTTATTGGTCTTCCTTTTATCCGATTTGATCAGAAAGAAAGGGATGTGACCTCCTGATGGAGAGCAATTACAACAAAAAGCTAGGAATCACACTCATTATCGTGGCTTCCCTGTTTACAGCTGTTGGACAACTTTTTTGGAAGTTGTCCGAAGCTTCATTTAACTTAAATTTAATTATTGGTTTTTTTCTTTATGGATTAGGAGCGGTTTTTATGATTGCCGCTTTTAAATTTGAAAGAGTTTCCTTACTTCATCCATTTTTAAGCCTAGGATACGTAATCAGCATTGCTCTTGGTTTCTTTCTATTAAATGAAACCATTAGCCCTATGAAGCTGGTCGGTACTCTTATTATTATCGTAGGTGTAATTTTAGTAGGTGGTCAAGATGAATAGTATCCCGCTTTTACTTATTATGACTCTTTTAGGTTCAGTTGGAGCTGTCTTTTTCAAGTATATTTCTACGTATTTAAATGAAAAAAAGATAAAGCTAGCGCTTATTTGCTTTGTAGGTGGCGGCCTTTTTTACGGGGCGGCAGCTTTGCTTAATGTGTATGTTTTAACGCTGTTACCTTATTCTATTGTATTTCCGCTCACGTCTATTACGTATATTTGGACATTAACATTCGGTTACTTTTTAATTAAAGAAAAAGTTACAACAAAACAAGTTATCGGCTGTATTCTTTTAATTGTCGGATGCTTCTTTATTGCTAATAGTTGATGAGATAACTTGAAAAGGTAGGAGTTTCGCATGAAAAACTTAAAATTCGCGAGCATTTTACTGCTCATATCAACATTATTTTTGAAATTTTCTAGTATGATTCGTGATTTAGTTATTGCTAACTATTTCGGTACAAGTTATATTGTCGATTCATACAACGCAGCAATGATCATTCCAAACGCTTTTATTTTATTTATGTTAACGGGGATGAAGGATGCGTTTATTCCTAGTTATTTACGTTATGAAAAAGAAAATAAAGGAAAGGTTCATTTGACTAATATTGTTAAATCAACCTTTCTTATTTGTTTCATTATTTCGGTTCTCGGATCAATTGCCGCTTTCTTTTACTTTCCCGCTTCGTACTCTAATTTTTCCAAAGCAGCAATTGAACTAGGAATTTATACGGGCGTTATGTACTTTTTATCTCTTTCACTAGTTGGAGTGAATGCCGTATACGAAGGTGTATTTGATGCACGAAGTCAATATTCTTTCTCCGTGTTTTCTCAAACGGTTGTTGTACTATTTACGATTTTAAGTACAATCCTATTACATTCAATCATGGGCGGCTATGCAATTGCTCTTGGCTATTTTATAGGAACAATTGCTTCTTTCTTAATTAAAGTTGTCTATTTTAAACCGCAGCATCTGCTGTTATGGAAGCAAAAAATTGACCGTGATGAAGTAGTGGCTTTTTATAAAGTATTCATCCCTGTCGGTGTGACCATTATGGTCGGTCAAATTAATTTAACTGTAAACTTCTTCTTTGCTGGCTCCTTTGGTGAAGGTGTTATTTCATATTTAAATTACGCCTTCAGACTTGTAAGTATTCCCCAGGCAATATTCGGGGTTACGGTCGCAACTATTATTTATCCGCTGATTGCAAGAGCCATTTCTGAAAAAGATGAAGAACGCTTTAAATCAGGAATTGAAAAAGGGATTACGTTTATGCTGATGCTGCTGATTCCGACGATTGTTATTATGATCTTTTATATGAAAGACATTGTAATGATTGCTTATCAGCGCGGTGCATTTGACGCAAATTCGACGTTAAAAACAACAGATGTATCTTATTATTACCTAGGTTCAGTGTTTTTCTATTCGCTGCAAGCTGTTCTTGCAAAAGGATTTTATTCTCTTCAAAAAGGTTATCTTATTATGAGAGCAGGCTTATTATCCATTGTGTTAAACATCATCTTTAACATGATTTTCACTAAATTTATGGGATACCAAGGATTAGCACTTTCCATGTCAGTGGTTGCCTTTTTCTATACGGCCATCGTATTCGTTATGCTGGCAAAACAAATCAATCACTTCCATTACGGATATCTAGTGAAAGAAACAGGAAAAATTCTTTTAGCTTCCGTACCTGTTGCTATCCTCATGTTCTTCTTGAAGGACATCGCATTTTTGAATTCATTACATGTTATCTTACGATTTGGTATTGTCTGTCTTGCAGGTGGTTTAGTATACTTAATGTCGACGCTATTATGCAGAGTAGAAGGTGTTATGCTTTTAGTTAAAAGAAAACGTTAATTCACGTAAAACAGGAGAGTACTATATGAAGAACACATACTGGTTATTTTTTCTGTTCGTTGGTTTTATTTCAATTCAGCCAATTATTGATATGCTAACGACGTACATGGTTTTGAACATGGATAGTGGTCTCTCAATTGGGGTTGTTATTCGCTTTCTATATATGATTTTTGCAGGTGTCCTACTTTTAGTGTTTGCCAAACAATCAAAATGGGCTAGATATTCGATTATCTACCTTATTGTTTTTGCACTCTTTCTTGGACTCAATATCTACTTAAATCATCAATGGAAAGATCCTTATTATATTGGGCAAGAAATTAAATTTTTCAATAAGGTTGTTTATATGAACGTTACATTACTTGGAATGATTGTGATGTTTTCACATTATCGATCGTCTTTGGATGTAAAAAGAATACTGAGCAAAAACTTATTGACTGCTTCACTCATCATCAGTATTGTTTTTATCGGTACAATGCTAACAGGTACAGCACTAGAGAGTTATCAGTATAATAAAATTGGATTCAAAGGCTGGTTTTATGCAGCGAATGAGCTAGGGGCAACCATTGCTATTTTGCTTCCTCTCACACTGCTTTTAGCTTTAGATAAAGTACGTTCGTTTTCAAAAGCTTATTACTGGATTCCTTTTATCTTGTTAGCCGTTTCATCCATCATGCTTGGAACGAAAGTAGGCTTAGGTGCCGTTATTCTTTCTTTAGTTGTAGCAACAGTTGTCTTATTTGCAAAATTATTTACGAATAAACGCAGCTTAATTAAAGCCAACTTAGTAATCTCAATTCTGCTTTTAATTGTAACCGGAGCAACCACTCCGATTTCTCCAGCTTATAAAAACACATATACGCACATCGATATGTTAGAGGCTAAAAAAGAGAAAACAAAGCAAGAGAAGCCGGAAAAGAAAGAAAAAGAAAAGCCGGCTAAAAAGAAAAAACAAAAGAAATCAAATTTAGATGACAAAGATATTCAAAATCTGATTCTAAGCAGCCGTGAGCAATTTTTAGCTCATCATAAGGAAGAGTATGCAAAAGCACCTATTGCACGAAAAATGATAGGTATGGGCTTTTCTGGTGACTATACAAAACAGCTTCCGCCAAAGATGATTGAAATGGATTTTTATGATCTGTTTTTCTCTTTAGGTATTATCGGATTTTTACTATGGGTTCTTCCACTTCTAGTAGTTGGTTTAACCGTGTTGCTTCGATTATTTAAAGAACCATCACAGCTTCTTGATGAAAGCTTTATGATGTACAGTACAGCAATTGTATTAGCTCTTGGAATTGCTTTTGTAGCTGGGCATGTCTTCACGGCACCAGCCGTTACTATCTATTTTGCAGCAGCTGCTGCTTATCTGTTCGTCATTCATTTTAAACAAAGACAAGCATAAAAAACAGGCCATTGAAGGCCTGTTTTTTTATCTTTTTAATGGCTGAAGGCTTAACACCGTATCACCCGCATTAACGTTTATTTCTTGATCATGAGCAAAAAAGCTCAGTGCCTTTCCTTGCTTGCTCACTGCTAGTAAAAGAGAATCATCGCTTTTCTCCTCAAGATATGTTTCATACGTATATTCATCCGTAATTTTTGTATTGTAAATCGTATATCCATGCTCCATTTTATGATGCAGAAACTCCCACGTAATTCCTTTCTTAAAAAGCATGCGTCCTCTTACTGTGTGCATAATTTCATCGACATCTTCTCTTGAATCTTCTTGGTCACGAATACTCAATTGAAAAACATTGTTTCGCCCCATATCTTGAAGAAAAGCAGTACAAACAAGCGCATTATATGCATCTAACTCAGTTGCAGCAATCACGTATTCATAAGGAGTTAAATCTAGATGATATTCCGTTTGCTCAGCTAGAACTTCTCCGTGATACACATCTACTTCCGCTCTGCGCGCAACTCTTAACCGCTCCCACGAAGAATCAGCAACTAACACTGGATAGCCCAGCTGTTTTAACTTGGAAGCAAAGGCAACCGTAAAATCATTGCTTCCTACAAGCAAAATACCAGGTTCTTCCCCAATTGATAAATCAAGCTTCTTAGCTAGCCATGAAAGGGAAAAACCGTGTACACAAACCGTAGCAAACACTAAAGCAAATGTCAGCGTTGTTAGAATGGAAGCATCTTTAAATCCTTCATCAATTAGTACTTTCGCAAAGTAGCTTGAGACCGTTAACGCTACAATGCCACGCGGGGCAATCCAGCCAATCAGTATTTTTTCTTTTATAGATAAATCTGTCCCTACCGTTGATAAAAAGATGGAGACAGGTCTGACAATAAACAGCATAAGTAAAACAAACAAAATAATATTCCAATGAAAAATTTCAGTAATGGTCTTCATCGTCAGTCCAGCCGTTAACATGATAAAAATAGTAGAAGTCAATAGAACCGAAATATTCTCTTTAAAATGTCGCATATCACTAATAGATGAAATATGCATATTAGCAAGGGTAATTCCCATCGCTGTTACTGCTAGAAGACCCGTTTCATGCTTAATTTCATCAGCTATCGTAAAGCAGGCAATAACAACAATAAATACGACCGGAGATTTTAAATACTCTGGAATATGCCCCTTTTGAAACATCCATCCTATTCCGCGGCCAAGAAGCCACCCTATTAAAACAGCAATGATAGAAGCTGCAAAGAAAAAGAGAATTGTTTTTCCACTCACTTCTCTCAGCACTAAAAATTGAACAATTTCAAACGAAAAAACGGCCAGCAGTGCACCAAATGGATCAACAATAATACCTTCCCATTTTAAAATCGCTGCTGGTTTTGGTTTTAATTTAGCTTGTCGTAAAAGAGGTAAAATCACGGTTGGACCCGTCACAATAAAAAGCCCTCCGATAACAATTGCCACCGCCCATGATAAATCCGCTATGTAATGAGCAGCTAAAGAGCCTAAAATCCAAGCTAGCATGGCTCCGAGCGTCACAATGCGAAACACGGGCTTTTCGATTCCCCTTACCTCTCTCATGTCTAAATTCAAGCTGCCTTCAAATAAAATAACAGCTACAGCAATCGACACAAAAGGATCAAAAAGCTGGGCAAACTGTGCTTTAGGATCAATTAAACCTAAAATAGGGCCTGTTAGCAGTCCGATAATTGACATCACGACAATTGCTGGTAACTTAAATCTCCAAGCCAGCCACTGAGATAGAACGCCTAGTCCCACTACGAGCGTGATATGTATAAGCATAGGTTCCATTGTATCTTCCTTCTCTCGTTCGCATAATGTGTATATATTTTCCCTAAAATAAACCGATGTTATACAGGAAGAAACAAACACTACCTTGTTTTACCACTTTTTCAAAAATGCTAAACGCATACTCTTTTCTTTGAATCCAAGCTGTTTTCTTTCATTCGACACATATTTTACTCATGTTTGTCGAATTTCACTTTATTATCAAATAATAAAAAGCCTTTAGCTTCTGCTAAAGGCTTTTTGCCGGATGATCCAATTCATATAGCTTTTGATAGTGACTGTTCGTCGCAAGCAATTCGTCATGCGTTCCTCGAATGGCTATCTTACCATCTTGCAAAAATAAGATTTCATCCATTTTTTCCATCCCAACTAAATTATGCGTAACCCATATTAAGGTTTTGTCTTGAAGAGTTTCAAAGATAGTGGATAACAAGCGCTTTTCAGTCATAGCATCCAACCCTGCAGTTGGCTCATCTAGCATAACAATTGGCGTATGCTGAAGCAGAACGCGTGCTAACGCAATCCGCTGACGTTCTCCTCCCGAGAAGCGCTGACCTGTTTCGAGCATCGGCGTTTGATATCCTTGGTGCAAACCTTCCACAAGGGAGTGCATATTCACTTGCTTCATGGCCTCAATTACTTCTTCTTTTGTGGCCTCTTCATTAGCTAGTAATAAATTGTTGGCTACGCTTGTATTAAATAAATAAGGATTTTGATTTAATACAGAGATGAGTTTTGGTACATCTTCACGAACTTCAGCAACAGACTGACCGTTTAGTTGAACTGTGCCTTCTGTAGGTGCTAAGGAGCCTTGCAGCAACTTTAATAGAGTCGATTTTCCAGCTCCACTCTTGCCAAGAATCGCAATTTTTTTCCCTTGCTCGACTTGAAATGAAAGATCATGAATTACTGACTCCTCCTCATTACTATAGCGAAAACTTACATGCTCAACTTTTAATCTAACCGAATTCCATGAACCTTCATAAGGTAGAGAAAGAGTATGTTTTTTCTTTTCATTCACATCTTCCCAGTTCTTTTCCATTGCCTGTACTCTATTTAATGATTCTTCAAACTGAGGAATCTTTTCTACCGCATTAGCTACTGGCAGCAGCGCTTCAGATAAAGGAAATACTACTAAAATAAAAGCAGCAATAAACACACCTGCAAGCTCTTTATCTGCAAAAAGAGAAGCCCCAAACCAAATCATTGTGACAATTAAACCTGCTACAATAAGTTGTCCAAACAATTCTCGGTAATACGTCCATAGTTTAAGCTTGCGATCCATGCCGTCTAACTCATTTTCTGTTTTGTTATACGAATGAAAAAATGACTGCTGCTGACCGCTTAACACCCAATCAGCCACTCCTAAAAAGCCGTCTGTGACCTTGGCATATAACTGTGCTTTGCTTGATTTATATCGCTGATTGGCTGCCTTCATATGCCAAAGGGAAAAAAGCGGCATCACTACTACTAATAAAAATAAATAGATGGCAATCAAACATGCAAACTTTAGGCTAAAGAATCCTAAAGCTACAATCGAAATAACATATAAAATAACAGCTGAAATTGTTGGAAGAATGGTACGCAAGAACAAGTCTTGTAAACTTTCAATATCTTCCGCGAGAACGCCTAAAACATCTCCTGTTTGATAGCGAGATGTAGCAATTAACGGTTCAATCAAACGATAAAGACGTGTACGCATTTTAGCCAAAATACGAAGAATAAAATCGTGACTGACAAGACGCTCCGCATAACGGAATGAGGCTCGGCTTAAACCAAATGTACGCACAAGTACAATTGGAACATACACCAATAAAATCGTTTCTGGCCGTAAGGAAGAAGCTGAAATCAAATAACCTGACGTGAACATTAGCGCGCAAGCAGAACCAATCGTTAACATGCTTAGTAATAAGATAGAAAAGATACGATATTTATATGTTTTAAAGTAGGGCCATATCCAACTTTTATATTTCATCATATCTCCTCCTCTTCATGTAAAAATTGATAGTAAGCTCCTTTTTTTTGAATCAGTTCTTGATGATTACCGATTTCTGCAACCTTTCCGTCCTCTATTACAACAATGAGATCCATGTCTTTCATCCAATGCAGACGGTGCGTAGCTAAAATAAATAACTTCTCTTGGAACATCGTTAAAATATCTTGCTTTAATTCATATTCCGTTTCAATATCGACTTGTGCCGTTGGTTCGTCAAGCATAACAATAGGACGGTCGCTTAGAAATGCCCTTGCTAGAGCAATCCTTTGAGCTTGGCCGCCGCTAAGCTGCCGTCCCCCATCCCCTATCATTTCATTTTCCTTCTTAGGCATCTGTTGAACCGTTGATAAAAGTCCTGCTTTCGTTAAAGCATCTTGATAATCATATGAGCCGCCTCTGTCTTGATAAAATTCAATATTTTCTTTTACTGTTCCATTAAAAATAAATGGGTGCTGAGGAATATACGTAATCTGCTTTTGCCAAGCATCTGAGCGTAAATCAATTGGCACGCCGTTTACTTCAGCAGAACCTTCTGTAGATTGTACAAAGCCGCTGAGTATATCAATAAGCGTCGATTTTCCAGCTCCGCTTTTTCCGATGATTCCAATTTTCTTTATTCCTTTAACATGCAGTGACACATCTTCAAGAGAAGGCGGCTGCTCTTTGTCATATTTGACAGTAATATGACGTAATTGAAGTTCACTGCTTTCAGTCCAACTAGGAACAGCTTCTTTTTTAGCAGACGGTTTTTCAGCCCGCTTCACAATCTTAAGTAATGCATCTCCGGATTCTTTTCCGTCTAATGTTGCATGGTAATCGTTTCCGACTTCTCGTATCGGCAGGAAATATTCAGGCGCCAGCAATAAAATCATAAGTGCAGGTTCTAATGTCATAGACCCGTTCACCAGCCGCAAACCAAGCATAACAGCCACGATGGCTACAGATAACATCGTAAAGAAATCTAAAGCAAACGTAGATAAAAAAGCAATTCGGAGCGTTCCCATTGTCGCTTTTCGATAACGGTCACTGACTCTTTCAATCGTTTCAGCATGTTTCTTACTTTTCCCGAGAAATGTTAAAGTTTCTAACCCTCGAAGCGAATCTACAAAGTGGTTGGACAACACGTGATATGTCTCCCATTGGCTATCTATTTTTTTTTGTACAGCCAATCCAAGCAAAATCATAAATAAAATTAAAATTGGCATGGTCACAAGTAAAATAATGCCTGAAAGCCGATCATGGTACCAGACGAAAGCAAGCACTAGCCAAGGTGTAACGCTAATGGCGGCCAATTTAGGCAAAAACAGCTCGAGATAAGCGCGAAGCTTCTGTAGGCCTGTGGTGATGAGCGTCACCAAGTTTCCTGTTCCTTCATCTTTGGTAAAACGCGGTCCTAATGAAAAAATGCTTTGCATGACTATCAAACGAAGTTCCTGCGTCGTTTTGACTCCAAATTGATATGCTGTTTTTTTTACTATAAAACTTACGATCTGACGAATCATAAAGGCAGACAAAAACAATCCGATTGCTTTTGTCTGCGAAGTTAAACTTTCACCATGAAAAAGAGCGGTAATTACTTCGGCGAGCCACTTAGCTTGAAAAATAATGGCTACACTTTGAATAGTAATAAGCCCTATTAACACGGCAAGAACCATTTTTATTCCGTTGTAAACCATTAAATTTCTACCCATTAATACTCCATATGCTCCTTATGATCTACACGTTTTCTGAAAACGTAGTAGCTCCAAATTTGATAACCTAACACAAAAGGCAGTAATGCAATAGCAGCGTAAGACATAATTTTTAAGGAATAATTCCCTGATGCTGCATTATGAATCGTTAAACTATAGCTTTCATTGATTGAACTAACCAAAACGGTTGGAAACAATCCTGCAAATATAGAGGAAATTGATAAAATTAAAATTAAGCCAGACATAGCAAATGCCCATCCATCTTTTTTACGTGTAAGGAAAAATCCTGCTAGTAAATACACGAAAATACCGATGAAAAATGTATATAGCATCAAGCGGCTATGATTACTGAATAAATCTGTTTCAAAAAACGTCATGCCTGAAAAGATAAGAAGTAATAAGGCATTTATAGGCAAAAGCTTCATAGCGACCTTACGTGAACGATCTCTAATATCGTCCATCGTACGGATCGTGGCAAAAATAAGTCCGTGCCATAAGCAAAGCATTGTTAACGTAACGCCGCCTGTGATGGTATATAGATTAACAATATCCGAAAAGCCGGCATTCATTTGCATGTTGCGCTCAACAGGCAGTCCTTTCATTAGCGCTGAAAATAAGATACCAAAAATGAGCGGTGGAAAAAGACTTCCAAAGAAGATAACCCAATCCCATGCATTTTTCCACGCTTGTTTTTCAACTTTCCCTCGAAATTCAAATGCTACACCGCGGCCAATAAGCGAAAGCAAAAGAAGAACAAAAAGAACATATGACCCGCTTAATAGCGTTGCATACCAGTTTGGAAAAGCGGCAAACATAGCACCGATTGCTGAAATTAGCCAAACTTCATTTGCATCCCAAAAAGGACCGATTGTATTAATAAAAGCTCGTCGCTCTAAGTCGTTTCTTCCTAAAAAACGAGACACCATTCCAATCCCAAAATCAAAGCCTTCTAAAAAGATAAAACCAACAAACAGAATGGATACTAGTAAATACCAGAATTCATTAAGAGAAAACATTGTATCCCTCCTTTGTAAACGGATCAGTTGATGTTACTTTTGTGTGTGCTTCATGATCGTGATCTGGACCTTTTTTAATTTCTTTAACGAACAAGAACACCATAATCACAGCTAAAATTAAATAAAAGAACGAAAACGAGATAATAGAAAACAGCAATTCACCTGCTGTTACACCAGGAGACACGGCATCTTCCGTTTTCATATAGCCAAATACAACCCAAGGCTGACGGCCAATCTCTGTCATAATCCAACCTGCTGAGCTTCCAAGGAACGGAAAGGCAATGGCAATCGTCATAATACGTAAAAATAGTTTGCTTTCTTGAAGCTTTTTACGAGAAAGCAAGTACGTGCCCCAAATGCCTAATGCACATAATACGCCACCTAGACCAGCCATAATGCGGAAACTCCAAAATGTTGTCCGAACGGGTGGAATATAATTCCCTGCTCCATATTTCGCCGTATACTGCTCCTGCAGCTCATTCATCCCAGGAACGGAACCTGAAAATTTCCCGTATGATAAGAAGCTTAATAAATAAGGTATTTTGATTTCGCCCGTATTTTTCTTTTCATCGGGGTGAATATTTGCTGTTACCGTCCAAGCGCCTGGACTTCCGCTGTTTTCCCATAATCCTTCACTTGCGGCCATTTTCATGGGCTGTGTTTTAACTAAGTATCCAGCCTGTTCATGACCAGATAACGCAATTCCTACACCTGAAACTAACCCTACAATAATGGCAACTTGAAATGATTTTTTGGCAAAAGCCAAATGTTTTTTCTTCAAGAGCATAATGGCGCTGACACCCGTGATAAAAAAGGCGCCTGTTGCAAACGAACCTAAAATGGTATGAGGGAATTCAACCCACAGCTGACCGTTTGTTAACAATTTAAAGAAGTCATTCATTTCTAAACGTCCATTATTCAGCTCCATTCCAACCGGATGCTGCATAAAAGAATTAGCCGTTAAAATAAAGAACGCTGAAAAAATAGTACCTAGACTAACAAGCCAAATACATAGACAGTGCAGCCATTTAGGCAAACGATCCCACCCGAAAATCCACAGTCCAAGGAAAGTGGACTCCATAAAAAACGCTAGCAGTGCTTCAATAGCAAGCGGCGCACCGAATACATCTCCTACAAACCGTGAGTACTCTGACCAGTTCATGCCAAACTGAAATTCTTGTAAAATACCTGTTACGACTCCGACAGCAAAGTTAATCAGGAATAAGTGTCCCCAAAACTTTGCCATCTTTTTATACTGTTCATCTTTTTTTACTACGTACATCGTTTCCATGATCGCTACTAAAAAGACAAGACCGATAGATAGCGGTACAAAGATAAAATGAAACAGCGTCGTTGATGCAAATTGAATACGCGATAGTATAACTGTATCCATCTTCTTTCTCCTTTCATATATAAGAACATTCATCATTTCCATAGATACTTTGCTCATTTCTGAGTATCTTTTACTTACATTGTGAAATATTGAGCATAATAATTCGAGAGATATGCTCAGTGTTTCACATACATATGTAATATCTCTCTTTCTATTTACATAGTATAGTCTATTTTTTTAGCTGTGCACGTACATTTTTTGAACGTTTTTAGACTAAAACGTGACTTTCTTGTGACAAAAAAAGTGAAGGTTCTGTTTATTTTTTTCATAAAAAAAGCACGCTCTGATTTGAGCTTGCTTCTCTACGGTCGATATTTTGCTTTGGCATTTAATTTAGATTGACGAATGATTTGGTTGATGACTTCAGAAAACACAATACCAATGGCAATTGAACCTGAAATCATAAAGGCTTTCGCTGCAAGACTAATCGCTTCATTATAATTATTTTCTACAAAGTTACGCATGGCATCGTATGCTGTTCCTCCTGGAACTAGCGGAATAATACCTGCTACGGTGAAAATAATGATCGGCGTTCGGTAAATTTTTGCGTAAATTTGACTAATAATAGCAATAAAGAAGGCCGATGCAACTGTGCTTGGAATTTCATCTACGCCATAGAACGTTAGCAAATAGTAAATGAGCCAGCCAATCATTCCGACAAAGCCACTTTTTAATAATGATTCACGTGGAACATTAAAAATGATCCCAAATGCTGCTGAAGCAATAAAACTTGTAATTATCTGCTCTACGATATGCATATGATGCCTCCCTTCTATAGAAGCGTAAATACAATGGCAATACCTGCACCGATAGCGAATGCCGTCAGAAACGCTTCTGCTCCTTTTGATAATCCAGACAGTAAATGTCCCGCCATTAAATCTCGCACTGCATTGGTAATGGATAAGCCAGGAACGAGAGGCATAACGGATCCAATAATAATTTTATCAATTTGCGTGCCTAGTCCTGAAGCGACTAAGAGAGCTGATAAAAGTCCAATAACTAACGAAGCGGTAAACTCAGCAAAAAAGCGAATCGGAATAAGACGGTGGAAATACACCACGGTTAAAAATCCGAGACCTCCTGAAAACATGGCTGGAATAAAGTCCGTCCATAAACCTTGAAACATGATTAAAAAGCATCCGCTAGAAATGGATGCAGCTGCAAGTTGAACCCATAGTGGAAAAGCTACGTTCGTTGCTTCAATTTCTTGTAGCATTTCATACGCTTCCTCCAAGGAAATGTTTCCTTGACTGATTGTTCTTGAGACGCTATTTACCATGGTTACTTTTTTTAAATCGGTCGTTCGTTCGGAAATACGAATTAACTTCGTTTTCGTCGGTTCTTTCGTTTCAAGTGAAAACATAATCCCTGTTGGCGTCACATAGCTGTGGGATTTTTTTATACCGTAAGACGCTGCAATCCGCATCATTGTGTCTTCTACTCGATACGTTTCTGCTCCGCTTTCTAACATAATTTTACCTGCTAGTAAGCTAACGTCCATAATTTCATATTTATCTAATTTTTGTTGTGTCATCAAATCGCTCCAAACATATTAAAGCTTGGTTTTTTCCCCTACAGCATACAGTGTATAAGAAAGAGGGAAGTGGACGCAATGGTTAATGCAAAAAAGTGTGGACTTTTTGTCTCACACTTTCAGGAATAGTATATACATTCCTTATCAATTCATACGTTTTGTGGTCTCACGCTCTACTAATACAGGTGCCATTTTATACTGTATCTGATCTATTTCTTGCTGATCCTGAATTTGCTGAAGTAAGAGGTTTACTGCTTTTTCAGCCATTTTTTCCATCGGTTGACGGATAGTTGTTAGTGGAGGATGCGCTTCACTAGCTTCTGTAATATCATCAAACCCTATAACAGACAAATCTGCTGGAACGTGAAGCCCGTTTTGCCACGCACAGTGTATCACTTTCAGAGCGATGTAATCCGTAGCACAAATAAGCGCAGTTGGAGGATCTGGATGATGAGCTAGCTCATTTATAAACTGATATAGTTCATCTGAGTCATTCATATCTTCTTTCACAAACTTTGCGTTTGCTGACGGTACATACTGATAAAAAAGAGACAGACGGTACTCGACTCCACTTACAGCTTTTCCAACGAACCCTATATTCTTATGACCAAGGTCCGTTAAGTGAGCAACAGCTAATTGCATTCCCACCGCATCATCTACATGTACAATCGGCCAAAGTGCAGAAGAGGCGTCACCTGTAAGAGAAACGTAAGGCTTTTGATATTGTTTTAATACATCTACAAACGGATGCTGAGCAGCTACATAGTCTAATAAAATGACCCCATCAAACCAATGGTTCATCATAACATTTAATTGACGCTCAGCCGTTGTTTCTTCGTAATCCGTGTGTCCAATAAGAACGTCCATCCCTCGACTTTGGACTTGTTGCTGTACCTTTTTTAATAGTTCAATTAGAAACGGATCTTTTAAATCTCTAATCAATATGCCGATAATCCCTGTTTTTTGGGCCCGCAGAGCTGCCGCAAATGGATTCGTCTGATACCCTAAATGAGCTGCTGCTTTTAGTACTTTTTGTTTAGTTGTTTCACTAATTTTAATTTTACCGTCTTTATTATTGAAGATTCTTGATACCGTAGCTAATGAAACACCCGCTTCTTTTGCTACTTCTGTAATCGTGACTTTTTTTCTCCCCATTCGTACCGACTCCCATTTCCTTTTAGTCTATCGACCAAGTAAACATTTTTCTTTATTATACTACTAGAAGCCGGCACCACTGAAAACTACCTTCCCTACTTTTCACTAAACAGCCACTTTAACACATCTTGAATTTTTTGATCCCAATATGCCCAGTCGTGACTTCCTTTTCCTTCTTCATATGTAAAACAAATAGGCTCTTGCTTACAGCGCTCGGAAAAACGTTTATTTTCCTGATATAAAAAATCTTCTGTTCCACAGCATTGATAAATACGCGGAGTCACTTCTCCATATCGCCGGCGATTTTCAAGCAGCCAGAAAAGATCATCCTCAGGTCTAATAACAGGCGGCATGCCAAAAATCAAAGGATAATCTAAGAACTGCACTTCTTCACGTCCTCCAAGCCCTTCAACGTCCATCACTCCTGATAAACTGGCAGCTGCAGAAAATTGATGTGGTTTGCGAAACGCCCATTTTAAAGCGCCGTATCCTCCCATAGAAAGGCCAGCTACAAAATTATCTTCTCTTTTTTCCGATAACGGAAAGAATGATCTAGCCAATTGAGGAAGTTCTTCTGTTACAAACGTCCAATACTTCTTTCCATAAGCCATATCTCTATAAAAGCTGCGATCTACATTTGGCATTACAACTGCAAGTCCTAATTCTGATGCGTAACGTTCAATCGATGTTCTTCTCATCCATATCGTATGATCATCAGAAAGACCGTGTAATAAATAGAGCGTAGGGTGCTTCTCACTTCTTGTATTGGTTTGTAAACCAATTTGAGATTTTGTTTGCTGCGGTATCAAAACGTTCATTGAAGTACTTATTTGCAATACTTCTGAAAAAAAATCACATTGCATAAACGCCATATTTCTCTTCCCCCTATTTTTTCTTCCCTATTGGTTGATAACAAAACGTACATAATTCATATAAAAGTTGAAAAATAGTTTGATTATTTATAATTTTTAGTTTAACATAAAAACATCTTTTATGAAAACGTTTTACGTATAACGTTTTTTTAATTGAAATAGTGACGGTGATTCAAAGGAGGAATTTATATGGGGATAGTAAAAGTAACTTCTGACGAGTATAAGGAGCAAAAAGGAAATCTATTTTTCGTGATTTTCATTTCATGTGCAGCTGCTTTTGGAGGGTTGCTTTACGGCTATGACACAGCCGTCATTTCAGGAGCTATTGGGTTGATGAAAGTACATTTTAATCTCAGTCCAACGATGGTAGGTTTTGTTGTATCTAGTCTGCTGCTCGGTGGTGCCGTTGGGGTACTTGCTTCGGGAAAACTGAGTGATCGATTCGGTAGAAAAAGCATCTTACTTTTAGCAGCTTCTTTATTTGTCGTGTCCGCAATTATGCAAGCGCTATCTTCATCCATCTCTTTTGTGATTATTTCTCGAATTATTGGAGGACTAGGCATTGGTATGGCTTCTGTTCTTTCTATTACCTATATTTCTGAAATAGCCCCTCCGCACATGCGTGGCCGCTTAGGCTCTCTATACCAATTTGCTGTTGCCGTTGGGATTGTTTCTGTCTATTTTGTAAATGACTACATTTTATCTATTGGGGAAGACGCTTGGCAGAATTCCACGGGATGGCGCTACATTATCGGTGCTTCTGGCATTCCAGCTCTTTTATTTCTTCTTATTCTTTCTCCTGTTCCTGAAAGTCCGAGGTGGCTGGTAAAAGCAAACCGCACTTTAGAAGCTATGGACATTTTAATTAAAATCAATGGTACACACATTGCACGCCAAGAGCTGTATCATATTGAGCAATCGTTAAAAGAAAATCAACCGGCTTCTCTTTCGCTTTTTAAAGAGGCCTGTCTTCGAAAAGCGCTGCTTATTGGTATTCTACTTGCAGCCTTTCAACAGCTTGTCGGAATTAATGCCATTATTTATTACGCCCCGCAAGTTTTTGAAGCAGCTGGAGCTAGAGGAGATTTATCGCTCCTTGTTACGTCTATGATTGGTGTGGCTGCCTTTTTAGGCGTTCTTTGTTCCATGTGGCTTATCGACCGGATTGGCCGCAAAGCTTTATTGCTTATTGGCACGGCTGGTATGGCCGTTACGCAGCTTCTCGTTTCCTTTGGGTTTCATTCTCAAGGTACTGAAGGGTTGACTACTAGTTTACTTATTGTTTTTTATTTATTTCTTTTTAATATTTCTATGGGACCGGTTGTATGGGTTGTGATTTCTGAAATTTTTCCTAATCACGCGAGAGGCTATGCAATGTCTATTTCTACGTTTTTCTTGTGGATAGCTAATTGGTTTGTATCTCAGTTTTTCCCTATCCTTTGGAACAAAGCTGGAGGATCTTTTACATTTTTATTCTTTATGGTTATGTGTCTCGCTTCATTTTTGTTTATATGGAAGTGGGTTCCGGAAACAAAAGGAAAGTCACTTGAAGAAATTGAACATATGTGGAAGTAAAAGAAGAGGTTGGGATATAACCAAATGAATCCCATCTAAAGACGAACAAATGGGATTCATGAGCTAAACGGCTTATGACACCGTAGTTGATTTCCGTGCAAGACTTCGCTTTCCGCGGACGGCCGCTGAGCCTCCTCGTCGCTTTCGCTCCTGCGGGGTCTCATCTGTTCCGCTTTTCCCGCAGGATTCTTCGTCTCGCCCTCCCATCAACTACTAGAAGAATTTAAATAGATGAAAACTATGTTCACCCTAACAAAAAACGAACCACTAATCAAAAATTTTGATCAATGGTTCGTTTTTACTTTGTCTAAAATACTTTCGTCCCAGCCTCTTCTTTTTTATCGAATTTGTCCATCTCCGTAAATAATATATTTTAGCGTTGTTAATTCTTTTAATCCCATCGGTCCACGCGCATGAAGCTTTTGTGTACTAATTCCGATTTCTGCCCCGAAACCAAACTCTTCTCCGTCCGTAAACCTCGTTGAAGCATTCACATAAACAGCGGCTGAATTAACGCGCTGTAAAAAACGCTGAGCATGAGCATAATTTGTTGTTACAATCGCTTCAGAGTGATGTGAACTGTGAACATTAATATGGGAAATCGCTTCATCGATATCATCTACGATTTTAACCGCCATGATGAAATCCAGATATTCTTTCTTCCAATCCTCATTCGCTGCTGGAACAAGATCTGGAACGATTGTTAGCGCACGTTCATCACCGCGTACTTCTACATCTTTCTCTCGTAGCGCTTGAACAATAATCGGCAAAAATTCATGAGCCGCTCGTTCATGAATAATCAGCTTTTCGGCTGAGTTACACACGGCTGGACGAGATGTTTTTGCATTAATGACAATATTGGCCGCCATGTCACGGTCATATTCTTCATCAACATAAATGTGGCAGTTCCCGGTTCCTGTCTCAATAACAGGAACGGTTGCATTTTTTACCACCGCTTCAATTAAACCAGCACCGCCTCGAGGAATTAACACATCGATATATTCATTTAGTTTCATTAACTCCAGTGCTGTTTCTCTCGACGTATCTTCGATAAGCTGTACGCTATGCTCAGGCAATCCTGCACTTGCCGCAGCTTGAGATAATACAGAAACAATCGCTTGATTCGAATAAAACGCCTCGCTGCCTCCGCGCAAAATAACTGCATTTCCTGCTTTTAAGCATAAGCCTGCTGCATCACACGTAACGTTTGGACGCGCTTCATAAATAATTCCTATGACACCAATAGGTACACGCTGCTGTCCAATTTGTAAGCCATTTGGTCGCTTCGCCATAGACAGCACTTCTCCGACTGGATCCGAAAGCGCAGCTACTTGGCGCAGGCCGTCTGCCATTCCGTGAATTCGCTCTTCATTTAAAGATAAGCGATCTAACATCGCTTTTGACGTGCCTTTTTGAACGGCTTTTTCTACGTCTAATTCATTTGCTTTTAAAATCGCTTCTTGTTGATCCAATAAAGCAGCCGCCATTTTATAAAGTGCCTGCTGTTTTTGTTCGCTCGTTACATTTCCTAAGAAATAAGAGGCTTCTTTTGCCTGCTTTCCTTTAAACTGCAATTCACTCATTTCATTACTCCTTCAGCTTGTTTTAAGAATAACGTTCCAATTTCTTGGCCTTCAATAATATCTCGCAAAATACTTGGTTCTTTACCATTTGCTAGGATTAAGCTTACGCCTGCACTTGTAGCTGTTTTAGCAGCGGTAAGCTTTGTGACCATTCCGCCTGTTCCAACATCCGTTCCGCTATCTCCAGCAAAATTCTCAAGCTCCGGTGTGATGCCATCTATTACTTTCATTAACTTAGAGTTAGGGTTTTTTGTGGGGTCTGAATCAAAGAAACCGTCAATGTCAGATAAAATAACGAGTAAGTCTGCGTGAATCAAAACCGAAACAATGGCAGATAAATTATCGTTATCGCCGAAGCGCACGATGTTTTCAATCTCATCGATGGCAACCGTATCGTTTTCATTCACAATAGGAATCACTTTATCTTCAATTAATTTTTCAAACGTGTTTACAACGTTATTGCGCACATGTTCATCTTCGATTACATCCTTCGTTAACAGTACTTGACCGACGATGTGGCTGTACTCACCAAAGAATTTACTATAGATATGCATAAGCTCACACTGCCCGACAGAGGCTGCTGCTTGTTTTTCTCGAATAGAAGTTGGCTTTTCTTTTAACTTTAGTTTTTTTACTCCTACTTGAACAGCACCTGATGTAACAAGCACAACTTCTTTTCCTGCATTCATTAAATCAGATAACACACGTGCTAGTTTTTCAATGCGTGCTAAGTTAATATCTCCGTTATCATAGGTCAACGTAGATGTCCCTACTTTGACTACGATACGCTTGCTATTTTGTAACTCTTGACGATGGTTCACTCTTTTCATCTCCCTAACTAAAAACACCTAAATGCGTACTAATTTTTTTAAAAATTATAGCAGAGATTATGCGAAAAGTCTTATAGTTTTTCAAAGGGAATTTGAACTTTCTAATTTTTTAAATAATTAAGGGAAAAACTGGTGATAAAAGCGCTTTCTTCTTTTATAATGAAAGTTGTAAGGGGAACACACAATTACATAACGTTGTGTAGTAGTACAAACATCAGACAACTAAGGGATAGGGGGATTTGTAATGAATGCGGTTACGATTGTTATTGGATCTATCTGTATTTTAATGATTGCGTATCGGCTATATGGAACATTCATGGCTGTTAAGGTCTTGAAACTAAACGATTCGCAAAAAACGCCAGCACATGAACTTGAAGATGGGAAAGATTATGTGCCAACCAACCGATGGGTAACATTTGGTCATCACTTTGCAGCTATTGCAGCTGCAGGTCCGCTTGTTGGACCTATTTTAGCAGCTCAGTTTGGCTATTTGCCCGGCCTGCTCTGGCTTTTAATAGGAGCTGTAATCGGAGGAGCCGTTCACGATGCAGTTGTGTTATTTGCATCTATGCGCCAAAAAGGCCAGTCGCTTTCCGAAGTGGCTAAAAAAGAGCTAGGACCCGTCGCTGGTTTTTGTACAGGTTTAGCTATGCTTTTTATCATTACCATCACAATGGCCGGTTTATCTATGGTCGTGCTACATGCACTTGAGAAAAATCCTTGGGGTACATTCGCTGTTGGAATTACGATTCCGATCGCAATGGGTGTGGGTATTTACCACAAAAAAACCGGTAATTTAAAAGCGGCTTCTACCGTCGGCTTCATTTTAATTTTAATCGCCGTATTTAGCGGTCCTTATATTCAAGGAACAGCTTTAGGAGATTTTTTAACGTTAGATATTAAAACACTTTCAATTATTCTTCCCGTTTATGCATTTTTCGCAGCGGCCTTGCCCGTTTGGCTGCTTTTAGCACCTCGAGATTATTTAAGCAGCTTTATGAAAATTGGTGTCTTTATCGCACTGATCGTAGGCGTGTTTTTCGTAAACCCAGCAATTCCATTTCCTGCAGTTACTGAATTTATTCACGGAGGCGGCCCTATTTTAGCAGGACCTGTGTGGCCGTTCATTTCCATTACGATCGCCTGCGGTGCTATTTCCGGCTTCCATGCATTTGTTGGTTCAGGAACAACTCCTAAGATGATCGACCGTTGGAGTGACATTAAAGTTGTAGGCTTCGGCGCGATGTTAGTCGAATGCTTAGTAGGAATTATGGCGTTAATTGCCGCAACAGCTTTACATCCTGGAGACTATTTTGCAATCAACTCTACACCTGAAGTGTTCAAAACGCTCGGCATGAACGTGACAGCTCTTCCTCAGCTTAGCCAAGAGATTGGTCTAAACTTAGAAGGCCGTACAGGCGGCGCTGTTACACTGGCCGTAGGAATGACATATATCTTCACAGAAATTCCTTGGTTCAGCCACCTGTCTTCTTACTTTTTCCAATTCGTCATTATGTTTGAAGCAGTGTTTATTTTAACTGCTATCGACGCGGGTACACGCGTTTCCCGTTATTTAATTCAAGACTTTTTCGGTGAATTTTATAAGCCATTGAAGCGAGTAGACTGGCTTCCGGGGTCCATTTTTGCAAGCGCCCTAGCCTGTTTTATGTGGGGGTACTTATTGTTCTCAGGAGATATTGGCTCAGTTTGGGCGCTGTTCGGCGTATCGAATCAGTTAATGGCCTCTATTGGTTTAATTATTGGAGCAACCGTTATTCTTAGAATTGCAGATAAACGCTCCTATATGCTTACTTGCCTTATTCCACTAGCCTACCTTTACGTAACGGTTAACTACGCAGGTTATTGGATGGTTAAGAATGTCTATTTAAATGAAGCTGCGGCAGGTTACAGCATATTAAATGCGACTCTTTCAATCATCATGCTTATACTCGGTCTCATTATTATGATTGCTGCGATTCAAAAATGGACGCAGCTTTGGCGCACGCCTCAGGCTGAACTGGCAGCGAAAGCAAACTTATCACAAAATATATAAAAAGAACACGCTTGCTTATATAAGCAAGCGTGTTTTTGATATGGTAATAGCCGGTCAAAATAATTGCACACCAGGCATTTTTATTATTAAACTAAATATACTATACAGAAAATTTTTTAAATAGTTCGTACACTTCACATGTTATATACCCTATTGACTACATCTCAAAATCAACACTTCAAATTATAATAATTATAATTTAGTATTGATTTTTTATTTAAAAATGTTATTATTATTTCTAACATAATAAAATTCAAATAAGAGGTGGTTCTAAGATGACAACAAACAAGAATAACCTAACGACTAGTTGGGGAGCTCCGGTTGGAGATAATCAAAATTCAATGACCGCTGGTTCACGCGGACCTACTTTAATTCAAGATGTTCACCTTTTAGAGAAATTAGCCCATTTTAACCGAGAGCGAGTTCCTGAACGCGTCGTACACGCAAAAGGCGCCGGTGCCCACGGCTATTTTGAAGTGACAAATGATGTTTCAGGCTATACAAAAGCAGCTTTCCTTTCTGAAGTAGGAAAACGAACACCTCTATTTGCTCGCTTTTCAACAGTAGCTGGTGAAAACGGCTCAGCAGATACCGTTCGCGACCCTCGCGGATTTGCTGTTAAATTTTATACAGAAGAAGGAAACTACGACTTAGTCGGAAATAATACACCTGTATTTTTCATCCGAGATGCGATTAAATTTCCTGACTTTATTCATACACAAAAACGCGATCCACGCACACATTTAAAAAACCCGACGGCCGTTTGGGATTTCTGGTCTTTATCTCCTGAATCTTTGCATCAAGTTTCTATTTTAATGTCTGACCGCGGTATCCCCGCAACTTTACGCCATATGCATGGATTTGGCAGCCACACATTTAAATGGGTTAATGCCGAAGGAGATGGCGTTTGGGTAAAATATCACTTTAAAACAGAGCAAGGTGTAAAAAATCTGTCTCCAGACGTAGCTGCAAAGTTAGCTGGTGAAAATCCAGATTATCATACTGAAGATTTATTTAATGCCATTGAAAAAGGCGATTTCCCTTCATGGAAGCTGTACGTTCAGATTATGCCATTAGAAGATGCTGATACGTATCGCTTTGATCCGTTTGACGTAACAAAGGTTTGGTCACAAAAAGACTACCCGTTAATTGAAGTAGGTCGCATGGTCTTGGACCGCAATCCAGAAAATTATTTTGCCGAAGTGGAGCAAGCTACATTCTCACCTGGAACGCTTGTGCCGGGAATTGACGTATCGCCTGATAAAATGCTGCAAGGCCGACTATTTGCATACAGCGATGCACATCGCTACCGCGTGGGTGCTAACCATCAAGCGCTACCGATTAACCGTCCGCGCAATGAAGTAAATAACTATCAGCGTGACGGCCAAATGCGCTTTGACGATAACGGCGGCCGTTCTGTTTATTATGAGCCAAACAGCTTTGGCGGCCCAACAGAATCACAGGAAAACAAACAAGCAGCATACCCTGTTTCAGGCGTTGCCGATAGTGTTGCATATGATCATAACGACCATTACACGCAAGCAGGTGACTTATACCGCCTTCTAAGCGAAGACGAGCGTACGCGACTCGTTGCAAACATCATTGAAGCTATGAAGCCTGTAGAAAAAGAAGAGATTAAACTGCGTCAAATTCAGCACTTCTACAAAGCGGATCCAGAGTATGGAACACGCGTTGCAGATGGTTTAGGATTATCTGTTCCGCAGCAAGTAAAATAAATTTATCCGTTTTCTAAATGAGAAAAATAAAGGTGTTTTTCTCATTGTAGATTATCGTTTATTATCAATTAGTTTAACATTTTATCACTAAATAAGTATCCATATTTTATGGATACTTATTTAAATTCTTGTAAAAAGAGGAAGGGATGAAGAAATGATTGGACCAGAAATAAGATGTAATCAGTGTGATAGAGAAATAAAAGTACTAAAGCACAGTACGCTTTGCGGTTGCGGAATAAAATTACGAACGCTAAAAAAAGAGAAGCAACCAGCATAATGAGGTTGCTTCTCTTTTTTTACTAGATATGCTGTTTATATTCACTCACATTAAAGAGTAATCGTTACTTTAAATAAATCTCCGTCAATTTCAATATTCAGTTCTCCTCCGTGCAAATCAATAATTGACTTAGCAATAGCTAACCCAAGTCCGGAGCCATCGGTTTGTCTTGAAGTATCCCCTCTTTTAAATCGTTCAAACAGCTCATCTGCCTGCTCATTTAATTCATATTTACTTACATTTTTAAATGTTAGTTTCACTTGTTCGTTTATTTCTTGAACAGAAATATAGACACGCGTTTGTTCAAATGAATATTTCAATATATTCTCTATCAAATTGTCAAATACTCTCCATATTTTTTGACCATCTACAGTAGCAAATATCGGCTTTTCGAGAGATTGAATACGAAATTGCAGAGTTGAATCTTCAATTGCTTCATTATATTCAGCTAAAGCCTGATGAAGAAGCTGGTTAATATCAATTTTGTCTTTATGCAATTCTACATTTCCACTTGCCATTTTTGACACTTCAAATAAATCATCAATAAGTGTCTGTAAACGCTTTGATTTACGGTCAATAATTTCAACGTAAGCATGTTGTTCGTCCGAAGTAAGATCTTGCGACTTTAGCAACGCTGTATATGTCATAATAGAAGTCAATGGTGTTCTTAAATCGTGACTGACGTTGGTAATTAACTCTGTTTTCAAGCGTTCACTTTTAACTTGAACATGCTGAGATGTTTGAATCTGCTGCTGGATATGATTTATGTTTAGCGCTGCTTGAGTCAAAGCTGATTTTCCTTTGATAGGTAACGGCTCTTTCCACTCGGCTGTGGCAATTTGATCAATTGAGATAATAATTTTATTTAAATAATTAACTCGTAGCATAAGCAGTATCAAAGTAACCACTCCTACAACACTGCCTATAGCTAAGTACAGTATGGATACTTGTTCTGCAAACATAGATCCACTAGTCAATAGAGTTGCAACAGCAAACACGGCAAACACTAAAAGCAGCACTACAACCATTATATGCATGCCAATATGTCTGATAATAAAAATAGATTGAAGAAAATAAATTACTTGATAAACACACGCTCTTTTATATTCTTCTTTTATATCATCTATTGTGCGCATACGCTGAAACAGTAGAAATACTTGAAGTGCCCATAGGGAAATAGCTATAGATATTGCTATCATATAAAAGAAGAACGTAGCAACATGCTTATATGATTCTAATAAAGAAGCAGGATAGCCGTTCAGAACTAGACTTAATGTAAAAAATGAGTATAAAAGAAAAACAATTATACAAATATCTAAAGGTATTTTTTTATAAACCCTCTGTACTGCAGTTTGTCTTGTTATTTCTTTTAAATGTCCAGTTATTGTTTTTTTATAAATAAAGTAACCTATTAACAGAGCTAGTATCCCTGAAAATGCATACACGAGAAACGCTACATTTTGATGATGATAATAGTTATATTCATCAAATAAAGGACTAATGAAGGTTTCTTTTTCAGGAACAGCAATTATACCCGTAAACTTCTGCTTTAAATACCGGGTTGGGATCTCTGAGTCTACCTCACTGCTTAACGATGAATTTTTATATTCATCTGCTTGGAACACCAGTGGTGATTGAGCTGAATAAGTATGTTTATACAATATATTTTTCTGTTTTACTAATTGATTAACATCTTCTTTGCCTGCGTTTTGGATGTTCGTATATATTTTGTTTGTGTTCTTATCTTTTAAATAATACATGATGTCTTTTTTATATTGAGATAATATTTTTTGTCGATCAAAAGCTTCATCATATAGTTTCTTCATTTCGAGTTTTTTGTTTTTCATTATTTCTTCTCGAACGAATTGATCATCTTGAAACTTTTTTTGAATGTTTTTAACTTCTAGATCCTGCTGCTTTACATAGGCAGCTTCAACGTTTTTGCTCTTTGCCTGCTTAGCGTCTTCTATTTTTTCTTCATATTTATCGTGCACGTTTTTTATTTGTTCTGTTAATGTTCCTTCCGTATATCGATACGACTCAATCTCTTCTTCTGTTATCTTATTTGCATTAACGGTATTCTTATCTTTTTGTGTCAATTCTAAAAGGTAGAGATCATTTGTAAAACGACTTATTTGCTTTTTGAAGTCTTCTGATTTTACATAGCTGCTTTTTTGTAAATAGTTTGTTTTTAATAGATTATGCACGTTACTAATTGAAGAAATAGTTGCTCCTAAACCAAATAAAAACAAGATAATCCCTATAGCTGAAATGACGCTACTTTTCCATTTTGTATCCAAGTCCCCACACAACCTTTACATATCTCGGATTTTTTGGTTCAATCTCAATTTTTTCTCTTATTTTTCTAATGTGTACCGCTACTGTATTTTCTGCGTTGTAGCCTGGTTCATTCCATACACGTTCATAAATATCATGTATGGAAAAAACTCTCCCTGCATTTTTCATTAATAACTCTACAATTTTATACTCAATGGGAGTCAGCTTAATGAATACCCCGTCAAGAGTGACGGACTTAGCCTCAATATCAAGTACGAGACCTCGGATATCAATCGTCTTTGTTTCCTCATATGTACCTAATGTCACATATCTTCTTAACTGTGATTTAACTCTCGCTATCAGTTCTAATGGTTTAAAAGGCTTTGTCACATAATCATCTGCTCCTACCTGCAGACCGAGTACTTTATCTGCATCTTCGCTTTTAGCGCTCAGCATAATAATCGGGATATTTTTCTGTTCTCGGATTTTAAACGTCGTTGAAATGCCGTCTTGCCTTGGCATCATAATATCAAGAATAATTAAGTGAACTTTTTCTTTATTTAGTATCTCTATGGCTTCGATTCCATCTTTGGCCGTAAAGACTTTAATGCCTTCATTTTTCAAATAAATAGCAATGCCATTACGGATTTCTTGCTCATCGTCTACGACTAAAACCACATATTCGTTCATTAATTTCTCACACTCCTTTCAAAAGTATATCATGGGTCATTTCGTCTATGGATTTTATTGTAAACTGCATTTCTTAAGAAAAAGGAAGGGGAAATCTTAAGATTTTCTTAAGCTTCATATGTTGAAAAAGGTTTAAAGAATAGGGATAACAGGAACGTTAAAAGAAAAAATATAATCAATTCCTCATTTGATTCTAAAGAACTATCCGTGAGCGATTATATCTTTTTATTTAAAAGGAGGATGATTTAACTTGGAACGGAATCATACAATTATGCAATTTTTCGAATGGCATGTGCCGGCTGATGGCGAGCATTGGCAACGCCTTAAAGAGCTCGCTCCTCAACTAAAAGAACAAGGAATTGATTCCGTATGGATTCCCCCGGTTACAAAAGGTGTTTCATCAGAGGATAACGGCTACGGCGTTTACGACTTATACGATCTTGGCGAATTTGATCAAAAAGGAACCGTTCGTACAAAGTATGGAACCAAGCAAGAGCTGCATGAAGCGATTGATGCCTGTCATAATCATGGAATTAATGTCTATGTGGATATTGTAATGAACCATAAAGCTGCAGCAGATGAAAAAGAAACGTTCCACGTCATTGAAGTGGACCCCATGAACCGAACAGAAGAAATTTCTGAACCTTTTGAAATTGAAGGGTGGACAAAGTTTACATTTGAAGGGCGCGGCGATCAATATTCTTCTTTCAAATGGAACTTTAATCATTTTAACGGCACTGATTACGATGATAAAAATGGAAAAGAAGGCGTTTTTCGTATTGCCGGAGAAAACAAAAGCTGGAACGAAAATGTGGATCAAGAGTTTGGCAACTACGATTATTTAATGTTTGCGAATATTGATTACGATCATCCTGAAGTTCGAGAAGAAATGATCAAATGGGGAAAATGGTTAGCAGACACTCTGCAGTGCGACGGTTATCGATTAGACGCCATTAAACATATTAACCACGATTTTATTAAAGAATTTGCCCACGAATTGTCCTCTTCTCAAGAAAAGCCCTTTTACTTTGTGGGAGAGTTTTGGAACCCAGAGTTAACAGCCTGTCAGGAATTCCTAGACGTGATTGATTATCAAATCGATTTGTTTGACGTATCGCTGCACTATAAACTGCATGAAGCCTCTCAGCAAGGAAGAGATTTTGATTTAACCACGATTTTTGATGATACATTAGTCAAGACTCACCCGTTGAATGTTGTCACATTTGTAGATAACCATGACTCTCAGCCAAATGAATCTTTAGAATCTTGGGTAGAAGATTGGTTCAAACAAAGTGCTTACGCTCTAATTTTACTTCGTGAAGACGGCTATCCTTGTGTGTTTTACGGAGACTATTTTGGAATAGGCGGAGAGCACCCAATTGAGGGAAAAGAAAAAGATATTTCCGCTCTCTTGCATGTACGCTATGACAAAGCATACGGCCAGCAAGACGATTATTTTGATCACCCGAATACCATTGGATGGGTAAGGCATGGTGTAGAGGAATTTGAGAAGTCTGGATGCGCTGTGGTGATGTCAAACGGCGAAGATGGCGAAAAGAGAATGTTCGTCGGCGAACACCGAAGTGGACAAACGTGGATTGACTTCACAAACAACCGAGAGGACCAAGTCGTGATTGAAGAAGATGGCTACGGACAGTTCCCTGTAAATGGCGGCTCTGTATCCGTTTGGGCTGAAGCATAAAAAAAAACAGTGGCCTGCGCCACTGTTTTTTTACCATAGACCTAGCAGTTTCCACCACAAGCCGCCAATTCCAATCCAAATGATAATATGAATAATTGAAATTAAAAAGCCGAGCGACCACCATTTTTGCTGCGTTACATATCCACTACCGAAGAACACCGGTGCCGGTCCACTTCCGTAGTGAGTTAAACAGCCAAATAAATTGCTAAAGAACGCTAAAATTAATGCTGACAGTAACGGAGGCGCACCAGCGGCCACGATGACAGATAAAAATGCTGCGTACATAGCGCTGACGTGAGCCGTGTTACTCGCAAAAAAGTAGTGAGAATAAAAATATGCAATAGCTAATACGATCAACGCCGTCATCCAAGACATATGGCTAACAGTGCCTTTCATCAGATCACTGAACCAAGGAATCATGCCTAGATCATTTAAGAAAGTTGCCATCATAACCAATACAGCAAACCAGACTAATGTATCCCATGCTCCCTGTTCTTTTTTGATGTCCGACCAGCTTAACACTTGCGTTAAAAGAAGCGCACATAGACCAATAAAAGCAGTTGTTGTTGCATTAATATTTAAATTAGCGCCAAAAATCCACAGCACAAGAAGAAGTAAAAACACGCCAATCATGTACCATTCTTCTTTCTTTAGCGGACCCATTTCATTTAGTTTTTTTGCTGCAATTTCAGATGCTTCCGGCGTTTCTTTTAATTCTGGCGGATACAGCTTATAAATAACGAGTGGAATAACAATTAAACTAATAATTCCAGGTACGATTGCAGCCGCTGCCCAGCCAACCCATGAAATAGTCTTGCCTGTAATTTGTTCCGTCATTTTAACGGCAAGAGGATTGGCCGCCATTGCTGTTACGAACATAGCGGATGTGATCATATCTCCTTGAAACGATACTTTTGTTAAGAAAGCGCCGACTCTGCGCTCCGTACCGTCTCCAGTTCTCGATCCGTATGTTTCGGATAAAGAACGAATGATGGGAAGAATAATTCCTCCAGCTCGTGCTGTATTAGACGGCATTGCAGGTGATAAAAGCAAGTCACTTACGATAAGAGAATACGATAGTCCCAACGTCTTTTTACCGAACAAACGAACGAAGATATAGGCAACCCTTGTTCCTAGACCAGTCTTAATAAAACCTCTAGAAATAAAGAATGCAATAACGATTAACCAAATCGTCGTATTTTGAAAACCGCTGAGCGATTGTTCAAGTGTTAATGTATTAGTTAATACAATAATGGTTAAAGATAAAATAGCCACACTGCCCAATGGCAATGGTTTAATGATAAGCCCTACGATAGTAGCCACAAAAATAGCGAATAAGTGCCAAGCCTTCAAATCAAGTCCGCACGGAGGTGTAATAAACCATAAAATAAGTCCGATTGCCAGACAAATTAATAAAGGAATAAATTTCACTTCGCCGGCAGGCTTTTTTGTTGTTTCAGCCATAATCTTTCTCCTTTCATGTTTTTAAATAATAGTAATAGTATGCTCTTTCCACTTCGTACTCAATACTTATCCCATTTAAAATAAAATAATTGTAAAAATACGTTTCGTAAGGATGATATTGTAAATTTGTGAAGTGTTGAGCATAATTCCTTTATTATTTTATCATATATATTGACAATATTTATCTCTTACCTTCATTTTATTCCCTTCAAAATAGCTTGTAAGCGTTATTTTATTAAAAATAAATAAACTGCATGAGTTCATCATGCAGCCTTGCATTTAGCGATTTACTTTTTGAATAAATACGACTTTTAAATAATTACCTGACTTAAATTCTTTTATTGTTTTAAAATCAGCTGGAAGAGCGAACTGCTCCATCATTTTGTAACGTTCACCTTTTTCATTAAAAGCTTTTTCAATAAACGAATGGAATTTTTTCATATCAAAATTGCTTGCATTCGTAGATGTCACAATGACACCGTTTGGCTTTGTAAGAGCAATAGCTTCTTTTAATAAATCTTTGTAGTCTTTTGCCGCGCTGAACGTATGCTTTTTCGACTTGGCAAAGCTCGGCGGATCTAGCACCACAAGATCGAACGTCATGTTCTTCTTGACCGCATATTTGAAATACTTGAAAACATCTTCTACGATAATGTCCTGTGCTTCGTGATCAATTCCATTTACACTAAATTGCTCAATTGTTTTTGCCAAGCTGCGATTGGCTAAATCGACACTTGTTGTTTTCGCAGCTCCTCCAAGAGCGGCCGCCACTGAAAATGCGCCTGTATACGAAAACATATTTAGCACGGTCTTTCCTTTTGCATATTTATCTCGAATCGTTTTACGGACGTCTCGCTGATCTAAAAAGACTCCCACCATCGCTCCGTCATTTAAGTAAACGGCAAAACGAATACCATTTTCTTTTACAATAAGAGGGAACTCACCTTTATCCCCTGCTACAAAATCATCTTCTTCAATATACTGCCCTTTTACGTTAAAACGTTTTTTCTGGTACAGCCCTTTAAAATTAGGCGCAGACTTTAAGGCTTCAATGACGTATTCTTTAAATTGATAAATTCCTTCACTATACCAGCTAATGACGTAATATCCGTCATAATAATCAATAATTAAGCCGCCGATTCCGTCACCTTCACTATTAAATACGCGAAAAGCAGTTGTGTCTTCAGATGCATAAAAATCATGACGAGAGGCAATAGCTTGCTGAATTTTTCTAGCAAAAAACGCCGCGTCAATTTGCTCATTTTTCTTTTTCGAAAGAATCCATCCGTAACCTTTATTTTGTTTTCCATAATAGCCTTTGGCTAAAAATTGATTCTTCGGAGTGACTAAGTTAATAATAACGCCTTCTTCTTGCAGTTTATGACCATCAACAAGCGCATCTTTTTCAATGAGTGGATAACCTTTATTCACTTTTTTAATAAAAGCTTCTTTGGCTATAACTTGTACTTCTTTTCTCATGTGTACACCCTATCTATTTAATTTATTTCATTCTAGTTCTATCCATTTTACAACAATAATCTACATTTATCTTAACATAGATAAACAGCTCCGTTTCTAGTTATAAATAGAAAAGCAGAAGATGCCTTGAAGCACCCTCTGCTTGATATGAATGAAAAATGAAATGTATTAAGATAAAAAATTATGAGCACTCTTGTCCCGTATAAGCATTGAACTGAGTGACGTTTTTTTCTGCTAAAATACCTTTCACTTTTGCTGTACGAGCCAAAGTGCTTTTTGTCGCCTTTAGCTATGTGTTTATTGTAAGAGCGGAACATGAATTCACTGTGAAGCCCAGCTGAATACTATCTGAACAAATTCTAAAAGATAGCTGAATAACTTCTAGTTAAACTTGTCATATAAATGTTCAACGTTCTTAACAACAGCTCAACAAATCCAGCTCTTCTCTTTATATTTCCTCAACAACCAAATGATTTAATAAGTGTATGAATACGATTCGGAGGTTATCAACCATGAAAAAACGAGTATCTTTTGGACTATCTCTCACCTTCTTAGCTTCTAGCGCCGCTTCTGCTTTTGCAGCAGAGCATCATCCAATTCAACATCCAAAACAAATCAAAAGCGTCGAGTTTCAGCCAATGAAAGCACCTACTACGATTGAAAATATGATTAAAACGTATACAGAGGCATCTGTAAAAGTAACGTATAAAGATGGAAGCGTTGAAAAAACGCCGCTTAACTATAACCAGCTCTTTCTTTCAAAAGATAAAATTGTCGATAATAAAGGGGAATTAATCGCCGCAGGTACACCGATCGATGCAAACGGGGATCCGATTATTGACCGAAGCGTTCCTGATAAGCCATCACCGTACGTATCAGACGCACCGGATTCAAACAGCTTTATCACCATCAACGGTAAGTCTTATATTATTTCACATTATGAATATGAATCTGTTAATAATGCTGGAAAAGAAATTTCCGGTCTTCCTGCTTCAATGACGCTTACACAAGTTGACCGAGATGATAAAACAGGAAACCTAACCGTCAACCATGCTAAAAAAATTGATTTTTCTAATGTAAATGGTTTGTGGACGCCGTGTAATGGCTCTACAACGGATTGGGGTACTCACCTTGGGTCAGAAGAATATGAGCCTGATGCACGTGCTTTTGAAGATCCTTCATCCAGCTCTTATAAAGACGTCACGAACTTCGCTAAGCTTTATTTCGGCGACACGTCAAAAGCAAATCCTTACTACTACGGCTAGATTCCAGAAATTTCAGTGGATGAAAGCGGCCATGCATCCGTCGTAAAACATTACAGCACAGGCCGTTTTTCACACGAAATGATGCAGGTACTTCCAGATAACAAAACCACTCTTTTTGGAGACGATGGGTCTAATACCATGATGTTTATGTATGTAGCAGATAAGGAAAAAGACTTCTCAGCAGGAACTCTTTATGCGGCAAAGTTTAAACAAACGAGTACGAACAATGGAGGTAAAGGCGAACTTCAGTGGATTAAGCTTGGCCATACAACAGACAATGAAGTGAAAACAATAATCGACAAAGGCACAAGATTTAGTGATATTTTTGAAACAGCTGACCAGCCTACAAAAGGATTTAAAGCTGTTAAAACCGCTGCAAGTAAAAAAGTTGAATACCTAAGAGTAAAGCCTGGTATGGAAAAAGCAGCTGCCTTTTTAGAATCACGCCGATACGGTGCAATTTTAGGTGCAACATCTGAATTCAACAAGATGGAAGGACTAACGGTTAACAAAAAAGACAAAAAAGCGTATATGGCTATTTCTTACCAAGATAGTGCCATGCTAAAAGAATCTGGCGCTGTACAAGATGATATCCAGCTTCCAAAATTAGAGTCTGGTGTGACCTACCAGCTGAACTTAGGATCACATCAAAAAGACCAAGCAAACGGCAAGATTAACAGCCACTGCGTTCCTGCAAGCATGGAAGGGCTACTGATCGGACAAGACCTAGAAAAAGCAGATGCATACGGTAATACAGCGGATCCAAATAAAATTGCCAACCCTGACAACCTTACGTATTCAAATGACTTAAATACACTGTTTATCGGAGAAGACAGCTCACTACACACAAACAATTTCGTATGGGCTTATCATGTAAAAACCAAAAAACTATCACGCATTCTTTCAGTTCCAGTGGGAGCAGAAGCAACAGGACTTCGTGCAGTAGAAAACATTAAAAACTCTCGCTACGTATTAAGCAACTATCAGCACCCGGGCGAGGACATCAGCGACAAAAATATTACCGCTGTTGATAAAGAGGAGCTAGCTAATGCACTGAAAGAAAGCATTGGCATTCAAGAAACAGGTGGTGTAGGATAGATACATTTCTGGACTGCCTTCTAAGGACGGTGCTCCTTACAAAAAGCATTAATACGTAATGAAGCCACGTCTGTTGTACAGTGACAGACGTGGTTTTTTATATAGTCGAAGTTATTTATAAAATCGTTTATCGTAATCATAATTATGGTGAATACTTTATAATATCCTTGGAGAAAGTGCCTACACACAAACCAAATACTTTAGGATATTTATTCGCAGGTATCCGTTACATGCCTTCAGGCTCGCTTTTAATTGCTTACACTCCACTAATATTAGATATAAAATTTGTTTCAATAGGTATTTCCAGCAAAACAAAACCACTCGTTCCCTTGCACTTTTCCTCCCATACCATTAAAGTATATATTGGTTGAAGTTTATACTGACATTCAACCTGATAAAAGAAATTACACTTTTTAATTTTGGGAATACGTTTTCCCTAAAAGAAAGGGTTTAGATATAAGATGAAAGATAATTTTTGGCATGAGTTGCCGCGTCCGTTTTTTATTTTGGCACCGATGGAAGCTGTGACGGATGTCGTTTTTCGCCATGTTGTGACCGAAGCAGCACGACCTGACGTATTTTTTACAGAGTTTACGAATACGGAAAGCTACTGCCATCCGAAAGGGAAAGATAGCGTAAAAGGACGTTTGACGTTTACAGATGATGAACAGCCAATCGTTGCGCACATTTGGGGAGACAAGCCTGAATACTTCCGTCAAATGAGTATCGGTATGGCCGAAATGGGTTTTCGCGGCATTGATATTAATATGGGCTGTCCTGTACAGAATGTTGCAGGAAACGGAAAAGGTTCTGGTCTGATTCGCCGTCCAGATACTGCGGCTGAGATTATCCAGGCAGCTAAAGCTGGAGGACTTCCAGTAAGCGTAAAGACTCGTCTTGGCTATACGCAAGTTGATGAGTGGTACGACTGGCTGAAGCATATTTTAGAACAGGATATCGTGAACCTTTCTATTCACCTTCGTACAAAAAAAGAAATGAGCGATGTTGACGCGCACTGGGAGTTAATTCCGGAGATCAAGAAGCTTCGTGACGAAATTGCCCCTCATACGCTACTAACAATTAACGGTGATATTCCTGACCGCCAGAAAGGTCTTGAACTTGCGGAGAAGTACGGCATTGATGGAATCATGATTGGACGCGGAATTTTCCATAATCCGTTTGCGTTTGAAAAAGAAAAGAAAGAGCACACAAGCGAAGAGCTATTAGAACTTCTTCGCCTGCAGTTAGATCTTCATGATAAGTATTCTGAAGAGTTAGAGCCGCGCCCTTTCAAACCGCTTCGACGCTTTTTCAAAATTTACGTTCGCGGATTCCGCGGTGCAAGTGAATTAAGAAATCTACTCATGAGCACGGAAACAACTGACGAAGTGCGTGCGTTGCTTGATGAGTTTAAAGACAGAGCTGGAGTGAAAGAAGACGAAGGTTTTTCTGTTTCTTAAATAAGATCTCGCTTGCTTAAACTCAATTGTTCTACCATTTTATCGGAGAGAAGAACTTCTTGTTCTTTTTTATAGAGGTGTGCTATTTATCCACATATGATAAAAGCTGAGGCAGAAGGTTTTACATTTCCTTCTGCCTCAGCTTTTAATAAAAAAATATCCACACGTTCTATTTATGATAAGGTTCATTTCGAATAATACGAAAAGCTCGGTAAATCTGTTCTACTAATACTAGGCGCATAAGCTGATGAGGAAACGTCATCTTTGAAAAAGAAAGGGCTGCGTTTGAGCGTTTCATTACTTCGCTGCTTAAACCAAGCGACCCACCGATAACAAACGCTATTTTGCTTTTTCCGTAGGTAGCTAATGAATCAATTTCTTTTGCGAGTTCCTCGGAAGATTTTTGTTTTCCGTTAATAGCTAATGCGATCACGTGAGTATCGTCTGAGATTTTCGCTAAGATGCGCTCTCCTTCTTTTTGTTTCACCTGTTCCATTTCAGATTCACTTAAGTTTTCTGGCGCTTTTTCATCTGCAAGCTCAATAATTTCTACTTTTGCATAGCTTGATAAACGCTTTAAATATTCTTGAATGCCTTGTTTTAAGTATTTTTCTTTTAGCTTTCCAATGGTTATAATAGAGATATTCACAGGCTATTCTCCTCTCCTTTATCTCTTATCCACAGATATTATCCACATATCCACATGCTATATCCACATTTTGTATAAGAATATTAGTTCCCTACTACATATACAGCTTCATTGTCACAATATTCACAGCTTTTTTTGTCGGTAGAATTTTCTATTTTTTCAAAAACCGGTGCTAGCTCAATCTCATCTACCATTACATCCAGCGCTAGTTCTGTATGTTCTAAACAGCAATATATCTTCATGTATTTATCTTCCTTTCTCTATTCTTTTCAGTAAAAAACCACAGGAGTTTATCCCCTGTGGATAACTTTTCTTTTACTTCATTTGACGTGTTAATTTTACTTCTGTGGATTTCTTTTTGCCGTCCCGATAGAACGTTACGTTCATTTTATCGCCAATTTCTTTTTCAATGTAGAGGTGTTTGCGAAGTGTCGCAATGTCCCTTACTTTGCTGTGATCTAACTCAACAATCACATCATATTCCTTTAATCCAGCTTTAGCAGCTGGCGAACCTTGCTCGACTTTTAGAACAGCGACTCCGTTTACTACATCATGCGGTAACTTAAGGGTTTCTTTTAAATGATACCCTGATACCTCACTTAATGATAGTGTACTAACTCCAAGATACGGACGTCTGACTTCACCATATCGTTCTAAGTCATTAATAATGGGTCTAGCCATGTTAATTGGAATCGCAAGACCAATGCCTTCTACTGCTTCTTGAGCAATTTTCATGGAATTAATACCGATTAATTCACCATCAATATTAACAAGAGCACCCCCGCTATTACCAGGGTTAATGGCGGCATCTGTTTGAATAACTTCTGATTGCCAATCAGGATTTCCATCGCCATTCAAATCTTGAGGAATGACACGGTTAACCCCTGAGACAACTCCTTGTGTAACGGAGCCGGAAAATTGAAGGCCCAGCGGGTTTCCGATAGCAATCACTGGTTCACCAGCTTTAAGCTTATCAGAATTTCCGAAGGTAGCCACTTTTGTCACGTGGCCTGCGTCAATTTCAAGAACTGCTAAGTCCATTAAATCATCGCTGCCAAGAATTTTAGCCGATACCCTTGTACCGTTACTGAAGCTCACTTCAATTTCGTTAGCGCCTTTAATGACATGATAGTTTGTCACAATATAAGCTTTATTGCCTTGCTTTTTGTAAATAACACCTGAGCCCGTCCCGGCATCAGTTCGTTCATCATTCCAAAAGCTTTCAGAGTTCTGGATGTTTACAACTCCTACAACTGCTGCATTGGCTTCAGAAACGGCTTTTGTGACGGCCGTGGTGACGTCAAGAGATACTGATTTTTGAATGGTCGACCCTGTTTGTTCATCTCCATTTTCATCATCCATCCATCCGTATGGCAAAATCCCGTTCCTCACCAAGGCTGGCATAAGAAGCAGTACAATAAGTGCACCTATAATAGCTCCAATCAGAGCAGAAGCGAAATATCCTCTGCGGCGTTTAGGCGGCCGACTATTTGGCTCTTGGCCTTCATCATAATGTTCCACACTATCACCGAACCCTTCATTTATCATCGTGAATGTCTGCATTCACGTACTAAATGAAGTTATTTTTCGCTTCCTTTCTAGAGACTATACATAAACAATATCAGTTGGTCTTTTTGGATCTGTATCACATAGGAGAATATTGTCCTCTACATTGATGTCTTTTTGTTGTAACACTTGCGCAACAGACATGCGAGCAATTTCCTTCATGTTATTGTCTTGACTCAAATGCGCTAAGTAAATGCGTTTGGTTTGATCTCCAATCACATCTGCCATTGCAAGAGCCGCATCTTCATTTGATACGTGTCCGACGTCGCTTAAAATTCGTCTTTTAATGCTCCAAGGGTAGCGCCCCATTCTCAGCATTTCAACGTCATGATTGCTTTCAAATACGTACATATCGCTATTTTTAATCGTACCTTTCATGCGGTCACTTACATAGCCGGTATCCGTAATAAGGGTTAATTTTTTAGACCCTTGATGAAAGACATAAAACATAGGCTCTGCAGCATCATGCGAAACGCCAAAAGACTCCACTTCCAATTGACCAAACGATTTCGTTTGGCCAATTTCAAAGTGAAACTTCTGTTCCGTATCAATGTTGCCGATTAAGCCATCCATTGCGTTCCACGTTTTTTCATTTGCAAAAATAGGGAGCTTATATTTACGTGCCAGAACACCTAGTCCTTTAATATGGTCACTATGTTCGTGAGTCACTAAAATTCCTGATAAATCCGGGATATTGCGATTTACTTGTTGAAATAGAGCTTCCATTTGTTTTCCGCTCAGCCCTGCATCAACTAGTAAGGAATGTTCTCCATCACTTACTAAAATCGCATTTCCTGTGCTCCCACTCGCTAGCACGCTGAAATGCAGGCTCATTTATCTCACTCCAAATACTTATTTATTTCCTTTTTTAATAATCTGCCCTTCAAAGGCATTTACAAAATAACTCGTATCTCCATTTACAACAATGTGCCAAGTTGGTGCTAAAACTTGAGAATTTAATAGCGGCAGATCAAACGTATAGTACCCAAACTCTACTTTTGTTACAGAATCTTTCTTTTTCAATTCACCCTTCAAAAACAAATTTTCTAATGCTTTTAAAGGCGTTAAAACATCCTGCTCATCATCTAACGTTTTCACAGAACCTAGCATTGTTTGTTCATAAGAAATAATTTCACCTTTATCATTTAAATGAGCAATAATCATGCCATTTTCATTATCAAAGATTTTATGCTTCTTATATTTTTGAAAGAATGTAACTGTTTTTTTCTCTTTGTCAACATTCCATAGCTCATAATCCTTACCTGAGATCACATACCGTTTTAGAAATTGACTTAGCTTTGCTTCGGGACTTTTTTCAGGTACTGAAAAAGGTTTGTCTAATACGCTTCGAATTGTTTTTTCCTCAAGCAGCGTTGCTTTTTGTTCTTTTAACTTTTTTAAATCTTCTTCTTTAAATAACTTACTTTTAGCATTTAACGACGAAGCTTCCTTCACATCTACAGGTAAATGTTTATACTCAATGCCTTCACTCGTCAATTGTTCTTCAACGCTCGACTCTACAAATAGAGAGTACTGATCTTCTTGATGAGTTTTAAAAATCTGATAGCCTAAGTAAATATTAAGAATCAAGAAAGTGAAAATAAAGATGGTTTTTGTTCTATTCCAATCCATCGTTATCGCCTCCTTCGGTCGGCGGTGCAATTCGATACCACTTGCTATTATAATAATAGAACCAAGAAGGAACGAGTTTGACAGAATTAGAATTAAACTCAACCGTCTTTTCACCGGTTTTCGGCTGCTGTGAGACTTCTTCTAGCTGATAGCCTATTGAAATGTCTTTTAACAGATTCGAGTCAAAGTTTTGGTGTTTTTCAATTAATTGAATCACTTTTTGAGATGACTGCAGCTTTTCTATACTGGAATCCTGTACTCTTACAAAACGATAAAGAGGACGACGGTAATTTAAAATCTCCGCATTTCCCCATCTCTGATATATTTCAGTCATTCCCTGATTGCTGTACACGGGATAGTTATCTTTATAATAACGATAGCTAATTTCTTTTGTAATACGATTCCAGCTGTTGAACCTGTAATTAGATTCCGTCCAGCCGCCGTGGTCATTAACGAAGCTAAAGCTGCGATTTATTAAATTATAATCTTCCATTACCTCGGTCGTGGAATTTACAAGATTCACATATTCCATCACATCTGTCTTCGTATTAACATTAATCACTTTTGTACCTTCGGTGTAGACATCTCGGTTTGTAGACGTTTCTTTCCGTGCATAGTCTGGGTTGTTAAAAAGCGCTTCCTTATATTTCTCAATATCTAAATGCCTCATGCTAGTATAGTAGACTTCACTATTCATCGTGATATTGTTTTCCGGAAGGAAGATATACCGATTTTTGTTTTCTTTATATACAAAGCTCGGGGCATACGTACGTTTCATTTTGTCTTCTAATTCTTTGATATCATCTTTGGCCAAATTCTTGACTGTAACCGAATAAATCTTTTTTTGCTCATAATTCACAAGATACACGCTCACGAAAAAGGAAGGTGTACGCTTAATTTTAATGAGTACACGGTCAAATGTTTGATTAGGCAAAGACGTTTGAGAAAATGAAAAAAGCTGTTGAAATGTTTTCAAATGCAGCGCGTCTGGATACAGCACTTCAATAGAATTACTTCCATGGACATAATTTAAAAATCCATCAGGAGAAATGGCATCCGAAACGTCCGTCACATTCGAAAATTTCCACTTTTTCATTTCATTTACCCATTTGTTTACATCATCTTCGTCGTGAGACATGTAGTGATTATCGTTTCGATGATAGAGAACTTCTGTTGGAAGAATATGATCTTCTATTTTACTTTTTGAACTCACTTCAACTTCCTGTAAATGTTGATTCTTTGAAATGACCTTATAAGAAGGCTGATACGTCCATATATGATAAGTCATAATTAAACTGGAAGCGACGAGAACAACTAAGATGGCCGTTTTGATATGTTCATATCTCATTCCCATTCGTCATCATTCTCACTTTCAATCGGAAGAGTAAAGTAAATCGTTGTTCCTTTTCCTTCCTGACTATCTGCCCAAATGCGTCCATCATGTGCTTCAATAATTTCCTTGGCAATAGCAAGCCCTAATCCTGTTCCGCCTAATTTACGCGTTCGTGCTTTATCTACACGATAGAAGCGTTCGAAAATTTTAGCTAAATTTGATTTTGGAATTCCCATACCTTGGTCTTTAATGCTCACAACAATTTCATGCGTATGCTGAGCAATTGAAAACGTAATGGTTCCACCTTCAGGTGAATATTTTATTGCATTGGAAATAATGTTATCTAATACTTGTGTAATTTTATCTTGATCGATAGCGACATAGATTGCTTCATTTGGCAAGTCGCGCACGAACGAAATACCTTGTTCTATTGTCATTTCAAAGCGATCAATGATGTAATGATAGAACTTCACAAAATTGATTGGGTCACGACTAAATCGGTAGTCTTGGCTATCTAGCTTAGATAATTGAAGCAAGTCGTTAACGAGACGAATCATTCGTTCTGTTTCTGTTTGCGTTACATTTAAAAATGTTGGAGCTAAGTCCTTATCTTGCCATGCTCCTTCTGCAAGCGCATCTAAATAACTGCGCATCGTTGTTAACGGCGTACGCAATTCATGTGAAACATTCGCTACAAATTCTCGGCGATCTTGATCAATTTTCTCCTGCTCTGTAATATCATGCAAGACAATGATAATCCCGTTAATAAAACCGGTCTCTTTTTGAATAGCGGAAATGGTAGCTCTTAAAATAAAGGGATCGGATTTTGTACTAAAGTCTAAAATTAATGACTCTTGATTAGCGAGCAAGCTTTCAAACGTATGCGTTTCTTCAAGATCTAATAGGGAAACAACTGGGTCAGACAAAACCGTTTCACGTGAAACATTTAGCATAGCTGCAGCTGGATCATTAATTAAAATTACTCTTCCTTTTCGATCCGTCGCAATAACGCCGTCCGTCATATGAGCTAATACCGAGCTAAGCTTACGGCGCTCCCCTTCTGTCGTTGCCTGTGCTTCTTGAAGCTTTCTTGTTAAGTTGTTGAATGTGAGAGCTAGCTGACCAATCTCATCATACCCGTATACTTTAGCTTTTCTCGTAAAATTCCCTTTGGCCATCTCAAGTGCTTGTTTTCTCATTTCAGACATTGGACGAGTAATCGTCTGAGCTAAAAACACGCCTAAAATAGCTGTAATAAAAAGAGCAATCACCGTACCTGCCTTAAAGATCTGATTGATATTACTCATTTGATCGTAAACAGGCTCCATGGAAGCTGTTAAGTAAATAGCCCCTAAGATTTCTTCGCTAGACTGAACTTTTCCATTTTTATTAGTTGAATTTGATTGACTGGCACCTACTTTATCCTGTAAACGAATGGGCTGTATCATAACTCTAATTCGCTGTCCGCTTTGATCAACAAATACATTATCAGAGTTCGTTCCTGCTAACAACGCATTTGTAATCGCTAAATCATTAGTCTTTTTACCTATGATCTGTTGAGGATTTGAGTTCGATGTAGCAATGATTCTTCTATTTTGGTCAATGACTCTTACTTCAGAGATGTCATTCATATCATTTGAAGCTAAATTGGGTCTTGAAGCAAAATCTCGTAAAATAGTCTTTAAGTCTTCCTCAAGAGTGGGTGAATCATCATCACGATTTTTCACCATTTCTTGTCCAATGTTATACGTCAGCAAGTCTGTCCGCTCTTGAAGAGACGTTCGAAAGTTGTTAACTAATTCTTTTTCTAATTGTCGTGCAAAATAGACCCCAATAATTTGCATCGCAATTAAAATGAGCAGCACATAAATCAATACAAACTTTAAATGAATAGATTGCAGGAGCCTTACTTTCTTCATCTAAAATTACTCCTGCTCTGGGCTGCGTAAATAATAGCCTACTCCACGTCTTGTTACAATCCACATTGGATGGCTTGGATTATCTTCAATTTTTTCACGTAACCTTCGAACTGTTACATCTACCGTACGCACATCACCAAAATAGTCATAACCCCATACAGTTTGAAGCAAGTGTTCACGCGTCATGACTTGCCCAATGTGCTTCGCTAAATAATGCAGCAGCTCAAATTCACGGTGAGTCAGTTCAATCGTTTCTCCGCGCTTAGACACGATATAAGCATCTGGGTGAATAACAAGTGCTCCAATCGTTATTTCATTCGTTTCGCTTTCTTCCGTTGGAACAGCTACCTGCTGATGTCTACGTAAATTAGCTTTTACACGTGCTAATAATTCACGCGTGCTAAACGGCTTAGTTACATAATCATCTGCACCTAATTCTAGACCTAAAACTTTGTCAATTTCAGAGTCTTTTGCTGTTAACATGATAATTGGCATATCATATTTTTTGCGCACTTCTCGGCAAACTTCCATTCCATCTTTCTGAGGAAGCATAATATCTAATAAAATCATTTCAGGCTGTACTTCTTCCACTTTTTCAAGTGCTTCTACGCCATCATAAGCACAAAATACTTCATAACCTTCTTTTTGCAAATTAAACTTTAAAATATCTGCAATCGGCTTTTCATCATCTACGACTAAAATACGTTTATCCATGATCATCGTTCTCCTTTATTAGTTGAAGCAAAATATAAAAGATAGTATTCATACTGTTTGAATACCGTAGTTTTATTATACTTGATAACCCTTGAAACGTCACAAGTTCATCCTCTACTATACATGAAGATATATGATTTTCAACCATCTCTAAATACAAAAGTAATATATTACCACAAAAGAGATACAAAGCAAATAACGTTTTCTTTTAAATGTAAATAAAAGAAAAAAGCATGACTTTAAATAAAGTCATGCTTTTTGATGGCTCGGGACGGAATCGAACCGCCGACACAAGGATTTTCAGTCCTTTGCTCTACCAACTGAGCTACCGAGCCAAAATGGCGGTCCCGACGGGAATCGAACCCGCGATCTCCTGCGTGACAGGCAGGCATGTTAACCGCTACACCACGGGACCTCAGTCTATATGCTATATATTAAAAATATTAAAAATGACCCGTACGGGATTCGAACCCGTGTTACCGCCGTGAAAGGGCGGTGTCTTAACCGCTTGACCAACGGGCCACGTTGTAACAAAAGTGAGCCATGAAGGACTCGAACCTTCGACCCTCTGATTAAAAGTCAGATGCTCTACCAACTGAGCTAATGGCTCATGTTATATCTCTTAGCGACGTTTATTATAATAACATGATATTTCTTATGAATGCAATAGTTTTTTTAAAACTTTCTTTTTATTATTGACCTTTTTTAAAAAATCTTGTTAACAAAGCACCAATTACAAATAAAAAAGGTTAGCTCACGAGGAGCTAACCTTTTTTATTTAGCTATATACACCACGTAATACATTTGTTTGTGTACGATCTGGACCTACAGAGAAAATAGATAAAGGAATACCTGTTAATTGAGACACGCGCTCTAAGTAATGGCGAGCGTTATCAGGTAATTCATCTAATGTTTTCACACCCGTAATATCTTCTGTCCAACCTGGAAGCTCTTCATATACAGGTTCACATTCTGCAAGTGTTTTTAAGCTAGCAGGGAATTCTTCCATAACTTCCCCTTTATAACGGTAAGCTACGCAAATCTTTAATGTCTCAATTCCCGTTAATACATCAATTGAGTTTAAAGATAAATCTGTGATTCCGCTAACGCGACGAGCATGACGTACAACTACACTGTCGAACCAACCTACACGGCGAGGACGACCAGTTGTTGTACCATATTCACGTCCTACTTCACGGATTTGATCACCGATTTCGTTTGTTAATTCAGTTGGGAAAGGACCGTCACCAACACGAGTTGTATACGCTTTTGATACACCTACAACGTGTTTGATTTTAGATGGACCTACACCAGAGCCAATTGTTACTCCACCCGCTACTGGGTTTGAAGATGTAACAAATGGATATGTTCCTTGGTCGATATCTAACATAACACCTTGTGCGCCTTCAAATAGTACACGACGTCCTTCGTCTAACGCATCATTTAATACTACTGATGTATCAACAACATATTTTGCAACTTGTTGACCATAATCATAGTACTCATCTAAAATTTCTTCTAATGTAAAGCCTTCTACTTCATACATTTTTTCAAGAAGGCGGTTCTTTTCAGCTAAGTTTTGTGTTAATTTTGCTTCAAATACTTCACGGTCTAGTAAATCGGCAATTCGAATACCAACACGTGCTGCTTTATCCATATAAGCTGGTCCAATACCTTTTTTCGTTGTACCAATCTTATTTTCACCTTTACGTTCTTCTTCAACTTCATCTAATTTTAAATGATATGGAAGAATCACATGAGCTCGGTTACTAATACGTAAGTTTTCTGTTGTTACACCGCGATCATGTAAGTATTTTAATTCTTGAACAAGCGCTTTTGGATCGACAACCATACCGTTTCCAATTACACATGTTTTGTCATTATAAAAAATACCTGAAGGAATTAAATGTAACTTATAAGTTTCACCATTAAACTTAATTGTGTGACCTGCATTGTTCCCACCTTGGTAACGTGCAATCACTTCTGCATTTTCTGATAGGAAGTCTGTAATCTTCCCTTTTCCTTCATCTCCCCATTGTGTTCCTACTACAACGACTGAAGACATATCTTAAGCACCTCCGCTTAGTAAGCAACAGCTCACTACGACATAATTTAACCATGGATAAGTGTATCAATTTATCACGCTAAAGTCAATTAAATCCGAACGATTTAACAAAAGTTATTACAAATATATCGTATTTTGCGGAACGAATGCGATAACAATAAAATAAAACCTCTCAATATGAGAGGTTTTATGCACCAGGCGGCACTCCTGCATCGTCGAAGCGCCGCTCGAGATTAACGAATTTATTGTACTCTTTTACGAAGGCAAGCTGTACGGTTCCAACTGGACCGTTACGCTGCTTGGCTATAATAATCTCGATAATATTTTGATTTTCTGTATCTTTTTCATAATAGTCTTCACGATATAAGAAAGCTACGATATCGGCATCCTGCTCAATACTTCCGGATTCACGGATATCAGACATCATTGGCCGCTTATCTTGTCTTTGCTCTACTCCACGGGAAAGCTGTGATAAGGCGATAACAGGAACTTCTAATTCACGAGCTAAACCTTTTAACGCACGAGAAATTTCAGATACTTCCTGCTGTCGGTTTTCTCCGCTTCGTCCATTTCCTTGAATGAGCTGTAAGTAGTCAATTAAAATCATCCCAAGCCCGCCTTCTTGTTTCAAGCGACGGCACTTAGAACGAATTTCACCTACACGAATACCCGGTGTATCATCGATATAAATCCCTGCATTGGACAAAGATCCCATTGCCATAGTGAGCTTTCCCCAGTCATCCGCTGTAAGCGAACCTGTACGCAGCCTTTGTGCATCAATATTTCCTTCCGCACAAAGCATCCTCATAACAAGCTGCTGAGCACCCATCTCTAAACTGAAGATGGCTACGTTCTCATCCGTTTTCGTTGCAACGTTTTGCGCAATATTTAAGGCAAAAGCCGTTTTACCTACCGATGGTCGGGCCGCTACAATAATTAAATCATTTCGCTGGAACCCTGCTGTCATTCTATCTAAATCACTAAACCCGGTTGGAATACCTGTAATGTCACCTTTTCGATTGTGAAGAACTTCGATATCATCGTACGTTTGTACAAGTACATCTTTAATATTTTGAAACACACCGCTGTTTTTACGCTGTGCTACTTCTAAAATGTTTTTTTCCGCTTCATTTAATAAAACTTCCACTTCGTCTTCCCTTGCATATCCTTCTGAAGCAATATGCGTTGCAGTACGAATTAAACGGCGTAAAATCGACTTTTCTTCTACGATTTTACCGTAATACTCTACGTTTGCAGCCGTTGGAACAGAGTTAGCTAAATCACTTAAATACGATACGCCGCCAACTTCTTCTAGGATTTTTTGGTCAGCTAATTCAGACGTTACCGTTACCAAATCAACCGGTTCACCTTGGTCAGAAAGTTTCAGCATACATGTAAAGATTTTCTGGTGCGATGCCCGGTAAAAATCTTCAGGTATTAGCAGTTCAGATGCTAAGGTTAAAGAAGAAGGCTCTAAGAAAATGGCCCCTAATAGCGCTTGCTCTGCTTCAATATTCTGAGGCGGAAGACGATCAGCAAAAAGATCACTCATATTTCTATGCCCCTCTTATATTCTTTCAGTATTTTCTTTCATCATAAATGTTGGCGCGAACAAATACAAGTCCGCGCCAACCCTTTATATTATTTACCTATTTTTCAATCTTACGTTTATTTTTGTTCAGTCACGTGTACCTTTACCGTAGCCGTTACTTCCGGATGTAATTTAACCGGTACATTTGTGTAGCCTAATGCGCGAATTGCATCATTTAATTCAATTTTACGCTTATCTACTTTAATTTTGTGCTTTTTCTTTAATTCTTCAGCAATTTGTTTGCTTGTGATAGAACCGAATAAACGGCCGCCTTCACCAGATTTTGCTGTTAATTCCACTGTTAGTTCTTCAAGAGTTGCTTTTAACTCTTTGTTTGCTTGAAGTTCTGCAGCTGCATCTTTTTGCTCTCTATTTTTTTGTGCTTCTAATACTTTCACATTACCGCCTGTAGCTTCAACAGCATAACCATTTTTTAATAAGAAGTTATGTGCATAACCGTCTGAAACATTTTTCACTTCACCTTTTTTGCCTTTTCCTTTTACATCTTTTAAGAAAATTACTTTCATGATTTTTTACCTCCATCTAAGTACTCATCAATTGCTTGTTTAAGCCGTTCTTCAGCTTCATCCAAACTAATGTCTTGAAGCTGAGTAGCAGCATTCGTTAAATGGCCTCCGCCTTGGAGACTTTCCATAATAACTTGTACATTGATATCTCCAAGCGATCTAGCACTAATACCAATTAGATTATCCCGTCGCTTAGAAATAACAAACGAAGCAACTACTCCGTTGATTGAAAGCAGCGTATCTGCAGCCTGCGCAATTAACACTTGATCATACATTTTGTTTGGTTCAGCTCGTGAAATGGCAATACCTGCTGTATAAATCTCTGCATGTTCAATAAAGCGTGCTCGCTGTACATATTGCGTGATATCTTCTTTTAAAAACTTTTGAACAAGAACCGTATCTGCGCCTTGAGAACGTAAAAAGGACGCTGCATCAAACGTACGAGATCCCGTGCGTAATGTAAAGCTTTTTGTATCGACAATAATACCGGCTAAAAGTGCCGTTGCTTCTAGCATATCAATTTTAAATCGTTTTGGCTGGTATTCAAGAAGCTCAGTAACGAGCTCTGCTGTCGAGGAAGCATATGGCTCCATATAGACAAGAAGAGGATCTTCAATAAAGTCTTCTCCACGTCTATGGTGATCAATGACCACGACATTTTCAATACGATGTAATAATCTTTCTTCAATAACCATGGACGGCTTGTGCGTATCCACTACTACTAAAAGAGTATCATCACTTACAAGATTTAAGGCTTCTTCAGGCGTAATAAATCGCTCCCACAGGCCTTCTTTCTTTTTAATCTCTTCTAGCATTCGCTGAACACCTGTATCGATATGATCAGGATCTAATACGATAAAACCGTCTTTCTGATTTACTTGGGCTACTTTTAATATCCCAATAGCAGCTCCTACAGCATCCATATCTGGATACTTATGACCCATGATAATCACTTTTCCACTCTCTGTAATGAGCTCTTTTAACGCGTGAGAAATAACTCTTGCACGCACGCGCGTCCGTTTTTCCATTGGGTTTGTCTTGCCCCCAAAGAATTTCACTTTTCCATTCGGCTGTTTAATCGCTACTTGATCTCCGCCTCGACCTAAGGCCAAATCCAAGCTAGATTGAGCTAAAGCACCCAGCTCAGGTAAATCAGCAGCACCAGCTCCGATACCAATGCTCAATGTAAGCGGTATATTTTGTTTAGACGTCTCTTCTCGAACTTGGTCTAAGATAGAAAATTTGCTTCTCTCTAAATGAATTAAGATTTGTTCATTCATAATCGCAATAAATTTCTCGGAAGACGTACGTTTAATAAAAATACCATATTCTTGAGCCCAACTATTTAACATAGAGGTTACTTGGCTATTCAAGTTACTTTTAACTTGATCATCCATTCCTTGCGTTAGTTCATCATAATTATCTAAAAAGATAATACCTAAACTTGTTCGTTCTTCTTCATACAATTTTTCGATTTCTATTTGCTCTGTAATATCAAAGAAGTACAGTAAGCGCTCGTCTCGTTTAATCACCACTTTAAATTTCCGATCATGCAACGTGACAACTTCTGTTTCCACTTCTTGTTTGATGAGTGGAATAATACTTTCGGCTACATCGTATAATGATCTTCCCACTAGTGTGTCTTCACCGAGACAAGATGCTAGAAAAGGATTGGTCCATTCAATTTGATATTCATCATTAAACAGCATAATCCCAATCGGCATTTCCATTAATGCCTCTTCGCCTACTTTTTTCAGCCGATGAGACAGCATTGAAATATAGGTTTCAAACTCATCGGACAGCATTCGCTCCATTCTCATGTATAGAAAAAGACAGGCTAATAGTAATATAAAGCCTATCATTCCTATGATCCAATTATGATAGGTCACGATACCTACTAAAATCAGAGCTATACTATACAATGAGTAAAATGGATAGCGAATAACGTTCTTTTTTGTAAAGACAGGCATCCATTTCAGCTCCTACTTTTTTAAGTTCCACAATATCTACTTTTTTGTGTCTAATTGTTTTCTTAAATTAAATCCTAAATCAATTATACCTAAGATGCGCACAATTTGAAGGATAATTGGAATAATTAATGCTAAAATTGTTACAACAATTGGAATTGCTTTGGCATACCCTTTTTGATGTGAGAAATAGAAAATAAAAGAGATCCCTTGTAACACGACTAGCATTTGCAGTCCCATCACGATGTTGATAATGGCTACGTACATAAATGTACCTTGTTCAATATTAAAAGATGGGAAGGATAAGATTAATGCAATCAAATAATACCATAGAATACTTTTAGGAAGTTTGAATTCACGAAAAGGCGGGAATGCTTGCACCTCATAACCTGTTCTTTTAAGAATAGGCGTAGCAATAAGCTGAGAGAAAAAGGCCAGAATAACTCCACCTATAACAATTAATAGAGGCAATAGATTTTTAAACATATCAAATGCATCTCTCATTTGGTCAATTTGAGATTCCTTAACGTCTTGCCCTAAACTTTTCATCATTTCAATACTTTGATTAATTGATTGATCTAAAGCATTATTTATTTGCTCCATTAAATTAACATTAAAAATGACATTTGCTCCTACAAACAATAAAAGTAAACCTAAACTAAATGCAACCGTTCCGCCTAGTAAAATGGTATACCTTTTTTGTTTTTGTCGGTAAAGCATTCCTATTGCTAATCCACCAATACCAAATACAAATGTAAAAGGAAGAGTCAACACATTTCCAAATAACAAAGTCAATAACAACCCTACTACTAAAAATAATATTGCCTTTTTCCACCCATGACGAACGGTATACACAATAAATGGAACAGCCAGCGCTAGTTGAAAAATGGTTCCCACAACAGGTATGTATAGTGAAAAAAGCAACAGCGCCACAAACAGCGCTAAAAGAGCTGCTCCTTCTGTAATATATCGAATTCCTTTCACAACTTCACCTCGTTGATATAGACTATTATTTATTTTATCGATTCAATTCATAAGAAGCAACTATTTGACAAAAGAGCACCTATGTAATGTAAAAAGAGGCAGTAAGGATTCCCTTACTGCCTCTTTTTATACCGTTCATTATTCACCAGAAACATATGGTAATAATGCCATTTGACGAGCGCGTTTGATAGCGATCGTTAATTTACGTTGGTATTTAGCGCTTGTTCCAGTTACACGACGAGGTAAAATTTTACCACGCTCTGAAACGAATTTTTTAAGCATATCTACATCTTTGTAATCGATGTGAGTGATGCCGTTTGCTGTGAAGAAACAAACTTTACGACGTCTGTTGCGTCCACCTTTACGTCCACCTGCCATTTTGATACGCCTCCTTCCGCTTAAAAGTTTCTATAAAATTTTATACTCCGGATAATCTACTGCGAATTAAAACGGTAAATCGTCATCTGAAATGTCAATTGTCTCGCCATTATTTGCAAATGGATCATCATCAACGCGAGTATAACCTTGATTACCTGAGTTACGGTTCTGATTATCTCCAAATGGAGAGCCTTGTCCAGATCCTCCAGTGTTAGCAAAGTTACTGCGTTGCGTATCCCCACCGCCACTTTTCGGCTCTAAAAATTGCACACTTTCCGCTACAACTTCCGTTACGTATACGCGACGACCGTCTTGTCCTTCGTAACTGCGAGATTGTAGTCGACCATCAACACCAGCTAAACTTCCTTTTTTAAGGAAATTGGCTGCATTTTCAGCCTGACGACGCCATACAACACAGTTGATGAAGTCAGCTTCACGTTCACCTTGCTGATTTGTAAATGTGCGGTTTACCGCTAAAGTGAATGTTGCAACCGCTGCTCCACTCGGGGTATAACGTAATTCAGGATCTTTGGTTAAGCGTCCTACGAGAATTACGCGATTCATCATCAGAACCACTCCTTAAGGAAATAAAACCCAATTTATTTAAACGTTTAATTATGCTTCTTGTTTAACAACGATATGACGGATAATGTCTTCGTTGATTTTCGCAAGACGATCAAATTCAGAAACTGCTTCTGAAGTAGCCGCCACGTCAAGAATCATGTAGTAACCGTCACGGAAATCATTGATTTCGTATGCTAAACGACGTTTACCCCATTCTTTAACATTTGCGATTTCAGCACCATTATCAGTTAATACGCCGTTAAAGCGCTCAACTAATGCTTTCTTTGCTTCGTCATCAATGCTTGGACGGATGATGTACATTACTTCATACTTTCTCATCACTGTCACCTCCTTTTGGTCTAACGGCCCGAAACGGGCAAGGAGCAATAAAATATTACTCACGAATTAAAATTATAGCACACTACCATAGGCAAAGCAATACGCATTGCGGGCTGTTTCGTAAATATATGCTAATATTTTCGCCAACGACAAAAGCCGAAAGAAGATATCTTCTTTCGGCTTTTAATCTTATACGTTAAAGCGGAAATGCATAACGTCTCCGTCTTTTACGATGTATTCTTTTCCTTCTAAACGTACTTTTCCAGCTTCACGAGCTGCTCCCATTGTTTTGGCAGCTAATAAATCCTCGTATGACACCGTTTCTGCACGAATAAATCCACGTTCAAAGTCTGTATGAATAATACCTGCACACTCAGGAGCTTTCATACCTTGTGTAAACGTCCATGCGCGTACTTCTTGCTCACCAGCTGTAAAGTACGTAGCTAATCCAAGTAAATCGTACGCTGCACGTACAAGCTGATCTAGACCTGACTGTTCAATGCCTAGTTCTTCAAGGAACATTGCTTTTTCTTCTCCTTCAAGTTCAGCAATTTCAGATTCAATGCGTGCGCAAACAACAATTACTTCTGCACCTTCACTTGCCGCATATTCGCGCACTTTTGCTACATATTCGTTAGCAGATGCATCGGCTACTTCATCTTCAGCAACGTTTGCTACATAAAGAATAGGTTTAATCGTTAGCAAATGAAATTGTTTTACTAATTTCATTTGTTCTTCTGTAAACGATACAGCACGAGCTGGCTGATCACTTTCAAATGCGTTCTTTAGTTTCTCTAGGATTTCGTATTCATACATTGCTTCTTTGTCTTTTTGTTTAGCCATTTTTTGAACACGGCCAATACGTTTCTCTACCGTTTCTAAATCTGCTAAAATTAACTCTAAATTAATTGTTTCAATATCTGAGATAGGATCTACTTTTCCTGAAACGTGCGTGATGTTTTCATCTTCAAAACAACGCACGACGTGACAAATCGCATCTACTTCTCGAATATGAGATAAGAATTTATTTCCCAATCCTTCACCTTTACTAGCACCTTTTACGATTCCAGCGATATCTGTGAATTCAAATGCTGTTGGAATTGTTTTTTTAGGTTTTACAAGCTCTGTAAGTTTTTGAAGACGGTGATCAGGTACTTCTACAATACCTACGTTAGGATCAATCGTACAGAAAGGGTAGTTCGCAGATTCTGCGCCCGCTTGTGTAATTGCATTAAATAATGTTGATTTTCCAACGTTAGGAAGACCAACAATTCCAGCTGTTAAAGCCATATATTTATTCACTCCTCTTTATATATCCGAAACAAGTTAACCTGTCACAATTATAGTGAGTCAACTTTTGAAATACAAGTTTGATAAAGAACCTTTAACCGCATGGGGTTAAGGTGCCTCATTTTGTCCCACCTTACAGTATAAGGCATAAACATAGAAAATGCATGAGGTTATTCCTCATGCTTTACAAGAATTTTTTTCATTTTACGTGCAAAATCACGTCTTGGAATCATTACGCTATGGCCGCAGCCTTCACATTTGATCCGGATATCCATTCCCATTCGAATGATTTTCCATTCATTTGTACCGCAAGGATGAGGTTTTTTCATTTCCACAACGTCATTTAAACCAAATTCTTTTTCCGTCATCAGCTCTCTCCTCCTTATGTCCCTTTCAACGTCGACGAATGCTGTGCTTCTTCTGTACGATTATACATAACCATACGAGGAAATGGAACTTCAATACCATGTTCATTTAGCCTTGTACGCACTTCTTTACGAATCATACGAGAAATATGGAAATGTCTCATTGGTTTTACTTCACTTGTAATCCTCATTGTGACTTCAGTTGCATGGATATTTTGAACCCCCAGCAATTCAGGCGTTTTAACCATATCTTCATAGCGACTTGGCAATTCTTCTAACAGGTCTAAAATCACTTGTTCTGCTTTTTGTATGTTTTCTTCATAAGAAATGCTTACATCAACGAAAGCTACGCTGTTATGTAACGAAAAATTAGTGACCTCCACAATACTGCCATTGGGCAAAATATTAATTTCGCCTGTCCAACTCTTAATCTTTGTAGTTCTCAAACCGATTTCTTCTACAGTCCCCTCAAATGTTCCTACTCGAACATAATCCCCAACGGAGAACTGATCTTCAAAGATAATAAAAAATCCCGTGATGATATCTTTCACTAAGTTTTGAGCACCAAACCCTACTGCGAGCCCTACGATTCCAGCCCCTGCTAGCAATCCACGGACATCTACCGATAACGTTTCTAAAATCATAACTCCCGCAACGAAATAAATGGCATAAGAAAAAATATTTTGAAGCAAACGGACCATCGTAGCTTCTCGTCGCTCAGAAATACGCAGAGGGCTATTTGTGCGAACCTCTACGAATTTATTTAACGCTTTCTTTCCAATTCGAATTAAAAACATAGAAATAAGTAGAATCAACAGAATTTTTATAAATCCCTCTCCAATATGTGCCCACGTTTCTTCTTGAAAAAATGGCTCAAACACGTTCTTAAAAACCGACTTCAACGAATTCATACTACATTTAGCTCCTAACGTAACATAATCTGCATACGAGAAAGTTTTAACCTATTGTAGCAAGTTTCTACGAACTTTTGTAGCGATTTCGAAATGGATACAACAGAACGGCTGTTACTAGAAATAAATTGACGATTCCATACATTGGATACAAAACGGCAATCAAAGTAGAAAACCCTACCTTTGTAAAGGGAATCATTAAAAGCAGCCAGCAGGCTGCCAGTTTCCAAAGAGATTGCACCTTTTCAGTATGAAAACGAGCGGTCAATCCTAAAATTCCCGAAACGGCTGTCGTATAAATTGCGATAAGCAAAACAATGCTCATTAAAAACGTCATCATATAAGGAAAATCTTTAAGAATAGCGAATAATGGAATTTCATAAGAGGAAAGAAGCCCTGAAACTTGAATAAGTGATTCATTATAAATAAAAGAGAGGCCTCCTAATAAAAAACCACTGCCAACACTTGCAATATAAATCTCTTTTTTGCTTTTAATTTCTTTTCCAATTGTAGATAATACCGCGACAAGAGGAAGAATATTCAAAGCCGTAAAGGTAAAAGCAGCAGGCCAATTATGCTGAAGATGCCAATTAGTTACTCCAGGATGACGTAAAACAAATGTAAGAAGTACGCCAGCTAGTCCAATCATTAAGATTGGCATAACGAAAGAATTGATAGAAAGCAGTCCACTTAATCCTCTTGAAAAAACAAAGACGATAAACACACTAAGAGCACCAATTCCCCACCAGTAAGGAACATGCCACATTTCCAATGTCGCCCCGCCGCCCGCAATCATAATCACCGTCGTCGTAAACAAATAAAAAACGATTAAAACGTCGTAGGCTGCAGCCCATCTCTTTCCTATTAATTCAATTAGTACTGGGTAAAATTGATTGGTTCGATAGCGATAGCTGATTTGCATAATCACATTGCAAGAAATCGCAAAAATAATAGAAAATAGAAAAATAGCAAGTCCGCTTTCTTCACCAAAAAACTGCCATAGTTCTCTTCCAGAAGCATATCCAGCACCTATCATCGTTCCCATAATTAAGAATATCCATTTACACCCGGCTCTCCACATCGATTTTCCCCCAATCAACGAAATATATGTATAGAATCTTCAAAATCTTCGTATACTGTTACTATTATGTATAAGGAGTGGACCCTATGAATTTAAAATCTCCCTTCTTTGAGAAGACACAACATTCAACCCGCGTATTTCATGATGAGGAATCTGCTACAAAGAAGCTGAGTACACAGTTACTATCTTTACTTCCAGCACAGAAAGACAGACCAATTGTTTTTGTATGTATTGGAACGGACCGTTCAACTGGGGACTCATTGGGTCCATTAGTCGGAACAAAACTGAATGAAAAAAAAGTTTCATCTTTTCATATTTTTGGAACGTTAGAAGAGCCTGTTCATGCGGTTAATTTGAAAGAAACGTTAAAACATATTCAAAAGCTTTTTCCAAATCCTTTTATTATTGGAATTGATGCTTGCTTAGGCCGTATGAAAAGTGTAGGCTCTGCATCACTTGGCGTTGGGCCCGTCAAGCCTGGAGCAGGTGTTAATAAAGAATTGCCACCAGTCGGAGATATTCATATAACAGGGGTTGTCAACGTGAGCGGATTTATGGAGTTTTTCGTCTTGCAAAATACGAGGCTTCACCTCGTTATGTGCATTGCCGATTTAATTGCGAAAAGTATTGAGACTGCGCACAACGAACGAGAGAAAGAATTTAATAATTCTTCAATTTACCAAACGGTAAGACAATATAAACAATAAAAAAGGTTGTCCTAAAACTAGGACAACCTTTTTTATACAGAAGATTTGTTAGTCTGAGAAAGATCGTTAAATAATTCAAGAAGACGGTTTAAATCTTCTTTAGAGAAAAATTCGATTTCAATTTTTCCTTTTTTCTTACTTTGTGTAATGTGAACGGAGGTACCAAAACGTTCACGAAGCTGTGTTTCACTTTGTTTTATAAATAAATCTTTATCTTTTTTAGTTTTTGATGTTTCACGTGGAACGGCTTTATTTAAGTGGGCAATATAAGCCTCTAACTGTCTGACATTTAATTGTTCCTTGCGTATTTTTTCAACGACTTTAGGTAGAAGCGCTTTATTTTTCAAACCGACTAGCGTACGCCCATGGCCCATAGACAATTCATTAGTAGAAATAAGGGTTTGAATTTCCTCAGGCAGTTGCAAGAGGCGAACATAGTTAGCAATATGAGGTCGGCTTTTTCCCAGTCGTGTAGCAAGTTGCTCCTGTGTCATATCGAGCTTATCCATAAGCAATTGATAAGCGGTTGCTTCTTCAATTGGCGTCAAATCTTCACGCTGTAAATTCTCTAACAAAGCTAGTTCCATCATTTGCTTTTCTGAAAAGTCTTTTATAATGACAGGAACAGTAGCAAGGTCGGCTTCTTTAGCAGCTCTAAATCTTCTTTCACCCGCTAAGATTTCATAGCCTTTAATGCTTTTGCGAGCTACAATAGGCTGTAAGATGCCATGATGTAAAATAGATTGCTTTAACTCATTAATTGCTTCTTTATTAAACGTTTTACGTGGTTGATAGGGGTTGGGTCTGAGTTCGTGAATAGCAACTTCCTGAATTGAATCATCAGCCTGTGCATCTAAGCCTGAAAATAAGGCATTAATTCCTTTCCCTAATCCTTTCGCCATTATAAATCACTTCCTTTGCAAGTTCCGTATAAACTGCGGCCCCTCTAGATCTTGCATCATATAAGATAATTGGTTCACCATGACTAGGTGCTTCGCTCAAACGAACATTTCGAGGAATAATCGTTTGATAAACGCGATCCTGAAAGTACTTCTTCACTTCTGCTGTTACCTGCAGTCCTAAATTTGTGCGTGCGTCAAGCATAGTCAGCAATACACCTTCGATACGCAGTTGATTATTCAAATGTTTTTGGACTAATCTAACGGTATTTAGCAATTGACTTAATCCTTCAAGCGCATAATATTCACACTGTACAGGTATTAAAACAGAATCAGCTGCCGTTAACGCATTTAATGTCAGTAAACCAAGAGAAGGGGGACAATCAATAATAACATAATCAAAGTGATCTTTCACCGTTTCTAAAGCTCTCTTAAGTCGAACTTCACGTGAAATAGTCGACACTAATTCAATTTCTGCACCAGCTAATTGAATGGTCGCGGGAATGATTGATAAATTTTCGACGGCTGTTGAACGAACAACGTTCTTAGCTTCCATATCTTCCACGATTACATTATAAATACATTCATCTACATCTGCTTTATCTATGCCAACTCCACTCGTAGCGTTACCCTGGGGGTCTCCGTCTACAAGTAGAACCTTTTTTCCTTGTTCAGCTAAACAAGCTCCTAAATTAACAGCGGTTGTTGTTTTTCCAACTCCGCCTTTTTGATTCGCAACTGCCACAATTTTCCCCATGTTGTCACCTACTTTCATTTCCATCCCATTTGTCCAGACAGTTTAATTGTTCATTGAATTTTCTGACGAAAAACTTTGATAAAAAAGCCTCATCAAAAAAAGATGAGGGCTATTTCTTTATTTTTTCGGAATCTTAATAGTAAACTGAAAATATTCATCAAACTCTTCTTCTTCCGTGTTTAATGAAATACCGCTGTCACTAACCATTGTCAAGGATTGACGAATTGTATTCATTGCGATACGCGTATCTTTACTAAACGCTTTTCTTTTTGCTTTTGGCTTTTTAACCTGCGTTTCTAACAATTTAACTACTCGATCTTCCGTTTGTTTTACATTTAATTGTTTTTCAATAATCTCAGCTAATACTTGAAGTTGTTTTTCTTGATTTTTGAGGGGAATGAGCGCTCTTGCATGTCGCTCTGTAATCAATTTTTGTTTGATTGCTTCTTGTATTTCAACAGGAAGCTTTAACAAACGAAGCTTGTTTGCAATTGTGGATTGGCCTTTTCCTAAACGTTGAGCTAATGCCTCTTGGGTAAGATTATGTAACTCAATTAACTTTGCGTAGGCTAGTGCTTCTTCGACAGCCGTTAGCTCTTCACGTTGTAAGTTTTCTATTAAAGCCACAGAGGCCGTTTCTGTATCGTTAAAATGTTTCACAATTGCAGGAACCGTATCCCATCCTAAGCTTTGTACAGCTCTCCACCGGCGTTCTCCAGCAATTAATTCGTATTCTTCGCCCTCAGTCGGTCGAACCACAATAGGTTGAATAATACCGTGTGTATGAATAGTAAGAGCTAGCTCTTCAATTTTTGCTTCATTAAACACAGTACGCGGCTGATAACGATTCGGAATAATACTTGAAACCCTAATTTGTTTTACTTCATCTCTTAAAACTTTTTCGACATTTTCATCTTGGACAGTTTCAATCTCTACATGAATATCCTCATCTTTTTCTTTTAAATTAAAGAAACGTGAAAAAGCAGATTTCATAGTCCCACACCACCTTCAGGAAAATCCCGCCTTAAACTAATTCGATGTTTTTTAATCATATCCTGCTTTCTAAACAGAAAATATAGAGAAGAAAATGTTTCATATGAAACATTCTCTTCTCTATCTATTTAATGCCTACTCTAGTGGAAGCTTAACTGGGGTACCAGGTTTTCTAGGATATTTTTTAGGCGTTTTCTTTATTTTGTCTATTAAAATAATGTAACGTTCACTTTGCTCCAAAGGCAATTGGAAATGTTCAATCGACTTCACTTTTCCACCTAATACTTGGAAAGATTTTTCTCCATTTTTTAATTCTTCAGGGGCAGAAGCACCTTTCATTGCTAAAAAGCGGCCTTGTTCTTTAACAAGCGGCAAGCAAAATTCATTAAGAACCGAAATACGTGCCACGGCTCTTGCCGTTACAAGATCGAATGACTCGCGAATACTTTCTTTTTTACCAAATGTTTCAGCTCGATCATGACATAGTGTGACATTGTCTAGTTCAAGCTCATTTACAAGATGCGTTAAAAACGTAATACGCTTTTGTAACGAATCAACGATTGTTACATGCAAATGCGGGAAGCAAATTTTGATCGGAATACTTGGAAATCCTGCTCCTGCACCTACATCACACATGGATTCAATTTCTGTAAAGTCTTGAAAAAAAGCAGCTGAAATAGAATCGTAAAAATGCTTTTCATACACTTCACCGTGATCAGTTATCGCAGTTAAATTCATTTTTTCGTTCCATTCCACTAAAACTTGATAATACTTTTCAAATTGATTCAGCTGTTTAGAAGAAAGAGAAATTCCCTTTTCTTCTAATAGCTGTTGAAACTGTTGAATATTCATTGAGTTTCCCTTTCTTCGCGCCTAAGAGTTTTAATCATTTGATACTTTAGCGATGCGCCCTTGTTCAATATAAACAAGCAAGATTGAAATATCAGCTGGGTTGACTCCAGAAATACGTGAAGCTTGCGCTACCGTTAGTGGACGCACTTGGTTTAATTTTTGACGTGCTTCTGTAGCTAAACCGTTAATTGCATCATAATCGATATAATCAGGAATCTTTTTGTTTTCTAACTTCTTCAAGCGTTCAACTTGCTGAAGTGATTTCTGAATATATCCTTCGTATTTCACCTGAATTTCTACTTGTTCAGCTACTTCAGGATCTACCGTCTCGTCAGCTGGTGCTAATTGATGAATATGAGTATATGTCATTTCAGGGCGGCGAAGTAAATCTGTCGCACGAATGCCATCTTTTAATTCACTTCCGCCAGCTTCTTTAATCAGTTGTTGAACAGCTTCATTCGGTTTAATAATAAAGGAGAAAAGACGTTTCTTCTCTTGCTCGATTTCCGCTTTCTTTTGTTCAAATTTAGCATAGCGCTCATCGCTGATTAATCCTAGTTCACGACCAATTTCAGTAAGACGTAAATCAGCGTTATCGTGACGAAGCAATAAACGATATTCTGCACGAGACGTTAGTAGACGATACGGTTCATTTGTTCCTTTTGTTACTAAATCATCCACCAATACACCGATATAAGCATCAGAACGTCCTAAGATGACTTCTTCTTGTTCCAGCGCTCTTCTTCCCGCGTTAATTCCAGCAAGAAGACCTTGGCCTGCAGCTTCTTCATAACCAGATGTTCCGTTAATTTGTCCAGCCGTATAAAGATTTTTAATTTTCTTCGTTTCAAGCGTTGGCCATAACTGAGTCGGAACAATTGCATCATATTCAATAGCATAGCCCGCACGCATCATTTGGACTTTTTCAAGACCAGGAATTGTCGCAAGCATTTGACGCTGTACATGCTCAGGAAGGCTCGTTGATAGGCCTTGAACATATACTTCTTGCGTATTTCGTCCTTCTGGCTCTAAGAAAATTTGGTGACGCGGTTTATCATTAAATCGCACAACCTTATCTTCAATAGATGGACAGTAGCGTGGTCCAGTACCTTTGATCATCCCAGAATACATAGGAGATAAGTGGAGGTTGTCATCAATAATTTGATGAGTTTGTTCACTTGTATATGTTAACCAGCAAGGCAGTTGATCTGTAATGTACTGTGTTGTTTCGTATGAGAAAGCACGAGGCACATCATCCCCAGGCTGAATCTCCGTTTTGCTGTAATCAATAGTTGAGCTATTAACACGAGGTGGAGTTCCTGTTTTAAAACGGACCATATCCAGTCCTAACTCCTCTAAGTGTTCAGAAAGCTTAATAGCTGGTTGTTGATTATTAGGACCGCTTGAATATTTTAGTTCACCTAAAATAATTTCCCCGCGTAAGAATGTCCCTGTCGTAATAACAACTGTTTTAGCTTTATACACAGCTCCCGTTTGAGTGACAACGCCCGTACATACACCGTCTTCTACGATTAACTTTTCTACCATGCCTTGCATAAGCGTTAGATTTTCTTCATTTTCTAATGTTTTTTTCATTTCATGCTGATAAGCAAATTTATCTGCTTGAGCTCTAAGTGCTCGAACGGCTGGACCTTTTCCTGTGTTTAACATTCTCATTTGAATATGAGTTTTATCGATATTTCTACCCATTTCTCCGCCAAGAGCATCAATTTCACGTACTACAATACCTTTTGCAGGACCGCCTACAGAAGGGTTGCAGGGCATAAACGCCACCATGTCTAAGTTAATGGTCAAGGTTAACGTTTTAGCACCCATACGCGCAGAAGCAAGTGCCGCTTCACAACCTGCATGACCTGCTCCAATGACAATAACATCATATTGTCCACCTTCATATTGCATAATAGTAGCCTCCTTTAATAATCTATTTTCCTAAACAGAATTGAGAGAACAACTGATCAATTAAGCTTTCGTGAACAGCATCACCAATAATTTCACCTAATAGTTCCCACGTTCTTGTTAAATCAATTTGGACGATATCGATTGGAACACCACTTTCAATGCCTGTGATGGCCTCATCGATAGCTCCTCTTGCTTGCGTTAAAAGCGCAATATGTCTCGTATTAGATAAATATGTTAAATCTTGAGATTCAATTGTCCCTCCAAAGAAAAGAGCTGCGATTGCTTCTTCAAGCTGATCTACTCCTTGTTCTTGAAGAAGCGAAGTCGTCACTATTGGATGATCACCAGCAAATTGCTGCACTTCCTCTAGATTAATTTTTTGCTCAAGATCTGTTTTATTCACAATCACGATAACGTCCATGCCTTTTACAGCTTCAAATAGCTTTTTATCTTCGTCCGTTAGTTCTTCATTAAAATTCAACACAAGCAAAATTAAATCTGCTTCTTTCAAATACTGACGAGAGCGTTCCACACCAATTCGTTCTACAATATCTTCTGTTTCACGAATTCCAGCTGTATCAACTAATCGCAGAGGAACTCCTCGCACGTTGACGTACTCTTCGATTACATCTCGCGTCGTTCCGGGAATGTCTGTGACAATGGCCTTTGCATCTTGCACTAAACTATTTAGAAGAGAAGATTTCCCTACATTAGGACGTCCAATAATAACCGTCGCCAATCCTTCTCTTAAAATTTTCCCTTGATGAGAGGTTTGAAGAAGCTTATCAATTTCTTGGCGTACATTTGAAGCTTTTTCAATCAATACTTGGTGAGTCATTTCCTCTACATCGTCATATTCTGGGTAGTCAATGTTTACTTCTACGTGGGCAAGTGTTTCCAGAATTTCCTGTCGTAAATGACGTACTAGTTTGGACAAACGCCCTTCCATTTGGCCAATCGCCATATTCATCGCTTTATCTGTTTTGGCACGAATTAAATCCATGACAGCTTCTGCTTGTGATAAGTCTACTCGACCATTTAAAAATGCTCGTTTTGTAAACTCACCCGGCTCAGCTAAACGGGCACCATTTGCAATAACTAACTGCAGCACACGATTAACGGATACGATTCCTCCGTGACAGTTAATTTCAATAATGTCTTCTCTAGTAAATGTCTTGGGACCTTTCATAATGGAAAGCATCACTTCTTCGACGACTTGCTCTGTCTTGGGATCTACGATATGACCGTAGTGAATAGTATGAGAAGCTACGTCTGTTAATCGTTTGTTCGAAACGCTTTTAAAGATACGATCTGCAATCGTAATGGCTTCTTCACCACTCAGGCGGACGATGGCAATAGCTCCCTCTCCCATTGGTGTAGAAATGGCCGCAATTGTATCAAAATCTAACACCAACTTCACCTCATTTCATTTTATAAACCTTTTATTTTAAACGATGTTATATACTATCATCGTTAACAATTTTCCACGAACAAAAACATCTATTTTAAGGCCCGTAATTTGTATGAACCAAATAAATAGAATACCACAATTCACCGATTTGGAACATCTCTAACGTTCTTCTGTTATACACAGTAAGGAAAACAGGCAGTATGTACTATTTTAACTTATCCACATGTGAATAACAACGTATGTAACTTGATTTTTTGAACGCTAGCTTGATAAAAGTAAACATAAAAAAGCACTAGCGCATTTTGCTAGTGCTTTTTTCCGACGGGCTGAACCAAAATACTTCTTTTCGGTTCTTTTCCGACAGAGTGTGTCTCAACTAAAGAATTTTTAGCTAACACTTGGTGAATCATTTTTCTTTCATGCGAAGGCATTGGTTCTAGTTGAACAGATCGATTCGTTTTAATCGCCTGATTCGCTATTTTTAATGCCAGTTTTTCGACCATTTCTTTTCGTTTTTCTCGGTAGCCTTCTGGGTTTAATACAACATTTAAAAATTGCTGACTGTATCGATTAGCTACCAGTTGTGTGAGAAGCTGGAGCGCATTAAGGGTTTGTCCATGTTTTCCAATCAACATTCCCGCAGAATCGCTACTAATCTCAATTATGCAGTTTCTCGAGGTTTTTTTGACGTTCGTATGAATCGAAATCCCCATTTCACGGCTAACATTTGTAATAAAATGAACCGCTTCCTCTACAGGGTCAACTATTTTTGTAACTTTTACAACTGCAGGTTTTCCCTTAAAGATTCCTAAAAATCCTTTTTTGCCTGGTTCAATTATTTCTACATTTGTTTGATTTCGCTCTACTTCTAAAGCATCTAATGCTTCTTGAACAGCAGCTTCAATCGTCTGGGCCGTAATTGTGATTTCGTTCATTTTTTAACCCCTTCAATATTCGCTTGTTTTAAGTCTGGCCCTTTAATGAAGTAGGTTTGAATAATCATAAATAGATTTCCCACTACCCAATAAAGAGATAAGGCGGCTGGAAAATTGATTGCAAAAACTACAATCATGATCGGCATAACCCAAAGCATCATAGCCATTTGAGGATTTTGACTTGCATTCCCGGCCATCATCATCTTTTGCTGAATAAACGTTGTGATTCCTGCGACAATTGGTAAGATAAATAGCGGGTCACGCGCACCTAAATCAAACCATAAAAAGCTGTTGTTTGCGATTTCCGACGTTCGTGTAATCGCGTGGAAAATCCCAATAAGAATGGGCATTTGAATTAGAATTGGAAAGCATCCAGCTAAAGGATTTACTCCGTAAGTTTGAAATAATGCCATCGTTTCTTTCTGCAATTGCTGCTGCGTCTGGGCATCTTTTGAACTGTACTTCTCCTTTAACTTCTGCATTTCCGGCTGAAGCGTCTGCATTGCTTTCGTGTTTCTCATCTGTTTAATCATAAGCGGTAGAATAAGTAAGCGAATCAGGATTGTGACAACGATAATCGCAACTCCATAGCTTTTAAATACCTCCGCCAGATACGTAATGACTAATGACAGCGGATACACAACATACTCATTCCAAAAACCTTTACTATCATCTGTAATAGGTTGGTTAATTTCCGTACAACCCGCTAAAACAGTTAATAGAAAGATAAGCGTTATTCCTAAAAACAACTTCTTCTTCACCTGTTTTTCCTCCTTCTACATGTTCACCTTTCAATTCTGAAAGTGCGTCAAAATCCATTATATAAGGATGCGGTAGAAAAACAACAGCTATTAAAGGGTTTTCTTCTATTGTTTATTAATCGTTTTGTCTATGTGTAAGTAATTTGCCACGCTTAAAGACATGCTGCAAGCTGCTTTTAATTTCTTCATAGCTCATTGTTGCAGCAGGCTGCCTTGCAATTACAATATAATCTTTGTCTTGCTTTAAATACGGTGTGAATTCAAACATAATTTGTTTAGCAAGGCGCTTAACTCGATTACGAGTCACGGCATTTCCAATCTTTTTGCCCACAGAGAATCCTACGCGGAAATGTTCTTGATCCGGTTTGTCTAGAACATACAAGACAAATTGGCGATTTGCTACGGACTTGCCCTTTTTAAAAACTGTTTGAAATTCATCATTCTTTTTTATACGATATCTTTTTTTCATTTTTAACAACTCCTGCCCTTTTTCAGGTCATGCTCTTATGTAGTCCCTACAGGAACAGAGGTGATTTTAGTCTTATAAAGCGAAAAAAGACCACTGGCGTCAGTGGTCTATTATGCTGATAATACTTTTCTTCCTTTACGACGACGACGAGCTAAAACTTTACGTCCATTCGCTGAGCTCATACGAGCGCGGAAACCGTGTACTTTACTGTGCTTACGTTTGTTTGGTTGGTAAGTTCTTTTCATCTATAAACACCTCCTCGAGGAATAACTGAAAAAGACAGTCCTTGCAATTATAATGAAAAGACTAAGAAGATGTCAATGTTATTTAAAAAATAAAATTTTCAATCTCTTGGTTTCATTATCTGTTTTACTCAATCTTCTTCATTCTAATATTTTTATAACCCAATTGTCTATACCTAATCAATAAAATTCATTGATTTATTAAAGAAAAAAATTTTCCTTTTTATCACTTTTTCTTTCTCTAGCAGATGCGATCGCATCGTTACTGAACAAAACTACAACAACAAATGTTATAAAAAGCCTCTTTTTTATTCAAATTCTTCTCTTAAACCTTTGTGGATAAGTTTTTTCGACATTTTTCTACTTTTCCATTCCTTATCGACAACTCATGCACACTATCTTGTGTTGTGGAAAACTTTTCTCCACAAGGTGTAGTGATTGTGGATAAGTTTCGAAAATTCATTGCATCATGCCGAATTCTTTGATATTATATTTTTGTTTTCACTCTTAATTACTTTTCCACAGTTGGTTTTTATCCACAGACTGTGGAAAACTTGTGGACATCATTTCCACTATCACTGTATAAAGTTATCCACACCATGTGGAATCTGTCGAATAGTCGGCTTTCTTCTATAATATATATTTACCCACATAATAGAAATTGTATAAATATAAATTTTTTATGCATAAGGTTTTGTACAGGTTGTACAAGAGTTGTACAAAGCGCATAAAAGCTAGAAAAAGGAGGGATTGCTCGTTGGAAAACATTCATGATTTATGGAATAGAGCTTTAGATCAAATTGAAAAAAAATTAAGCAAACCTAGTTTTGAAACCTGGCTCAAATCGACAAAAGCTCATGCTTTACAGGGAGACACGCTCATTATTACTGCGCCTAATGATTTTGCACGGGACTGGTTAGAATCTAGGTATTCTAATTTAATTGCTGAAACACTTTACGATCTTACGGGGGAAGAGTTAGATGTGAAATTTATTATTCCTCCTAACCAGGCCGAGGAAGAATTCGATATTCAAACTCCTAAAAAGAAAGTCAATAAAGACGAAGGATCAGAATTTCCTCAAAGCATGCTAAATTCGAAGTATACCTTTGATACATTTGTTATCGGATCTGGAAATCGATTTGCGCATGCAGCTTCTTTAGCAGTAGCAGAAGCGCCGGCTAAAGCCTATAATCCGCTTTTTATTTACGGGGGAGTAGGATTAGGCAAAACACACTTAATGCACGCCATAGGCCACTATGTGTTAGATCATAATCCTGCCGCTAAAGTCGTGTACTTATCATCTGAAAAATTCACAAATGAGTTTATTAACTCTATTCGTGATAATAAAGCAGTAGAATTCCGTAACAAATACCGTAATGTAGATGTTTTACTAATTGATGATATTCAATTCTTAGCAGGTAAAGAGCAAACACAAGAAGAATTTTTCCATACGTTTAATACGCTTCACGAAGAAAGCAAGCAGATTGTCATCTCAAGTGACCGACCGCCGAAAGAAATTCCTACACTTGAAGACCGACTTCGCTCTCGCTTTGAATGGGGCCTTATTACAGACATCACACCACCAGATTTAGAAACACGAATTGCTATTTTGCGAAAAAAAGCCAAAGCGGACGGCTTAGTTATTCCAAATGAAGTTATGCTTTATATCGCCAATCAGATTGATTCAAATATTAGAGAATTAGAAGGAGCACTTATTCGTGTAGTAGCTTATTCTTCACTAATTAATAAAGATATAAACGCTGATTTAGCAGCAGAAGCATTAAAAGATATCATTCCTAGTTCAAAACCTAGGGTTATTACGATTCAAGACATCCAACAGATTGTTGGACAAGAATTTAATATAAAATTAGATGATTTCAAAGCGAAGAAACGTACAAAGTCAGTAGCGTTTCCTAGACAAATTGCCATGTACCTTTCTCGCGAATTAACGGATTTTTCGCTGCCTAAAATTGGAGAAGAGTTTGGCGGGCGAGACCATACTACTGTCATCCATGCGCATGAAAAAATCTCAAAACTTGTTCAAACAGATACTGACCTACAAAAACAAATTAAAGAAATAAGTGAATCACTAAAAATATAGGCTTTTTTTACTTGTATTTTGTGTATAAGTGAGTTAGGATTGTACACAGTCTGTCCACATGTGGATAGGCTGTGTTCTCACGTTTTTGGGGGTTATCCACATTTCCACAGCCCCTATTACTACTACTATCTTAAAATATAATAAATAATAAGCTTTTAAACCTACTTTTAAGGAGGATTAATTATTATGAAATTTATCATACAGAAAGACTATCTAGTTCAAAGCGTTCAAGATGTTATGAAAGCTGTATCTTCTAGAACAACAATTCCAATTTTAACGGGGATTAAAATTGTAGCGACTGAAGAAGGTGTTACCTTAACCGGAAGTGATTCGGATATTTCAATTGAATCGTTTATTCCAAACGAAGAAGAAGGAAAAGAGATTGTTGATATCCACAAACCTGGAAGCGTTGTTCTCCCAGCTCGTTTCTTTAGTGAAATCGTCAAAAAGCTTCCTAAAGACATTGTAGAATTAGACGTCCAAAGTCACTTTTTAACAATCATTCGTTCAGGAAAAGCTGAATTTAACTTAAATGGTTTAGATGCAGAAGAGTATCCTCATTTGCCACAGATCGAAGAAAACAACATGTTTAGATTACCGACGGACTTATTAAAAAACATGATTCGACAAACTGTCTTTGCAGTGTCCACCTCAGAAACACGACCTATCTTGACAGGTGTAAACTGGAAAGTCGATGGCAAGGAATTAACGTGTATTGCCACTGACAGTCACCGTCTAGCTTTGCGAAAAGCGACCATTGAAACTGGAAATGAAGCAACGTATAATGTGGTTATTCCAGGTAAAAGTTTAAGTGAATTCAGTAAGATCCTTGATGATTCTCATGAATTAGTAGACATTGTTATCACGGAAAATCAAGTATTATTCAAAACAAAACACTTACTGTTCTTCTCAAGATTATTGGACGGAAATTATCCTGATACTTCAAGATTGATCCCAGCCGATAGTAAAACGGATGTTATATTGAACGTAAAAGAATTCTTACAATCGATTGACCGCGCTTCTTTATTAGCTCGTGAAGGAAGAAACAACGTAGTAAAACTATCTACGCTGGATGAAGGGATTGTTGAAATTTCTTCTAACTCTCCTGAAATCGGAAAAGTAATTGAAGAGGTACAAAGTCAGTCTATCTCAGGAGAAGAATTAAAAATTTCTTTTAGCGCAAAATATATGTTAGACGCATTAAAAGCGCTCGAAGGAACAGATATCAAAATTAACTTCACTGGTGCGATGCGTCCATTTGTCATTCGAACATTAGAGGATGATTCAATGCTGCAGCTGATTTTACCAGTGCGAACATATTAAATCTCAGAAAGCTACTAGCATGCCGTACTAGTAGCTTTCTTTTCTCAAGGAGAATTATTTAGTAAAATAGAGATACATCATTAGAAAGTGAGAGAGTCGCATGAAAACAAAGGTTAAAATTTCAACTGAATACATTACGCTTGGCCAGTTTTTAAAACTAGCAGACGTCATTCAAACAGGTGGAATGGTAAAATGGTTTTTAAGTGAGCACGAAGTATATGTGAACGGGGAGCTAGAAGAGCGCCGCGGACGTAAATTATATGCAAATGACGAAGTGGATATACCGGCTGCAGGATCATTTGTTGTTATTACTTAAAGTTGGTGAAACGTTTGTATATTAAAGAAATTACTTTAACAAATTACCGAAACTATACGAAGACAACGATTCCTTTTGAAAATAAAGTAAACGTCATTTTGGGTGAAAACGCACAGGGTAAAACAAACGTGATGGAATCGATCTTCGTATTATCTATGGCTAAATCTCATCGTACATCCAACGATAAAGAATTAATTAAATGGGACTGTGAGTATGCAAAGCTATCGGGCATTGTAGAAAAGCATAGAGGGCCTGTTACACTGGATTTAGTCATCTCAACAAAAGGGAAAAAAGCAAAATATAATCACATTGAGCAGAAAAAACTCAGTCAATATATAGGATCAATTAACACTGTCATGTTTGCTCCGGAGGATTTGAACCTAGTTAAAGGGAGTCCGCAAGTAAGGCGCAAATTTATCGATATGGAAATTGGTCAAGTTTCGCCTGTGTACATGCATGATTTAAGCAGGTATCAAAAGATTTTGCAGCAAAGAAATCAATATTTGAAGCAGCTGCAGACAAAAAAACAAACGGATCTTTCACTTTTAGACGTACTTACGTTACAGTTAAGTGAAATGGCGGCGAAAATCTTAAAAAAACGTTTTGAGTTTTTACAGTTACTCCAACAGTGGGCAGAGCCTATTCATAAAGGGATCAGTCGAGGCTTAGAAACATTAAAAATTGAGTATAAGAATTCAATTGATGTATCAGAAGATGCAGATTTGTCGAAAATGTTAGAAGCATATCATCAAAAGTTTGATAAAATAAAAAGTAGAGAAATTGATAGAGGTGTCACCTTAGCAGGACCACACCGTGATGATCTTCTTTTCTACGTTAATGAAAAAGACGTTCAAACATTTGGTTCACAAGGGCAACAGCGGACGACTGCTTTATCGTTAAAGCTTGCTGAAATTGAGTTAATTCATCAAGAAGTAGGTGAATATCCAATCTTGCTTTTAGACGACGTATTGTCTGAATTAGATGATTTTCGTCAATCACACTTGCTAAATACCATTCAAGGAAAAGTTCAGACGTTTGTAACGACAACGAGCATTGAAGGAATTCATCACGAGACCTTAGAAAAAGCCGCTACATATCACGTAGAAGCTGGCCAAATTCAAAAGGTCAAATAGCAATTGATCTGTCTAAAAACTTTTCGCAAGGCAATCTAACTGAAATATGATATCATTATAGTTTTAAGTCTATATAGTTCAACTCGTACCCTCGATTATGAAAATTTTGTGCATAAGTAAACAAATGGCAAATACATTAAAGGCTCCGTATTATTTCCACATAATATTCGAAAAACATAATACAAAATGATAAATACAGCAGTTTGCTGTTAAAAAAAAGTGTAGGTGATACATTTGACGATGGAACAAAAAGAAGTACAAGCATATGAAGCTGATCAGATACAAGTATTAGAAGGATTAGAAGCTGTTCGTAAACGTCCGGGGATGTATATTGGATCGACGAGCGCAAAGGGTTTACATCATCTTGTATGGGAAATTGTAGATAATAGTATTGATGAAGCGCTGGCCGGCTATTGCGATGAAATTAATGTTATTATCGAAAAGGATAATAGTATTACAGTCAAAGATAACGGTCGTGGAATTCCGGTTGGTATTCAAGAAAAAATGGGCAGACCTGCCGTTGAAGTTATCTTAACGGTTCTTCATGCCGGAGGTAAATTTGGCGGCGGCGGCTATAAAGTATCCGGTGGATTACACGGTGTAGGTGCCTCAGTTGTTAACGCACTTTCTACCTCTTTGGAAGTACACGTACATCGTGACGGTAAAGTTCATTATCAAAAATATGAACGAGGTGTACCAGCTGCTGACTTAAAAGTAGTCGGAGAAACAGATAAAACAGGTACTGTTATTCAATTCCATCCAGACGGTGAAATTTTTACAGAAACGCTTGAATACGATTTTGATACGTTAGCTAATCGTCTGCGTGAGTTAGCTTTCTTAAATCGAGGCATTAAAATTACGATTGAAGACAAACGTGAAGAAGATAAAAGACGTGAATATCACTATGAAGGCGGAATTAAGTCTTACGTTGAACACTTAAACCGTTCGAAAGAAGTGATTCACGAAGAGCCGATCTATATTGAAGGTAATCGAGACAACATTTCTGTAGAAATTGCTATTCAATATAACGATAGCTATACAAGTAATTTATATTCTTTTGCAAACAACATTCACACATATGAAGGTGGAACGCACGAAGCAGGATTTAAAACAGCGTTAACGCGTGTAATTAACGACTATGCACGTAAAAACAGCGTATTTAAAGACAGTGACGCCAATTTAACGGGTGAAGATGTTCGTGAAGGAATTACAGCTATCATCTCTATTAAGCATCCAGATCCGCAGTTCGAAGGACAAACAAAAACAAAGCTGGGAAATAGTGAAGCAAGAACAATTACTGACTCCGTATTTGCAGAACACTTAGAAACTTACTTGCTAGAGAACCCTATTGTGGCGAAAAAGGTAATTGAAAAAGGTTTAATGGCTGCAAGAGCAAGAATGGCAGCTAAAAAAGCTCGTGAGCTTACAAGACGTAAAAGCGCGCTTGAAATTTCAAACTTACCGGGTAAATTAGCAGATTGTTCATCAAAAGATCCTTCTATTAGCGAACTGTATGTAGTAGAGGGTGACTCTGCCGGAGGTTCAGCTAAGCAGGGAAGAAGCCGTCATTTCCAAGCTATTTTGCCTTTGCGTGGTAAAATTATCAACGTAGAGAAAGCGCGTTTAGATAAAATTTTATCTAATAACGAAATTCGTACAATCATTACCGCTCTAGGAACGGGTATTGGTGACGATTTTGATATTTCGAAAGCCCGCTACCATAAAATTGTGATTATGACAGATGCAGACGTAGACGGTGCGCATATTCGTACGCTTCTTCTAACGTTCTTCTATCGCTATATGAGACAGATTATTGAGCACGGATATGTGTACATTGCCCAGCCGCCTCTTTACAAAGTTTCACAAGGTAAAAAAGTGGAGTACGCGTACAACGATCGTCAATTAGAAGAGGTATTAGCTTCTTTCCCTGAAGGCGCAAAACCAAACCTTCAGCGTTACAAAGGTTTAGGAGAGATGAATCCTGAACAACTATGGGAAACAACAATGGATCCAGAATTCCGTACCCTTCTTCAGGTGAACTTGCAAGATGCAATTGAAGCTGATGAGACATTTGAAATTTTAATGGGCGACAAAGTAGAACCACGCCGTAATTTCATTGAAGAAAATGCTCAGTACGTAAAAAATCTCGATATTTAAATGAACGGTAATACCCTTTATATTTTTTACAAAGGGTATATAAACGTCAGGATAGAGATAGGTTCTATCCTGCGTTTACATATATATGAATTACTATACTGAACTTCGCGAAGGAGGTTCTTATCGATGTCAGATAAACCAAACTCTCAAATAAGAGAAGTAAATATTAGTCAAGAAATGCGCGCATCCTTTTTAGATTATGCAATGAGCGTAATTGTATCGCGTGCTTTACCAGATGTAAGAGACGGACTTAAGCCCGTGCACCGTCGTATTTTATATGCAATGAATGATTTAGGTATGGGATCGGATAAGCCATATAAAAAATCAGCTCGTATCGTAGGAGAAGTAATTGGTAAGTATCACCCACACGGTGACTCAGCTGTATATGAAACCATGGTTCGTATGGCACAAGATTTTAGCTATCGTTATATGCTAATTGACGGTCATGGAAACTTTGGATCTGTTGATGGAGATGCAGCAGCAGCTATGCGTTATACAGAAGCAAGAATGTCAAAAGTTTCGATGGAACTTTTACGTGACATCAATAAAGATACAATTGATTACCAAGATAACTATGATGGTTCTGAACGTGAACCAATTGTATTACCTGCTAGATTTCCAAATTTACTTGTAAACGGTTCAGCCGGAATTGCGGTAGGTATGGCGACAAATATTCCTCCGCATCAGTTAGGGGAAGTCATTGACGGCGTTTTAGCTGTAAGTCAAGACCCTGATATCACAATTGCAGAGTTAATGGAGATTATTCCAGGACCGGATTTCCCAACTGCAGGACAAATTCTTGGCCGCAGCGGAATTCGTAAAGCTTATGAAACTGGAAAAGGTTCTATTATTGTTCGCGCAAAAGTAGAAATTGAAGAACAAAGCAATGGTAAACAAACTATTATTGTTCATGAACTACCATACCAAGTAAATAAAGCAAAGCTAATTGAAAAAATTGCCGAGCTAGCTCGTGATAAGAAGATTGATGGAATTACGGATTTACGAGATGAGTCTGACCGTTCGGGTATGCGTATTGTTATTGAAGTAAGACGTGATGCAAATGCAAATGTTTTATTAAACAACTTATATAAGCAGACATCTCTTCAAACAAGTTTTGGCATTAACACCCTTGCGTTAGTAGATGGACAGCCAAAAGTATTGAACTTGAAGCAATGTCTACAGTACTACTTAGACCATCAGGTAGTGGTTATTCGCCGTCGTACTGAATTTGAACTTCGAAAAGCAGAAGCACGTGCGCATATTTTAGAAGGTTTAAAGATTGCTCTTGATAATTTAGATGCCGTTATTGCTTTAATTAGAGGTTCTCAAACAACAGATATTGCACGTGAAGGATTAATGACTCAGTTTTCATTATCTGAAAAACAAGCGCAAGCTATTTTGGATATGCGACTACAGCGTTTAACAGGATTAGAGCGAGAGAAGATTGAAGCGGAATACCAATCTTTATTAGCGCTAATTGCTGAATTAAAAGCTATTTTAGCAGATGAAGAAAAAGTATTAGAAATTATTAGAGAAGAACTAATAGAAGTAAAAGAAAGATTCAATGACGGACGTCGAACAGAAATCGTAAGCGGAGGAGCGGAAATTATCGAAGACGAGGATCTGATTCCTCGCCAAGATATTGTTATTAGCTTAACGCACAACGGCTATATTAAACGTTTGCCTGTTTCTACGTATAAGAGTCAGCGAAGAGGCGGAAGAGGTATTCAAGGAATGAATACAAACGAAGATGATTTCGTTGAACATCTTCTAACAACTTCTACTCATGATACGATTCTCTTCTTTACAAATAAGGGAAAAGTCTATCGGACAAAAGGATACGAAATTCCAGAGTACGGAAGAACGGCTAAAGGGATACCTATTATTAACTTGTTAGAAGTAGACAAAGGTGAGTGGGTAAATGCCATCATTCGCGTCGATGAATTTGTAGACGATTGGTATCTATTCTTTACTACAAAACAAGGAATTTCTAAGCGTACACCTTTATCTTCTTTTGAGAACATTCGAAATAGTGGACTTATCGCCTTGAATTTAAGAGAAGAAGATGAATTGATTTCTGTTAAATTGACAGATGGTAAGCGCGATATGGTTATTGGAACGAAGAAGGGTATGTTAATTCGTTTTAATGAAAATGATGTTCGTTCAATGGGACGTACGGCTACTGGAGTTAAAGGGATCACTCTCGATTCAGAAGATGAAGTAATCGGTATGGAGATTCTCGAAGAACAATCAGATGTCTTGATCATTACGAAAAATGGCTACGGAAAACGTACGCCGATTGAAGAATATCGTGTACAAACAAGAGGCGGTAAAGGTTTAAGAACATGTAATATCACTGATAAAAATGGTGATGTTGTCGCACTGAAATGCGTATCTCAAGAAGAAGATATTATGCTTATCACAGTAAGCGGCGTTCTTATCCGTGTTTCTGTTTCAGATATTTCACAGATGGGCCGTAACACACAAGGTGTCAAAGTCATCCGTTTAGGAGACGAAGAGTTTGTTTCAACGGTTGCAAAAGTACAAACTTCAGAAGATGAAGACGAAGTATTAGATGAATTAGATGAACATGAAGAGACAGATATAATAATTGAAGCTGAAGAAACGGAAGAATAAAAAGAGCCCCTGAAAAATCAGGGGCTTTTTTTATGTAAAAAAACCTTGCCATAGGCTTTTCATTTTGGTAATATATAAAAAGTCAGCAAAATACATATAAGTTTTTAGTAGTTTTAAAAAAGTTATATAAAAGTGTTGACAACGATTCTTATAAAGTGTTATTATATAGGAGTCGCTTTAAGACAAGAGTTCTTTGAAAACTGAACGAAATAGTAAACGTCAACGTTAATTTTTATTTTTTAAATTGAGCAAGTCAAACATTTCTTCGGAGAGTTTGATCCTGGCTCAGGATGAACGCTGGCGGCGTGCCTAATACATGCAAGTCGAGCGAACTGATTAGAAGCTTGCTTCTATGACGTTAG
>NZ_JAJEKD010000050.1:0-272 GCF_021029645.1 Priestia sp. TSO9
TTTAAGTCCTGTGTGTCTGCCAATTCCACCACCCCGGCAGGACTTATATATGTGGAGCGGAAGACGAGGTTCGAACTCGCGACCCCCACCTTGGCAAGGTGGTGTTCTACCACTGAACTACTTCCGCGTATATATGAAATTAATAAAAGATGCGGGTGAAGGGACTTGAACCCCCACGTCGTAAGACACTAGATCCTAAGTCTAGCGCGTCTGCCAATTCCGCCACACCCGCGTGTGAATATAAATGGTGAGCCATGAAGGACTCGAACCTT
>NZ_JAJEKD010000051.1:0-258 GCF_021029645.1 Priestia sp. TSO9
AGCACACTACTTTCTTCTTATTAGATAAGAAGAATTTTGGTTGCGATTGTTCTTTGAAAACTAGATAACAGTAATTGCTGAGGAAAAGTGAAACTTTTCTTTAATCAAACCAATAAATAACACAACAGTATGTTGTACCATTTATTCGCTAATGGTTAAGTTAGAAAGGGCGCACGGTGAATGCCTTGGCACTAGGAGCCGATGAAGGACGGGACTAACACCGATATGCTTCGGGGAGCTGTAAGTGAGCTTTGATCC
>NZ_JAJEKD010000052.1:0-258 GCF_021029645.1 Priestia sp. TSO9
AAGCTAGTAAGATCCCTGAAAGATGATCAGGTTGATAGGTCAGAGGTGGAAGCGTGGCGACATGTGTAGCTGACTGATACTAATCGATCGAGGACTTAACCAAACTTTAAAAGCGTAAGCTTTACTCAGCAAACTGTTATCTAGTTTTGAGAGAGCAATCTCTTGTCTGGTGGCGATAGCAAAGAGGTCACACCCGTTCCCATACCGAACACGGAAGTTAAGCTCTTTAGCGCCAATGGTAGTTGGGACTTTGTCCCT
>NZ_JAJEKD010000053.1:0-257 GCF_021029645.1 Priestia sp. TSO9
CTTGGTCCCAAACCAAGTGCTCTACCAAGCTGAGCTACTTCCCGTTTATGGCGCGCCCGAGAGGAGTCGAACCCCTAACCTTTTGATCCGTAGTCAAACGCTCTATCCAATTGAGCTACGGGCGCTTTATATGGAGCGGAAGACGAGGTTCGAACTCGCGACCCCCACCTTGGCAAGGTGGTGTTCTACCACTGAACTACTTCCGCTTATTAAAATGAGCCATGAAGGACTCGAACCTTCGACCCTCTGATTAAAAG
>NZ_JAJEKD010000054.1:0-255 GCF_021029645.1 Priestia sp. TSO9
TAAGCTAGTAAGATCCCTGAAAGATGATCAGGTTGATAGGTCAGAGGTGGAAGCGTGGCGACATGTGTAGCTGACTGATACTAATCGATCGAGGACTTAACCAAACTTTAAAAGCGTAAGCTTTACTTAGCGAACTGTTATCTAGTTTTGAGAGAGCAATCTCTTGTCTGGTGGCGATAGCGAAGAGGTCACACCCGTTCCCATACCGAACACGGAAGTTAAGCTCTTTAGCGCCAATGGTAGTTGGGACTTTGT
>NZ_JAJEKD010000055.1:0-255 GCF_021029645.1 Priestia sp. TSO9
CCCTGAAAGATGATCAGGTTGATAGGTCAGAGGTGGAAGCGTGGCGACATGTGTAGCTGACTGATACTAATCGATCGAGGACTTAACCAAACTTTTAAAAGCGTAAGCTTTACTCAGCAAACTGTTACCTAGTTTTGAGAGAGCAATCTCTTGTCTGGTGGCGATAGCGAAGAGGTCACACCCGTTCCCATACCGAACACGGAAGTTAAGCTCTTTAGCGCCAATGGTAGTTGGGACTTTGTCCCTGTGAGAGTA
>NZ_JAJEKD010000056.1:0-254 GCF_021029645.1 Priestia sp. TSO9
AGCCCTGTGGTAGGAGCAGTGGTAGGGACCGATGTGGATGGAAACCCTCTTAGTTACCAGCTACAGGTTGCACCAGTAAATGGAGTAGCCGTGGTGAATGCAGATGGAACATTTAGCTATCAACCCAACTTGAATTTTAATGGGACGGATCAGTTTACGGTATTGGTGTCGGATGGTCAAGGAGGAACGGCGGTTTCAACGGTGACCATTAACGTTATCCCTGTAAATGATCCCCCAATTACGTCCAATGTCAG
>NZ_JAJEKD010000057.1:0-246 GCF_021029645.1 Priestia sp. TSO9
TATTCACCACAGCTACTCCGTTGCCTGGCGTTGTTTGCAGGCTAAACGTTAACGGGTCTCCGTCAGGATCTACCGCCACTACTCGATTAATTAACGTGCTATCTTCCGCAATCGTAAAACTGACATTGGACGTAATTGGGGGATCATTTACAGGGATAACGTTAATGGTCACCGTTGAAACCGCCGTTCCTCCTTGACCATCCGACACCAATACCGTAAACTGATCCGTCCCATTAAAATTCAAGT
>NZ_JAJEKD010000058.1:0-243 GCF_021029645.1 Priestia sp. TSO9
ATTGGTGGAGCCTAGCGGGATCGAACCGCTGACCTCCTGCGTGCAAGGCAGGCGCTCTCCCAGCTGAGCTAAGGCCCCATAAATGGTCGGGAAGACAGGATTCGAACCTGCGACCCCTTGGTCCCAAACCAAGTGCTCTACCAAGCTGAGCTACTTCCCGTTTATGGCGCGCCCGAGAGGAGTCGAACCCCTAACCTTTTGATCCGTAGTCAAACGCTCTATCCAATTGAGCTACGGGCGCTT
>NZ_JAJEKD010000059.1:0-240 GCF_021029645.1 Priestia sp. TSO9
TTAACTTCCGTGTTCGGTATGGGAACGGGTGTGACCTCTTCGCTATCGCCACCAGACATATTATATTATACATGATTTGATAAAGAAAGCAAGACTTTTTTAAAAAGTTTTGTTCTCTCAAAACTAGATAACAGTTCGCTGAGTAAAGCTTACGCTTTTAAAAGTTTGGTTAAGTCCTCGATCGATTAGTATCAGTCAGCTACACATGTCGCCACGCTTCCACCTCTGACCTATCAACCT
>NZ_JAJEKD010000006.1:0-158013 GCF_021029645.1 Priestia sp. TSO9
TAGTAAGATCCCTGAAAGATGATCAGGTTGATAGGTCAGAGGTGGAAGCGTGGCGACATGTGTAGCTGACTGATACTAATCGATCGAGGACTTAACCAAACTTTTAAAAGCGTAAGCTTTACTCAGCAAACTGTTATCTAGTTTTGAGAGAACAATCTCTTGTTTGGTGGCGATAGCGAAGAGGTCACACCCGTTCCCATACCGAACACGGAAGTTAAGCTCTTTAGCGCCAATGGTAGTTGGGACTTTGTCCCTGTGAGAGTAGGACGTTGCCAGGCCAATAAAAAGACTAGTCATTCAATGACTAGTCTTTTTTTGTTTCTAAAAATTACAGCGTGAATTTAACTTTTAAATTATGTTACACTATAGTGGATTCATTTAATTTTTTATTATAAAAGTTCTTTTTGACGTTGTAAGAAACTTCTTTCAAACTGGAGGCTGCATTTTGGGTAAGAAATCAAAAAAAGTACTATACGAATTACAGGAAAATGAAACAATCGCAAATTGTTTAGATCGGATGAAAAAAGATGGGTATATGCCCGTTCGACGCATGGAAAAGCCTATCTTTGAAGAAAAAGAAATAAATGGTAAAAAAGAGTATGTTCCGGTAAAGCAACAGATTGTTTTCGAAGGGAAAAGTCTCTAAATACGAACATTTTAATGATAAAAATAGTAAACATTCGATTTTTGGGTTGACTTTTTTCTGGTTTGGCTGTTATTATTAAGTTGTCAATTGAGATATCCGAAACCTCATATAATAGTGGGAATATGGCCCACGAGTTTCTACCCGATGACCGTAAATCATTGGACTATGAGGAGAGTACAATTACTAAATAGGTAAACATGATTCCTTTTCAAAAGGAATGTTGATACATGAAACCTAGGGTAGTTGTGGCTTTCCTTTAGTGAGCCATAACGTACCCTAGGTTTTTTTATAACGTGAAAAAGGAGCTTTTATTCATGAATGTAAAAGTTGCTGTTGTAATGGGCAGTCAGTCAGACTGGAGCACTATGAAATATGCGTGTGACATTTTAGATGAATTAAATATTGAATATGAAAAGAAAGTTGTATCAGCACATCGAACGCCGGATTATATGTTTGAGTACGCTGAAACTGCTAAAGAACGAGGGATTAAAGTTATTATTGCTGGCGCTGGTGGCGCTGCTCACTTACCTGGTATGATTGCTGCAAAAACAATTTTACCTGTAATAGGTGTACCGGTTAAATCAAGTAACTTAAATGGTTTAGATTCACTTTTATCGATTGTTCAAATGCCGGGCGGCGTACCGGTAGCTACAGTAGCTATTGGAAAAGCTGGTTCTACGAACGCAGGCCTGCTAGCAGCACAAATCTTAGCAACACAGGATCCAACGTTAAGTGATCAACTTGAAAATCGTAGAGAGTCTATTAAATCATCCGTGTTAGAAAGTAGTGATCAACTTGTCTAATTTACTTATACCTCCTGGTAAAACAATTGGAATCGTAGGCGGTGGACAGCTAGGAAGAATGATTGCACTATCTGCTAAAGAAATGGGTTATTACATTGCAGTGCTTGAACCAACAGAAGATTCTCCTTGCGGTCAAGTAGCAGATATTAAAGTCATTGGCAACTATGATGATAGAAAAGCGGTTGAACAGCTTGCTGAAGTGTCAGATGTCATCACCTATGAATTTGAAAACGTTGATGTTGAGATGATGAAATGGCTAGAAACAAAATGCTACGTGCCACAAGGCAGTCATTTACTAGCCGTTACACAAAATCGTCGTTTAGAAAAAGAAATGATTACAAAGCTTAATCTAGACGTTCCTGATTACGCAATCGTTACGACTGAAGAAGAACTTTTAAAAGCTGTCGAAACAATTGGTTATCCATGTGTCGTAAAAACTTGCCGAGGCGGATATGACGGTAAAGGGCAAGTTCTAGTGAAAAATGAGAATAATATTCGTGAAGCAGCTGAGCTATTAGCACAGTCGGAATGCATTGTAGAACAGTGGATGAACTTAGATAAAGAAGTATCAGTTATTGTACACCGCAATGCAAAAGGCGAAACGGTATGTTTACCAGTAGCTGAGAACATTCATAAGCATCATATTTTGCACCAAACGATTGTTCCGGCACGTATTACAGCAGATCAAGAAGCGAAAGCTCTTCAATATGCGCAAGAAATAGCAAAAGGATTAGATTTAGTTGGTACATTAGCAGTTGAGATGTTCCTAACTGAAGAAGGTCAGCTTTATATAAATGAAATGGCACCTAGACCTCATAATTCAGGTCATTATTCAATCAATGCTTGTGATCTTTCTCAATTTCAGCAGCATGTAAGAGCCATTTGTAACTGGACCCTAGCACAGCCGACTTTATTAAAACCTGCTGTTATGGTTAACCTATTAGGGGAACATATTGAGAACACAATGGCAAAAATCGAATGTTTAGATGATATGCACTTGCATTTGTACGGAAAAAAAGTTGCAAAAGAGAAGAGAAAAATGGGACATATCACGGTATTAGCTGATAAGATAGATGAGGCGATAGAAAAAGCCGAATCTCTAGGAATTTGGGAAAGAACGGAGGAAGTAACAACATGATTGAACGTTATACAAGACCAGAAATGGCAGCTATTTGGACAGAAGAAAATAAATTTAAAGCTTGGTTAGAAGTTGAAATTCTAGCTTGCGAAGCATGGTCAGAATTAGGACATATTCCGAAAGAAGATGTGAAGTTAATTCGTCAAAATGCATCTTTTGATATTAACCGCATCAATGAAATTGAATTAGAAACGCGTCATGACGTAGTAGCTTTCACTCGTGCAGTATCTGAAACGCTTGGTGAAGAGCGCAAGTGGGTACACTACGGTTTGACTTCAACTGACGTAGTTGATACAGCTCTATCTTATTTATTAAAGCAAGCTAATGAAATCTTGCTAAGTGACGTAGAGCGCTTTGTAGAAGTACTAAAGGAAAAAGCTCAAGAACATAAGTATACGGTTATGATGGGACGTACGCACGGTGTACACGCTGAGCCAACGACATTTGGTTTGAAAATGGGATTATGGTACGAAGAAATGAAGCGTAACCTAGAGCGTTTAAAACGTGCTGCAGCTGAAGTGGAATTCGGTAAAATGTCAGGAGCAGTTGGAACGTTCGCTAACATCGATCCTTTCGTTGAAAAATACGTATGTGAGAAGTTAGGAATTTCACCAGCACCAATCTCTACGCAAACATTACAGCGTGACCGTCATGCACACTATATGTCAGTACTAGCGTTGATTGCGACATCTATTGAGAAATTTGCAGTAGAAGTTCGCGGTCTTCAAAAGAGTGAAACACGTGAGGTTGAAGAGTACTTTGCAAAAGGTCAAAAAGGATCATCTGCAATGCCTCATAAACGTAATCCAATCGGTTCTGAGAACGTAACGGGACTTGCTCGCTTAATTCGCGGCTATATGGTTACAGCTTATGATAATGTACCGCTTTGGCATGAGCGTGACATCTCTCATTCATCGGCAGAGCGTGTTATCTTACCTGATGCAACGATTGCTTTAAATTACATGTTAAATCGTTTTGCAAACATTGTTAAAAACTTAACAGTATTCCCTGACAATATGAAGCGCAACATGGATCGTACACTAGGATTAATTTACTCACAGCGTGTGCTGTTAACACTAATCAATAAAGGCATGGTACGCGAAGAAGCATACGACTTAGTACAGCCAAAAGCAATGGAAGCATGGGAAACGCAAGTTCCTTTCCGTTCTTTAATTGAAGGCGAAGAGCGCATTACTCGCCACTTATCACCAGAAGAGATTGAAGATTGCTTCGATCATAAGCACCATTTAAAAAATGTAGATATGATCTTTGAACGTTTAGGTCTTTAATAAAAAAGGCAAGGCACGTCCTTGCCTTTATCTAAGATAGTGTATCTGAATATTCTGTATGTAGAGGTGACAGCATGGAAAAGCAAGAGTTACTTTATGAAGGAAAAGCGAAAAAAATTTACGCTACTGATGAGCAAGATGTATTGTGGGTTGCTTATAAAAATGAAGCTACAGCATTCAACGGTCAGAAAAAAGCGGAGATTAGCGGAAAAGCACAGTTGAACAATCAAATTAGTAGTTTACTATTTTCAATGTTACATGAGCAAGGGATTACAACTCACTTTGTGAAGCAGCTTTCAGATCATGAACAAGCGGTTAAGAAAGTAGAAATTGTCCCGCTTGAAGTTGTTGTACGAAATGCTACAGCAGGAAGCCTTGCGAAGCGAATTGGCGTAGAAGAAGGTATTCGTTTTGAACAGCCAATCGTTGAACTTTATTACAAAGACGATGCGCTTGGTGATCCGTTAATTCTTGCAGAACATGCGATTTTCCTTAAGGCTGCAACTCAAGAAGAGATTGATAGTTTAAAGGCACAAGCACTTCAAATCAACGAAATATTATCGAAATTTTTCAAAGATAAAGATATTTTCTTGGTAGATTTTAAATTAGAATTCGGCCGTACTTCTCAAGGCGACATTATTTTAGCGGATGAAATTTCACCTGACACTTGCCGCTTCTGGGATGTTCATACGAACGAAAAATTAGATAAAGATGTATTCCGCAGAGATTTAGGCGGTTTAACAGAAGCATACGAAAAAATCTTACAGCGAATCGGAGGATAACCCAACCATGTATAAAGTAAAAGTATTTGTCACATTAAGAGAAAGTGTATTAGACCCTCAAGGAGTAGCCGTTAAAAATTCATTGCACCGTATGTCTTATGAAGAAGTAGAAGAAGTACGCATCGGTAAATTTTTAGAGCTAACAATCGACAGCACAGATTCATTAGATGAACGCGTAAAAGAAATGTGTGAAAAGCTTTTAGTTAATACAGTAATTGAAGATTACCGTTACGAGGTTGAGGAGGTTGTCGTACAGTGAAATTTGCTGTAATTGTTTTTCCAGGATCAAACTGTGACGTCGATATGTATCATGCTATCAAAGATGAGCTTGGTGAAGAAGTAGATTACGTTTGGCACGATACAGAATCATTAGATCAATATGATGGTATCTTGCTTCCAGGTGGTTTCTCATATGGAGATTACCTTCGTTCAGGTGCTATCGCTCGCTTCTCAAATGTAATGGACGCTGTAAAAAAAGCAGCAAGCCAAGGAAAGCCAGTACTAGGTGTATGTAATGGATTCCAAATTTTATTAGAAGCAGGATTACTGCCAGGTGCTATGCGCCGTAATGAAAACTTAAAATTCATCTGTAAAACAGTGAATTTGAAAGTAGCTAATAACGAAACAATGTTTACAAATGCTTATGGCAAAGATGAAGTAATTGCTATTCCAGTGGCACACGGTGAAGGCAACTACTATTGTGATGAACACACGTTACAAAAATTGATTGAAAACAACCAGATTCTTTTCCAATACGCAGGTGATAATCCAAACGGAAGTCTTCAAGATATTGCAGGGATTACGAACGAAACAGGCAACGTATTAGGAATGATGCCTCACCCAGAAAGAGCGGTAAGCGATCTTTTAGGAAGCGCGGACGGACTTAAATTATTTCAATCAATCGTAAAGCAGTGGAGGGAACAAAATGTCGTTACTTCTTGAACCAAATGTAGAGCAAATTAAAGAACAAAAGTTATATCGAGACATGGGATTAACAGACGAAGAGTTTGCGAATGTAGAGCAACTGCTTGGTCGTACTCCTAATTATACAGAAACAGGTTTATTCTCCGTTATGTGGTCAGAGCACTGCAGTTATAAAAACTCTAAGCCTGTACTGAAAAAATTCCCTATCACGGGTGAAAAAGTATTACAAGGTCCTGGTGAAGGAGCTGGTATCGTTGATATTGGTGACAACCAAGCCGTTGTATTTAAAATCGAAAGTCATAACCATCCATCAGCGATTGAACCTTATCAAGGAGCAGCAACTGGTGTAGGTGGTATCATTCGTGACGTCTTTTCAATGGGAGCAAGACCGATTGCACTTTTAAACTCTTTGCGTTTTGGTGAATTAACATCTCCAAAGGTTCGTCATTTGTTTGAGGAAGTAGTAGCGGGAATCGCAGGTTACGGTAACTGTGTAGGAATCCCAACAGTAGGCGGAGAAATTCAGTTTGAAGCTTCATATGAAGGAAATCCACTTGTTAACGCTATGTGTGTGGGTTTAATTAATCACGAAGACATTCAAAAAGGTCAAGCTAAAGGCGTTGGCAACACGGTTATGTACGTAGGAGCAAAAACAGGCCGCGACGGCATCCACGGCGCAACATTTGCTTCTGAAGAATTATCTGATCAGTCAGATGAAAAACGTCCTGCTGTACAAGTAGGAGATCCATTTATGGAAAAACTTCTTCTTGAAGCTTGCTTAGAACTTATCAAGTGTGACGCTTTAGTCGGTATTCAAGATATGGGTGCTGCGGGCTTAACAAGTTCTTCAGCAGAGATGGCAAGTAAAGCAGGTTCTGGTATTGAAATGAACCTTGATCTTGTACCTCAGCGTGAAACAGGTATGACACCATATGAAATGATGCTTTCAGAATCTCAAGAGCGCATGCTCATCGTTGTTGAAAAAGGCCGTGAAAACGAAATTGTAGAAATCGTAGAAAAATACGGATTAGAAGCTGTTTCAGTTGGTCACGTAACCGACGATAAGCGCCTTCGTTTAACTCATAACGGAGAAGTAGTAGCAGATGTTCCTGTAGATGCATTAGCAGAAGATGCACCGGTATACCATAAGCCATCTCAAGAGCCAGCATACTATCGTGAGTTCCAAGAGCAGTCAGCATATGCTCCTACTGTTGAAAATCACAGTGATATGTTAGTAACACTTTTAAAACAGCCTACTATTGCAAACAAAGAGTGGGTTTACAACCAATATGACTATCAAGTACGTACAAACACAGTTGTATCTCCTGGATCTGACGCGGCGGTTGTTCGTGTACGTGATACAAATAAAGCATTAGCGATGACAACAGACTGTAACTCTCGCTATTTATACCTAGACCCAGAAGTAGGCGGCCGTATTGCAGTAGCAGAAGCTGCTCGTAACCTTGTATGTTCAGGTGCACAGCCTCTTGCAATTACAGACTGCTTAAACTTCGGTAACCCTGAAAAACCAGAAATCTTCTGGCAAATTGAAAAAGCAACAGACGGTATGAGCGACGCTTGCCGTGAGCTATCGACTCCGGTTATCGGCGGTAACGTATCTCTTTACAATGAAACAAAAGGTGAAGCAATTTACCCAACTCCTGTTATCGGAATGGTTGGTTTGATCGACGATATCAACCATATTACAACTCAATATGCGAAGCAAAAAGATGACTTAATCTATGTTATTGGTAAAGCAGAAGCAGAATTCGCAGGTACTGAGCTTCAAAAAGTACTAGAAAACGGTACGGTATTTGGGCATTCACCTAAATTAGATTTAGCAGTTGAAAAAACACGTCAAGATCAGCTTCTTCAAGCAATTCGTGAAGGTGCAGTTCAATCTGCTCACGATATTGCAGAAGGAGGATTCGCGGTAGCCCTAGCTGAAAAAGTGATGAACGGCAGCGGATTAGGTATAGACGTAACGGTAGACGGCGAAGCAACAGCAGAGCTATTCAGTGAAACACAATCGCGTTTTATCGTAACGGTTTCTCCAGAGAATAAAGAAAAATTCGAAATGCTTGTACAAGATGTAACATTAGTAGGACGCGTAACAGAAGACGCAACATTAACTGTTAAACATCAAGAAAATGTTCTTGTTCAATTATCAGTTGAAGAATTAACTACTGCTTGGAAAGGAGCGCTTCCATGCTTGCTGAAATCAAAGGCTTAAACGAAGAATGTGGCGTATTCGGTGTATGGGGACATGAAAATGCAAGCCAGATTGCTTATTACGGTTTGCATAGCTTGCAGCACCGCGGACAAGAAGGCGCTGGTATTGCTGTAACAGACGGAGAAAAAGTGACAGTAATGAAAGGCGTCGGTCTTGTTAACGAAGTATTTGGCCACGGAGAGTTAGAGCAACTAAACGGTAAAGCAGCAATTGGACACGTTCGTTATGCAACAGCTGGAGGCGGAGGGTTTGAAAATGTTCAACCCCTTCACTTCCGCTCTCATAGCGGAAGCCTTGCGTTAGCTCATAATGGAAACTTGGTTAATGCAAATGCATTAAAGCATCAGCTGGAAAACCAAGGGAGTATTTTTCAATCAACATCAGATACAGAAGTACTTGCTCATTTAATTAAACGAAGCGGCTATGAAGATATGAAAGATAAAGTAAAAAATGCTTTATCCATGGTTAAAGGCGCATACGCATTCGTTATCTTAACAGAAGATACGATGATGGTTGCACTTGACCCTCACGGATTGCGTCCGTTATCAATTGGACGATTAGGTGATGCTTATGTAGTAGCTTCTGAAACATGTGCGTTCGATATTGTTGGAGCAGTTCATGAGCGTGATGTAGAGCCGGGTGAATTACTCATTATTAACGATGAAGGTATTCAATCAGAACGTTTCACATTAAACGTAAACCGCGCAATTTGCAGTATGGAATATATTTATTTCTCAAGACCAGATAGCAATATTGATGGAATCAATGTTCACTCTGCTCGTAAAAACCTTGGGAAACAACTTGCAGTTGAGTCACCGATTGAAGCAGACGTTGTAACAGGCGTTCCCGATTCAAGTATTTCAGCAGCGATTGGTTTTGCAGAACAGTCAGGAATTCCATACGAATTAGGTTTAATTAAGAATCGATACGTAGGCCGTACGTTCATTCAGCCTTCACAAGAATTGCGTGAACAAGGTGTAAAAATGAAGCTGTCTCCTGTACGTAAAATTGTAGAGGGTAAACGTGTTGTCATGGTAGATGATTCTATCGTTCGCGGCACAACAAGCCGTCGCATTGTTCGTATGCTTCGAGAAGCAGGAGCAACTGAAGTACATGTACGCATCAGTTCACCACCTATCAAAAATCCATGTTTTTATGGAATTGACACGTCGTCATCCTCTGAGCTAATTGCTGCTACGCGCTCTGTTGAAGAAATTCGTGAATTGATTGAAGCTGATTCACTTGTTTTCTTAAGCAACGAAGGGTTAGTAGATGCAATCGGCAGACAGTATGAAGGCAACGGCGGACAGTGTATGGCATGTTTCACTGGAAAGTATCCAACTGAAATTTATCCAGATACTGTACACCCTCATGAAAAGGTAACTTGTTAGTTTTAACGTAAAAAAGGAGTGACAACATGTCATATTCATATAAACAAGCTGGAGTTGACTTAGAAGCAGGATATGAAGCTGTTTCACGTATTAAAAAGCACGTAGAACGCACTGCTCGTGCAGGTATTATGGGAACAGTCGGCGGCTTTGGCGGAATGTTCGATTTATCTACATTGAATTTAAAAGAGCCTGTTCTTGTTTCTGGTACAGATGGAGTAGGAACAAAATTGAAACTTGCTTTTCAGATGGATAAGCATGACACAATCGGTGTGGATGCAGTGGCCATGTGTGTAAACGACGTTTTAGCACAAGGAGCAGAGCCTCTTTACTTCTTAGATTATATTGCTTGCGGGAAAGCAGTTCCTGAAAAAATTGAATCGATTGTAAAAGGAATTGCAGACGGCTGTGAACAATCTAACTGTGCGTTAATTGGCGGAGAAACAGCTGAAATGCCAGGTTTATACGAAGAAGATGAATATGATCTTGCAGGGTTTACAGTAGGAGCAGTAGAAAAGTCAGAAATTATTACTGGAGATGAGATTAAAGCTGGACAGCTGTTGATCGGTATTTCATCTAGCGGTATTCACAGCAATGGCTACTCTCTTGTACGTAAAATCGTTGATGATCAAGGATTAAATCTTCAAGAAACTTACGCTGGTTTTAACGAAAAGCTTGGAGTTGAGTTATTAACGCCAACAAAAATATACGTGAAGCCTGTCCTAAAAGCATTACATGCAGCTAAGATTGCAGGTATGGCTCATATTACTGGAGGCGGGTTTGTTGAAAATATCCCTCGTATGCTTCCTGAAGGTTTAGGTGTAGAAATTGATTACGGTTCTTGGCCAATTCCATACGTGTTTGATTTCCTTGAAGAGCAAGGCAAGCTGGACCGTAAAGAAATGTTCGAAGTATTCAACATGGGAATCGGATTTGTTTTAGCTGTTGAACCTGAAGATATGAATAAAGTCATTGAAGCAATTGAAAACGAAGGCGAAAAAGCATTTGTTATCGGACGTGTAAAAGAAGGAACAGGTGTTGAATTTGCTGGAGGGACGTTTGCATGATAAATATTGCAGTGTTTGCTTCTGGAAACGGCAGTAACTTTCAATCCATCTACGAAGCAACTCAGTCAGGTCGATTAAAAGCAAATATTGCGCTTGTTGTTTGCAATAAACCCGATGCATACGTAATTGAACGAGCAAAAGCATGTGGAATACCATGCTTTGTTTGTTCGCCTAAAAACTATGAAAATAAAGAAGCGTATGAAGCAGCAATTCTTGCAGAGCTTACATCAGCTAAAGTAGAATTTCTTGTTTTAGCAGGATATATGCGATTAGTTGGTTCGACGTTGCTTAAGCCATACAAAAATCGTATTGTTAATATTCATCCGTCGCTTTTACCTGCATTTCCTGGGATTGATGCTATTGGTCAAGCTTTTGATGCAGGAGTAAAAGTGATTGGAATTACCGTGCATTTTGTAGATGAAGGAATGGATACAGGACCAATTATTGATCAGCAGGCTATTCGCATTGAAAAAGGCGATACAAGAGAAACCGTTGAGGCCCGCATTCATGAAATTGAACATCAATTTTATCCCGCGGTACTAAATGAATTATTTGAACAAGCCGCAGTTAAATAAATAGGATGTAACCTTGTCAAAAAAGTTTTAATCCTTTACTATGGTAGAGTAGTAGTGAAAGAAAGATTTTAAATGAGAGATCGGATCAGGAGGAGTTTACAAAATGACAGCAAAACGCGCACTTATTAGCGTATCTGATAAAGAAGGTATTGTTTCATTTGCACAAGAATTAAAGGACTTAGGAGTAGAAATTATTTCAACTGGCGGTACAAAGCGTACTCTAGAAGAAAACGGCATTGACGTTATCGGAATTTCTGAAGTAACTGATTTCCCAGAAATCTTAGACGGTCGTTTAAAAACATTGCATCCTAACGTTCACGGTGCCTTATTAGCGTTACGCGATAATGAAGAGCATCAAGCACAAATGAAAGAGCATAATATCTCGCCAATCGACTTTGTAGTTGTAAACTTATATCCATTTAAAAAGACAATTGAAAAAGAGGATGTAACGCTTGCTGAAGCGATTGAGAATATTGACATCGGTGGACCTACAATGCTTCGTTCAGCTGCGAAAAACTATCGTTCTGTCTCAGTTGTAGTAGATCCAAGCGATTACGCAACCGTAGTAGAAGAGTTAAAAGCTGATGGCAATGTTTCATTTGAAACCAATCAACGATTAGCAGCAAAAGTATTCCGTCATACGGCAGCTTATGATGCATTAATCGCTGAATACTTAACAAACATTACAGGTGAAACAACTCCTGAGAAATTAACAGTAACGTATGAGCGTGTTCAAGGCTTACGATACGGAGAAAATCCTCACCAACAAGCTTCTTTCTATAAAAAGCCGTTAACACAAAAAGGTTCTATTGCAACAGCTACGCAGCTGCATGGAAAAGAGTTATCATACAATAATATCAACGATGCAAATGCAGCTCTTCAAATCGTAAAAGAATTCAAAGAGCCGGCTATCGTAGCGATTAAACATATGAATCCTTGCGGTGTAGGTGTGGGTGAAACAATTGCTCAAGCTTATCAAAAAGCATACGAAGCGGATCCTACATCTATCTTTGGCGGTATCGTAGCAGCTAACCGTCCTATCGACCGTGAAACGGCTATTCAGTTAAAAGAAATTTTCTTAGAAATCATCATTGCTCCTGCGTTCGATCAAGAAGCATTAGATGTATTAACAGCTAAGAAAAACCTTCGTTTACTAACGATCGAACTTGATGAAAAGGCAGAAAAAGAAGCTTTCTTAACATCTGTAAAAGGCGGCGTGCTTGTTCAGGATGAAGATGTATTCGGATTTGATGATGCAACGATTACTGTTTCAACGAAACGCGAGCCAACAGAAAAAGAGTGGGCAGATTTAAAATTAGCATGGAAAGTTGTTAAAAATGTTAAGTCTAATGCTATTGTACTTGCAAAAGATGACATGACAATCGGCGTAGGGGCTGGTCAAATGAATCGCGTAGGCGCTGCAAAAATTGCGATTGAACAAGCTGGTGAAAAAGCACAAGGTTCAGCTTTAGGTTCAGATGCGTTCTTCCCAATGGGCGATACAGTAGAAGAAGCAGCTAAAGCAGGAATCACAGCTATTATTCAGCCAGGCGGATCAATTCGTGATGAAGAGTCAATTGCAAAAGCAGATGAATACGGCATTGCAATGGTATTTACAGGCGTAAGACATTTTAAACATTAATGAGGTGAAGAACGTGAATGTTTTAGTTATTGGAAAAGGCGGAAGAGAGCATACAATTGCATGGAAAGCTTCAAAAAGTCCACTTGTTAACGAAGTGTTTGTAGCACCAGGAAATCCGGGCATGAGAGATGTGGCAACGATTGTACCAATCGATGAAAGCAGCCAAGAAGAGCTTGTGCTATTTGCAAAAGAAAACAAGATTGGATTAACAATTGTTGGACCAGAAAATCCGCTAATTGAAGGCATTGTTGATCGATTTGAACAAGAAGGTCTTCCAGTCTTTGGACCGCGCAAACAAGCAGCGATGATTGAAGGAAGCAAAAGCTTTGCAAAAGAGCTCATGAAAAAGTATGATATTCCAACCGCAGCGTATGAAACATTTACGTCTTACGAGGAAGCAAAAGCATATGTGGAAAAGCAAGGCGCTCCAATTGTTATTAAAGCAGACGGCTTAGCGGCTGGTAAAGGTGTAACTGTTGCTTTAACAGTGGAAGAAGCTGTAGATACATTACGTGATTTTCTAGTTGACCAAAAATTTAAAGAAGCAAGTGCAAAAGTAGTTGTAGAAGAATTTTTGGATGGTGAAGAATTTTCATTAATGGCATTTGTACGCGGTACAAATGTATATCCAATGGTAATTGCACAAGATCATAAGCGTGCTTTTGACGGCGATCAAGGTCCGAACACAGGAGGCATGGGAGCTTACTCTCCTGTTCCGCAAATCAGTGATGCAGAAGTACAAGAGGCTGTAGAAAACATCTTACTTCCAATGGCTAAAGGATTAGCTGAAGAAGGCTGTGAGTATACAGGAATTCTATATGCTGGTCTGATTCAAACACAAAAAGGACCAAAAGTTATTGAATTTAATGCGCGTTTTGGAGATCCTGAAACACAGGTCGTACTGCCGCGTATGAAAAGCGATTTAGTCGACGTGCTTCTTCGCATTTTGAAAGAAGAAAAAGTAGAAATTGAATGGGATGATGAAGCGGCTATCGGAATCGTATTAGCAGCAGCAGGCTACCCAGAAGATTATCAAAAGGGTGCGCCAATTAACGGTTTGGATGCGATTAGTGAAGACGCGCTTGTTTTCCACGCTGGTACAGCTTTAGAAAACGACACATACGTTTCAAACGGCGGCCGTGTTCTATTAGTAGGTGCTAAAGGAGCAACTCTTCAAGAAGCGCAGCAAGAAGTATACAAGCAAATGGCTCATATCGATGTAGAAAAAGGCTTTTTCTACCGCAGAGACATCGGCCATCGTGCATTAACAAAAGCAGCTTTAAAATAAAAAAGGAGAGCTTAGGCTCTCCTTTTTACCTTATGAAGGATTATACGTTTCTTCATTTCCATTTGGATGGTGTTCATGTTCATCATGTTTTTGACATGAATCATATGCGTACGTAAGAGGGCAAAAACGCGTGATGCCTTCTGCAACTTTTAAAGCTCCCATTAACCCTAAGAAGATGTATGAATCTTTGTACGGTCTGCGAGATAAACGAGATGTTGTCCAAGAAAGAAGGGTAAAGCCCAGTGTAAGTCGAATTAATGCGTTAACAATACCGATATTTGGTTTCATGTTTTATCACCTTTATTCATAAAATTAATAACAGTTTCTGAATGCGTTTACATCACGGATGTGTTACGATAAAAATACATAGTAAATTAGGGGGAATTTAGTATGCCGGAACAAAGATACCGCTGGAAAAGCAAACATATTAGACAGCAGCTCTTAGTATTAAACGGTCAAAAAGCACCAACTATTGTCTTAAAAGATGCAACATATTTGAACGCTCGAATGAAGCAGTGGAAAAAAGCACATATTTGGGTTTACCAAGATCGTATTGTATACGTTGGCTCAGAGATGCCTAAGCACACAGACGCTTCTACAGAGATTATAGACTGCAGTGATAAATATGTGGTTCCTGGGTATATTGAGCCGCATGTTCACCCGTTTCAGTTATATAATCCCCAGACTTTTTCCCAATATGCAGCTAAGCACGGAACAACGACTTTATTTAATGATAATTTAATTCTCGCTTTACAGCTTGAACAAAAAACGGCATTTTCATTGATTGAAGAAATGAAAACGTTACCACAATCGCTGTACTGGTGGTGCAGATTTGATTCGCAGACGGAAATTGATGAAGAGGCTGACATCTTCTCACATACGAACATTACTTCTTGGCTACAAAATGAAGCTGTCTTACAAGGAGGCGAACTGACAAGTTGGCCGAAGCTTTTAGACGGAGATGATTTAATGCTTCACTGGGTTCAAGAGACAAAACGGATGAGAAAGCACATTGAAGGACATTTCCCGGGGGCGTCAGCATTTACCTTGGCAAAAATGAAATTGCTCGGGGCAGACAGCGATCATGAGTCTATGACGGGGGAAGATGTTGTTGCTCGGTTAACACAAGGCTATGACGTTGCTTTGCGCCACTCTTCAATTCGGCCGGATTTGCCAAAATTGCTGCAGGAGTTAAAAGAGCTGCAGGTAGATTATTTTGACCATATTACGATGAATACAGACGGTTCTCCGCCGTCTTTTTACCAAAATGGCGTGTCAGATATGTTAATTACATTAGCTATTTCAGAAGGGGTTCCCCTGTTAGATGCTTATAATATGGTGTCTGTAAATATTGCTCGCTATTATAACATGGAACATTTGCACGGGCATGTAGCAACAGGCTGTGTGGCTAATATTAATATTTTAGAAGATCCTATGCGACCTACTCCGGTCTCTGTGCTAGCAAAAGGAAAGTGGATGAAAAAAGAAGGCAAAGAACAAGCATTAGCCTCAGCAGAATTTCCTTGGGAAAAGTTTGGTTTTTCACCGTTAAAGTTGGACTTTGATTTAACGATGGACGATTTTCAATTTTCAATGCCAGTAGGCGTAAAAATGAAAAATGCTGTTATTATGGAGCCGTATTCAATTCACTTGAATGTGAGCGGAGATGTATTAGCCTCTGATCATGATGAAAGTTTTTTAGTGCTGGTGGACCGAGAAGGCAAGTGGCGGATCAATACGCTGTTAAAAGGATTTGCCACAAATGTATCGGGACTGGCGAGTTCATTTTCAAATACAGGTGATTGTATTTTAATTGGAAAATCGAAAAAAGATATGATGTGTGCATTTAAACGTATGAAAGAAATTGGAGGGGGTATTGTCATTACCGAAGGTGAGAAAGTAGTATACGAACTGGATCTTCCGTTAAAAGGAGTCATGTCGAATCTGCCGATGGAGGAGTTAAGTAAACGAGAGGTAGAACTCAAGAAAGTGCTGGGTGAGCGAGGATACCAGCACGATGATCCTGTCTATTCACTGCTGTTCTTTTCGTCTACACATTTGCCTTATATTCGTATCACGCCAGTAGGAATTTATGACGTTATGAATAAAAAAGTACTTTTTCCGTCTATAATGCGTTAAAATATAAAAGTATCAAAGGAATTTGAAATTTGTATGAAATTGGCTGTCTTCATACAGAATGAATGTATGTGCAAATAAATATAGAAACTGTATTTTATAGATAGAAACAACTAGTAAAGAAAGCCAATGATAAAGGAGTTCGATACGATGCAAATCAACAAACTACGAGGAAAAGAATTAGATCAGCTATTTCAAGCGATTTTATCATTAGAAAACATTGAAGAATGCTATCAATTTTTTGATGACCTATGTACAGTTAATGAAATTCAATCATTAGCACAGCGCTTAGAAGTGGCAAGAATGCTAAGAGAAGGCAACACGTACCATAAAATTGAGACGGAAACTGGAGCAAGCACAGCGACTATTTCCCGTGTTAAACGCTGCTTGAATTATGGAAGCGATGCGTATCAAATGGTGCTAGAACGCCTTCAAGAAGATTCAAATCAAAAGTAAAGCGTATGGCTGAAGCAGCCATACGCTTATTTTTTTAATTAAAATTGAGTTGCTTCTTCAATGATATTTTTAAGATCGCTAATTGCTACACGTTTTTGTTCCATTGTGTCGCGGTTACGGATTGTTACTTGATTGTCTTCTAATGAATCGAAATCGAATGTAATACAGAACGGCGTACCGATTTCATCATGGCGACGGTAACGTTTACCGATTGAACCAGCATCATCATAGTCAATCATAAAGTATTTTGCTAAATCTTCAAAGACAGCGCGAGCTTCGTTAGAAAGCTTTTTAGAGAGTGGCAATACAGCAGCTTTAAATGGTGCTAAAGCAGGGTGAAGCTGCATAACTGTACGAGAAGAGCCATCTTCTAACGTTTCTTCTTCATATGCATCAATCATATAAGCTAATGTTACACGGTCAGCGCCTAAAGAAGGCTCGATGCAGTAAGGTACATAGCGTTCGTTTGTTTCTTGATCAACATATTGGAAGTCTTCTCCAGAGTGTTTCATATGCTGTTTTAAGTCATAGTCTGTACGAGAAGCTACGCCCCATAGTTCGCCCCAGCCGAATGGGAACTTGTATTCAAAGTCTGTTGTTGCATTACTGTAGTGAGAAAGTTCATCATCATCATGGTCGCGAAGACGAACGTTTTCTTCTTTCATACCAAGAGAAAGAAGCCATTTGTTACATGTTTCTTTCCAGTAGTTAAACCACTCTAATTCAGTGCCTGGTTTACAGAAGAATTCAAGTTCCATTTGTTCAAATTCACGCGTACGGAATGTGAAGTTACCAGGTGTAATTTCGTTACGGAAGCTTTTACCCACTTGGCCGATACCGAACGGAAGCTTTTTACGCATTGAGCGCTGAACGTTTTTAAAGTTTACGAAAATACCTTGAGCTGTTTCAGGACGAAGGTAAATTTCATTTGTTGATGTTTCAGTAACACCTTGGTGCGTTTTGAACATTAAGTTAAATTGACGAATTTCAGTGAAGTTAGCTGAACCACACTCAGGACATGTAATTTCATGTTCTTTAATTAAGTCAGCCATTGCATCAAATGAAAGGCCGTCTACGATCATTTCAATGCCTTTTTCTTGAAGTTTTTCTTCAATTAATTTATCGGCACGATGACGAGCTTTACAATCCTTGCAGTCGATCATTGGGTCATTAAAGTTTCCTAAGTGACCAGAAGCTTCCCATGTTTTTGGATTCATTAAAATCGCAGCGTCTAAACCAACGTTGTATGGAGATTCTTGAATGAATTTTTTCCACCATGCTTTTTTAATATTGTTTTTTAATTCTACGCCAAGCGGGCCGTAATCCCATGTATTTGCAAGACCGCCGTAAATTTCAGATCCTTGAAATACAAAGCCGCGGTGTTTAGCGTGAGATACGATTTGATCCATTGTTTTTGACATTCTAATTCCTCCTGTAAATGGTAGTAATTCAAGCGAAACAAAAAGAGCGGGTACAAAAAAACTCTCGTCCCTGGGCATATCAACAATATGCCCAGGGACGAGAGTTTTTCCCGCGGTTCCACCCTGGTTGATACAAAATGTATCCACCTTCGTCTGTATATACTCCAGATTGCCTTTTCCTTAAACCATTCTCTAGGCTCCCACCGTCCCTAGTTCGCTTTGTGAAGAGGATTTAAGTACTATTGATCCTTCAGCGTATATCATATGAATTTTAGTAGCTATATATTAGCATATCCTATGCAGAGAAACAATAACCTTGTGGAAAATGGGCTTTTTTTGTGATGTTTTCTTCCGGAATTTGAGGATAAAACCATATCTTTTATACATATTTTTTGAAAACAAAAAACGTGATGAAAAGTTCGGTTTTCCTTTCATTTCACCCTCTTAGTTTTGTTATAATGAACAAATGGACGAGCGCGAACTTTTAAGTGTAAAGAAATGGAGGAACATATATGTATGATATTAAAGAGTGGAGACATGTCTTTAAATTAGATCCTAATAAAGAGATTTCAGATGCAGATTTAGAGAAAATTTGCGAATCCGGCACGGATGCGGTTCTTGTCGGAGGATCTGATGGAGTGACTCTAGACAATGTGCTGCAGCTGTTAATGCGAATTCGCCGCTACACGGTGCCGTGTGCGCTTGAAGTATCAACAATTGACTCTGTAACACCTGGTTTTGATTCTTATTTTATTCCGACCGTTTTAAACAGCAAGGATCCAAAGTGGATTGTTGATTTACATCACGCGGCGATGAAGGAATACGGAGAGATCATGGACTGGGATGAAATTTTTGTAGAAGGATACTGCGTACTTAACCCCGAAGCAAAAGTAGCTGCGCTAACGGAAGCGAAAACAGATTTGGATGCAGAAGACGTTGTAGCATATGCTCGTATGGCTGAACGCATGTTTCATTTGCCCGTTTTCTATCTAGAATATAGCGGAACGTATGGAGATCCTGAATTAGTGGCAGAAGTGAAAAATTCGCTAAATGAGACGAAGTTATTTTACGGCGGAGGTATTGAGACAAAAGAGCAAGCGAGTGAGATGGGAAATCTAGCCGATACGGTGATTGTAGGAAATGTTATTTATACAAATTTATCGGAAGCGTTAAAAACTGTAAAAGCAGTAAAAAAGAATATTGCACAGTGAAAAATAAATAAAGTAGAATAGAGAATATATGTTCGATATAGGCGGTGAAAACGTGAATTTTTTAAGTGAAAAATTATTAACAGGATTAAACCCTCAGCAACAAGAGGCAGTTAAAACAACAGACGGACCACTATTACTTATGGCCGGTGCAGGAAGTGGAAAAACACGTGTATTAACGCATCGAATTGCGTTTTTAATGGCAGAAAAAGAAGTTGCACCTTGGAATATTTTAGCCATTACTTTTACAAACAAAGCAGCTCGTGAAATGAGAGAGCGTGTGGCAAGTATCGTTGGCGGAGTGGCAGAAGATATCTGGATTTCAACGTTCCACTCGATGTGCGTGCGTATTTTACGAAGAGATATTGATCGTATTGGCTTTAATCGTAACTTTACGATTTTAGATTCAACGGATCAGCTGTCCGTTATTAAAAATATTTTAAAAGATCAAAACATCGATCCAAAAAAATTCGATCCGCGCTCATTATTAGGAAGCATTAGTTCAGCTAAAAATGAACTGAAGGTAGCGGAAGAATTTGATAAAACAGCAGCGGGACCATATGAAGAAATCGTAAGCAAAGTTTACAAAGAGTATGAAAAGCGTTTAAAGAAAAACCAAGCGCTCGATTTTGATGATTTGATTATGACAACGATTCAGCTATTTAAACGAGTTCCTGAAGTGTTAACTTACTATCAGCGCAAGTTTCAATATATTCATGTGGACGAGTATCAAGATACAAACCATGCACAGTATATGCTGGTTCGCTTGCTAGCCGCAAGATTTGAAAATGTATGCGTAGTAGGGGATTCAGATCAGTCTATTTACCGCTGGCGCGGGGCTGATATTACAAATATCTTGTCATTTGAAAAAGATTACCCAAAAGCTAAAACCATTTTGCTTGAACAAAATTATCGTTCAACAAAAACGATTTTAGCTGCGGCAAACGGTGTCATTGCAAACAATATGAATCGTAAAGTGAAAAACTTATGGACGGAAAACGATGAAGGCCAGAAGATTTATCATTATCAAGCAATGAGTGAGCATGATGAGGCACAGTTTGTAGCACGTAAAATTAAAGAAGCAGTAGACAGCGGAAAGCGTAAATACAGTGATTTTGCCATTTTGTATCGTACAAATGCACAGTCTCGTGTGATGGAGGAAGTGCTGTTAAAATCCAATATTAATTATACAATTGTCGGCGGCATTAAGTTCTACGACCGCAAAGAGATTAAAGATTTGCTTGCGTACTTGCGCTTAATTGCCAACCAAGATGATGACATTAGCTTAGCTCGTATTGTGAATGTTCCAAAGCGCGGAGTGGGAGCTACTTCAGTCGATAAAGTGGCCAATTACGGAAACGTTCATGACATTTCGATTTTCAAAGCGCTTGACGAAGTAGAATTAATGGGGTTAACAGGCAAAGCAACAAAAGCCCTTCGTGATTTCCAATCGATGATTTCGAACTTAGCTCAAATGCAAGACTACATGTCGGTTACAGAGCTTGTGGAACAAGTATTAGAAAGAACAGGATACCGTGAAGCGCTTAAAGTGGAAAAAACAATTGAAGCACAAAGCCGCTTAGAGAATATTGATGAGTTTTTATCTGTCACAAAAACGTTTGAAGAAGCAAGTGAAGATAAAAGTTTGGTAGCATTTTTAACCGATTTAGCACTTGTTGCTGATATCGATAAGCTTGACGATGAGGAAGAAGAAGAGAACGAACAAGTGATTCTGATGACGCTTCACTCAGCAAAAGGTCTAGAGTTCCCGGTTGTTTTCCTAATGGGTATGGAAGAAGGCGTATTCCCTCATAGCCGATCATTATTCGAAGATAATGAAATGGAAGAAGAGCGACGCTTAGCCTACGTAGGGATTACGCGTGCTGAACAAGAATTGTATTTATTAAATGCTCAAATGCGTACACTATTTGGTAAAACAAACGTTAATCCAAAATCGCGCTTCATTGGAGAAATCCCAAGCGAGCTTGTGGAATCTTTAAATGAAGCAATGCGCAAACCTGCTGCTGGTCGTTCAGGGGCTTCAGCTTCGCCTTTTGCAGCGCGCCGACAAGCGGCCGTGGCAAAAACGAAGCTTGTGTCAACAGGCAGTGAATCAATTGGATGGAGCGTTGGAGACAAGGCCGAGCATAAAAAATGGGGAATTGGTACAGTTGTAAGTGTAAAAGGAGAAGGAGATTCAAAAGAATTAGACATTGCTTTTCCTAGTCCTACAGGTGTAAAAAGACTGCTTGCTAAATTTGCCCCGGTTACGAAAGTGTAATCGTGAAAAGGAGCTAGAATATGGAGTTTGAGACAGCAAAATCACGCGTTCAAGAATTACGCGACTTATTAAATCAATATGGCTATGAATATTATGTGTTAGATCAGCCATCTGTTCCAGATGCAGAATACGATAAATTAATGAATGAGTTAATTGAGATAGAAGAATCATTTCCAGAGTTAAAAACAGCTGACTCACCTACTCAGCGCATCGGCGGCCAAGTGCTCGATGCGTTTGAGAAGGTTCAGCATCAAACGTCTATGCTAAGTTTGGGAAATGCATTTAATGAAGAAGACCTTCGGGATTTTGATCGCCGAGTGCGCCAAGCCGTTGGAGATGAGTTTTCTTATGTATGCGAACTTAAAATTGACGGCCTTGCTGTATCTCTTCGCTATGAAGATGGATACTTAGTGCTGGGAGCTACGCGCGGAGACGGTACAACTGGTGAAAATATTACTGAAAACTTAAAAACAATTCGCTCTATTCCACTTCGAATTAAAGAACCGTTATCAATGGAAGTTCGCGGAGAAGCATTTATGCCGAGAAAATCATTCGAAGCACTTAATGAAGCAAAAATGGAAAGGGATGAAGTTCCGTTTGCTAACCCGCGTAACGCAGCTGCAGGCTCACTGCGTCAGTTAGATCCTAAAATTGCGGCAAAACGTAATTTAGATATCTTTGTATATGCCATGACTGATACGGGAGAATTAGAAATCGACTCTCACAGCGAAAGTTTGAATTTACTCGATGAGCTTGGTTTTAAAACAAATAAAGAAAGACAGACGTGTGAAACCATTGATGATGTGATTGCTTACATCGAAAGCTGGCAAACGCAACGTCCAGAACTATCTTATGATATTGATGGCATTGTTGTAAAAGTAGATTCATTTGATCAGCAGGTTGACCTTGGAACAACGGCCAAAAGTCCACGCTGGGCTATTGCTTATAAGTTTCCTGCTGAAGAAGTTGTAACCAAGCTTGTAAATATTGAGCTGACGGTAGGCCGAACAGGTGTCATTACGCCAACAGCTATTTTGGAGCCTGTTCAAGTAGCAGGTACGACGGTACAGCGTGCGTCTCTTCACAATGAAGATTTGATTCGTGAAAAAGACATTCGCATCGGAGATTATGTCGTAGTGAAAAAAGCAGGAGATATTATTCCTGAAGTAGTGAATGTGATTGAAGAGAAGCGAACGGGAGAAGAGCAAGAGTTTACGATGCCTACTCACTGCCCGGAATGTGAAAGTGAACTGGTGCGTTTAGAAGGAGAAGTTGCGCTTCGCTGCATTAATCCAAGCTGTCCTGCTCAAATTCGTGAAGGACTTATTCATTTCGTGTCCCGCAATGCGATGAACATTGATGGACTTGGTGAAAAAGTTATATCGCAATTATTTCGCGAACAGTTAATTAAAGACGTAGCGGATATTTATACGCTGACAAAACAGCAGTTAATCGAGCTTGAGCGCATGGGTGAGAAATCTGCGGATAATTTGATTGCAGCCATCGAAGCCTCGAAAGAAAATTCACTTGAGCGTTTGCTTTTTGGTTTGGGCATTCGCCATGTCGGAGCAAAAGCTGCAAAGACGTTAGCTCAGCACTTTGAAACCATAGACAAGTTAACAAAAGCAACGTATGATGAATTAGTGGCAATTAATGAAATTGGTGCCAAAATGGCTGATGCTATTGTCGCTTACTTTACACAAGAAGAGGTTCAAGAACTTATACATGAATTAAAAGAGTATGGAGTAAACCTTACATACAAAGGACCCAAGCTTGTAAGTGTAGAAAATGTAGATTCCGTTTTTGCTGGTAAAACCGTTGTATTAACAGGTAAGCTTGAACAGCTATCTCGCAATGAGGCAAAAGCACAAATTGAAGCACTTGGCGGTAAAGTAACAGGAAGCGTAAGTAAAAAGACAGACCTTGTTGTGGCAGGGGAAGAGGCTGGTTCCAAACTGACAAAAGCTAACGAGCTTGAAATTGAAGTATGGGATGAGGCAAGGCTACTTACGGAATTAAATAAATAAGAGGTGTGTGTAGTTGAAAAAGATATTGTTACTTTCTCTTGCGGTCATGCTTGTAACTTCAGCGTGTGCACCGAACCTTTCGGACGATAAAGAGACTGTTCAACAAACCAACAACAAGAAAGAAAAAGCAGTCATTCCGAAGTATAGTATTTCAGATGATTATTACCGAACAATTCTTCCATTTAAAGCGGGAGTGGCAAGAGGCTTAGTCGCAGCAAACTTAAACAACCGCTTGGATGCGCAAGAATTTGAAACAGGCTTAATGCGCTTATCGACAGATAGCTATTCTCCGAAAAAATATGTGTATCAAGAAGGCCAGTACCTTGATAAAGATACTATTCGCTCATGGTTAAGCCGTAAGCTGAGTGATAAACAGTTTAAAGATCTTCAAAGCAAAGCAAAAGATGATACGGCGAAAAAGAAGCTTAAAAACACTGGGTTAAACCCAATTGATACAGAAAAAGGCGATTTGAAAACTCGTAACGAAACAAGTCCAATGTACTTAGCGAACATTACTGAGCAAGATTACCTTATTCAAGACGGAGATGACAAGGTAAAACTTGGAGGCGTCACAATTGGCCTGGCGATGAATTCCGTTCATTATTATACGGAAGAAAATGGCTATGCCCGTGAAGTGAAGCTTACAAATAAAGAGATTGAAGCCCAAGGAAAGCAAATGGCAGATGAGATTGTTAAGCGTATGCGCGATATCAAAGGCTTAGAAAATGTGCCAGTTCGAGTAGCGCTATTCAAACAAAGTGCTAAGTCCTCTTTAACACCAGGTAACTTTATAGCTGTCGGAAATGCAGGTTCAAATGATACAGCCGTTGGCAGCTGGGATAATTTAGACGAGCAATATTATTTATTCCCATCATCAGATGCAACAAAAGATCACCGAGATGATGCGATGAAATTTGATGAGTTCAAAGCGCAAATCGAAGACTACTTCCCGAACTTTACAAGCGTAGTAGGGAAAGGGTATTACAAAGATGGACAGCTCCAAAAAATGACGATTGATATTCCCGTACAATTTTACGGAAAAGGTGAAATTGTAGGATTTACTCAGTACGTTGCTGGTTTAATGCTTGATCATTTCCCTTCATATATGGAAACGAGTATCTCTATTAACTCAGTAAGCGGACCGGAAGCTCTCATTGTTAGAAAAGCAGATGAAGACAAGCCGTTCGTTCATATTTACGAAGAGTAAGCAAAAAAGACACTGCTCAAGCAGTGTCTTTTTCTAATTCTATGAAATTGCCTCCTATGAAGAAATGGCGTGAGAATTTTGTCTTGTAAATTTAGCAAGATAATAAGCAGCAAATGCAAATGCATCTTGTTCGGTTGTCCGCTCTTCATACGGGCGCTTTTTATCCAGCTCAAATTCTTTCTGATAATAAGGGATGTGATCTTGAATATAGTGGCGCAGCTCGTGAAAGATCGTTTCAATGAGTGGAAGATAGTCATCAAATTTAAAAATAAATATAATGCCTACTTCTCGCCAGTAAACGCCTGATGCAAACTGCAGGTATTCTGTTTCTTCTTCTCCAAGGGCAGAGACAATTTTATTGGCTTCGCACGAATCACAAAAAATGATAGGAATATGAAAGGCTTTATTTAAACAAGCAAAAACATCTTTTTGCAAGGTGGGCAAATCCCACTTGAATTCTTCATCTAATACAAACCATCTTCCGCTTTGCTGGTACACAGGGCGCTGGTGGATGACTGACTGTATAAGTATTTTATTCAATTTTTATAGCACCTCTTTTACGGTAAAGTAGTTATTCGTTTTCTTTACTTTCCCAAAGACTAGTGAAATTAAAACATGGCGGTGTGTTCATCTGAAGCATGTTTCTCTTTCTATCTATCTTTTCTAAAAAGAAGGTTATTTTATACCTATGCAAGAGAGAAATATTTTATGACGAAGGAAAAGTATGGAATGTTGTTTGAATGAAATAGATTTGGTATAAAATAGAAGTGATAAATGTAAGCCCTGTCTTGTCTGGCGGGGTTTTTAATATTTTAGGAACTAGTCTCAGAAATGTTGCCTGTTGCTAGTGAAGTTTGGTATTATCAGTATATTGTAGTGGGACGAATATTCGGAGGTGAAGGAACATGTCAAGAATTTCTGTTGATCAAGTAAAACACGTTGCAAACTTAGCGAGACTTGCGGTGACGGATGACGAAGCAGAACTATTCACAAAACAATTAGATGCTATTATTACATATGCAGAGCAATTAGATGAGTTAGATACTACAAATGTAAAACCGACTTCTCACGTATTGGATATGAAAAACGTAATGCGTGAAGATAAGCCAGCTAAAGGCTTACCAATCGAAGACGTAGTAAAAAACGCGCCAGACCACAAGGATGGCTACATTCGAGTACCAACTATTTTAGAATAAGGAAGGAGGCTTTACGATGTCTTTATTCGATCGTAAACTTTCAGAACTACATAGCCTTTTACACAAGAAAGAAGTACGTGTACAAGATTTAGTAGACGAATCATACAAACGTATTAATGAAGTAGATGATAAAGTAGGTGCGTTCTTAGCGCTTAATGAAGACAATGCTCGTGCTTATGCAAAAGAGCTAGATGAAGCACTACAAACAAAAGATGAATTTGGCCTATTATTTGGTATGCCAATCGGTGTAAAAGATAATATTGTCACAAAAGATTTACGTACAACTTGCTCTAGTAAAATTCTAGCAAACTTTGATCCGATTTATGATGCAACAGTTGTTCAAAAATTACAGGCAGCTGAAGCGGTAACAATCGGTAAATTAAATATGGATGAATTCGCAATGGGTTCTTCAACTGAAAACTCAGGTCTTCAGTTAACGCGCAACCCATGGAACCTAGATTACGTACCAGGTGGATCTAGCGGTGGTTCAGCTGCAGCTGTAGCAGCAGGCGAAGTTCCGTTTTCTTTAGGTTCTGATACAGGTGGTTCAATTCGTCAGCCAGCTGCTTATTGCGGTGTTGTCGGATTAAAACCAACGTATGGTCGCGTATCTCGTTACGGATTAGTGGCATTTGCATCTTCTTTAGATCAAATCGGACCAATCACAAATTCTGTTGAAGATAATGCATACTTACTTCAAGCAATTTCAGGCGTAGACCCAATGGATTCTACTTCTGCTAATGTTGATGTACCGGATTATGTATCTGCTTTAACAGGTGACGTAAAAGGTCTTAAAATTGCTGTTCCAAAAGAATACTTAGGTGAAGGTGTGGGCGAAGAAGCTCGCCAGTCTGTTTTAGATGCACTAAAAGTGTTAGAAGGACTAGGAGCAACTTGGGAAGAAGTATCGCTTCCACACTCTAAATACGCATTAGCTACGTATTATCTATTATCTTCTTCTGAAGCGTCTGCTAACTTATCTCGTTTTGATGGCGTTCGCTACGGATACCGTACAGATAATGCTGAGAACTTAATCGAAATGTACAAGCAGTCTCGAAGCGAAGGCTTTGGAAACGAAGTAAAACGCCGTATCATGCTTGGAACATTTGCGTTAAGCTCTGGTTATTATGATGCTTACTACAAAAAAGCACAGCAAGTACGTACGTTAATCAAGCAAGACTTTGAGTCTGTATTTGAAAACTATGACGTTATCATTGGACCAACTACACCAACTCCATCATTCAAAATTGGTGAGAAAACAGACGATCCATTAACAATGTATGCAAACGATATTTTAACAATCCCAGTAAACCTTGCTGGAGTACCTGGTATTTCTGTGCCTTGCGGCTTATCAAATGGATTGCCATTAGGATTACAAATTATCGGTAAGCATTTCGACGAAAGCACAATCTATCGTGTTGCTCATGCATTCGAACAAGCAACTGAGCATCATAAAGCGAAACCAGCACTGTAAGGGGTGAGATAAAGATGAACTTTGAAACGATTATTGGTCTTGAAGTACACGTTGAGCTTAAGACAAAATCTAAAATTTTCTCAGCAAGTCCAAACGCATTTGGTGCGGCTCCAAATGCTAACACAAGTGTAATTGACTTAGGTTATCCTGGCGTATTACCTGTGTTAAACAAAGAAGCAGTTGATTTTGCAATGAAAGCAGCGCTTGCGCTAAACTGTGAAATCGCAACAGATACAAAGTTTGACCGTAAAAACTATTTCTATCCGGATAACCCAAAAGCTTATCAAATCTCTCAATTTGATAAACCAATTGGCGAGAACGGTTGGATTGAAGTAGAAGTTAAAGGTGAAACGAAGCGTATTCGTATCAACCGACTTCATTTAGAAGAAGATGCTGGTAAGCTAACGCATACAGGCGATGGCTATTCACTAGTAGACTTTAACCGTCAAGGTACACCTCTGATTGAGATTGTATCAGAAGCAGATATGCGTTCTCCTGAAGAAGCATATGCTTATTTAGAAAAATTAAAATCAATTATTCAATATACAGGCGTATCTGATTGTAAAATGGAAGAAGGTTCACTTCGCTGTGATGCCAATATTTCTTTACGTCCAGTTGGACAAGAAGAGTTCGGTACAAAAGCTGAGTTAAAGAACTTAAACTCATTTAACTATGTGCGCCGCGGTCTTGAACACGAAGAAATTCGTCAAGAAAAAGTGTTATTGTCTGGTGGCTTAATCGAGCAGGAAACACGCCGTTTTGACGAGTCTACGGGCGAAACCATTCTGATGCGTGTAAAAGAAGGGTCTGACGACTACCGCTACTTCCCAGAGCCTGACTTATTAGAATTACACATCGACGAAGAATGGAAAGAACGTGTTCGTGCTTCGATTCCTGAACTTCCAGATGCTCGTAAAAAGCGCTATGTAGAAGAGCTTGGCTTACCTGCTTATGATGCAATGGTATTAACGCTAACAAAAGAAATGTCTGATTTCTTTGAAGCAACACTTGCTGCAGGCGGAGACGCGAAGCTATCTTCTAACTGGTTAATGGGTGAAGTTTCTGCTTACTTAAACTCAAACCAAAAAGAACTTTCAGATGTAGCTTTAACACCTGAAGGCCTAGCTGGTATGATTCAATTAATTCAAGAAGGTACGATTTCGTCTAAAATTGCGAAAAAAGTATTCAAAGAATTAATTGAAAATGGCGGAGATGCAAAGAAAATTGTAAAAGAAAAAGGTCTTGTACAAATTTCTGATGATGCAACTTTACGCAAATTCGTAACAGATGCATTAGATGCAAACCCTCAATCTATTGAAGATTTCAAAAACGGTAAGGATCGTGCCATTGGCTTCTTAGTTGGTCAAATTATGAAAGCTTCAAAAGGCCAAGCGAACCCACCGATGGTTAATAAAATTCTTTTAGAAGAAATTAATAAACGCTAAATTTGATAACTAAATGTGAGGTGGGTTTCCATCTCACATTTATTATGAGTAAGGGCGATCGCGCTGAAGGTATGAATAAAAACGGAAACGTGAATATTGTATATCAAGGTTAATTTCTTTATAATATGTTTGTTCATGCCCCCTCTTGTTGATGATGTAATGTGAGGGGGCATTCTTTCACTGATAAAAGTAGGCAAAGATTTGTGACAAATTATCATTATTAGGATGATGAATATGAAAAGAGCGAGAATTATTTATAACCCGACATCGGGCCGTGAAATTTTTAAGAAAAACTTACCGGAAGTTTTGCAAAAGCTAGAGCAAGCAGGCTATGAAACCTCTTGTCATGCTACAACTTGCGCTGGTGATGCAACAGAAGCTGCTAAAGTAGCAGTAGAACGTCGCTTTGACGTTGTAATTGCAGCTGGTGGAGACGGTACCATCAATGAAGTCGTAAACGGTATCGCTGGACAAGACTACCGTCCGCAGCTAGGTATTATTCCTGTTGGAACAACCAATGACTTTGCTCGTGCCATTAATGTGCCGCGTACGATTGAAGGCGCTATTGATGTCATTGTAGAAGGCGTAACAAAGCCAATTGACTTGGGCTGTGTAACAAACGATGGAGAAACGCATTACTTTGTAAATATCGCCGGAGGCGGCCGTTTAACTGAATTAACATATGAAGTGCCAAGCAAGTTAAAAACAATGCTTGGACAGCTAGCTTACTATTTAAAAGGCATGGAAATGCTTCCTTCTATTAAACCAACATCTGTTGAAATTGAGTATGACGGAAAATTCTTTGGCGGCGAGATTATGTTCTTCCTTGTTTCCTTAACGAACTCAGTCGGCGGTTTTGAAAAGCTGGCGCCAGATTCCTCTTTAGATGACGGGATGTTTGATTTAATTATTTTAAAGAAAGCAAATTTAGCTGAATTTATTCGAATTGCGACACTTGCGCTGCGAGGGGAACACATCAATGATCCTCATATTATTTATACAAAAGCGAACCGTGTTAAAATTCATACAAATGATAAAATGCAGTTAAATCTAGATGGCGAGTACGGCGGATTATTGCCTGGGGAATTTGTAAACTTATATCGCCATGTAGAAATCTTTGTTCCAAAAGCAACAGCTGAATTGATGGAAAAAAATGAGATCGCCTAATTGCGATCTTTTTTCATGCTTTTCTTTGTTTGGCTTTGGCTCTTATGGTACAATCAGTTCAGCATTTTCAAATGACTAAAAGGATGTAACGATAAATGGAAAAATTAAAACCACCTGTAGAAAAAAATGAATATATAGATGTTGCGTTTGAAGATTTAACGCATGACGGAGCGGGTGTAGCCAAAGTGAACGGATTTCCTATTTTCGTTCAAAATGCGCTGCCCGGCGAAAGCGGCCAAGTAAAAGTCATTAAAGTAAAAAAAGGCTATGCGTTTGGCAAGCTTATCAAGCACCATACAATTAGTGAACAGCGTGTTGAAGCACCCTGTCCGGTCTACAAGCAGTGCGGAGGCTGTCAGCTGCAGCATGTAAGCTATGAAGGACAGCTGCAATTTAAGCAAAAGCAAGTAAAAGACGTCATGGCGCGAATTGGCCATTTACCTGACGTTCCGGTACATTCGACGCTAGGAATGAAAGATCCTTGGCGCTATCGAAACAAAGCTCAAGTTCCCGTAGCAGAACGAGAAGGCGGTTTGGTCGCTGGGTTTTACCAGCAGCGAAGCCACGACATCATTAACATGGATGCCTGTTTGATTCAGCAGCAGGCAAATGATGATGTTGTTCAAGCTGTCAAATCAATCTGTGAAAAGCATGGCGTTTCTGCTTATCAAGAACAAAAACATAAAGGCTCGCTTCGTCATATCGTGGCGCGCTACGGACTTGTAACGGGTGAAATCATGGTTGTCATTGTGACTCGTACAGCTGAGCTGCCAAACAAAAAGCGTATTATAGAAGACATTATCGAAGCCGTGCCGAACGTGAAATCAATTGTTCAAAACGTAAACAGCAAGCGCACAAACGTCATTTTAGGGAACCAAACGAACGTACTTTGGGGAGAAGAATATATTTACGATTATATCGGCGACGTTAAATTTGCCATTTCAGCAAAATCATTCTACCAAGTAAACCCTAAGCAAACGAAAGTGCTTTATGACAAAGCGCTTGAGTATGCAGATTTAACAGGAGAAGAAACGGTCATTGACGCCTACTGTGGAATCGGAACAATCTCGTTATTTCTCGCTCAAAAAGCGAAAAAAGTATATGGCGTTGAAATCGTGCCTGAAGCGATTGAAGATGCAAAGCGCAACGCTGAGCTAAACGGTATTCACAATGCTGAATTTGAAGTAGGCGAAGCAGAAGTCGTCATTCCAAACTGGTACAAACAAGGCATCAAAGCGGACGTCATCGTCGTAGATCCGCCGCGAAAAGGATGCGATGAAGCTCTATTGAATACCATCATTGACATGAAGCCAAAAAAAGTTGTCTATGTTTCATGCGGACCAGCAACTCTCGCACGTGACCTAGCTATTTTAGAAAAAGGCGGATATGAGACGGTTAAAGTTCAGCCTGTTGATATGTTTCCGCATACGACGCATGTGGAGAATGTGGCGGTATTAAAATTAAAATAACTCTTCATTAAAGCTGCTATCTTAGTAAAGGTAGGAGCTTTTTTGCTTAAATAAGTACGAAAAAAGTAAAGTCCGAATTTCTATATTAAAAGCATTAACTGCTTATATGTCCGTTTTATTTGGCCTTTTGTCCATCCCACCAACACAGCAAATTTCTGAATATACTTTTTTTAAGGTTTTCAATATTTTAGGAATTATAATAAAGAAGCAATAAATGAAAACATTATATTTGTGGTAAGAGGTGAAGGGACATCATGTATAGAGCAATTGCTATTATAGCAGGTTCTGTGTTAATTGGATTTGCATACAATTGGTTTTTAATCCCCCATAAAGTGCTAAGCAGCGGCATTAGCGGTATTGCTATGATTATAGGGATTTTAACGCCTGCAAGCACGGGAACAATGAATTTTTTGTTGAATTTACCCCTTTTAATTATTGGTTTTATGAAGTTAGGAAAGCGGTTTGTTTTACATACCCTGCTGTCCGTTGTGGCTTTATCAATTGCTTTATACGTGATTCCCTTGAGAGCTGTTAGTACAGATCCTATTCTGTCAGCTGTTTTTGGAGGAGTTTTAACTGGAATTGGCGTAGGATTTGTTTTTCGTCAGTCAGCTTCGACAGGTGGATTTGATATTATTGCGATGCTTCTTACGCATAAAAAAGAATTTCCACTTGGCGCTATATTATCAGCGATGAATGCCGTGGTTGTATTTGTTTCAGGTTTTTTTGTGAATTGGGACGCGGCTTTATATACGATGCTTTCGATTTTCGTCACAGGAAAAGTAGTGGATGCGATTCATACTCGCCATATTAAGCTCACGTTAACCATTATTACGAGAAAAGGCGAAGAAATGAAGCAGCAGCTTCTTACGAATTTGGTGCGCGGCGTGACGTTAATGAACGGTGAAGGAGCTTATTCAAGAGAAGACCGTAAAATATTAATGACGGTAATCTCACGCTATGAGCTTGCAAACCTCAAGCAGTTAATTCAATCCGTGGATCCTGAGGCTTTCGTAAATATTACGGAAACGGTAGAAGTAATGGGGCTGTTTCGACGGGATGCCTATTAATATATTTGTTATTTCAGCGCCGATTTATGATGAATAGCCATTTTTATAGTATAAAAGTTATAAAAAAAGCCTTAAGAGTAGTTCTTGAGGCTTTTTTTGCGTAAAATATGAGTAAGAAAATATCGTGTATGAAAAGTATAAAAAAGGGAATTTGATAGAGTACATAAAATATTGACATCAAAAAGGAGAGACTATATGACGGTAGAATATCAGTTAACGAAAAAGAAATATTACGAAACGTTTATGCAAGAAAATGAAAATCAGCCGCCTGTAAAAGTCCTTGGACAAGCTTATTACGAAGAGCAGCAAAAAGAGTGGTACGACTTATCGCTCATTCGCTTAGCTCAGGGAGAAGTGTACTTCCATAATCAAGATTTTGAGTCCGCGATTTTTAAGTGGGAGAATGTAAATGGCGAGTTTAAGCTGTGGGCGAAGAAAAATACAGCCGACGCACATTATGAATTGGGGTTGTCTACGCTTGCTGAAGAGCTTTACCTATCCATCGAAACGGATTCAAAAGTATTAAAAGCTGAAATAGCGCTAAAGCTGTTTTCGCTGTATACGGACCATAACAATATTGAACGAGCTTATGAAGTCATTAACGAGCTGGTTGCTTCTCAGCCGGATTATCCAAACGTCACGGCGATTGCACGCAGATTTTATGAAGAGCAAGAAGACTTTAACAGCGCAGTAGAGCTTGCGGTAGATGAGTGTATTCGAACGGAATCGTTAAATTGGTTTGCGGTATTAAAGACTTACGTAGATAAAGGATATACAGCAAATTTTATCCCTAACTATTTTTATCAAGTGATGATTTCATTTTACAAAGTGGACCAAGTATATTTCAAACAGCTTGTCTCAGCTTTATGGAAACAATATAAGAGTCAGCCTCCTTATCTTGCTTGGATTAAAACCATCAATGATATTTTCTTGAATATTGAAGTGGGTCTCTACGATTATTGGCAAGAGATTTCAACTCTTTATCAAGAGACGTACACTGACTTAATGGAAAGTGATCATTCTGTAAAGGAATTGCATGAAGTCATTCCGAACGTATTAACAAACTGGCTTAAAATTACTAATAAGTCACGTGCGTTATTTCCGTCTGCGGCCGTGCTTTCATGGAATGAAAAGTTTCCGTCAACTATTGATACCATTACAATCGAAAATGCAGGCAGATTAATTTTTGAGGCGCGTAACGACATTGATGGTCTTGAATATCACTACAAGCTTTGCCATGGCATTATTAAATGGGCTAATGAAAATGGTTTAGAAGTGGGGCATACTTTTAAATGGTGGGTAGACTTTTTATTAGATGCTCATACGACACACTTATTAATTACAGGAACAAATGCTGCAACGTCTTCATTTGTGGGATCGATTACAGAAGAAAAGGTACCGCAAAATCACGAAACAACCTTTGTGTTCATTCATGATGAGGAAGAATCTATCCAGCAAATCGCTGATCAAGAAATCACTCCGATGGAAACGATTGACGGAGCGGAGCAATCTCCTCACAAGGCGCTTGTAGAAGTGAAAAAACCTTTTGCGTTCCTTGATAAGCATAATTGTTCATGCATTGTTACGCCAAGCTTTACAGAACAAGAGGCGCGTGAGCAGGATGCATTTAAATATGCGCCTTTAGCAGATGGTTTACTGTTTGTGCTTGATGCAAAAGAATCGCTGCTTGATGAAGAAAGAGAATTATTGCTTGAGATTAAAGAGCATGCGCCAAATACGCCAGTTCATTTTGTCATCAACAATATGGACAGTCTTTATAATCAAGAAACGATTGAGCGAATCACAAAAGAATTTGAAGCAAGCATTGGAGCTGATTTCCCGCAGGCGCATGTATTAGCCTATACGCCTCACTACGTATCGAGTCAGCACCACGGAGACTTGGCCCAGTTTATTAAAGCTAATTTCTATTACGATCCAAACAACGTTGGAGTAGAAGAGCGTGCGCGCAGACTGCTGTTCTTCATTCAAAGCATGTTAAAGAACTTAGTGGAGAAGAGAAATCAAACAGAAAATCATTTGATTGAAAGCATTAAATGGAACGAAGATATGCTTGTGCGATTAAATGGCTTCTTGCATCGAGTGGATGACTTAGAACAAGAAAAAGCGAGTAGTATTGTTTCGGCTTATCACGGCATCAAAGAGGATATTAGCAAAAAGTTAAAAAATAAAATTCCTCGTTTACTCAAAAAGTCTTCAGAATTAGTGAAGGAAGACAGTGATTTTAGCACGGTTCATATTGAGCTGAATAAACAAATGAATATGCGCGTGGAAGAGCACTTGCAGCAAGATGTACTACCTAAGTTCCGTATTTCTTTAAAGGACTGGATTGCTACATCAAATGAAGAGCTGATTGCGAGTCAAGTAGATATTGAAGAAGTAGCAGAGTCATTAAATAAGATGTACAATGAGCAAAAATTAACGTTAGCCTGCGATTTTAAAGTGCTGGATGACTGGCGCCGCGACGTTAATCGTATGGCTAATCGGGTTCAGCTGGATGAAGAAAATATTTTACTTCGCGTTAATCCAACGCAGCTCTTGTTAAAAGGAGCAGGAAAGCTGTTTTCTTCCATTCTTCAAAATCAAACGCTGCTTTATAATCAATATAAAAAGTACATTGAAAGTCAAGACTATCAAGATATCACAGAATCTATGCTGGCAAAGTTTTTTATGCAATTTAATTTATTTGAGAAAAATTTAGAAGTTGATATTGAACTATTCTTTGAAAAGCCAAAAGAGGTTTTAAAAGAAACGATTGAAGAAACACAGGCGCATATTAATGAAAATCAAGACGTTTTAAGTCATATGAAAGCCAATCCTGAAGCTTACTATGATCCGTTAACATTATTCCAGCTTCGCTTGCGTCAGTATGAGTTAATGGTTAAAGCTACAGAAGAAGTACACTATAACGTATAAAAGGTGGAGCAGGATGTATTTAACGATAAAAGAAGCAGCAGAGTATCTATCTTTTCCTGAAGAATATGTACAGAAATTGATTCAAGAAGGAAAAGTACGGGCTATATTTGATGGTGAAAACTACTTATTAAATAAAGAGCAGTTTAACACCCATTTAGAGCAAATGGAAAAGTACAAAAAACAAATTGAAGAATACTTAAATGAGCCTATCCCTGAAGATATGGATGTAAAAGATGAAGATTGAAGGCAGAAGCAGAAAACAGATGTTTTCTGCTTTTTTCTTTTGGAATGAAAGTGTTAAAAAAGGTAAGATATGAAAGAAATGTCGAAAAAAGTTGGAATTTCGTTAAAGATGTAGTCTTTTTAGATGCTTTTTTTATATAATGAAAGTATGCTAAACAAAAAGGAGAAGGCCTATGCAACGATCAAGACAGTTAAGGCTGATTTTATTGCTTGCCCTGATTGTTGTCGCTTCGTTTTTAATTATTATTATTTCGAAAACACAAGGGATTATAAGTCAGCAAACGACAAAAAAAGTAGAAAACACAAGCGTTGCAATTCTCACCTCTGATGTACTGACAGATCAAAGCTGGGGCAGTCTAGCTTATAAAGGAAAAATCAACATCGAGCAGCAGTACCCTGTTTCGGGTCAAGTTATTAGCGAAGTAAATACGAACCAAAAAATGAAGGAAGCTGCTGAAAAAGTTATTCAAAATGGAACAAAAGTCGTAATTGGACATGGAAGAGAATTTTCTACCGTTTTTACAGAACTCGCTCCTAAGTATCCTCATGTTCATTTCGTCACCATTCACGGTACTTCAACTTATAAAAACCAAACGGTATATACATTTGATCAAACCAAAATAGAGTATCTGGCAGGTACGGCAGCTGCCATGAAGACACGAACGAAAAAAATTGGATTAATTGATACATTTGCCAAAGAAAAGAATCTAGGGTTTGAACAAGGAATCAAAGCGTATAATCCATCGATTGCTTTTTATTATCGAGTTGTAAACAGCCGAGACGATGGAGCAAAAGCAGTAAAGCTGCTCCGTGAGTTAAAAGATGAAGGCGTCGATATCGTCTATGCTAAAGGAAATTCGTATAATCAAGAAGTTATTCAAGAAGCGAAAGTACAAGGAATGTACGTAATAGGATATTTAGATGATCAGGCGTACATGGGTAGGTCTGTTATTTTAACAAGTGTGATCAATGATGTTCCTCAAGCTTACAACGTGATTATGAAAGACTATTTCAGTAAAAAGGGTCTTCCAATTGGAGAAGTCAAACTTGACGCCAGAGACGGTGTTTATAAACTAGCGCCTTTTGGACCGATGTACAGTAAACGGGAAAAACAAATTTTATATTCGAAAGTTAGAATGTCTACACAGCCGAAGTAACTATGAAAAAGAAAGAGATGATTATGAATCAATTATTTCGCAACATGTCATTCCGTAGCCAAATATTAACGATTCTTCTTTTGATTACATTCATGTTAAGCGGGTTCTCTTTAGTTTTAGTGCATGCCGTTGATAAAATGAATCATGTAAGCAACGAAATTAAAGATGAAGATGTTCCTGAAATGGTGTGGCTTTCTTATTGGGAAGAGCAGCTGAACATAAAAGAATACATTGTGAAAAATAATCTAAAGAACCCCACTGTCTCTTTGATAGAAGAATATCAATCATATGATACACGAGTTATCGAAAATAATGAAAGATATAAGCAGCCTGTGCCAAAATCGTTGATTCCACTGAAAGAAAAAATTGAGCTGCTGGATTTTAAGATCTCTAATAACGTGCAAGGACTGCTGAAGTATGGAGATATAGAGGGAGCAAAAGAGTATCTTAAGGGAAATTATTTGCCGGATTTGCATCAGATAAAAAAAGATATTAATAGTTCAAAAGAGGAGACGGTTGATTCACTCGATACACTATCAGATACACTGTCTGTCATTATTAAGGATTCATTAATTTTATTATTAATTTTAACAGTAAGTGCTATTTTGGCTTCTCTCTATGCTTCATATCGCATGAGTGCGAGTCTTACGAAACCAATTGAACAAATGATTGAAAAAGTGAATGACATTGCAGACGGAGAATACGGTCTTGTTCTTCAAGACACAAAGCAAATTGAGCTGAAGCAGCTTTCGGCTTCTATCAATCAAATGTCGGTTAGTTTAGAAGATTCATTTTGGAAAATCATTAAAGATAAAGCGTATCGCCAGCAGATCTTAAATTCACTGCCTGTTGGAATTATTACAATGGAAGATGAGACAAATAGTATATTTGCCAATACCTCAGCAAAGCAGTTTTTAGATCTCGATGAAAAGGATATTTGCGGGTACATGGAGGAATGTCCTGAATATAATACTGAATTTTGGAGAATGTTGAATTCCGGAGAAATTCACGAAAATAAAAAAGTATTATTTGGAACAAAAAAGACGTGCTATTGCTTTTTAGCCTCTCAAACGCAGCTGTTTAACGAGAAGAACGAGAGCATTGGAAGGATTTTTTATTTCATTGATATATCGGATACCGAAGAATTAGAAAAGCGAATGCATCAGTCTGAGAAACTTGCTCTGGTGGGAGAAGTGGCAGCCGGAGCTGCTCATGAGATTCGTAATCCTCTTGCCGTGATTCATGGATTTATATCTCTTATGAATCAGTCTCTTTCTGATGAGGAGAAAAAGCGTTTTTACCTGCCTCTGCTTATGAAAGAGCTAGAGAGGATTAATTACATCATTGAAGAAATGCTGTTGTTATCAAAACCAGGGACTCCGGTGATGAAAAAAGTCAGCATGCAGGAGATTATTAATGAGCTATTGCCTTTGATTACTCACTCAAGCAAATTCACAGAAAAAGATAAGCTTATCTTCGATGTGAAACTGCAGCCGTATATATTAAAGGTAGATGAAAAACAAATCAAACAAGTTCTTCATAATTTAATTCGAAACAGTATGGAAGCCATGGATGGAGAAGGAGTCATTACAATCTACTCGCAGGTTCATGAAGATAGCTACTGTCTATACATTGAAGATACTGGAAAAGGCATTCCTTTGCATATGCAGCATTCTCTGTACCAGCCGTTTTCCACTTCAAAAGATAGCGGAACAGGTCTTGGTCTGCCCATTGCTCAGCGTATTCTAGAAAGCCACGGAGGACAGATTAAATTATTATCTACTTCTTCCCGCGGCACAGTTTTTGTTATTAAATTTCCTCTACATTAAGAAAACAGCCTCAAAAGGGCTGTTTTCTTAATGTGCTGTTAAAATAAGAGGACCGTTTTTCGTAATCGCAAGCGTATGTTCAAATTGAGCGGATAATTTACCGTCTGTTGTACGAGCCGTCCAACCGTTTTTATCCATTTTAGAATGCCATGTACCAGCGTTTACCATTGGCTCAATTGTAATCACCATACCTTCTTTTAAACGTGTACCTTTGCCAGCTTTTCCGTAGTGAAGAATGGTAGGCGCTTCGTGCATGGTATTTCCAATTCCGTGTCCTGTGAAGTCGCGTACCACAGAGAATTTTTCGCCTTCTACATAGCTTTGAATAGCGTGGCCAATGTCACCTGTGCGATTTCCTGGCTGTGCTTGCTCGATTCCTCTTAAAAGCGCTTCGTATGTAACATCTACTAGACGCTGCGCTTCGTCTGAAATGTCTCCAACGGTATGAGTCCATGCGGAATCTGCTAAGCCTCCGTTTAAATTTACAACCATATCAATGGTTACGATATCACCGTCTTTTAACGGTTTAGTTGTTGGAAAACCGTGGCAAATTTCATCATTTAAAGAAGCGCACGTTGCATATTGATATCCTTTGTATCCTTTTTGTTCCGGCGTTGCTCCGTGCTTTGCTAAGTACTCTTCAACAAATTTATCAATTTGCATTGTTGTTATGCCTGGTTTGATCATTTTAGCGATTTCTTTATGACAAGAAGCTAATAATTTACCTGCTTCGTGCATTAAATTAATTTCGCGTTCACTTTTTAATGTGATCATTGTTGTTCACTCCTTTTTTGATGTAACTTTACGAAAAAAGTTGGGCAGCGGTTATAGCCATGAAAGTCGACTATTCATCAGTTCATTTTTCTTTATTTGAAAATCCAAGAAATACAGAAGCCGTCTGCTATGGGGCGATATAAAATCATCCTTAATCATAACGCCCAATGGTAGGGAAATGCAAGATGCAGGCTTAAAAAGGAAGGGTTTGACGATAGGCATGTAGGGAAAACTGATAAATGAACGTTGAATTGGAGCATTCTCTATAACAAATGCGGTATGATATAGTAAAATAAATGAAACAAAACAATTCTTTAGGAGGGGTATAGGAAAATGAGTGAACATGGAAAATTTATTGGATTTGCAGGTACATATACAAAAGCAGGCAGTGAAGGTGTCTATACATTTACGTTAGATACAAAGGCTAAAAAGATTGTAGAAGTAAAAGCCGTGGCTAAAATTGAAAATCCTACATACTTAAATGCAAGCAAAGACAACGAACATCTTTATACAGTTATTAAAGAAGGAGAAAAAGGCGGAGTAGCTGCTTTTAAGATTGATCCAAACACGGGGCAACTAAAGTTTGTAAACAAACAGCTGCTAGACGGCGCGCCTCCTTGCTATGTTTCAGTGAATGAAGATAATACGCTTGTTTTATCTGCTAACTTTCATAAAGGGAGCGTTGAGACGTATTCTGTTAATGAAGAAACAGGGGAAATTGAATATGTAGCATCTGTAGTGGAACATCCTCATTCAGACCTCAAAAAAGGACAAAAAGGAAAACCACACGTACACTATGCCGATTTTACTCCTGGAGAAAAGCACGTGGCTGTTGTGGACTTAGGTATCGATGAAATCGTGACATATGAAGTGGAAGAGAATAAATTGAAGGAACTCAACAGTCTTTCTACATCTGTTGGTTCGGGTCCTAGACATTTAACGTTCCATCCAAATGGCCGCTATGCCTATGCAATGACAGAATTCAGCTCTGAAGTTTTATTTTTAACTTATGACGAAAGCAAAGGAAGCTTTACTCAACAACAAGCTACTTTAGCGATCCCGGCTGATTTTACAGAAAATAATCAAGGGAGTGCGATCCACATTTCTTCAGATGGCCGCTTTGTCTATGCAGGGAACCGCGGACATAACTCGATTGCAACATTCAAAGTAGATCAGGATTCTGGACAGTTAACATTCGTAGAATGGACAGGCACTGAAGGCGACTGGCCGCGCGATTTTGTTTTGGATCCAACGGAACAATTTATTGTAGCGTCTAATCAAGAAACAGGAAACTTGGTACTGTTTGAAAGAGACCAAGAAAGTGGAAAGCTAACGCTTCTTCAATCTAACGTTACGGTTCCAGAAGCTGTGTGCGTAAAGTTCCTCCATTATAAGTAATCGATGTAGACAATAAAGCATAATCAAAGAACGATTATGCTTTATTGTCTAGACCTAAGCGCCTGTCACTCCCCTTGCGGGGTTAGTGCCATCCGCATAGGTGAACCTTTGAGGGAATAGTCAGGTAGTGTGCGTTCTTTAGTATGATTTATGATTGCGATTTTTGAAATGAGCATAACCTATATGTGGAAAAAAGCCCTTTTGGAGGGCTTTTTTTTCTGGGGTTGTAGTAGAATGAATAGAGAACGCATGAAAGGCTGAGGTGAGAAGTATGGAAGATATTTGTAAATATCCAATTGTACAAGCTCCCATGGCAGGAGGAGTTTCGACGCCTAAACTAGCTGCAGCAGTATCTAATAGCGGAGGGCTAGGGTTTTTAGCTGCGGGATATAAAAGTGTGGGTGAATTGGAGCAGGAAATTATAGAAATGCACTCACTTACGAAAAAACCTTTTGGAGTGAATCTGTTTGTTCCGACAAATGAAAAAGTAGCAGTTGATGCACTTGATTGTTATCAAAAAGAACTGTCAAAAGCAGCTGAATATTTGGAGTGTCAAGTTGGTATACCAAAGAATGATGATGATGAATGGAGTGCCAAGCTCGACATCATTCAAAAACATCGAGTACCTGCTGTGAGCTTTACATTTGGGTGCCCGGATCGAGAGATTGTAGCAAGTTTAAAAGGAATTGGAAGCCGAGTTTTTGTTACGATTACAACACCTCAAGAAGCCGAAGTGGCTTTGAAAGCAGGAGCGGATGCGCTATGTTTGCAAGGCATTGAAGCCGGCGGCCATCGATCTACTTTTTTAGAGGATTCGGTGGATTACCCGCTTATGAAGTTGCTGAAAGAAGTTCGCTCAATCACCAAAAAGCCATTGATTGCTGCGGGAGGGTTAATGACGGGGTCTGACATCAAACGTGTGTTACAAGAAGGAGCTTCTGCTGCTCAGTTAGGTACGGCTTTTATTTGTTGTCCCGAAAGCGGAGCGAGTGCTCTTCATAAAGAAAGCATTCTTCAAAAGCGTTTTAATGAAACAGGTGTCACCCGAGCTTTTACAGGGAAACGCGCTAGAGGATTTGTGAATGTCTTTTTTATTTCCTATGATAAATCGGCACCCTCCGCCTACCCTCATATTCATTACATGACAAAGCCTATTCGCTCAAAAGCTACACAAATGAAGAATCCAGAGTACGCTTCTTTGTGGGCAGGAACTGGATTTACGCTGGCAAAAGAACTGCCTGCACATCTTATTGTGGAAGAGCTTGTACAAGAACTAAATGAACGATGAGAATTACGCTGTTGCTTGCTTTAAGTGCAAGCAGCTTTACATAAAGAAGGTGAACTCATATGCAAAACAAATTTACGATTGGGCAAATGGCCAGACTGCATGATATTCCGGTTAAAACACTTCGCTATTATGATGAAATTGGTCTATTTGAGCCTTACGAAGTTGATCCACAAACGGGATATCGTTACTATACGTTAGAACAATTTAAGAAATTAGATATCATTGTCTATTTAAAGCTGATGGGAGTTCCGTTAAAAGAAATTAAAAGAAAGATGGAGCACAGCAGCTTGGATGAATTTATTGAAACTTTAGCGGAATATCAGCAGGTAACAAAAGAAAAAATTCGTCACCTTCAAAGAGTGAATGCGCAGTTAACAACTCGAATGAAGGAATTAGAACAGACGAGACATATTAACCAAATAGGTGCCCCGTTCATCAAACACCTTTCCTCTCGTGAGGTTGTTCAAGTAAAAGCGGAGGTAGGCACGTTAGACGGGACTGAAAGTGTTCTGCGTGATTTAAAAAAGAAAATCAGCCATATTACCCCGATTATGATTGGGAAAGTAGGATTTATGCTATCGGTAGAAAACACGAAAAAACAACAATTTACAGATTACGATGGCATTTTTTTATTGGTCGAAAGTGATGTTTCTTTTCAGCATGAGCTCGTTACGTTAATACCTGAAGGCGATTACGCATCTATTTATATGAGAGAAAAGAGAGATACCACAGGAGTCTATTACGATGCGTTACTGAACTTTATTAAAGCCGAAGGATACAAAGCCGAAGGTCCTTTCTTAATTCGGCGGATTGTAGATTCCTTTATTTCTCATCATGAAGAAGAGCGGCTGACGGAAATTCAAATTCGAATTACGTCTTGACTATCCAGTAGCTGGAGGGTTTAAGATGAGACTATTGTAAAACTGCTGAAGGGAGAGACAACAATAGATGAATCAGCAAAGTATTTCCCAAGGGATGTCTTTAAGCCGAGGAAATCGCATTTTATTTATTTTAATTTTGGGTTCACTGAGCGCATTTGGACCATTATCAATCGATATGTATTTGCCAGCGCTGCCGACGCTTGCTAAAGAATTGCATACTTCCGCTTCTTTAGCGCAGGTCAGTCTGACAGCTTGCTTATTGGGCTTAGCATTTGGGCAAGTGGTCATGGGGCCATTCAGTGATATTCGCGGAAGAAAAAAGCCGCTTGTAGCAGCATTAATCACCTATGCAGCTGCATCTGTTTTATGCGTGTTTGCACCTTCTATTTGGATTTTTATCGTTTTGCGATTTATTCAAGGAATGGCAGGAGCAGCAGGAATGGTTATTTCAAGAGCGAGCGTGCGGGACTTATTTTCGGGTTCGGATTTAACAAAGTTTTTCTCTATGCTTATGCTCGTAAATGGGTTAGCTCCTATTTTGGCTCCGGTTGCTGGTGGACAGCTGCTGACGATTATGTCGTGGCGAGGAGTATTTGGTGTGCTAGCGGTGATTGGTGCACTAATGTTTTTTGCCGTTTTATTTGGTTTAAAAGAAACGCTTCCGCTCGAACGCCGTAAAGAAGGTGGATTAACAGAAGTACTGCGTACGTTTGGCGTATTGCTAAAAGATGGTGTCTTTGTGGGATATGCGCTGGCGCAAGGTTTTATTATGAGTGCCATGTTTGCTTATATTTCAGGTTCTACATTTGTCCTTCAAGACATTTATGGCCTGTCTCCGCAGATGTTTAGCTTTATTTTTGCGATTAACGGTTTTGGATTAATCATAGCTACTCAAGTGACAGGACGTTTAGCGGGTAAAATAAAAGAAGCTACTCTTCTTATGTATGGATTGCTTCAAGCAGCTGTTGGAAGCGTGCTTTTAGTGGCCGTGATTGCTACTCACATGTCTGTTATTTTGGTCTGCATCTTGCTTTTCTTTGTAGTATCGAGCGTAGGAATTGTGAACACAACCGTTTTCTCACTCGCTATGGAAAATCAAGCTTCGAACGCGGGAAGTGCTTCAGCGCTTCTAGGGTTGCTTCCGTTCTTGCTCGGAGCAGCCGTAGCTCCTCTTGTTGGTCTTGGAGGAGGGCAAAATGCTCTGCCGATGGGCATTGTGATTATGGTCTGTGATTTATTAGCATTAGGTGTGTACATGACGTTAGTGAGAAGGAAAACTGCATCATAAAAAAGCTACTTGGTTCTCAGCAGCCAAGTAGCTTTTTTAGTTATTGAGCTTTGTGCTCGTGATTTTCAAAGGGCATTGTAACGCCAAGCTTTTGAATTTCTTTTTTTGCATTTTCCAAAATGGTTTCAGCTTTCGCTTTTGTTTCAGCATCTACCCCGCTTAGAAACTCTTTCTTTTTAGCAGGAAAATTCACGCCCAGTTCTTTTAATTTGGCTTCCGCTTGTTCCTTAGTTAGGGTGCCATCGCGCAACTGATCCATGATAGCTTCAGCTTTTTTCTTCGTATCCGCATCTAAATTGTTAAAAGGGCCGCCTTTATGTTCAGGAAAATTCACGCCCAGTTCTTTTAATTTGGCTTCCGCTTGTTCTTTAGTCAGCGTGCCGTCGCGCAACTGATCCATAATAGCTTTCGCTTTTTTCTTTGTAGCCGCATCTAAATTGTTAAAAGGACCGCCTTTATGTTCAGGCAAGTTCACGCCCAGTTCCTTTAATTTGGCTTCCGCTTGTTCCTTAGTCAGCGTGCCGTCGCGCAACTGATTCATGATAGCTTTGGCTTTTTCTCTAGTAGCTGCATCTAGATTGCTGAAGGGGCCTTCTTTGTGCTGAGGCAAGCTTACGCCGAGCTTCTGTAATTTTTCCTGTGCTTTTTTCATAATATCATCAACTTTTTGTTGTGTTGCATCATCCGTATTTGTTGTACTGCCATTTGTTCGCTCTACAACTGTTGAAGAGCTTGTTTCATCTTTGCTTGCTGCAAATGCCGTGGAATTTGCAACGGCCATAACTCCTAGTGTTAAACCGCTTGCCATGATATAACCGAATAGTTTCTTTTTCATGCTATTGTCACTCCTTAAAAGTTATAGGGGTGTGGTACAGAGCTGTCCACAATTGTTAATGTAACCACCAATAGTGAAAAAATGGTGAAAATAGATAAAAAACGAAAAAATATAGACGTTTGTTGAACAATACAGCTCTTTTATTGGATAACAAAATGAAATTCGATATGATTTTATCTAAACAGCAGCAAAAAAGAATGGAGACTTTATATAGATGAACGTTCTTAAAAAATTGGGAATAGCTTTGATAGTTGCGATAGCGGTAAGCTTGGTATTTTTGTTTCGCGATGAGTTAAAGCCTGGTCCAAGGCTAGAAGATTTTTCAGGAGCAACTGAGTTGCATCCTGTCGTAGAAGAAAAGAAAAATAAACTTGTTCAACAAGCAAGTGAACAAGGAATCTCGATTGTCATTACGGAAGGTTTCCGTTCAAAAGAAGAACAAGATAAGCTTTATGCAAAAGGCAGGACGGAAGAAGGCAACATTGTTACCTATTCAAAGGGCGGCCAGTCTTATCACAATTACGGATTAGCTATTGATTTTGCTATTCAGTTAAAAGACGGACAAGTTATTTGGGACATGGAATATGACGGTAATAACAACACTCAGTCTGATTGGATGGAGGTTGTAGATATCGCAAAAAAATTAGGATTCGAATGGGGAGGAGACTGGCAAGGTTTTAAAGACTATCCGCATTTTCAAATGAGTCCGGAAAATATAAAAGACCACACACGCTAATAAAGCGTGTGTTTTTTAGAGGGATAATACAATTTTACTATATCTATGTCAGAACCTCTAACACGAATAGAAGCTTGTAGTTTCTTTTTTTATTAATTTACTGTTAAGGTAATTATATATATTAATATAATAAAAATATAGATGGATAATTAGAAAGAGGGGTGGTTAGGGAGAACTGCCCCATAAAAATGAAAGACAATTCGTATAAAGATATGCGTTAACTAATATAATCTACTGATTAAGCTTATACAAGTACCTTCAGCCTAGCGAACGTATGCTTACATATCGGCAAATGCCAACAAAGTCTTTTATTTTTCTAACATATTTTATTTGAAGATAGTTCATTTTGATTACAAAAAAGAGATAATTTGTCAACTGTTGACTTTGCTTTAAGGGTAAGAATATAATTTTTAACATATTTTAAATATTTTAAAAATTTAAATATTTATTGTTGTTCGCAGATTAGGAGGGGGAAAATGATTGTTTTTGACGGAGTGAATAAATATTACGGTGATTTTCACGTATTAAAAGATATCAATTTAACAATTGAAAAAGGTGAAGTTGTCGTCGTAATTGGACCTTCGGGTTCAGGTAAAAGCACGATGCTGCGATGCATAAATTATTTAGAAACAATATCTAACGGACAGTTAACGGTAAATAATATATTGGTCGCGGATAAAAAAACAAATATTAATAAACTGCGCCGCAATATAGGTATGGTGTTTCAGCATTTTTATTTATATCCGCATAAAACGGTTTTAGAAAATATCACGTTAGCACCTATGAAAGTATTGGGACAGTCGTCAGAAGAAGCTAAGAAAACAGCTCTATACTATTTAGATAAAGTAGGAATCGGTGAAAAAGCTAACGCCTACCCGTCCCAGCTTTCAGGCGGCCAGCAGCAGCGTGTAGCTATTGCGAGGGGACTTGCGATGAAGCCAGAGATTATGCTTTTTGATGAACCTACCTCTGCTCTTGATCCAGAAATGATTGGAGAAGTGCTGGATGTCATGAAAACATTGGCTAAAGAAGGAATGACCATGGTAGTTGTAACTCATGAAATGGGGTTTGCAAAAGAAGTAGCGGATCGCATTGTATTTATGGATCAAGGAAAAATCTTGGAAGAGGCAACTCCGGCTGAGTTTTACGAAAACCCGCAAGAAGAAAGGGCACGTTTATTTCTTAGCCGTATTTTAAATCATTAATTGTTTAATAGGGGGAGTAATATGAAAAAATCAAAAACGTTTTTAAAGGCAGCTGTGCTTTCATTAGCAGCGGCTATGATGTTAGCAGCTTGTGGAGGGGAAAGTGAAGAAACGAGTGGATCATCAGCTAAAAAAGATGCGCTCACTGAAATCAAAGACCGAGGGAAAATCGTCATCGGAGTTAAAAATGATACGCGTTTGTTTGGCTTAAAGAATCCAAAGACGGGTGAAGTAGAAGGTTTTGATGTTGATATTTCTAAGCAGCTGGCTAAAGAGATTTTAGGCGATGAAAACAAGGTGGAATTTAAAGAAGTTACGTCCAAAACAAGGGTTCCTCTTCTTCAAAAAGGAGATATTGACGCTGTTGTTGCGACAATGACTATTACAGACGAACGTAAAAAAGAAGTAGATTTTACGGATGTATATTTCCAAGCCGGACAGTCTCTTCTTGTGAAAAAAGGCAGTAAAATTAAAAGCGTTGATGATTTGAAGAAAGGTACTAAAGTGTTGGCTGTTAAAGGATCAACTTCAGCTATTAATATTCGCGAAAAAGCAACAGAGACAACGGTATTAGAGTTTGAAAACTATGCAGAAGCATTTACAGCTTTAAAATCTAAGCAAGGAGATGCTTTAACAACTGATGATGCGATTCTTTATGGAATGGCTGATGAAGATCCTTCTTATGAGTTAGTAGGAAAGCCGTTCACAGAAGAGCCTTATGGCATTGCTGTGAAAAAAGGAAACAAAGAGCTTGTAGATGCATTAAACGATGCGCTTAAAAAGATGAAAGACTCTGGAAAATATGATGAAATTCACGATAAGTGGATCAAACAATAAGCGTACAGTTTTCTTTTCTCAGGATGAGCAGCATTATGCTCATCCTGCTTGTTTAGTTGAAAGGAGGAAGAAAATTGTTGGATTTTTCAATTCTGACTAACAATATGGATCTTTATTTAGAAGGTTTTAAGTACACCATTATCGCCAGTCTGAGTGCTTTAGTGGCCAGTTTTGTACTTGGTACGATCATTGCGGTAATGCGAATAGCTCCTCTCAAAATAGTAAATGTAATTGGTACGGTCTATGTAGAGTTCATTCGCAATATTCCCCTTGTGGTTATCGTCTTTTTTATTTTTATTGTGGCGGGAATCAGCGGTACAGCGGCCGGAGTGCTGGGATTAACTATTTATACGGCAGCTTTTATAGCCGAAGCCATACGAGCGGGAATTATGGCAGTTCCAAAAGGGCAGCTTGAAGCGGCACGTTCATCCGGCCTTACGTACGGTCAGGCGATGCGGTTCATTGTATTGCCTCAAGCCATTAAAATCGTCATTCCTCCTCTTGGGAATCAATTCATTAATTTAGTCAAAAACTCATCCGTGTTAGGGATTGTTGCTGGTTTTGATTTAATGTATCAGGCGGATCTTGTTTCCTCTCAAACATACGTAGTGTTTGATGTGTATATTTTTGTGGCTCTGTTCTATTTAGTTCTAACCATTCCGTTGAGCTTAGGAGTTGGTTATCTTGAGAAACGTCTTGGTAAAACAAGCTGAAAGGAGTGAAAGTGATGGATTTTATGGGTGCTTATTCTCCTGATCACCTTTCCTTCTTAATGGAAGGATTTTGGGTCACTTTAAAAGTAGCATTCATTTCGATTGTATTAAGTTTTCTTATTGGAAGTATTGTAGGTATTTTAAGGTATGCCCGTATTCCAGTTCTGTCTCATGTACTCGCTTTTATCGTAGAAATTATCCGGAATTTGCCGCTGCTTTTAATCATCTTTTTTACATACTTTGCTTTACCTGAAATCGGAATTGATATGGAAATTACGTCAGCAGCAATTGTGGCCCTCACTGTATTTGAATCTGCTATGATTTCAGAGATTATCCGAAGCGGATTAAAATCAATTGAAAGAGGACAAATCGAAGCGGCGCGTTCATCAGGTTTAAACTATTATCAAACGCTTCGTTTCGTTGTGCTGCCCCAAGCTTTGCGGAGAATGGTACCTCCTTTAGTTAGTCAATTTATTTCCTTATTAAAAGATACGTCGCTTGCAGTAGTGATCGCACTTCCTGATTTGCTGCATAACGCTCAAATCATATACGGACAGAAACAAAGTTACGTGGTCCCAATGTTTTTGATCATCTCGATGATGTATTTTATTGTAAACTATGCTTTATCCATCATTGCAAGAAGACTAGAAGTCAAAAGGGTGTAGATACTCTTTTGACTTTATTTTTGGAAAATAAATAACATTGACAATGTATTAATTCAACGCATAAAATGACTAAAGTAACAGTGGTAAAATCAGATCATTTTCATTCATCATAGAGAAGAAAAACAGTGTTGGTTCACCCCCTACTGAATATCCGGTAGGGGTTTTTGCGCAAGAAGTGATTTGGTTAAACTAACACGTAAAATGAACAGAAGGGACGGGCATCATGGAAAAACAAGATCAAAATTTAAAAAAAGGTCTGTTGCCTCGTCATGTGCAGCTCATTGCGCTTGCCGGTATGATTGGGACAGGCATTTTTAAAGGTAGTGCTGATACGCTAGGTATTGCAGGACCAAGTGTTGTACTGGCGTATTTATTTGGCGGTCTTATCTTATTTATTGTAATGACAGCATTGGCGGAGATGGCAATTGTCTATCCAAATATGAACGTACAAAATTTAGTTCATAAGGCATTCGGTACACAAACCTCTTTTATTGTAGGGTGGCTGTACTGGGTGAACTGGATTGTCGTGACAGTTGTTGAACTGCTTGCGGGAGGAAGCTTTTTGAAGTTTTGGTTCCCTTCTGTACCTCTTTGGCTCTTAAGCTTTCTCTGTGCAGTGCTGATTGTAGGGATGAATTTATTTCAAGTGAAGTATTACGGAGAAATTGAGTTTTGGTTTGCCGGTATTAAAGTAATTGCTCTTACTGCTTTTATCATTTTGGGAGCTTTTATTTTATTCGGTGTGATTCCAAGTGATGTGCAAAACCCCTGGGCAAATTATACGGCTCATGGAGGCTTTTTCCCTCACGGCATGAGCGGTGTGCTGAGTGCCTTTTTAATTGTGATGTTCTCTTACGGCGGAGCTGAATTAATTGGTGTAGCCGTAACGGAAACAAAAGATGTGAAAAACGTGTTACCGAAAGTGATCAAAGGCACAGTATGGCGAGTGATTGGCTTTTATATTTTGCCTATTTTAATTATTTGCGGCCTTATGCCTTGGAATTCTGTATCAGGACAAGACAGTCCATTTGTGCAAGTGTTTAGTATCACCGGACTGCCGGGTGCGGCTCATATTATGAACTTCGTTTTATTGACGGCCGTTTTATCAGCAGCGAATTCAGGGATGTATGCAACTTCGCGTACGCTCTATGCTATGGCTCAAAGCGGAGAAGCATCAAAGCGCTTTTTGAAAGTTTCGAAAAACGGTATTCCGATTAATGGTTTAATGATTACGGCTGTTTGTATTTTAATGGGTGTGTTTTTAGCTTATAAAACACCGGATAATGTAATTAGTTATTTAATGACTATTCCGGGCTTCACGATTATTCTTATTTGGGTAAGCATTTGTTTAGCTCAATTAAAGCTGCGTAAAGGGTATAAAGAAAAGCCGTTTTTCGCATTAAAGTGGTTTCCTTATACAACGCTTTTTGCAACAGCAGCACTGCTTGTTATTTTTGTATCATTTATGTTTAATAAAAACAATGTGATTGGATCCAGCGTATGTGCGGTTATCTTGGTCTTACTCCTCATTTTTTCATTTATTAATAAAAGTCGAAAAGAAAAAAAGTTTGAAGTATAGCAAAAAGGCAATATACTAGAAAGACGAGGGTAAAAGCTTGTCTTTCTTTTTTTTGCGGAAATTTCTGTATCACGTTACATATTTCTAGATGAAATGTTTAGTTAAATAAATAAAGGATGAGGACTACAATGGAATCAAATAATGTATTTACAACAAACCCAAAGAAGAAATCAAAGCACTTGGCCGTGATTTCTTTAGCGATTATGGGAGTGGGCTTCGTTGCCACAATGCCTTTTGGTGATTCAATTTGGGCTCGGTTGCTTCAAGGTGGGTTCGAAGCTGGATTAGTCGGCGGATTAGCGGATTGGTTTGCCGTTACGGCTCTTTTTCGTCACCCTTTAGGCATTCCTATTCCACACACTGCGCTGCTTCCTAAAAACAGACAGCGTATTACAAGAGGGCTAGTCTCAACGCTTGAAAACGACTGGCTGTCAAAAGAAAGTATTCAAGAAAAAGTAAAAAGAATTGCATTTACAAAGCGTTTGCTTCCGATTGTTCGAAAAGGTGTTCATTCGGAAACAATTCAACAAAAAGGAACAGCACTGCTTGTTGATGCGATTAATCGTGTGGATACAGAGAAAGTCGTTCCTATTATTGAAAAAGAGCTCAAGTCATCGCTTTCAGCAATAGAGTTAAAGCCTATTGTGCATTCGATTGTTGGAGAAGTGGTAAAAAATCAGTATGATGAAAAAGCCCTTGATGTTCTTTTAAAGAAAGGGGAGAGCTGGATTAAAAAAGAAGAAACGCAGTATCAGCTCGGAAGTATTGCTAAAAATGCGCTTGATAATATTGAGCTTGATGGTATTTTACAATTTGCTCTCAAATCATTTCAAAGCATGATTAATGAAGAGAAGCTAGGGTCTATTTTGCAAAATTTATTGCTTTCTATTACGGGGCGTCTTCGTAAAGAAGATGATGAATACCGCCTTGCTTTGGTAAATGGAATTAGAAAAGAGCTGCAAGGCTTGGAGCAGAATGAAGAACTTCTTGAAAAATTAGAAGCATGGAAACAAAAAACGATTCATGAATTAAATGTAACGAATAAATTAACAGAAATCGTCGATAAAATGAAAGTGAAAGTGACAGCATTCATTGAAAGCCCTGAATTTATGAAAAGCTACGCCGTTCCTTACGTAGAGAGCTGGCTGAATGCTCTTGAAGAGGATGCACAGCGTCAAGAAGCAATTGATACGGCTATTCAAAAGCAAATCATGAGCTTTGTAGAAGAGAATCATTCAAAAATTGGACAGCTTGTGCAAGAAAACTTAGATAAATTAGATGATGAAACGCTTGTGGATATGATGGAAAACAATGTCGGAAAAGATTTGCAGTGGATTCGAGTGAACGGAGCCCTATGTGGATTCTTGATTGGTATTGTATTAACGGTTATTAAATTAGCGGTATAAAAAAAGAAGCACGCTCCTTTTGGAGTGTGCTTTTTCTATTAATCATCTATTTCTACACTGATCACGCCGCCGTTTTTGGCATCTACTGAAACAGTTGCTTCACGTTTATCGGCTGTGTCAATTTCAATTTCATATACTAAACGGTTGTTTTCTTGGTCTAGATCCGTTTCATTGACCGTTCCTTTAGCACTCTTTAAAGCTGTTTTTATCGCTTGATCTAATGAAATAGCAGGGGAAACGTTTTGAAGTTTCTCTTCTTTCTCATCTTCATCGTCTTTTTGCTCTTCATCAAATTCAATGATTTTACCGCTGCTGCTGTCAATGTCTAGATCGTATTCTTTATTACCTTTTGTGATGTCTACTTCATATTGTTTAACGCCATCATCTATGGCTAATTGGATATTTGTAATGTCGCCGCCGTCTGTTTTTTGAAGGGCGATGTCTTTTGCCTTTGCTTCTTCAATCGTTGTGGTTTGCTTCTTATCATTGCTTTTGGACTGGTCTGTCATTGCATATGCGCTTGCACCTAATCCACCGACTAGTACTGCACTGGCTAAAACGGTTGTAATAACTTTCATATGTTATGGCCTCCTCGATTTGTTGTTAAGATTATCTTAGCCAATGAACTTTAAAGGAAAAGAAGAAGAAGTTTAAAATTTTCTTAGAAATAAATAAAAATGGATAAAAAAAGCACAGCTTTCCGCTGTACTTTTAATCATCGTCATTTTCATAGGTGATGGAATCTACATGTCCAGAGTAAGCATTGATCATCACCTTAGCTTCTCTTGTTTTAGACTGATCAATTTCGACTTCGTAGAAGGTTTGGCCTTCTTCCTCTTCTATTTCAACTGAGGAAAACGTTCCTTTTACTTTTTGTAAAGCAATGTCTCTTGCTTGTTCCATTGAAATGAGAGGCTCGTCGGATGTAGGAGAAACTGGTGGCTGCTCGCTCTTTTTTTGCTCTTCTTCTATATTATTTTTAGTTTGAGTAGACGTTTGTTTCTCTACTTTTTGTTTGATTAATGACTGGACTTCTCCATTTTCTCCATTTACTGTGATGTGGTATGGAATATCATTTTTAAGCAAAGTGATTCGATAAATCGGTTCATCATCTTTTTGAGAAAAGCTTGCATTTTCAATAGTGCCGCCATATTTTTGCTGAATCATACTGCTGACGTCCGATTCCGATAAAATTGTATCAGGCCGATTCACTGCTTTTGCTATTCCGTAAAAGCAAGCTGAACCAACAGCAAGAAAAATAAGTATAAAAAGCACCGTTTTCTTCATACATTCACCTCCAGTATCTTAAAAAGTAGTATAGCAGGCAATTCTTAAAAATCTCTAAGAAAAGGCGAGAAATCAAAGAGGAAAGCAAACTGTTACTGATGTCCCTTTTCCTTCTTGGCTGTTAATCTCAATACGCCCGCTATGAGCTTCTACAATCTTTCGAGCAATGGATAATCCAAGTCCAGAACCACCGGTTTCTCGATTTCTTGCTTTATCTACGCGAAAAAAGCGTTCATACACGTTTGATAAGTCTTCTTTTGGAATACCAATTCCTTGATCTGTGACCGTAATCATAAAGCTTTCGCTTCTTGTTATGGTTACCTCTACCGCTTTTTCACTATATTTAATGGCATTATCTAAGAGGATGTACAGCAGCTGCTTTAAGCGTTTTTCATCCGCTGTTACGACGGGATGATTCGTTTTTATATTTAAATAAATGGTTCGTTCAAAGGCTTGTTCTAGATGTTTGATTGTTTGTCTGCAGACGGCCGCCGCATCTACGTGTTCCATGTGAAGCTCTCGCTGCGACTCATCTTTCGCAAGCACCAGCATTTGAGACGTAAGCTGTTTCATGCGTAAAGACTCAGAGTGAATGGCTTCGATGGCTTCTTCTAAAATATCAGGCCGCTTCATTCCCCATCGTTTTAGCATATTGGCATAGCTTTCTACGACGGTCAGGGGCGTTTTTAATTCATGAGAAGCATCGGATACGAACTGCTCTTGCTTTTTATAGTTTTCCTCTAATAAATCCATCATATTATTGAAGGTGTTGGCCATTTGATCTAACTCATCTTTAGAAGAAGAAGAGAGGTCGATTTTTTTAAATGTGCGAGACACTTGAATTTCTTCCATGGTTTGAATAAGAGACTTGATAGGCCGCAAAATAATTTTACTTAAAAGCCGTCCAGCAAATATAGTTGGAATTAATATAACAAGAGAGGCAATGAGCAAGATAAATTTTAATGTCTGCAAAGATTGTTCCACATCTGTCAGTTGTTCCGTGACTTCCAAAGAAACAACTTCACCGTTCGTCCAAATGACGGGGGTGTGTGAAATTGCGTATAGGTGGCCGTCATCTTCTTTGATGGTTGTTTGTTCGTTTGAATAATAGGAATAAGGTAAGTCCTGAAGCTCTTTCGTTTGATCCGTAACGGATACAACTAAAGGACTGCCGGATTTAGGTAAAATACGAATCATTCCGTTAGGAGGCAAATAGGCACGAAGCAAATTGGCTTGTTTAACCGTCGCATTCGTTTGCTTTAGCCCATTTGTTACATTGCTTGTTTCTACTTGCAAACGTTCAATGGCGTTGTCTTCCATGGTCTTCTTGAAAATGAAGTAAATCGAACTGTTTGCAATTACTAGCAGAATAAAAAGCAGCGCAGTTGATGTAAGAATAATCTTTGTTTGTAGTTTCATAAGCTACTCCTTCAGCATGTAGCCAACGCCGCGCACTGTTTGAATGTACGGAGTTGAAAATGCAGCATCAATCTTTTTACGTAAATAACGAATGTATACGTATACAATATTTGTGTCTCCGTAATAATCAAATCCCCAAACGTTTGTAAGAAGCTGTTCAAAGCTCAGCACTTGATTTTTGTTTTGAAGCATATAGATAAGTAAATCATATTCTTTAGGAGTCAGCTCAATAGCTTCATTTTCACGCGTAACTTCTCGCGTTTTTTCGTTAACGACTAAATTCCCTAGTTGAAGAGTGGCTGCTTCTTGTTCAGCAGTCGATGTTGATGCGGGATGGCGAAGCCATACGCGAATGCGTGCAAAAAGCTCTTCAATTTGAAAAGGCTTTGTAATGTAGTCGTTTGCTCCTAAATCTAGTCCGCTTACCTTATCAGGAAGGGCGTCTCGAGCTGTTAATAAGATAACGGGCGTTTGATCATCATTTGCTCGAATGCGACGAAGTACTTCGAGTCCGCTCAGTTCAGGAAGCATCACATCTAAAAGCAGCAAATCCCAATCGTGTTCTTGAAACTCTGCCAATCCTTCTGTCCCCGTATAAGCCATGCCCGTTTCGTACCCTTCATGTTCAAGCTCGAGCTCAATTAAACGAGCAATTTTGCGTTCATCTTCTACTATTAAAATTCTGCCTTTACTCAACAAAAATTCCCCCTTGTGTCTATGTATAGTTGCGTACATTATAGCACGGAGAGATTGGAGGTGTATAAAAACAACCGGAGGTTAGTCCGGCTGCTGATCTGCTGAAAGAGGAAGGTGCAAGATAATGGCAGTGCCTTCGTGAAGAGTAGATCTTACTTTGATATGGCCTTTATGAAGTTCACAAATAGCTTTTGCAATGCTCATGCCAAGTCCAGCACCCTCTGTTTTTTCGGTTGTATTTGTGCCGCGGTAATAGCGGTCAAATAAATTTTTCTGCGTTTCTTCATCCATTCCAATTCCATCATCTTGAATCGTAATCAAGACGCGGTCACTTTTTATCGCGGTCGAAATTGTAATGGTAGTGTTCTTAGGGTTATGTTTAATAGCATTAAAAATTAAATTATCAAGCATTCGTTCAAACCAGCGCGGGTCAGCTTGAATAAAAGGTTGAAGATGAGCGGGCACATAAGAGAAATGAACATTTTCAATGGTTCTATCGTTAACGAATTTTAAAACAATATGCTGAAGTAGTGGATGAACGTCCACTTTTTTTGTTTCTAAAACAACCACGTTATTTTTAAGCTTAAAGGCCAATGAAAAATCCTCTACAAGCTCCACCATGTACTCACTTTTATCACGCAGCGTTTGGCCAATTTCTTTTAACTCTTCTTCGTTCCAATTGTAATGGCCGCTTTCAAGCATATGGCCATACCCTTGAATCGTCGAAAGAGGTGTCCGCAAATCATGTGATATTCCCGTCATCCATTCTTCGCGAGTGGATTCGAGCTGCTTTCGTTCTTTTTCAGCTAAGCTAAGCTGCTCCGCCATCTCATAAAAAGCTGTGATTACTTCTGAATACAGGCGATATTGAAAGCGTACTTTTCCATTCTTCCGAAAGACGCGCTTTCGCTCTTTTTCTGTTAGCACTTCTGAATAGTTTCCGCTTCCCATGCGCCCGAGCCAGCTGGTGAACAGAAGTAAGGGGCCACCGTAGCGAAAGGCGTTCCAGATGGAGAAAGCGATGGTGGCTATAAGAACGGAAACAGCCACGATGATGGAGATCATCCAAGCTTTTCGAATAATAGATTCATCGGTTATACTGTGGTAATTATTAGGAGTGTAAAAAACCCATGAAACTTTCTTCTTCGAGTCATGGAATACAGTAGCCGTTGAATCATATTTATCTTGTTCAATTTTTCGGGAAATAATTTCTAAAGGATCGTAACGTGTTTTGTCTTTAGACATTCTAATGGAAGCTAAGATATCACCTTTCTCATTTAAAATTTGAAGCGAAGCATCTTTTTCTTTTAACGCCTTTTTGATAAGAGGGATATCGCTTTTAGGAGGCACACTTTGTTTATTATATTTAACATACAAAGCATATAGCTGGTCTTTTAAATCACTTTTATAGCCCAAAATATAATAAGTAGGTGTAGTCAAAAAGGTATCAAGTTCTGTTACTACACTATAGCCTTTAAATTTCTTGGTTTTATCCATTTCCAATAACTCCGAAAGACCGTAGTGCTTAGGTAAGTCTTTTGGGGAGTTAATTTCTCCAATTACTTTTCCTTGTTTGTTCAGCACTTGGTACCATAGTCCTTCTTGTTTAAGCTGTTTTGCTAAATCACCTGAAACGGTTGCTTTTCCACCTTCAACTGTTGTAGCCCCGCTTAATACGCTAAGTGATCCAGAAGGTAAGTCTCTTTTTATATCTTGCTTTGAAAGGTAATAAGCTAGAAACATTAAAGCGCAAAAAAGAACGCAGCAAACACATGCAATAATCGCAATAAACTGAAATGAAAAATGAAAGGTCAACCTTCTTTTAATTGATTTCATATCGCTTTTCCGTTCACTAATTTATACCCAAGCCCTCGTACCGTAACTAAATGTTTTGGGTTGCTAGGATTATCTTCAATTCGTTCTCGAATTCTTCGAATATGCACGGTTACTGTATTGTCGTCTACAAACTGATTATATCCCCAGACGGCTTCAAGCAGCTGTGATTTAGAAAGAACAATATTCATATTTTTACAAAAGTGAAGAAGCAATAAAAACACTTGTGCGGGGCAAGAAACCGTTTGACCGTGCACAATGAGTTCTCCTGCCGATTCATCTACAGTAAAACGATCAAACTCATAGCGATTTGACGATTGTGGTTCCGTTCTTATAGAAGTTCCTTCAGTCAGCGCTTGCTTTCTGCGCAGTCGTGCTTTAATTCGTGCTGCAATTTCTAAAGGATTAAACGGCTTAGTTACGTAGTCGTCCCCTCCCATGGCGAAACCCGTTAGTACATCCAGGTCCGATACTTTGGCTGTTATGAATAAAATATACGCGTTTGAGAGTTCACGAATTTTAGGACAGATATCAAATCCGCTTTGATCGGGAAGCATTACGTCCAACAAAATAATATCAATTGTTTGATTATGTAAAACATCCAGCGCTTCTTGAGCGGTGTGAGCTTTATAAATTTTGTTGAATCCTTCTTTTTTTAATACTGTCTCCAGCATTTTGACGATGGCAATTTCATCATCAACTAGCAATATAGACGCATCTTCCAACGTAAATCACCTCTGTTTTATTTCATACGTATTCGATTTTAGCATAAGAACATTACGAAAAGATTAACAAAATTGGAAAATGTTAAGGAAAAGATAATCTCCTGGTTATTTTCTTGAAAACTTCATTTCATATACTAAATGCACAGACACATAGTAAAGGAGTTAAAAGGATGAGTAATGATTTTAGGCGGGTTAAAGTAATTGATAGTATGAGAGGATTCAGCTTGTTTGGTATTTTACTAGCAAATATGCTGATTTTTCAATATGGCATTTACGGAAAGGATATGATTCATCTCTTCTCGCTATCACCAAGTGATTCAGCAGCCTATGTCTTTTTAAAAGTCGCGGTAGAAGAAAGTTTTATGCCGATTTTCACCTTTTTATTTGGCTATTCAATGGTGAAGATGAAAGAAAGCTTAGAAAGAAGGCAGCTAGGCGTGAAAAGGCATTTCTTTCGCCGTTTTCTTCTGCTTCTAGGGTTTGGCCTACTGCATGGAGTGTTTTTATGGGAAGGAGATATTCTTACGTTTTACGGAATGATGGGAGTATTTTTACTACTTTTCTTTTTAAACCGTAAAGTCAAAACACTATTGGTGTGGGCATCGATTTTGCTGATTCTTACAGGAGCAGCCGGATACGGTTCATTAAACGATAATATGTATCTTCTTAGCGATAAACAAACGCTTACGACATATGTAAAAGATACAATTCACGTGTATGGAAGCGGAACTTATGAACAGATTAAAGACCATCGCAACAATGTTGATCCGATGAATATAGCAGGATATAAATTTGCTTTTGCCTTTTTGTTTACGCCATTTATAATGGGCGCTTTGTTTTTATTTGGTATGTATGCAGGAAAGAAAAAGTGGTTTTACGATGTTTCAGCTAATCAAAAACAGTATGGCCGTTGGGCGGCCGCGCTGATTCCGCTTGGCTTGCTGTTAAAAGGAACTATGTACGTGTGGCCGGATGCTAATTGGGCTGGTTCTACACATATGTTAGGGGGAAGTCTTCTATCTCTTGGTTATATTGCAGGCTTTGCTTGGCTATATGCGAAATGTGAAAAGTCATTTTTGATGAAGGCTTTTGAAAGCGTAGGAAGAATATCACTTAGCAATTATTTAATGCAAACGGTTATATGCACGACGATTTTTTATGGCTATGGCTTAGGCTATTTCGGAAAGCTTGGCATGATTTCAGGAATTTTTGTCTGTATCGGTATTTACGGAATTCAGCTTATCGGCAGTTATATGTACGTGCAAAAATTTAAAACTGGACCGGTGGAAAAGCTGCTGCGCATATGGACAAATTTTTCTTGGAGTGGAAAGCCAAAAGAGAAAAAAGCTTTACCGACAGAAGTAAATCATCCTTTTGTTGGATGATAGCGATCAAACTTATGTAAAAAGGAGATTTTAAAAATGTGGGCCATTAGTATAAAAGAGTTTCAAAGCTTATTTAAAAGTATTAAATCAATTATTGTTATTTTAATCGTATGCGGTGCTTCCTATGGAATAGCTTATGTAGTTAGCCAATTTGGAGGTCAATTGACAAGTGCACAAATTCAAGATGGAGCTAACGGTGGAATTTTGCTGATGCTTCTCGGGTTCGGACCTTTATTTATTTCAAGTCTTTCTCATAATGTTATTAATCAAGAAATTAAAGCAAGAACAGCTAGATTTTTAGTTACCAAAACATCAAGAGATCGTATTGTATTAGGAAAATTCTTAGGTATTTGTTGTTTCTGGCTTGTTTGTATCTCTATTTCATTTCTACTGATTGCGTTTATTTCGCATCATTTTTCTTTTTTTACATTTTTAGAGTGCCTACTATTCACTATGTGTATGATTTCGTTTGTATTAATGCTTTCAGCTTTGATGCCAAATCCAACTCATACTATGTTTTTATCAATTATTTTATCGTTTGTTCTACCGGTACTGAGCGTGTGGAGCATATTTTCATCAAAAGCGTACATTGCATGGTTTAAGTATGTGACACCCTACTACTATTTAAAGTTGGAGAAAGGGTATCTACCAGTTCTTCTTATTTTTGCAGCATGTTGTTTATATACGGCACTTTGGAGTTTTAAAAGGAGAGAAGTATAATATGTATGCTATTGAAATAAGTAAATTAACTAAAAAGTATGGATCTAAAACAGTTGTTAACGGTATTAATTTACAGGTGCCACAAGGAGAAATTTACGGGTTTTTAGGAAGAAACGGAGCAGGAAAGTCTACCTTTATTAATATGCTTACCGGCGTTTCATTTCCTTCAGCAGGAGAATTTACGCTGCTGGGACAGAGTGATATTGATTTAGAGCTTCAGAAGAAAATAGGTGTGCTTCCTGACTATGCTAACTTTTATGATGAGATGACAGCGCTCAATCACTTGCGCTATTTTTTAAAGATAAATGGCCATCGCTTTTCCAAAGAGCACTGTAGTGATGTACTGAAGAAAGTAGGATTAGAAGGACATCAGCATCAGAAAGTTGGAAAATTTTCATTTGGAATGAAAAAGAAGTTAGGAATCGCTCAAGCAATTGTAGCAGACCCAGATCTTATCTTTTTAGATGAACCAACTTCTGGAGTAGATGTTGAATCTGCTCTCCACATTCATGAACTAATAAGAGAACTCCAAAATCAAGGCAAGACGATTTTTATGACGTCTCATAATTTAAATGAAGTCGAGAAGATTTGTACACGTGTAGCAATTATGAAAAATGGGGTCATTTTAATAGAAGGTACAATGGAAGAGCTGCGCTTTCAATATCAAGCGAAAAAAACGGTGATGATCAAACATGATCCTTATCCAAACAGTCACAAAGAATACATTCAACAGTTTTTCCGTACGTTGAGTCCCGAAGTTGAATACCATCACATGTACACAAAAGTGATGCTTCAAAAAGAAAGAAATATTCCTCTTATTATTCGCGAATTGATTCAATGCGGCATCGACATTTATCAAGTTCACGTCGAAGAACCTTCTTTAGAAGAAATCTTTTTGCAAAAAAATATTGTGGATCACTCACAGGTGAGTTAATGGGCGAAAGGCCTTTGGTTTACTACTAAGCCTGAATACATTATTTATAAATACCAGTTAGGAAGCTTCTGACAAAAACATGTTCATTTTCTCAAGAAACTGATAAGATAGCTAATGACATTTAAAAATAAGAAAGGATTTCGATTATGTTATCAGCTATCAATTCAGTAGATTATACTATCTTCCACGCGGTGAATCAGTATGCCTCACACGTAAAACCTCTAGATTCGCTGATGGTATTCTTTGCAGATTATGCCCAGTATGTACTTATCGTTTTACTCGGCTTGTTTTTACTTATTAATAAAAACGGCAGCCGTGTTGTAGCATTTCAAGCTTTGTGTGCTTGTGCCACAGGAGTCATTATCAATAAAGTGATTAGTTTATTTGCTTATCGAGATCGTCCGTTTATCTCTCACCACGTGAATCAGCTTATTGATCACGCCGCAAATTCTTCATTTCCAAGCGATCATGCTACATCTGCATTAGTTATCACTTTTACCATTTGGCTGCATTTCAAACGTTCAGGGCGCATGTGGGTTGTCATGGGCGTACTCATTGCCTTTTCACGCGTATGGGTTGGCGTTCATTATCCATTCGATGTGTTAACAGGAGCCATTTTAGGCTGCGTGCTGGCGCTGTTTATTCATTATGTTATTTTTAATATGAAACTGATGAGGGCTATTACCGACTTGTCTATTTTTCGAAAATCAGCTTATGACGAACAGTCTCAATATTATTAAGAAAAAGTCGCAAATACGCGGCTTTTTTTATTGGGAAATTTTTAATGTATTTAATACTTGTTTTTTAAAATTAAATTGTGTAAAATTAAATTACAGAAACGATAAATGAAAAACTTTTAATAAAATTAATGAAAAAGAGGAGAGGTTTATACATGAAAGCTTTATATGAAACAACAGTCGTTAACACAGGTGGAAGAACAGGAGAAGTTCACTCTTTAGATAACATCTTTAACTTAGACGTTGCAACACCTCCAGCGCTTGGTGGAGAAGCAACAACAGCAACAAACCCAGAGCAGCTGTTTGCAGCTGGATACAGCGCTTGTTTCAACAGCGCGTTAGAATTTATGTTGACAAAACATAACGTAGAAATCAAAAGCAGTGAAGTAAAAGCTACTGTTCAGCTGCTTCCTGATAAAGCTGATCAAGGAGTGAAAATTGGAGTAGCGCTTGAAGCTCATATCGAAGGCTTAGATTTAGAAACAGCGAAAAAATATGTAGACCTAGCTCACTCATACTGCCCGTATTCAAAAGCAATCAGCGGTAATGTAGAGGTAACGGTAGAAGTAGTTTAATTGCTTTAAAAAGCCCTGCTAAGCATGTAAAGCTTAGCAGGGCTTTTTTATTTGAATTTTTTCTATTCATTTGTAAGCTGTACTAGTATAATGAGGAAGAAAATGAATCGTTCGCACAGTTTAGGTGCTCTTACATAGCGTAAGAGGTAACAGGGAATCGAGTGCAAATCTCGAGCGGTCCAGCCACTGTAAGCAGGGAGTTTTCTATCTTATCGTCACTCAAAATGGGGAAGGCGGTAGAAAATGATGATCTCAAGCCAGGAGACCTACCTATTCTGTACACTTGACTCTTCTAGGAAAGAGGCGGTGTATCAAGGTACGCAGTGAGCAATTGCTGTTTATTTTCATATGCCGACACATCCTCAATTTCTATAGAATTGAGGCTTTTTTACGTTTTATTTTAAAAAAAGGAGTGTAGGAAATGGAAGGTTTATCAGTTTTTTTACTTGTCTTTTTATTAGGAATCAGGCACGGATTGGATGCAGATCACTTAGCTTTTATTGATGGCCAGACCCGATATAATTGGCGAATGGGCAGCCGTTTTGCCCCGTGGGTCGGAACGCTGTTTTCACTAGGTCACGGAGGAATGGTGGCCGTCACGGCCGGGGTGCTGGGCGTGGTGATGAAGAATTTTACGTTTCCATCATATTTCGATCATTTTGCATCTTGGGTATCCATTATCTCTCTCTTTCTGATTGGGACATTAAACACATATCATTTGCTTCGAACTAAAAATAAAGAAGAAGAGTTTCAGCTGAGCGGATTAAAAGGGAAGTTTATTCCGAAAATCGCAAAAGGAACAACGAATCCTTTTTTAATTATTCTTGTAGGAGCATTGTTCGCTTTAGCAGCTGAAACGGTCAGTCAAACGGCCGTGTGGTCTCTAGCTGTAGGGAACGCAGGCAAGTATACGCCACTTTTGTTAGGACTAGTGTTTATGTTTGGCATGATGCTTACAGATACAATCGATTCGATGATTGTACATAAAATGGTGAATGAATCGAGTAAATTTGGACAATCTGCTTCCCGCTTGATGGGCTGGGTTATTGTTGTCCTCGCGTATGGTGTGTCGTTCTATTTAGCATTCACTTTCTTTAACCCATGGGCCGAAGTAAACTTTGAAATGGTTGGCGTTATTCTGTTTATTTTTTTAGTGTCTATGTTTGTTTTTGTGAGTGTGAAGTCAAAAGGGAAAAATATTAAAATAAATGTCAATTAGTCAAACGAAAGCTTTAATCTGTTGAAGATTGAAGCTTTTTTGTATGAATTTGTTGAAGTTTATGGCTATTTTCGGTCGGTTATGAATAAGTTAAAGTATTATCTGTATTTAAAGGATGGAAAATTGTCTGAAAACCATTATAATTAAGGATAATTTAAGGTCGTTATGTGAAACGTAGAACATAGTTATACGTACGATAAATAAAAGCATTTAATGCAAGCAGCAGGGGTTGTTTGGAGGAGGAATTGATTTGAGTCAGGTAATGGTAGAACAAAGCGTGTTTAGTTATTTAAAAGAACACGAACAAGAGATGCTTGAAGATTTAGTTGGATTTGTGAAAAAAGAGTCACCGTCCTACAGTAAAGAGTTAGTAGATCAGTGTGGAAAGTATTTAACGCAGCTGTTTCAAAAGCGGTTAGGGGTAGGATACGAAATCATAGAAGAAAAAGAAGTAGGAAACCACTTGAAATTTACCATTGGAGAAGGAGAAAAGCAGCTTTTAATTATCGGTCATTTTGACACGGTATGGGAAAAGGGAAGGCTGAGTCTAAGAACAGAGGGAAACAAGCTGTATGGTCCGGGAATTTTAGACATGAAAGGCGGCATTATACAATCTATATGGGCGATTAAAGCGATTCAAGAGCTTGGCTTATCGCTGGATAAAAAAATTGTGTTTTTCTGCAATTCGGATGAAGAGATTGGATCAATTTCTTCTAAAAAATACATTGAAGAAGAAGCACAAAGAAGTGAAGCAGTGCTAGTAGCGGAACCGGCGGTGGCGGGTTCAGGTGCGTTAAAAACGTCGCGCAAAGGAGCGGGGATTTTTAACGTAAAAGTATGGGGACGAGCAGCACACGCGGGTAATCACCATAAAGAAGGAATCAATGCGATTGAAGAGCTGGCGCGCCAAGTGATTTTCTTGCAGAGCTTAACAGATTATGAAAAAGGTACAACGGTGAACGTTGGGACATTTACTGGAGGCAGCGGTACAAATGTAGTGCCGGAATATGCAGAAGCGCACGTGGATTTACGTGTTTCTACAGAAGAAGAAGCAAAACGCATGACGGATATTATTTTGAATTTAACACCCATTTTAAAAGGGATTAAGCTCAAAGTAACGGGAGGCATGAATCGTCCTCCGATGGTCAAGTCTAAACAAACGGAAGAGTTATTTGAATGCGCTCAGTCAATCGCGGCCAAACTGGGTATGAAATTAGAAGAAGCAGCTGTTGGAGGAGGAAGTGATGGCAATTTTACAGCGGCCATTGGCGTTCCCACGTTGGATGGGTTAGGAGCATGCGGAAAAGGAATACATGCGGAATATGAACATATTCAAATTGATACGTTATCCGAGCGCTCTTCTTTATTTGCGAATTTGCTGCTGCAAATATAAAAAAAGCCCGCCTCAAACGGCGGGAACTAATCTGAAAGCTTATATTGGGAGAGTATAAGCTTTCTTTTTTTTATTTACTGCTTTCTTCTTGAAGAGAAAACGCAGTTTCTTTCTTTTTGAATACCACTGCATCAAGAGCAAGGAACTGGCTTCCTGCAAGAAATAAGTGAGCAGACATGGCAATTAAGGCAATATCAAACTCAAACCCGCCAACAAATCCGCTTTTAAGCTTGGCTGTAAAAATGGCGCCAAGCATAACTGCCACAAATAAAGCAGCTACGACTCTTGTTGCTAGACCAAGAATAATAAGAACCCCACCTACAAGTTCAATGGTTGCAACAATATATGCCATGAAACCAGGGATTCCTAAGCTATCGAAGAACCCTACTGTATTTTCAATCCCGCCTTGCCATTTTTGAAAGCCGTGCACTAAAAATGTAAAACCTAATACTAAACGAATAATAAATGAACCAATTTCAACGTTTTTATTCACTTTACTTCCTCCTTTAAGTGTATTTGAAAAACACTACATTATGTAGTGTGAAAGCCCGAAAAAAAGAAATGTAGCAATTAAATCAGAAAGTCTTTCTTATTTGGATAATTTTACAACATTATGAACATCACACTACACATTGTAGTGTGATGTTTGTCCCCAGTCAAGTGAAAATATAAAATTAGACCATTTGGCATACAAAAATTTTCTGAAGGTAACTTGAAAAATCCTTTAATTATGTACAAGTTAGTCCCGTATTTTCAATCTTATTCTCCAACATGCTATACTGATGGCGGAGGTGTTACGATGCGCTTAGAAAATAAAAGAGTTATTGCGCTTGTTAGTGCAGACTTTGAAGATCTAGAACTATGGTATCCAGTGATGCGTCTTCGAGAAGAAGGAGCAGAAGTACATTTAGTTGGAGAAAAAGCAAACGAAACGTACATGGGGAAATACGGTGTTCCAGCCGTATCGGACTACGCGTTTAAAGATGTTGATCCAGCTGAATATGACGCTATTTTAGTACCTGGAGGCTGGGCGCCGGATAAACTGCGCCGCTACCCTGAAGTAATTGAAATGGTTCGTCATATGGATGAACAGCAAAAGCCAATCGGCCAAATCTGCCATGCAGGATGGGTATTAATCTCTGCAAAAATCTTAGATGGCCGAAACGTAACAAGTACACCAGGAATCAAAGATGATATGGAAAATGCGGGAGCTATTTGGCATGATGAAGCAGTCGTAATCGACGGCCACATCATTTCAAGCCGCCGTCCGCCAGACCTTCCTCCTTATGCAAAAGCATTTGCTGATGTACTAGCAGAGCAATAAGAAAAAAAGCCGAAACCACATGGGTTTCGGCTTTTTTGTGTAAGGTGTTTCCAATTTAGAGAGTGTTGGGTATATGAGACTAAAGGTTATGAAAAAAATTACATTGATTTAAACGAATCATATACAAATAGTGTAAAAGACCGTAAGGATGACCTGTTTATTGGTAAATAATAGGTCGTGTATGATGGAAGGTGGGTCAATTTATGAGGCAGTAGCTTCAAATAAAGGGAGAAATTAATGTATTAAAAAAGCGAGCAGATGCATCTGCTCGCTTTTGTTCGTGTTTCTTATCAGTAACTTGCTTTCTGCAAGTGTAAAAACAAAATGATTACTTTCTTTATAAAATCCATGATTACGGTTTTTGTATGTTTCGTTGTTGTTAGGGCACAATTAGCATTGATTGTGCTTGCATGGATTTCATCCATTGCCGCGGTTTGTTTTTCCACATGATCGATTAACCTAAACGACGCAAGCCCTACCTCTCTTGCATCCTTACGGCTCCGAAGCCGATCCAGTGTGAATAAGTTTTGTTCAAAGACATGTGTCGAATGCCAGTATTTTTACCTTGCATTGTACGATACATCCTTTCAAGTTACTTTCACTATGTCCAGCTCTTAAAGAAAAGCCAGAAATCTAAATATAACACCTCAGTTGATCTATGTCAAATAGAAAATTTGATTTTTTCACGTGAAACAATTAATTATAGCTAAAACATGGTTAAATAAAGGGATATCTTTTTTATATGGAAGAGTTTTTTGATACGATAAGCTAGAGGAATCCTAGAGGAGGATGAAAAATGAATAAAAATGAACAGTTTCGAAATGATGTATTGAGCAGTGTAGAATCATTAACATATGAACAATTAAATCAACAGCCAGCATCTAATACATGGAGCGTTATGCAGGTATTAGAACATTTATATTTGATGGAGCGCATGATTGTTTCACGTGTAAAGGATCAGTTAGAAAACGGTGTGGATCAGCCAACTGAAGATAAGCCGTTTCATTTAGCGGTAGACCGTTCACGAAAAGTAGATGCACCGGCTCAAGTTACGCCTTCTAATGAAAAGCAGACATTAGAAGAAATGAAGAGTAAGCTGGCAGAATCAAGAGCGGCTTTAATAGAGCTAGAAGAAACAGCAAGTGAAGACAAGCTAAAGCAAAAATCATTTCCACACCCTGTGTTTGGGTTAATGGATTTAAAGCAGTGGATTGATTTTATTGGCTATCATGAAAAGCGTCATCAAGAACAAATAGAAGAAATCAAAACAGCAATTGGTGCATAAAAAAAACAGGCAGTCCGCCTGTTTTTTTATTTTTGGACCAAAATAGGATAGTCCGACATCATCCAAATACCAACACTATATGTTTGGGGATTATGGTTCCCTACGGTAGAGCCTGTTTGAATGGTAAACGAGAGTTGCAGAGGATCTTGATCGTAATAAATTGTTTGCTTGGTGGAAGGGGAATAAAGGCGCTTCGGAGGGATTTTAGGAACCGTATCCGTCGTATTAACAAAACAGCGGCTATTTGAAACAAGATTTGTGTATGTTTGAACGAATTGAGGATCACCTACTCGAGGAGCTCCGTAGTTGTACATTGTAACTTCTGGAAAAGATGCGTTTGTGGCGACATCTAAGGCATGAAGAGCAGCAAGTGCACCACCTAGGCTATGCCCTGTTATATAAAGTGGCTTGGGGGTAAGGGACTGATACGTTTCAAAAATTTCATCACGGCATGATTCGTAAACGGCTAAAAAACCTTCGTGAACGAGACCAGCTTGTTGATTGTATGGATAAGGGCGTTGCCTAATGCGAGCATCAGCAATCCAGTCTGCCTCAGATTGAGTTCCTCGAAAGGCAATTACGATAGAGTCATCAGATTCTAAAATAAAACCAAACCATTCTTGCACCCCTACGGCAGAAGCTTTAAACGATTTAATAAGCCGGTAGCCTTCAGGTACATCAAATGTGCCTCCCTGTGCGTATTGCTTATAAGCTAAGACGCACGCATAAAGAAGGTCTAGAGCTAAAGGACGATAAAATAAAGGCTCTATTCTCATCATTGTTTTTCACACCTTCTAATAGAAAATAACTCCTATAGCCTATGTGTTCCTGAGAAGAAAGGTGCAGATATCTCTCTTTTGAAAGCGATAATTATGGAATGTAAACGGTTTATCATTGGATGTTTTTGAGGATTTTATAAGTTTTTTTGTGTATTTTAACTAAAAACGAGTTTTAATTTAGAGTTTTATTGTTAAAATTTATAATTTAACTTATAATTTAAAATAGTCTGAATAAAAAAATAAGGGGGTTATCGTTTGGAGCAATTTGTAACGAGTTTGAATAATGTGCTATGGAGCACACCTGTTATTTATGGGTGTCTTGCGATTGGCCTGTTTTTCTCAATTTTAACGAGGTTTTTGCAGGTACGACACTTAAAAGACATGGTTATGCTGATGTTTCAGGGTAAAAGCTCAGAAGCAGGAGTTTCTTCCTTCCAGGCACTGTCTTTAGCGCTGTCGGGACGAGTTGGAACAGGAAACATTGCTGGAGTTGCAACAGCTATCGCTTTTGGAGGTCCAGGAGCTGTATTTTGGATGTGGGCAGTTGCTTTTATTGGTGCTTCTAGTGCATTCATCGAATCAACACTTGCTCAAATTTATAAAGTTAAACAAGATGGCCAATATCGAGGTGGTCCAGCGTACTACATTGAAAAAGGAACAGGGATGAAATGGTATGGCATTTTATTTGCTATTGCAGCACTTGTTGCGATGAGTATCTTAATGCCGGGCGTTCAGTCTAACTCCATCGCGCTTGGCATCGACAACGCATTCGGCGTTAGTCCAACGGTTACAGCAGTAGGATTAGTTATTATTCTTGCTTTTATTATCTTTGGAGGCGTTAAGCGTATTGCAGGAGTGGCCCAATTCGTTGTACCTTTTATGGCACTTGGGTATATTATTTTAGCTCTTATTATTATTGCCATGAACATTTCCGAGTTGCCGGGAGTTATCGCTCTTATTTTTAAAAGTGCTTTTGCATTAGATTCTGCTTTTGGAGGAATCGTTGGTTTAGCTGTTTCTTGGGGAGTTAAGCGCGGCATTTATTCAAACGAAGCAGGACAAGGAACAGGACCTCACGCAGCAGCTGCAGCAGAAGTTTCACATCCGGCGAAACAAGGCCTTGTACAAGCTTTTTCGGTTTATATTGATACACTGTTCGTTTGTTCAGCAACAGCGTTTATGATTTTATTCACAGGCATGTACAACACGGAAGGACCAGGCGGTTCATTTATTATTTCAAATTTACCAGGTGTAGAAGCAGGGCCTGGATTTACACAAGCTGCTATTGAAACAGTGTTGCCAGGGTTCGGAGCTGGCTTCGTGGCAGTAGCCCTATTCTTTTTCGCGTTTACAACGATCATGGCTTATTATTACATTGCTGAAACAAATATTGCTTACCTAACTCGCGGCAAGAACGGAAAGTGGGCTATGTTTGCATTAAAGCTTGTCCTTCTAGGAGCTACGTTCTACGGGTCAGTTAAACAAGCATCACTAGCTTGGGCGTTAGGTGATGCTGGACTTGGTATCATGGTATGGCTAAATTTAATTGCTATCTTAATTTTAGCTAAGCCTGCGTTAGTTGCATTAAAAGACTATGAAGCTCAGAAAAAACAAGGGGTAGACCCTGTGTTTGATCCTGTTAAGCTAGGAATTAAAAATGCAGACTACTGGGAGAAAGAATATAAGAAAGATGAGTCACAGGTTTCGTAAACAAGAAAATCCTCACATATGTGAGGATTTTTTTATGAAGAAAGTGAGACAGATGAGTTATTTAAGTTATATCGATCCTTCAAACAATGAATACGGTGCAGTTCTTCAAGCAGATGGTGAATTGCAAGCAGTTCGTACAGCATTGTTGTTTCTGTTGAAAAAGGCTGATCCGCTCTGTTTTCCTCCTGCTTATGTGCCCAAAACCTTTGTTTTAAAGTCAAAACAAGCATTTGATGCTGCAAAGAGCTTTTATATTGTTCATTTTGTAAGACGTTATGAAAGGAAGTGAAAGTATCCCATATTACTTGATGTCTTGCACTTTGCAGCTGATGAGCAGGCAAATAAATTAAATTACCAATATGGTAGAGAAGCTGTCTCATAAGAGAAAGTTTCTTATATTCATAGTGAAATTTTCTCATAGCTGTACGAGTGAAATGGTGAAACTTCCATTCTTTGCGCTGATACTCACAAAGCGTCTCAATTTTTTCAATTTCAGCAGAAAGCTGCTGAAATTGAAACTTTGTTTGTTTATGACAAGCGTGTACTTGGGAAAGCTCGCTGCCTCTTTGCTGTAAGACGCCGCCCATTTGTTTTGAGAGATTTTGAATTTTCCTCGTAATAATCGGTGTATAATTAGGAGGAAGAACGATGATATTCACAAGTGAAGAAGTGAGCAGCCCAATACTGGTGGTCGCTAAGCGAATTAAAAACGAGATAAAATAATGGTCATGCACAATCGTCAGCATAGCCACTCCTGTTAGCGTGGCAACGAGTGTTCCCGCATGCAAACGCAATTTAGAACAGGATATAATAGTAGAAACGGCAACAAGCATATAGGTAAGCGGCGTTACCCCTAATAGAAATGTGTAAAGCATGGCAAAAGCGGCTCCGATTGCTGAAGCAGGAAAGCGGATGAATGCTTTTTTGATAGAATCGGCAGCGGTTGGTTCAATCGTAACAATAGCTGTAATAACAGCGAGCATATAAGGCCAGCCAATGGCCTGACAAATGAGCGCAGTTAAAAAAACGGCAATGCCTGTTTTAATAATACGACCGCCTAAAAAATTGAATTTTTTTACGTTAATCATTATGCATAACTTCTTTAAAACAGTTAGTAAGTTAATTATAAGGCATATTAAGGTGATAGGAAAACCCGTCTTTAAAACTAGCTTTCAAAAAACGAATAAATATACTATAATTTGTTTAAATATTAAAAAGAGGAGTACAACTAATGAAACAATTAATAAATGAAACAATCAATAAATTAAAGGATACATTTTATGATGTAAGCAAATATATTGGGCAAAACCCTGAGCTTGGTCACGAAGAATTCAAAGCTTGCAAAGCATTAACGGATGTTTTAAAAGAACAAGGCTTCACAGTTGAAAGTGGTACATGTGACTTACCAACGGCTTTTACCGCTGTTTATGACAGTCAAAAGCCAGGTCCGTCGATTGGGTTTATGGCTGAGTACGATGCTTTGCCGGATCTCGGACATGCATGCGGACATAACTTAATTGGAACCATGTCCATTGCAGCTGGTATTGGTCTTAGTAAAGCAGTTGCAGAAACAGGCGGCAAAGTATACGTATACGGCACGCCTGCAGAGGAAACACGAGGCGGTAAAGTAACGATGGCCGAGCAAGGTATTTTTAATCATTTAGACGTAGCTATGATGGTACATCCTTATTACTGCCACCAAAAAAGCGGACGTTCTCTTGCGATGGATGCCATTCAGTTTGAGTTCTTCGGAAAATCCGCGCACGCAGCTGCTGCTCCTCATGAAGGAATCAATGCGTTAGACGGCGTATTACAAACGTTCAACAGTATTAATGCGCTTCGCCAGCATGTGAAGCCGGATGTACGAATTCATGGAGTGATTACAGAGGGAGGTAAAGCCGCCAACGTTGTGCCTGATTATGCAGTAGCGCAATTTTATGTCCGTGCTTCAACTCGTGCATATGTAGATAAAGTGACAGAAAAAGTAAAGGCATGTGCAAATGGTGCTGCTTTAGCCACGGGAACAAAATTAAAAATCTCAAACTATGAGTTTTCTTATGATGATATGCAAACGAATCAAACATTATCCGATGTCTATACAAATAATCTCATCTCATTAGGCGTAAGTGAACAAAGCATTACAGAAGACCAAGGCGATCATGGATCTTTAGATATGGGGAATGTAAGCCAAGTTGTTCCGGCTATTCATCCGTATATTCAAATTTGTGATGATTATTTTGTTTGTCATACGCACGAATTTAGAGAAGCAGCTTTAAGTGAGCAAGGAAGAGAAGCAATGATACTCGGGGCACAAACAATGGCATTAACAGGGTATGACGTATTAACAAATCAAGCGTTGCTCCAAAAAATCAAAGAAGAATTTAATGCTACAAAGTAAGAGATAATGATAAAACCATACTAAATAATACGCTTGCGACTGCAAGCGTATTATTTAGTATGAGAAGTGGGACTGAAGGGTTCGGAAAATTTGACCGTGGCGCTGTTCATCGCTCGCAGCTCGAACAATGCGGCTTTGAATTCGAGCATTTGTGATTCTTCTAGCGATTGATTGATAAAATGGAACCGTTTCTACTTCATCTTTAATGGATTCAGAGACCCCTTCTTGAAAAGTATTTGGCAGTTTTATGTTTAATGAAATCTGTGGGTAGCTGCCTGATAAATCATAATAGGCTTTAGAAAACCAGTCAAAGTGTTTAATTTCATCCTGCCGAATACCTGATATAGCTTGTTGAAATTGATTATTAGGAGCCAGCTCTGCTAGGCGTGTATAGTAGTGAATAGCGGAAAACTCATCGTTTACAGCTTTGTTTATATCTCTTAGAAGCTGTTCATCTAGTCTTGTATCATCTTCCCAATATTCTTCATGCCGGGAGTAAAATTCATACATATGGATATACCTCCTCACCGTTTTTTTCTCTTGTCGTCACCATCATCGTATGTGTAGACAAGAAAAGACGTACATTAAAAGAAAAAAGTTTAACAAAATGGTAAAAAGGGTATGTGCAGAGAATAGTATCAAAAAAGACAGAGGTTATCTTATGATTAAAATTGTAGCTAAAACCAAAGAAGGAGCTATTAAAGAAATAGAAATGAATGAGATTCGTTCAAGCCATGACTTTCAATGGTATTGGGTTGATTTTTACAATCCCACCGAGGAAGAAAAAAAGCAGCTTGAACAATTTAATTTTCATCCTTTAGCAGTTGAGGACTGTTTAAATCAAGGTCAGCGGGCTAAATTTGAGTTGTATGATGAGCATTATTTTTTAGTCTATTATGCCCTTCATAAAGAAGAGCTTGAGCACTTAGAAGTATCTGCGTTTGTAGGAGATAACTTTTTAGTCACTTACCATATGGATAAGCTAACGAGCGTGGCTAGGGTGTGGGAGCTTATCAAAAAAGACCCTGAGGCTACCGAAGATGGAACATGGGATATCATGTATGAACTCTTAGATCATACCGTTGACGAATACTTCCCTGTGCTTTATAAATTTGAAGATCACATAGACGACATTGAAGACAATGCAAAAGACGAACCTATGGATGAATTAATGAGGCAGCTTTATGACATCCGAAGTGATTTGTCACGAATGCGCCGCATTTTAAACCCTATGAGAGATTTAATGTATCGTATTATGTCAACGAATGCGTTAAAAGCAAAAGAGCAGGTTCGCTATTTTAATGATATTTATGACCACCTATTAAATATGATTGAAATTATGCAAGCAAGCAGGGATTTGTCAAATGACATCCGAGAAAGCTTTATGTCCATTAACTCGGATCGTATGAACTCGATCATGTTTACGCTCACGCTTATGTCAGCTATTTTCTTACCGTTGACGTTTATTGCTGGCCTCTATGGCATGAACTTTTCATATATGCCGGAACTGACGGGGAAATATAATTATTTTATTGTACTTGGCATTATGATTGGGCTTGTAGGCGTAATGGTCTTTGCCTTTTATAAAATGGGATGGTTCAAATATCGAAAAGGACCTAAACTATAAAGTAGATTGTTAACCTTCCTGTATAAATGTTAATCAACTCAGTAAAAATGAAATTAAATAAGCGAAGATCTTATCTGACTCTAGATAAGATCTTTTTCTTGTGCTATAAACAAGAAAAGCAGGGAAGCGAGGGAAGAATGTGAAACACGGAAGAATGGGGCTGCGAAGCATCACGGTGCTGCTTGTATGCATGGTGGTGATTCTATCGCTATTGTTAACGGATTTATTAGTTAGCAGTTCAATTGGAAAAAATATTCGGGATCAACAGGCTGAAAAAGCTCGGACTATTGCGACGATTATTTCAGAATCAACGAACGTGAAAGAAGGACTAGAGACAAAAACACCTCAGTCAATTCAAGAATTTACTAAACGAATTCGTGAAAAATCAAGCGTCTTGTTTATCGTTGTTATGGATATGAATGGAATTCGCCAATCTCACCCAGATCCTAAAAAGATAGGAAAGAGGTTTGCCGGAGGCGATGAGCAAAAATCATTGCACGGGAAATCTTATGTATCTGTATCAAAAGGAACGCTTGATAAATCTCTGCGCGCTTTTGCACCTATTTATAATGAGAAAAATCAGCAAATTGGCGCAGTAGCCGTGGGGATTTCTTTGAATAATGTAAATGAAGCAATTAGAGATGGGCATCGTCGAATTGTTTTAGGTTCATTAATTGGTTTACTTGTAGGCGTTCTTGGTGCTATTTTATTAGCGAATTACATAAAGAAAATTTTATTTGGCTTGGAACCTTCTGAAATTGCTAAAATTCTAGAAGAGAGAAGCACCATGCTACAGTCGGTTCGTGAAGGAGTGATAGCTGTTGATAAAGAAGGCAATATTACACTTGCTAATCGTTCTGCACGCCGCTTATTTGTTAAAGCAGGGTTAGCAGCAGAGCCAATCGGTTTGTCTATTCGAGAATATATGCCCACCTCCAGGTTGGACGACGTTTTGTCTACGGGGGAATCTCATTATGATGAAGAGCAAGTCATAAATGGAGTAGCCATTGTGGTTAATAGGGTTCCGCTAGTAGTAAACGAAGAGATTGTAGGGGCACTTTCTACGTTTCGGGATAAAACAGAAGTTAATATCTTAGCAGAACAGCTAACAGGTGTTAAAATGTATGTGGAAGCGCTTCGAGCACAATCGCATGAATTTATGAATAAACTTCATGTGATTTTAGGAATGGTGCAGATGAATTATTATGATGAGCTAAAAACGTATATTCATCAGCTTGTTAATCACCGTGTCGATGAATCTAGTTCAGTGACTAAATCGATTAAAGATCATGCGTTGGCAGGGTTTCTCATGGGCAAAATGAGTTATGCCAGAGAGGAAAGCGTAGAACTGACGTTTTCCGCTGATGAAGTTATTCCAGAACCTTCAGATCCACATGTTACTCATCATCTCATTACCATTATTGGAAATTTAATTGATAATGCAATTGATTCAGTTTGTCATCAACCCTCTAAAAAAGTGTCCGTTATGCTTGTGTATAAAAACAATAAGCTTACGATTCAAGTCACGGATACAGGCTGTGGCATTCCTTCCGATACAATGAATCAGATTTTCAAGAAAGGCTTTTCTACAAAAGGAACGAGCAGAGGGTTTGGGCTGCATTTAGTGAAGCAAACGATTGATGAACTAGGTGGCCAAATCGTCATTGACTCATTTATAAATAGCGGTACCACATTCTATATTGATATTCCGTACGAAACAAGGAGAGATCAAGTTGATTAAAGTATTAATTGTTGAAGATGACCCAATGGTTGCTCAGTTTAATCAAAAGTACATTGAAGAGATAGAGGGGTTTACAGTAGTCGCTGTTGCTCATTCGGGTCATGAAGCCTTGGTGAAGGTAAATGAATATCAAGTTGATTTAGTGCTGCTTGATATCTTTATGCCTGGGCAAAATGGTTTGAGAGTTTTACAAGAGATTCGAACAAAACAAGAGGAAATAGATGTCATTTTTATCACCGCTGCTTCAGATGCCCAAACGATTCAGCGAGCTTTACGCTACGGAGCGATTGATTATTTGATTAAGCCTTTTACATTTGAACGCTTTTATCAAGCACTTTCGGCTTACAAACAAACATTTCGTACGTTAAAACAGCAACCTCAGCTTAATCAACAGGAATTAGACGGGCTACTGTCTAATAAAAAAATAAAAGAAGCTCCTGTAGAGCCGTTGCCTAAGGGTTTAACGACAGGAACATTAGAAGTTATCGTAGAAGCCATTGAGCATCTTAAAGATCACCCTTTTTCGACCGATGATGTAGCTGAAAAAACGGGAATTTCAAGAGTGTCTATTCGGAAATATTTAAAATTTCTAACAGATATAGGTCTTCTTGGAGAAAGAATGACTTACGGCACAATAGGACGTCCTGTGTATGCGTACTTATACAATGAACAAAACCGTCACTTGCTGCATCACTACCTCGTTGATTTTGAAAAATAAAGAGATTGACCTGTCAGAGACGTCCGGTGCTATTTTGTTGGTGTGAGAATATTTTACTGTAGAGTGCCGGTGAGTTAAGTGGTATGGTTGATAATAACAAAGGAAAAAAACAAGTCGTTTGACTGAAAAAAGAGGTGGTTTCTTGATTGGAAGCATAGAACGCTTGACTGAATTACTGTTATCAGGGAATCAAGATGAAGCTTGGAATATTGTGTGGAAAAAAAGACAGCAGGGTTTCGATACATTTTATATTTTTCAGCAATTCATTTCAGTGTCAATGGCTCAAATCGGTATGATGTGGGAAGAAGATGAAATTTCAGTGGCTGATGAACATTTAGCTACTACTACCTGTGACTATGTTTTGTCACGCTATCAATTGTGTATAAGACAAGAAGTTATTAAAAATGAAAAAAAAGGTCTGTTTTTGTGTATAGAAAATGAGCAGCATTTTTTAGGGTTAAAAATGATTTCCATTCTCTTTGAAGAGCACGGATGGCAGACGAAACTTTTAGGAGCAGATTCTCCGCTTTTACATGCAACGCACGCTGTTGAACAATGGAAACCTGATTTAGTAGGAATCTCGTTCAGTTTAACTCATCATATAGAAAAAGCAAACGAATATATAGAAGGCTTACAAAAGACAAAACATCAGCCGCTTATTTTAGTTGGAGGCCGAGTAGTTTCAAACTATAAGTTTCCTCTTGTTCAAACAAATCAAGTTCGATTTATTGCACAGTTAGAGGAGTTGAAAGAGTTTTTTCATTATCAATCAATTAGGGGGATTAAGGTTGTCGACTATTAAATATGCTCCGCTTCCTGTTTTTATTATGGATGAGGAAATGAATATTCTAGCGCAATCTGATGAAGCAGCCGCTTTATTCGGAGAGGTTCAACATTTTTTAGAAATTGTTGACGAAGATAGTCAGATCAAAGCTAGAAAACGATTAGGGCAGAAGAAAAAAATAAAAACAGAATTAGTCATGCATTCGTGCAAAGCTAAGATGTCTCTTTATACCGTGAATTGCAAATGGGAGCAAGATAAGGCGCATGTAATATGTGTAGAGGAAGATTCTCAAATTAGAATTCTTTCAGAAAAAATCCAACAACATACAGCGCGTTTATCTGAAACAGACTTAGAACTGCTGTTGCAAAAAGAACGATTAGAAAAAGCAATGAACCGAGTTATAGAACTGTCGGGACCGTTTATTCATTTATCGAACAACATGGTGCTTATACCTCTGTTTGGCGATTTATTTGAGGAAGTCATCATGAAAAATGAACATCGGCTGCTCAGACAAATAGATGAGGAAACGGTTGATCGAGTTATCATTGACTTTAATGGAATAGGTCAAATTGATGAACGAGGTGTTGCAGCCCTAGAACATTTAATATGGGAATTTCAGCTAATGGGTGTACAGGTTTATTTAACAGGTGTCACACCCGATCATAGTCAATGGCTTCACCAGTATCATTTTCAAGCAAATATAAAATCTATTAGTAACTTAGGTCAGGCCATTCATCAATTTTTTACAACGGCATGAAATGGCTACAAAAAGTGAACACTTCATATAAAGACAATAAGACAGGGGATCAATATTGATAAACAGGTGATTAAAATTTGGTGAAACACGCGCGTAAAGTAGCTTTAAGAATTTCAATTATATATATCATTATTGGCGCTGTATGGATCTTGATATCTGATAATATATCTAGAACATTAGCGCAAGGTCGTTTTGAAGTATATATTTTTTTTCAACAATACAAAGGTTGGTTTTTTATTTTAGCTACCGGTATTATTTTGTATGGGTTGGTATATAGGAGAGCTTATAAACTAGTGGAGTCCCAGCAAGAGCTCGTAGTGAAAGAACACGAACTTCAAACGAGCAACCAGCATTATCAATCTTTATTCAAACATAATCCCGATGGCGTTTTTGAAATAAGTAAAACGGGTGAAGTTCTTCTTGCTAATCCAGAAGGTGAAGCAATCGTTGGATACTCAAGTGAAGAATTGCAAAAGATGAAACCTTCAGCTCTTATCGCAGCTGAAGAGTTTGATATGTGTAAAGAGTATTTTAAAGAAGTGCTGAATGGAAAAGGTGCTAAGTTCGAAATGAATGTGATCAATAGAAAGAGAGAAAGACGGTTGCTGAGGTGTTCTTTGCTTCCCATTATCGTTCATAAGCAGGTAGTAGGTGTATTTATGATTGCACGCGATATTACTACATACCGTCAAGATGAAGAGCTTATGATAACCTCGGAAAAAATGTCGGTTATTGGACAAATGGCAGGTGCCGTCGCACATGAAATTAGAAACCCGCTTACTTCTTTAAAAGGTTTTGTACAGGTTATGCAAGCCTCTAAGGAAACAAATGACACATATTTAGATATCATGATGTCTGAAATCGACCGCATCAACTTAATCTCCAGTGAAATGCTCATTCTTGGAAAAAAGCAGCATGTATCTTTTGAAAAGACCAATTTATGCGAGATTTTAAAACAAGTTATTACCCTAATGGAAGCGCAGGCCAATTTAAATAATGTTTCTATTTTATTGAAAGAAACAACAAAAAGGCCTATTTATGTTTCGGCTGATGCAAATCAGTTGAAACAAGTGTTCATCAATGTGATCAAAAACGGTGTAGAAGCTATTATGGAGAAAGGTCATATTACAATAACAGTTGAAGAAAAAGATACACGAGCATTGATTCACTTTGAAGACAATGGAATTGGAATGAGTCAAGAGAGGATTGAACAAGTAGGAACGCCGTTTTATTCTACAAAAGAAGCTGGCACCGGCTTAGGGCTGGCCGTGTGTTACAAAATCATGGAGCGTCATCAAGGTACCATGCATTTCAAAAGCGGTAAAGGAAAAGGGACAACGGTTACTATTGATATGCCAATTATAGAACGAAACAGCCGCCTCTCGTAGTTCAGAGAGGCGGCTGTTTTCGTGAAAAAGAGAAAGTAAGCAGCTGAGCCCTTTGCGTCTGGATCCATATAGGACATAAAACCTCCTTCTTATACAAGTTTTCGTCCATAATAAAGAGGATCATATTGTTTTCTATAGAAGCAATAGTGTATCATAGTTGAAGCTATGTTTATTGATGTAGAAAAGTTAAGGTAACAACCGATTTTTCTACTGACGGATTGACAGGGTCCCTTGGGATAAGAAAGGTTTATTTATAAATAGAAATTAAGGTCAGTATTAACGCACATGACCACTGATACATTCGTTTAATTGAAATGAAAAAAATCGTTTATAATATCGAGAAAAGCATGGAAAAGGAGATAGATATGAGTCAGTTTATAGAGACTTTACAGCCTTTTTTACAAGAGGCGTGGAAAAAAGCAGGGTTCAATGAGCCTACTGCCATTCAAACGAAAGCTATTTCAGAGATTTTAGCTAATAAAGATGTAATAGGAGAATCCCCAACGGGAACAGGAAAGACGCTGGCATATTTGTTGCCCGTCTTACATCGCATTCAGCCGGGACCATCTCATATTCAAGCAGTTATTTTAGCATCTTCCCATGAATTAGTTATGCAAATTCACGGTGAAATTCAAACTTGGTCGCAGGGAAGCGGTATTTCAAGCGCTGCGTTTATTGGCGGAGCAAATATGAAACGGCAATTAGAAAAACTCAAAAAACGTCCTAATATTATTGTTGGTACCCCAGGACGTTTGAACGAGTTAATTAAAATGAAGAAATTAAAAATGCACGAAGTCAAAACAATTGTGATTGATGAAGCGGATCAATTGTTTGTACCTGAGCATGTTCAAACGGTTCAACAGATTGTGAAAATGGCGTTAAGTGATCGTCAAATCCTAGTCTTCTCAGCTACTGTATCAGAACGTACCAAATCGCTAGCGAAAGATATGATGAACCACCCTCTTGAAATAGAGGTAGGAAGAGATGAACTGCCGGCTTCGAAGGTAGAGCATGTATACATCAAAAGTGAAGCTAGAGATAAAGTGGACGTGCTTAGAAAACTAGTTCGTCAAGAACAAATGAAAGCTTTAGCCTTTTTTAAAGGAATTGATACTCTAATCGAGTTTGAAGAAAAATTAACATTTAAGCGTGTAGAGGCAGGCTCTTTACACAGTGAAACGAAAAAAGAAGATCGTGCTACGACGATTAAAGGGTTTCGAAAAGGAGATTTCCCTGTCTTATTAGCAACGGATGTCGCAGCTAGAGGATTAGACATTAAGGGATTGACGCATGTAATTCACATCGATGTTCCTCAAGATGCAGATCAATACGTACATCGCTCAGGTAGAACAGGCAGATCGGGAGCAGAAGGTACAGTCATTTCTCTTGTGACTGAACGTGAAGAGCGAAATTTAAAACAAATCGCCCGTGAACTTAAACTTTCATTAGCGAAAAAAGAGCTTTATATGGGTGAAATCGTGGATGAAGGAACAAAAGAGCAGTCCCGTACAGCTAAAAAACCTTCAAAAAAGCCATTTAACAAGAAAAAGAAACAAAAAGGTCGAATTTAAACTAAGTATTCTTCCTTTTTATAACAGCAGTGTCACAACCTAAAAAACAACGTCTACTGCTTTATTACAGCAGCCTGGCGTTGTTTATTTTCTCTATTTTCCCTGTATAAATAAGTAAAAAAAGAGAAATGTAGATATTTTTTCCTAGGTATGAAAATAGTTTGAATGATGGATTTTGTTTTTTGTAACCTTATTTTAACATTACTTTAAGAGACTTCTAATAAAAGAGGAAGAAGGACGTGGGGACATTTTATGGATGCAATTGATGATCTCTTTGACGACATAGAGCGAAGAAGAAAAAGTAAAGAATATAGTCGAGATGCAGATCAATTAGAATCATATTTACATGAAGTTCAACGTATCATGGAATTTCTTGAAGAGGGTATCTATCTGTTTCAAAATTCGCACCAACAATATGCGTCAGATTGGTCAGGGCGTTCTAAGAGCTCATATGAGGATATTTATAATGATATTACGCAATCTACTTTTCATCTGTACGACGTAAGGGATGAATTGTTTCAAACTTTACGCTTAGAAATTTCACGACTAAGAGAGTTAGCATCGGCGTAATAAATAACATTATCGACTCACTCCTTTAGAAAGTGAGTCTTTCCGTATAGGCTTAAAAAATGTTTAGATGATGACTGAAGGCTTACAAGAGATAGGGGGACGGACATACATGGAGATAAAAGTAAATCCAGAGGTGCTGCAGACATTTGCAGAGCGAATTCAGCAGTCTCATTCACAGACGGCTGATGCACTTCAAAAACTAAGCTGGGAAGCTACAAATCTACATTTCTTGTCTGTTGCAGATATTGATAAAGTGCTGGACTTGCAGGAAGAGTTACAGCATATGATTCGCAAACTTGATTCGCTGACGGAAAACGCACATTTATTAGTAAAAGATACTGCAGAACAAATGAGAAAAGCAGATGGAGAGCTAGAAGGCTCTTCAGGCTGGACGGAGTTTTGGTCGAGCGTCTGGAGTGATGGGAGCACCCATTCACAAGATACGTGGAATGATATAAAGAACTTAAAAGAATGGAATACGTATGACAATATGCATAGAACGATTGAAAAACCTTTAGGTACTCTTAATGTTATGTGGAATTCGCTTTCTATGTCTTGGGAAGAAAAAGTAGTGAATGGTTCTACATGCAGTCGAACGGAATTTTTTACTTATGGCGTTATTCAAATGGGGTTGGGTATTTTAAGTCAGGAAATGAATCCTTCAAACATTATGTTTAGTGACAGCACAGAGGAAGTGAAGAGAGAATGAATGAAGTATATAATGGCGCTGGAAGTGAAATGGTACAGTTCCTTACAGGGTTGTCTCGGCAATGAAATATACATTTAACTTATTAGAAAAATCATTAATTGAAGCAATGAAAGATAATAAGAAAATTGCTCAATTTTATAAAACTTTAATGAATAGTAATTTATGGCTAGTTGTTAGTTCAGAGCATGGAGCATCAGATATATTGATTGCAGAGCACTACGTTCAGACGATGAAAAGCGCAGCGTACCGATATTTACCTGTTTTTTCGTCAAAATATCCGATTGAACAGATGCTGAAAGATGAAAAGACCGTATGCGTATCATTTAAGGATATGCTGCCTGTATTAAATGAAGAAATAGCGATATTGCTTAACCCTGACACGCCTCTCTCAAAATTATTCATCCCCGAAGAAATAAGGATGTTAAAAGAAGATCAAAATTATTTTAAGCAGTAGCCCAAAAATAAAAAGCGCATGTGCTTTTTCCAAGCATGTCTGAATCTTAAATAAATATAAGATATATAAAGAGGCAGGGCCTTAAATAGGCTGCTGCTTTTTTATTACTAGTAAATAGTTCTATAGATAATGAACAAAAATGTAATTTAATAGTCTTATAGTTTTTATTTTCCTTTAAATAGGTACCTATAGATCAGATGGAAAAGGTTTAAATGAGAACAAAATCTTGGTTGTTTAGGTTTTATTTGCATTTTTTAGGGGTATTTGTAGATACATATTCTCATTTTTGGAGGCTTTTGCAAGTAACCTTTGACCTTATCACTAGAGTTTCTTACAATAATAGTAAATATATAAACCGAAGGAGAGATATGTATGTCAGGAATTATTCGCGTAACACCAGCAGAGCTTCGCGACATGTCAGGTCGCTACACTAACGAAAGCGGTCAAGTTCAAGAATTAGTAAGCCGTCTTGATACAATGAAAAATCAACTTCAAGATATGTGGGAAGGTGCTTCAAGCGAAGCGTTTGCTGCTCAATACGAAGAACTAAAGCCTTCTTTCGTTGAAATGTCTAACCTACTTACAAAAATTGCTAAGCAATTAGACGACTCTGCAAACGTTCTTGAAGATACAGATAACCAAATCGCTAGCCAAATCCGCGGTTAACTTCATCTAATAATCTAAGTGAAGTAATAAAAGGAGCGCCCTATTCTCAAAAGATGAAGGCGCTTTTTCTATGTTTTGAGGTGATGAAACCCTATGTATATAGAAGTAACAGTAGACTTAAAGCACTATACAGGTGATCGGTTCGATTTGCGACTATCAAACTATCATTCACTCAAAAAAGTAGTCGAGATCGTTTGGCAAGCTAAAAAGATTACTCAATCACCAAAGGACGGTGCGTGGATACGTGTTTCAAATAAAAATCTTATTTTCTCGGGAAATGAGACGATGATTAACTGCGGAATTACCACAGGTGATTGTATCGAAATTCTCTAAAGGAGTCTATTAGAATGTCAGAGAAGAAACCGACTTACTTAGAAGAACAGCTCGAAGCTGTAATGACACGTCATAATAATGAATATACATTTGTTTTTCAAAAAGAAAAAATTCGACTTAATCGTTCTGTTGAAATTGAAATGTTAAAGGATGTAAATACGGCTTTTCAAAAAGAAATCATGATGAGCGATGATGAACTTAAAATAACAATTAAGCCTACCTCTGAATTTCAACCTTTTACGGCATTAAGAGGAAAAGAAGAACAGCAAAAGTGGCTGTTTGCAGATCAGCTTATCAAACAGGTAAAGCAGCATTCTTTTTCAAGGCTGCATTTGTTGATTTGTCCAGAAAATATCATTTTTGATAAAAGTTTAAGTCCGGCTTTTTTACACTATGGAGTGAAAGAAAGTTTACCTCCTTATGAGTCTAACGAGGAACAAAGCTTTCAAGAGTTAAAGGCTACGATAGCAGCGGCCGTTGACTCATCACATACATTTGAACAGTATTTTAAGTTATATGAGACCTTGCAATTAAAAGAAGACGCTAAAAAAATAATGCATATCAGCAATGAGGAAGAGTTGAGTCAATTTGTTCAGCATAAGCTAACTCAAATTGAAAAGCATCAAAAGACACTCGTTCAACTTCCTCAAAAACGCTGGACCATTTTTAAGTTTTCATCTGTGGGTATACTTGTCTTATTAATTCCAGCTCTTATTTATACTTTTTACTCTTACTTTTTTGCTCAGCCGAAACAAGAAGCATTTGTAGAAAGCAACGAATACTTTCTTGAAAAAAACTACAGCAAAGTAGTCGACACACTTGAAGATTATGACATTGAAAGCATGCCTAAAATTGTGCAATACGAAATAGCAACTTCCTATCTTGTTAATGAAAAGTTAGGGGAGGAGCAAAAAGCAAATGCTTTAAAGACTATTACGCTTCAGTCAGATCCTCAGTATTTTGCCTATTGGTTTTACATTGGCCGAGGAGACAACAAAAAAGCGCTAGAAGTCAGCAGGTTGTTAGAAGAACGTTCGTTAATTATCTATGCACTAATGAAATACGAAGGTCAGCTAAAGACAGACAACGATTTAGCGGCTGATAAAAAGCAAGAGGAGCTTGATAAAGTAGCGAACGAACTTGAAGAATTTAAGAAAGAAAATGATCAGCAAGAAGCGGAAGCAGCCAAGCAGCAAGAAGAGAAACAAACTGAGGAAGCACAGGCGGCCAAGCAGCAGGAAGAAGAACAGAAAGCTGCAGAAGCCGAGAAAAAGAAACAAGAAGAGCAGAAAAAACAGCAGGAAGATCAATCGAAGTAGGGAGGTAGTTGTATGAATATGCTTTGGGTAGTTAGTGGGCAAACGTATCAGCAGCTGCCTGTAGATTTTAAAACCTTTCGCCAAGCAACGGTAGGAAACACTCAGCATCAAACTTTTACGTTTTCCTATCCGTTTGAGAAAGGGCAAATCACGCTGTCATCTGAAAAGAACGGACGGCTCTTGATTTCCTACGGAGAAGAAAGGATAGCAGAGCTATCTGTTTCTGAGTCGTTTGTATGGCGAGAACAAGGACATGCTTTAACCTTTGTCCTTACAGAGAAGGCTGTTAAAGAAGCTGTCTATTATATTGATTACGGATCAGAAGTCTCGTTTTCCACAAGTGATGAAGCAGCTGATGTGTATCAGCAGAAAGAAAAGTGTGTAATAGAGCCAAAAGAAGGATTTTACTTATCAAAGATACACGGGAAGTGGAAGGTCTTTTATAACCAAGAACCGCTTTATCTTAACGGACACCGACTAGAAGAGAATACGAACCTTCAGCCTGGAGATCTTATTTTATGGTCTTCTATGACGATTCAATTGATCGAAAAAGATTTGCTGAAGATTCAAAGCTGCTATGATTATGCATCTAAGCTTCCAGCTACGGCACAGCCTATTTCTGAAATGAAAAAGAAGTACCCGGTTTATAGACGGACACCGCGCATGATATATGATTTGCCTAATGATAAGGTGAGCTTGTCCTTTCCTTCGCAAGACAATGATGAAAATAACCGAAGCTTATGGCTTACTATTTTACCGCCATTAGTCATGCTTTTAGTCATGGGTACGGTCTCGATTATTCAGCCTAGGGGAATTTTTATTATTATATCTGTCATGATGTTTACGACCACGCTGATTGTATCTACTGTTCAATATTTTAAAGATAAAAAACAGCGCAAGAAGCGGCAGGAGCGTCGTCGTCGAATTTATACAAAGTATTTAGAGAACAAGCGCGAGGAATTACAAGAACTAGTATCAGTTCAACGAGATGTATTATCTTATCATTTTCCGACGTTTGAACGAATGAAATATTTAACAGAACAGATTTCTGATCGAATTTGGGAACGAACTGTAGAAAGCAGTGATTTTTTACAGGTGCGCCTTGGAACAGGAACAGTTCCTGGAAGCTACCAAATTTCTTTGAATAGCGGAGATATGGCTAATCGAGAAATTGATGATTTGCTTGAGCAGTCTCAGCACATGGAAAAGGTCTATCGAGAAGTGAAAAATGCCCCTGTTACTGCTCATTTAGGTTTAGGCTCTATCGGTCTGGTAGGAAAGATGAAAACGGTGAAGAATGAACTGCATCAGCTTGTAGGACAGCTGGCATTTTCCCACAGTTATCATGACGTAAGATTCGTATTCATTTTTGATGAAGAAGAATATAAGGAGTGGGAATGGATGAAATGGCTTCCTCATTTTCAGCTTCCCCATTCTTTTGCGAAAGGTTTCATTTATAATGAACAAACGAGAGATCAGCTTTTATCTTCTATTTATGAAATGCTGAGAGAACGCGATTTAGATGAAGCAAAAGGAGAAGGGGTTTTCTTGCCTCACTTTGTTTTTATTATTACGAATCAGCAGTTAATTGCAGATCACGTTATCTTAGAGTATTTAGAAGGATATCACCCTCACCTCGGGTTTTCTACGATATTTGCGGCAGAGACAAAGGAAAGCTTAACGGAGCATGTTCACACACTCGTTCGTTATATTAACGAATCCGAGGGAGATATATTAATTCAAAAGCAAAAAGCTGTGAATATTCCATTTCAGCTTGATAAACACACGCTTGATTATAATGAAAAATTTTCAAGGATGCTGCGGACATTGGATCACCAAGTTGGCATGACCAACTCAATTCCAAATAGCGTTTCATTCTTAGAATTATTTAAAGCAAGAGAAATTGGTGAGTTGGATATCGTACAAAGGTGGCAAAGCAATGAATCAGCTAAGTCGCTAGCAGTTCCTATTGGGTTAAAAGGAAAAGAAGATATTGTTGAACTAAATCTTCACGAAAAAGCTCACGGCCCTCATGGATTACTTGCAGGTACGACGGGGTCAGGGAAAAGTGAATTCTTACAAACGTATATTCTTTCGCTAGCGGTTAATTTCCACCCACATGAAGTCGCGTTTTTATTGATTGACTATAAGGGCGGAGGAATGGCTCAGCCGTTTAAAAACATGCCTCATCTGCTTGGAACCATTACAAACATTGAAGGAAGTAAGAATTTTAGTACAAGAGCCTTAGCTTCTATTAAAAGTGAATTAAAGCGACGCCAACGCTTGTTTGATAGATATGAAGTCAATCATATTAATGATTATACAGATTTATATAAGCAAGGTATGGCAGAAGAACCTCTCCCTCACTTATTCTTAATCTCGGATGAATTTGCTGAGTTAAAAAGTGAAGAACCAGAGTTCATTCGCGAATTAGTCAGCGCGGCGCGCATTGGACGTAGTCTAGGCGTTCATTTAATTTTAGCAACACAAAAGCCAGGCGGTGTTATTGACGATCAAATTTGGAGTAATGCGCGCTTTAAAGTAGCTTTAAAAGTCCAAGATGCCGCTGACAGTAAAGAAATCTTAAAAAATGCGGACGCTGCTTCTATTACGGTGACGGGTCGAGGCTATCTGCAGGTTGGAAATAATGAAGTGTATGAACTGTTTCAGTCAGCTTGGAGCGGCGCGCCGTACATGGAAGATACGTATGGGGCTGAAGATGAAGTCGCCATTGTCACAGATCTCGGGTTGATTCCTTTATCTGATGTATCTACTCAGCAGACGTCATCTAAACAAGCGGAAGCAGAAATTGATGTTGTGGTGCAAAAAATTGAAAAAACGCAGCAGGAATTAGGTATCAAAAAATTAAATAGTCCATGGCTGCCGCCTCTTAAAGAGAGATTGCTTCGCAGTGAGTACAAAGAGAAGCGAGACGGCGTATTCCCAATTGGCTTGATTGATGAACCAGAAAAGCAAAGTCAAACGGTATACAATTATCAGCTGATGGATGATGGAAACATTGGTATATTTGGTTCGTCAGGATACGGTAAATCGTTTACAGTCATGATGTTGCTTCTTAGTCTAGCTGAAAGACAGAGCCCGGAGCAGCTTCATTATTACATTTTTGACTTTGGAAACGGCACGCTGCTGCCGCTTCGTCAGCTGCCTCATACGGCGGATTATTTCTTAATGGATCAAATGCGTAAAATTGAAAAATTCATGACGATTATCAAACAAGAAATCGCAAGGCGGAAGCAGTTATTTCAACAGCAGGAAGTTAGCAATATCAAAATGTATAATGCTCTAAGTTCAGAAGAGCTTCCTCTAATTTTTATCACGATTGATAATTTTGATCTGGTCAAAGAAGAAATGCAAGATCTAGAAATGCAGTTCACACAGCTTGTGCGTGACGGCCAGTCTTTAGGAATTTATATGATCTTTACCGCGACGCGCGTGAATTCTATTCGTCAGTCACTTATGAATAACCTGAAAACGAAAGTGGTTCATTATTTAATGGATCATTCAGAAGCGTATTCTATTTTAGGACGTACGCCGTATGCGCTAGAGTCTATTCCAGGCCGGGCTATTATCAAAACGGATCAACCTTATTTTGCGCAGCTGTTTTTACCTGCGGAAGGAAAAGATGATTTTGAAATTTTTGATGCAGTTAAGCTGCAAATTCAACGATTAAAGAATCAATATGCTGATGCTATTCTTCCGGAGCCGGTGCCAATGCTGTCATCGAAACTTGTGCTTGCCGAGTTTATGACGGACAGAAGAGTTATTCGGGAAAAAGGAGTTATTCCTCTTGGGTTGGATGAAGAGTTTGTTCGACCGGTGCATATGAACTTTACGAAAAATAAGCATTGTATCGTCATGGGGCAGACGCAAAAAGGAAAGACAAATGTAGTGAAAGTCATACTGCAAACAGCGCTTGAACAAGGCGTGAAGCAAATCGGACTATTTGATTCGGTTGACCGCGGTTTATCAAGCTATGCAGCTGAAGATGAAGTTGTTTACATGGAAACAAAAGAACAGATTATCGACTGGCTTGATTTAACTGAAGAACGGTTGCAGCGACGTGAAAATAAGTATTTGGAAGCAGTGCAGGCAGGAACGGTACACAGTCTTTCATTTGCCCCGATCATGCTTGTAGTAGACGGATTTGTACGATTCCAGCAAAACTTAGACAGCGTCCTGCAGGATCGTATTACAAAATTGATGAAAAATTATAGCCACCTGGGCTTTAACTTGATTGTTGCTGGGAACAACAATGAGTTTTCAAAAGGATTTGACGCGTTAACAACAGAAGTGAAGCAAATTGGCCAAGCCGTGCTGCTGATGAAGAAAACAGAGCAAAGCTTATTTACACTTCCTTATGACCGAAAAGAAGCCGACGTTAATCCTGGCTTCGGTTATTATATTAAAAGTGGAAAAGAAACAAGAATTCAAATCCCGCTATGTGTAAGTGAAAGGAAGATCTTAACATGACCGAACAGCGTAAGTATACACTTAAAGTCATATTAGCTGTTGTTTTAATTTTGGCTCTTCCTTCTTTCTTTTTCCAGTATATTGGAGACAACCCGCTGCAAGTCACAGAAAACTCAACAAGAACGATTGCGGTTGTTAACGAAGATAATGGAGTAAAAGAAAATAGTGAAAAAGCGATAGAATTTGGAGAAAAAGTGACTCCTCTTTTACAGGAGGGGTCGGATTATCAATGGACCGTGCTTGGACGAAGCGCAGCTACAAGCGGTTTACAGAATGGAAAATATGATGCGGTTATCTATATTCCCTCGACTTTCTCACAAAATATTTTATCGTATCAGGAAAAAAAGCCAGAAAAAGCTACTTTGGAATACAAAGTTCAAAGTCAGCTTAACGCAGTTAATAAGGAAAAAGTAGTAGGGGAATTAGAAGATGCTACTACAAAGGTTAATAATGAAATGTCCTCTTTGTACTGGAGTTATGTATCACAGGAAGTGGATAAGGTACGCGGACAGTTCGATAAAATTCTAAATAAAGAAATCGCCTTTCAAAAAACAATGGTCGCTTTTTATAAACCGAATTCAAAAGATTTAGCAGGTGAATTAAATGATCAAAAGAAAATTCTTCAGCAAATCCAAGATAATGTAAATAAAGCGGAAAAAGGTTCTAGCGACAGACAAGGTGACGTAGAACAGGTTGAAAAGAATTTAAACAGCTTCATTGAATATGTAAATCAATATCAAACATATCAAGAAACACAGAAACAAATGCTTGAAAAAACGCAGGCTCAAAGCGTCGCTGCGATTCAACAAGGGTTGTCTTCCCTTGAATCTAATCAGCCAAGCGCTAAGCAAAATTTTAATGAACAGGCCAATCAAGTGTTTAGTGGCTTATCTTCCATTCAACAGCAGCTGGATCAAAACCAAAAAGCCGTTGGAGAACTTGGAGACCAACAAGCAGATAACGTCAGTGAACAAGAAAAAGCTCTGCAAGATTTGAACGGCCAAATAGTCAGTTCATATAAACAGCAGTCTGAGCAAACAACCCTAAATCAAATTGAAAGTAAGCTAAAGCCGCTTCGTGCGCAGCTAGAGACAGCTTCATCAAATGAAGGTGGCGGAGGCTCAACGGATCCAGGGGAAAGTGATGGAACTCAGCCAGACCCTAATCAAGGCGGAGAGACGCCAACGGACCCTGGAGAAGGTGGCGGAACTCAGCCAGATCCGAATCAAGGTGGAGAGACGCCGACGGATCCTGGAGAAGATGATGGAACTCAGCCAGATGCTGGTCAAGGCGAAGAAACCTCAGAACCAATTCAAGTGGATTTATCTCAGCAAACAGCAAAGCTTGATGATATATCAAAAGGGCTTGAAGACTTAGAACAGCAGCTCCAAGGAATGGTGAACGAAACACCTGAAGCACCTGAAGTACCTGAGACATCTGAGGGAACGGAAACGACTGAAACACCGGACACACCGGACACATCAGGTACATCCGATGCTGTGAAAAGTGCGCTTGAAAAAGTGGCTAATCTGAAAACACAGGTACAAGCAGTCAAAGATGAGCTGCAAAATGTAACAGTTCAGCCGAAAGCTTCAGGAGAAAATACGGATGAGCTGAAGCAGAAAATTGCGAGTTTGGAAGCAGACGTTAAGTCTTTGACAGCACAGAAAAACAAAGCAGAGAAAGACTTAGAAGAAGCGACCAAGTCGTCGAGCAGTCAAATTGCTAAGCTTCAAGAAGAAAATGAACGATTAAAAAAAGAGAATGAAAAGTTGAAAGAAGACGGCAAAAAGCCTTCTAAAGGTAGTGTGAATGTAGACAATCTCATTACGATGATTACAAACAAAGAAGATAAAATTTTATCTTCTCCAAACCTTTCAGCTTCTCGCAAGGAAAAGTTGAGCAATACATTTTCAGGTAAGATTCAAAGCAGCAGTGCAGAAGATCTGCTAAAGTACTACGGTGATTTATCGCAGTATGATTTGACTTTAGCTCAGGTAGGAAATACAGACATACAGAACAGCGTCCTTAACAATGACTCTATTAAAGGAAGTTTGCAGCAGGCATTAGCTGGCACCGTCTCTTCTCAAGATGCACGTAAGCAAATCCAACAAAACCTGTCTCTAACAAAAGAAGAGTTAGCACAGTTCCAAAGTTCAGTGCAAGATTTTGCTGATCAATATGGACAAACAGTTGATGCTGAACAAGCATCTATTATGGAAGAGCTATCAGCTATTCAAGAAAAAGCAAATGCAATGAATCAAGAGCTTCAATCTAGCGCAGGTGAAGATCAAGCATTAGAAAAGAAAGAAGCTCCGGACGTCACGGGCTTAATGACGCTTCAGCAAAGCATGGGTCAAGAGTTGAAGGGAATGAACGAACTCATTTCATCTTTAGGTGAAAGACAAGCAAATGTTGTCACATACACAGATGAATTGCAGAAGCGTGTAAATGAAGTCCAGGATAAAGCTGACACGCTTAACAGCAAGTGGGCCCAAAACGTGGATTCGACGAAGTTGGTTCGCGGCCAGGTATACCGTTTGTTAAATAATACATTAGTAGATGGACAGAATAATGATTACGTTTATCATTATTTAGCCAATCCTCTTCAAGTAAGCGGTGAAGTGCCGGCTGAAAAAGTAAAAGAGGTTCCACCAGTTGTCATTTTGGTTATTATCTTAATCAGCAGCTTACTAATTGGCTATTTCAGTCAATACTACCGACATGCACCTATGCTTGTGAAAGGTACGCTGTTTGGGTTATTGAATTTAATTGTAGGGTTAATGGTAAGTATCTTTAGCCTTAATATTTATTCGTTATCGGGAGACCGGGCAATGGAATGGTCAATCTTTACGATTGTCTTATTGCTTGCTACATCTACACTCGTACGTATTGCTTTCTTATTAGGGAGCTTCGCTGGATGGGTGACGACAGTAGGGTTGATTTTATTTTATATTACCCCGCTTCTTAACTTATCTATGCCAAACTTTAATTATGAAGATCCAGTATCTAAAGTATATATGTCAATTCAATATGATACGCAGTCTCTGTTTGGACAGGCGCTTATTGTATTACTGGGAATGACTGCCGTTTTAAGTGTTCTGCCATCTATTATTCGTGCTTTAAAGACGACTAAAGAGGTTGAAAATGATGAAACCTATAGTGCTTAATAAGAAGATTGGAAGTATTGTTCTTATTTTTTCACTTCTTTGTTTCCCTATAGCAGCAGCGGCTGAAGCTGATGACGGAAACGTTGAAGAGATTAAACCAAATGTATATAAGGATGATCCGATTAACTTGGACCCCGAATCTTTGCTAGAAAATAAAAAAGAAGTAGGAAATATTCCGGAGGAAATAAAGGATCTTACATTTGAAAAAGAGGAAGATGCAGAGAAAGAGAGCTTAAAAGAAAGTCTTTTTGCGAACGCATCAGCTGAAGATAATACGATTTCTGCGAAAGCAAAAGAATATAACTTGTTTTCTTCTAAAAACACTTCCTACAAGAAAGATCGAACAGAACAAACTGCTTCTGAAAAGTCATCAGACCTACAATGGTTTTATTTATTATTGATTGGTGTGGGGGTTGTTGTATTATTTGTGGTTTTAATACCGCGCATTAGCCCTCAGCCTTCTGTGAAAAAATGAAAAAACCTCGCTGTTAATCAACAGCGAGGTTTTTGCGTATAGAAGCAAGCTTATAGGCGGCGGAAGCCCTCTTCAAACAAATAATCTTCGGCTTCTTCGTAAGATAGAAATGCTGCCTCTAAATTCAAGCCAGAATAAACATTCCACAGATCATCTTCATGAACAAGTAAAAGCGTTGCATTGTCTGGGCCGTTCCAGCGCTGTTCATTTCCATTCCCTACAATAGCTTCTTCTCTAGCTGTATCAGGAAGGGTAGACAAAGATTCAATAGAAGCTTCAATAATTGAGCGAAGCTCTTCTTCTGTATAATCACGGATGTTTACAAGACCTTTGTCATTTGTTTCATATCCTTTTAAAAACCCTGCATATACAAATCCATTTCCGTTAGGGTGCAGATGATGCACAACAACCGTTTTATCGTACACGCTCTCTTCATAATGAAAGTTCACGCGTCCTAAAGATACATCTTTTCGATGCAGCTCTGGAAACGATGAAATAATAGCTAATTTTTCGTCAAAACTAAGCATAGACAATCCTCATTTCTATTTAAATCATTTCATTTTCTGAAATGGTATAAGCTCTTTTACGATTCGGTTGATTATACCATATATAAAGAAAGACACATAATGCTTTTTCCAATGTGGACTTTTGAAAATATAACCCTTCGCATAAAGTGGCTGTCACTGTAAAGAAGAATACATCTTTTTCACTATAAAACTTAACAAAAAATAGGCAGGGAATTCACAGTGAAAAAATAATATAAAGAGGTGGAAGAAAACTAGTTTTCAAACCTATCATAAGGAGGAATAAAAAAGTGAAATTATACGCTCTGTGTAAAAAAACATGGGCACTATCCCTGCTTGTTTTTGTTCTTTTAGTAAGCTTAACTCCTGTTAGTCAAGCAGCCGCATTTTTATCTGTTGCACAAGCTCTTGAGAATCAAAACAATAGTGTACAAACGGTTAAAGGATATGTAGTAGGTCAACCTACAGGCACATCTACGGTTATTACGAGCAATTACCCAAACGATTATGCACTTGCTCTTGCTGATAGTGCAAATGAAACCAATACAGACGAGATGGTGTACGTTCAAATTCCTTCAAATTTGCGAAGTACATTTGGACTTCAAAGTCACTCGGAGTTAAAAGGGAAAAGTCTTACTGTTAAGGGCACACTCACTCCTTATTTTTCACACCCAGGAATAAAATCAGTTACTTCTATCAGTACAGAAACAGGAGGAACTGATCCGACTCCAGATCCCACAGAGCCAACCGTTCCAGTAGAAGACTATTATCGTACCGCAGCTGGAAAAACAGGAAATACCTTAAAGACAGAGCTTCATAACATTATTGATCATCACACAGAACTGTCGTATTCAGCCGTATGGGAAGCTTTAAAGAAAACGGATGAAGATCCAGCTAACGCAAATAACGTTATTTTGCTCTATACGGGGCGTTCACAGGCTAAGAGTACAAATGGAGGCGGAGTGGACGATTGGAATCGTGAGCACGTCTGGGCAAAGTCTCACGGGGATTTTGGAACAGCTATGGGACCTGGAACAGATCTTCATCACTTACGTCCAACCGATGTGTCTGTAAACAGTACGAGAGGAAACTTAGATTTTGATAACGGAGGGACGGAACATAGCGAAGCACTCCGAAATTATTTTGACAGTGATTCTTGGGAACCTCGAGATGAAGTAAAAGGCGACGTGGCTCGTATGTTGTTTTATATGGCCGTGCGCTATGAAGGCGATATAAGTGATGAACCTGATTTAGAACTTAATAACACAGTAAATAATGGCACTGCTCCTTATCACGGGAAATTATCTGTGCTTCTTCAATGGAACGCCCAAGATCCAGTAGATGATCGAGAACGACGTAGAAATGACATTATTTATTCAGACTATCAGCATAATCGCAACCCGTTTATTGACCATCCTGAATGGGTGAATGAGATTTGGAACTAATGAAGGAGGCGTCCTGACAGGGCGTCTTTTTTTTATAAAAGAAAAAGGAAAAAACTAAAATCCGCCGAATACCTATAGGTGATTTTGAAAAAATGGAGGGAAGCTATGAAACAGCTATGTAAAAAAGGATTGGCTTTTATTTTAGTGCTTATTTTTGTTAACGCTTTCATTTTGAATCCACTTAACGGAGCGGCTGCCGTAGATGGAAAATCAATGAATCCAGGTTACAAAACCTATTTAATGGCGCCTTTAAAAAAGGTAACAGACTATACGACATGGGAAGCGTTTGAGAACGATTTACGCAAAGCGAAACAAAATGGATTTTATGCAGTGACAGTAGACTTCTGGTGGGGAGATATGGAGAAAAACGGCGATCAGCAGTTCGATTTTTCTTATGCTCAGCGCTTTGCTCAAGCAGCTCGTAACGCGGGTATAAAGATCGTTCCAATTATTTCTACTCATCAGTGCGGCGGCAATGTAGGAGATGATTGTAACGTTCCGCTTCCATCTTGGGTATGGAACTTAAAAAGCGATGATAGCCTTTACTTTAAATCTGAAACGGGAACGATAAATAAAGAAACGCTAAGCCCGCTTGCAACAGACGTTATTTCTAAGCAATACGGAGAGCTCTATACGGCATTTGCGCAAGCGTTAGCACCTTATAAAGACGTGATTGCTAAAATCTATTTATCAGGAGGCCCTGCAGGTGAAATTCGTTATCCGTCTTATACAGCAGCAGACGGAACCGGCTATCCGTCTAGAGGGAAATTTCAAGTGTATACGAACTTCGCCAAAAGCAAGTTTCAATCATATGCTTTGACTAAATACGGTTCACTCGCCGGTATTAATCAAGCATGGGGAACCAATTTAACGTCTGCATCACAAATTTTACCGCCATCAGATGGCTATCAGTTCTTAAAAGATGGTTATTCAACAGCTTATGGAAAAGATTTCTTAGCATGGTATCAAGGAGCTTTGGAAGATCACACAAAACGTATTGGACAGTTAGCTCATCAGGCTTTTGATTCCACCTTTAACGTACCAATCGGTGCAAAAGTGGCGGGAATTCATTGGCAGTATAACAATCCTATGATTCCTCATGCTGCAGAAAAACCTGCTGGATATAATGATTACAACGCGCTTTTAGATGCGTTTAAAACAGCTAAATTAGATATAACGTTTACGTGCTTAGAAATGACGGACAGCGGAAGTTATCCAGAATATTCTATGCCAAAGACACTTGTACGCCAGGTAGCAGGTATTGCGAATGCAAAAGGAGTTGTTTTAAACGGGGAAAATGCTTTAACTATAGGCAGTGAAGATCAATATAAAAAAGCAGCTGAAATGGCCTTTAACTATAATTTTGCAGGATTTACTTTGCTTCGTTTCTACGATGTTATTAACAATGATACGCTGATGGGGCAATTTAAAAATACGTTGGGCGTTACACCAGTTGCGCAAACGGTTGTAGTAAAAAATGCGCCAACCGCATTAGGAGAAACGGTTTATATCGTTGGAGACAGAGCTGAGCTAGGTCAGTGGGATACGTCCATTTATCCAATTAAATTAACATACAATTCATCTACAGCTGATTGGAGAGGCACTGTCTATTTTCCTGCGAGTCAAAATGTTCAATTTAAAGCAATTGTGAAGAGAGCTGATGGATCGTTAAAAGCATGGCAGCCTTCGCAGCAATATTGGAGCGTACCGTCAACAACAACGACTTATACAGATAATTGGTAAAACAAAGCCGCATAGCACTTGCTATGCGGCTTTGTTTGGAACACAAGAATTATTTCCAGTTCGCTTGAATAAATTCATCTCGACCGGACTTAGCTCGGTCTTCTTTATAATGCTTTGGATTTTTCTTATGGAAATCTTGGTGATACTCTTCGGCTTCATAAAACGTAGAGGCAGGAAGAATGCTTGTCACGATTGGTTTTTTAAAACGTCCGCTTTCTGCGACCTCTAGCTTCGTCTCTTCAGCTGCTTGTTTTTGGCTGTCGTTATGGTAAAAAATTGCTGTTCGATACTGCGAGCCGCGATCTTGGAATTGACCTCCATCATCTGTTGGATCAATTTGCGGCCAATAAAGATCTAATAAACGTTTATACGGAAACACTTTAGGATCAAATGTGATTTGAACCACTTCGTAATAACCGCTTGTCCCAGATTTTACTTGCTCATAAGTAGGGTTATCCACAGTTCCCCCCATATATCCTGATACAATGCCGTGAATACCTTCTAGCTCTTCAAAAGGTGTAACCATACACCAGAAACATCCACCTGCAAATGTAGCTTTTTCCATACGTAATCCCTCACTTAATCCGTTGTTATGAAGGGTATTATAACAAATTTATATTGAAACAGCTAGAAAAGGGTTTGTAGTCTGTGTAAAAGCTGTGGATATTTATCTTTATCCACAGCTTTTACACAATAAACTCGACTGTTTTGAAGATTGAAAAATGAAGGAGAGAATAAAGAAAAAATGATAGAATAGATAAGATGTATAGATCGATTTAGAAGAAATTGCACAGCAGAAGTACAATCTACGGACTAGACTTTGGTGTACTGATGGCATCTAGATAAATAAAGTTAGTACGTTAGTAACAAGAGGTAAGAAACAGCATATTCGCGCTGTTGAATAAATATACAAAGATAATAGGAGAGTTGAATATGTTACAAGATAATCTCATCCTAGAGCACTATGGATTAAACGAATTAAATTTTGATACGATCAAAAGCTACCGGGATCGGTTTGCTGAAGTAAAACCAGCTCATCCTTGGAATGCACTTGAAACAAAGGAGTTTTTATACAAAGTAGGAGCTTGGGGAAAGGTTAGAGATACCCATAAAGAAGGAGTCACACTCGCAGGCCTGCTTTTATTCAGTGAAGAACGGATTATCACAGAAGTTTTACCACAATACTTTTTAGAATACCGGGAAAGTAAAGGGAACGAAGAATGGACAGAGCGCTTTACCTCTCAAGACGGGACGTGGTCAGGAAATATTTTTGATTTTTATTTTCATATTCATGAAATTGTTCGTAATAGCGAACCTCAGCCGTCAATCGCTTCCTCTTTAACAGAAGTTTTGATTAATATGCTTATTCATGCAGATTATAATGGCGAGGGCGGCGTTATTTTAGAAAAGCAACCTTCTCATTACGTTTTTTCTAATCCAGGTCTTTTGTTAGTACCTACAGATTCAGTTTTTAGCAATACCGTTAGTCAGCTTCGAAACCCAAATATCGTTAAGCTATTTAGTTTACTAGGGCTATGTGAACGTTCGGGCTCTGGTTTGAAAAAAGTAAAGCAAAATTGGAACCTGCATCATTATAAAACGCCGGTTATTGATCAAGATGTTTCTATGCATCGTACAGTGGTTATGTTATCTCTGTCCACTCAAGAAAGACAGGTAAGTTCTTCTGAAAAAGACACTTATAACACGTCTATAGATGATTCGGGAAATAATTTTAAAGATGTCGAAAAATATCAAAATACACCTAAAAACGATGTCGAAACAGACTCCTATAATAAAAACGATTACTCCTATAATAAAGAATTAATAGAGGAGTTAAAGTCATATAATAACGATGTTTACTCCTTTAATAAGGAAGATAACTCCTATAATAACGATGTTAACTCCTATAATAAAAATTATAACTCCTGTAATAATGAACAAGGAGAGAATTCTTCTAATTTGGTAAATGCAGAGAATATTGATACGAAGCTATGGGATATTGCAGCGCTGGCTCGTGAAAAAAAACGGCTTTCGCCGAATCAGATGGAACATATTATTCTGGAGTTATGTAAAGAAAAACCGCTCATGCTTAAAGAGTTTGCTTATTTACTAGAAAGAACGCCGGATGGAGTACGTAATAATTATTTAACAAAGCTATTACGAAAAGGACAATTACAGTTGAAATATCCAAATCAGCCAAACCATCCAAAACAGGCATATTTATTTAATAAGAAAGATATAGAGAAATAAATCAAGCAACCGATAGAACATATAGAGATTAAGCTGCAAAAAAATGATAAGGAGGACCTTGCTAAAAGCTACAGATTTAAGGGGGAAATTCACCATAAAGTTGTGCCAAGCTGTCAGACTCTCTTTATATGAGTTCTGGCTCGTATAAAGGAGGAAAAAGAGTGTGAAAAGCAAGTGCGTTCTTATTTTTCTGGTGGTTGTATGGCTGTTTAATATGGGGAAAGGAATAGGATGTGGATCAAAGGTGAATGCAGAGATGAATATATCGCTGTCGACGTGGGTGTGGGATACAAAGAAATGGATGCTGAACCAAGAAGCTATCCTCGAAAAGCTTCAAGAAAAAAAGGTGACAAACGTTTATTTACAAATTGATACTCATCTTTTACCTTCCGTATATAGACATTTTATCCAACAAGCACAAGCCAAGGGCATAAGTGTTTACGCACTTGACGGCGCTCCTTATTGGATAGGGTCTTCTGGTATAGAAGAGCAGGAAGCATTTTTTAATTGGATAACAGCTTACCAAGCAGAAGCAGACGAGCAACAGCAATTTTCAGGGGTTCATTTGGATGTAGAGCCTTATTTGTATAAAAGTTGGGAAAGTAATCGCGCGAAAAGTATTCTGCAGTATCAATATGTTATTTCTCAAGCCGCTGTACACTCTCATGAGTTACACTTGCCGCTTGCTGTAGATATACCGTTTTGGTTTGACGAAGTTCCATTCAAAAATAGCAATGGTTCCGGTTCGCTGGGGCAGTGGGTTATTCAGTACGCTGATGAAGTCACAATTATGGCGTACCGAAACCACGCGGATAAAGAAAATGGCATTGCTGACATAACAGAAAATGAACGCAAGTGGGGACGTGTACTATCCACTCCGATTGAAATAGGGGTAGAAACGATGGCTTCGGATGAAGGAGAATACATTTCTTTCTCTGCTAAAGGAGAAGAAAAGATGATGCAAGAGCTGGGTATGTTGCTTACGGAGTGTCAAGCTCAAAATCCTCCAAGCAGTATAGCTGTTCATCATTTTGATAGCTGGCTACAGATGAAGCCATGACAATGAAAAGACCGCTGCATCGCTGCAGCGGTCTTTTTGGGTTTAGGGAGTATAGATACAATATAGCCATTTTATTAAAGGACTATACATAAAAAAAGTAACCATTTAAAAAATGGCTACTCACACAAAGGGGGGGAACTTAATCTTATCATTCCCACTTTTTCTAAAAGATATGCCTCTTTTAACCCGTTTTTTTAAAATAATTTAGTCGTCCAAGATTCGCAGTTCCACACATCTGTGACAACATCTTGATAAAATTCAGGTTCGTGGCAAATAATTAAGATACTTCCTTTGTATTCTTTTAAGGCTCGTTTTAATTCATCTTTTGCATCTACATCTAAGTGGTTTGTAGGCTCATCCAGTACAAGAATGTTGGTTTCGTTGTTAATCAGCTTACATAGACGAACTTTTGCTTTTTCTCCACCGCTTAGAACTTCTACTTTACTTTCAATATGTTTTGTTGTTAAGCCGCATTTAGCTAGAGCTGCACGAATCTCGTATTGGGTAAAGTGAGGAAACTCATTCCATACTTCTTCAATACACGTATTGTAATTAGCCGTTTTGATTTCTTGTTCAAAATAGCCAATATGCTGGTAATCTCCTTTTTCTACAGAGCCTGAAATCGGTTTGATTTCTCCTAAAATACTTTTTAAAAGAGTTGTTTTCCCAATTCCATTTGCTCCTACAAGGGCAATCTTTTGACCTCGCTCCATTTTTAAATTCAGTGGCTTAGAAAGCGGCTCTTCATATCCAATGACTAAATCAGATGTTTCAAAAATTAATTTGCTTGAAGTACGAGCACCCTTAAAGTTAAACTCTGGTTTTGGACGCTCCTGAGCTAGTTCAATTACTTCCATTTTATCGAGCTTTTTTTGACGGGACATGGCCATATTTCGTGTCGACACACGGGCTTTGTTTCTCGCTACGAAATCTTTTAAATCTGCCATTTCTTGCTGTTGTTTTTTATAAGCTGCTTCAAGCTGCTGTTTTTTCATCTCATATACTTTCATAAAATCGTCGTAGTCTCCTACATAGCGATTTAACTCTTGGTTTTCCATATGATAAATTAAATTGATCACGCTATTTAAAAATGGAAGATCGTGAGAAATTAAAATAAAGGCATTTTCATATTCTTGCAAGTAGCGTCGCAGCCACTCAATATGCTGTTCATCCAAGTAGTTTGTAGGCTCATCAAGTAAAAGAATTTCTGGTTTTTCAAGCAGCAGTTTAGCTAATAATACTTTCGTACGCTGTCCGCCGCTTAAATCCTGTACATCGCGATCTAAGCCGATATCTTCTAATCCTAATCCGCGTGCAATTTCTTCGACTTTCGCATCAATAACGTAAAAGTCATTGTTTGTTAAGAGGTCTTGAAGCGTACCGACTTCTTCTAATAGTTTTTCGAGTTCTTCTGGTGATACCTCCGCCATTTTCTCATAGAGGCCATTCATTTGAGCTTCTAAATCAAATAAGTATTGAAAAGCACTTTTTAGTACATCACGAATAGAAAGGCCGCGCTCTAATGCTGTGTGCTGATCTAAATAGCCAACGCGCACTTTTTTAGACCATTCTACTTTTCCAGCATCCGGTTCTAGCTTGCCTGTAATGATGTTCATAAATGTTGATTTACCTTCGCCGTTTGCTCCAATTAAGCCGACGTGTTCACCTTTTAACAATCGAAATGATACATCGTTAAAAATCGCACGGTCACCAAAACCATGGCTTAGATTTTTTACGTTTAATACACTCATGCTGACACACCTTTTCTTTTAAAATATCTATCGTACGTTTCGTTATAAACAAATTGATTCATAACGATTATAGCGAACTTATATACATAAATCCATATGAGTTTTCCAGCCTTGAAAGTCATATAAAATTCACTCGCGTCTTCCTTTCACTTCATTCATACTATATATATCAATGTAGAAAATCCTTCATGACGAAGGGACGGTTATGTCGAATCATTCAAATAGAGTATATAAAAGAATAAAAAGGCAGGGGGAAAAGAAATGAACATTCATACGATACTAGTGGCAGGAAGAATGCATAAAGAGCTGGAGGAGATAATCAAACAAAAGCAGCTGTCTCAGACGTTTCGATTTATGGAAGAGCAAGACGTTACAATGGAAGATTTAAACTGGGCTGACGCGCTTTTATCCTTCGGTCCAACGAACTGCTTTGAAGATCATAGCTTTAAATGGATTCATTCTCTCGGCGCAGGAGTCGATCGGTTCTTAGAAAGTGGGAACTGGAAAAAGAGTGTGATGTTAACACGTACGGTTTGTTCATTCGGTCAGCGAATCAGTGAATATTGTCTTAGCTATATGCTAGCTGAGCTTCAATACCACGCAGAGTTTCAGCATCAGCAAAAACAAAAGCAGTGGAAAGTGGTAGAGCCTAAGCAGCTTTCTACTCAAACGGTCATAATTTACGGAACAGGTGAAATCGGCGGGCGTCTTGCAGCCGTTTTAAAATCTTTTGGTGTACGAGTAATGGGTGTATCTAAAAGTGGAAATGAAAAGCCGTCATTTGATCAAGTGGTCTTGATTTCGAAGGAAAAAGAATTGCTAAAAGAAGCCGATTGGATTATTAGTACAATGCCTCTAACACATGAAACAAAAAGCTACTTTGATTCAAAATGGATGAATGTAGTTGAAAATGCATACTTTATAAATGTCGGACGAGGAGCAACTGTAGATGAACATGCGTTAGTAGCGGCTGTTGAGCAAAAGCGTATTCGAAAAGCATACATAGACGTATTTGAGCATGAGCCGTTAACGAAAGAATCTGCTTGGTGGGATCATTCAAACATCATCATAACACCTCATATTTCAGCGGTGACTACGCCTGAAGAAGCCGTCGAGTGCTTTGTTGAAACGCTGCAAAAAGTTGAGCAAGGCGAATTGCCTTCTAACTTGGTTAATATTGAAAGAGGCTATTAAAGCATTATGATGCGCGTTTCCGCTATAAGAATGGTATACTGAAACTTGCTTTTCTTGAACGAAAAGAATGAAATCTGTTCTTCTAGGGGGGAACAAACGTTGAAGCAAGAAGAATTATTTGAACAAGCACGTGTATTTATAGAGACGTGTTACGCTGAACTTGAAAAAAGCGAAGCGGATAAAAACAAGCGGTTAAAAGAAATCCATCAGCAAATTATGTCACTCGGACATTATGATCATACATTTGAAGAGTTAGAGCACGGAGCTCGTATGGCTTGGAGAAACAGCAATAAATGTATTGGACGATTATTTTGGCACTCGCTCAATGTATTTGATAAGCGAGATGCAAGCACAGTTGAAGAGGTAAGAGACGCCCTGTTTCACCATATTGAATATGCAACAAATGACGGGAAAATCCGGCCTACTATTACGGTGTTTAAACCGAAAATGAAAGAAAAAGAGCCGGTTAGAATATGGAATCACCAGCTAATCCGCTATGCAGGGTATGAGACGGAATACGGTACGGCAGGAGATCCTGATTCTGTTGCGTTCACGGAGGTTTGCCGAAATTTTGGGTGGGAAGGTGAGAAAACGCATTTTGATGTCCTTCCTCTGGTACTGCAAGTGAATGAAGAGTCGCCTCGATATTTTGAGATTCCAAAACATTTAGTGAAAGAAGTAGCTATTACGCATCCAGAACTTCCTGAATTTGAAGACTTACAGTTAAAATGGTACGCTGTCCCGATGATTTCAGATATGAAGCTAGAAATTGGAGGGATTGATTACGTCGCAGCACCGTTTAATGGATGGTACATGGGGACTGAGATTGGGGCGCGAAATTTAGCGGATACGTATCGATATAATCAACTTCCAAAAATAGCTTCTATGATGGGATTGAACATGGATTACAACGCGACGCTTTGGAAGGACAAAGCTCTTGTTGAATTAAACGTTGCGGTGCTTTCTTCTTTTAAACGAGAAGGCGTTAGCATTGTAGACCATCACACTGCTGCTCAGCAATTTCACTTGTTTGAAGAAAGAGAGCAAAAAAATGGCCGCGAAGTGACTGGGAACTGGACGTGGTTGATTCCACCGGTTTCGCCAGCTACCACGCATATTTTTCATAAGCCTTATAAAAATAAAGTATTATCACCAAATTATTTTTATCAAGACGCTGCTTATTAAATGAACAAAAAAGAGAGTACGCATTTGTACTCTCTTATTACACGTTAATTAATTTTTGTGTTTATCAAGTAAGTTAGCAAGTACATATGTTTTGTACTTTTCTACTTTGCGGCCTTCGTGGTTGCGAACTCCTCGTTTTTTAAGTTCCTCAACATACCAACCTTTGCTTCCTACGTGCATACTCAAACACCCTTTCGTCATTTTTTTAGGATGAACAGAATGAGGTTCATTGTCTGCTCGAATGGAGACATCTTGTCTTTCCAATACGTGCCTCATTGTAACATCTTTTATTTTATGATGAAAGGGAAAAAGGTTAAAAAAACGAGAATGATTTCAAGTGAATGTTAGTTTACTCATTCCTCGTTTTTTTGAGATAGAAGGAGGAGGTTTAATTCATCTTTATTTTGAATTAGATCTTCTAGCGTATATTGATCTAACACCTTAATGAAGGCTTGCATGGCTTCATGTAAAACACTTTTTAACTTGCAGACGGGGCTAATAATGCAGAAGTTTCCTTCACGATCAAAACATTCAACGATATGAAAATCTTCTTCTGTTTGACGTACCACTTTTCCAATATTAATGTCTTTTGGAAGCTGAGCTAAACGAATACCGCCGTTTCGTCCTCGGATCGTTTCAATTAAGCCAAGTTTTCCAAGCTCGTGAATGATTTTCATAAGATGGTTTTTTGAAATATTATACGCTTCAGCAATTTCTTTTATATTGCTTAGTTTATTATTATCGCGAACGCCTAAATATAATAAAACTCGCAGTGAGTAATCTGTATATTGTGTGAGCCTCATCTTTTTACCTCTTCTCTTATCAGCAGCTGATATATCTATAATAGCATGTCTATATCTAAGAAATACAGAAAGAATGCTCACATTTTTGACGAGGTGAATTTGTGAACATTTCTTTAAATATGTATATAAAATATATCTTTTTAAGTAGGATATGAGTATTATAAAGATGTATTAAAAATATATCTTTTAAAAATGAATCTTTCGGAGGCGAAAGTTATGAAACAAACAACTATTTCTATTGTAAAAAGTACAGTTCCTGTTTTAGAACAGCATGGTCAAGCAATTACAACTCGTTTTTATGAGATGCTTTTTGAACAGTATCCTTCTTTAAAAAATGTATTCAACCAAACAAATCAAAAAACAGGCCGTCAGCAAATGGCGTTAGCTAATACAGTTTATGCCGCTGCGCAGTACATCGATCGTCTTGAAACGCTGCTTCCAGTTGTAAAGCAAATCGCTCATAAACACCGCAGTATCGGCGTAAAAGCAGAGCACTATCCAATTGTCGGAGAGTTCTTATTAAAAGCAATTAAAGATGTTTTAAAAGAAGCTGCGACCGATGAGATTATGGAAGCTTGGAAAGAAGCATACGGTGCCATTGCGGACGTATTCATAAGTGTGGAGAAAGAATTATATGAAGAAGCCGAAGAAAAAGGATGGAAAGATTATAAAAAACTAATGGTCCATAAAAAAGTAAAAGAAGCAGAAGACGTGTACTCGTTTTATTTAGTATCACCTGATCAAAAAGCGCTGCCTGCTTTTCTGCCAGGTCAGTATGTGAGTGTACGAATTCCTGGTCAAGAGTATTTATCCATTCGTCAGTACAGCTTATCTGGCTATCCAAACCAACCATACTATAAAATTACGGTGAAAAAAGAAAAGCAAATGGAAGACGGGGTCGTGTCAACTTATTTACATGACCAATTGAAAGAAGGAGACTTGCTTGAAGTCAGCGTTCCAGCAGGAGATTTTGTCTTAAAAGAAAATAGTAAATCAGTATTTATCAGCGGAGGTGTAGGAATTACTCCAATGATGTCAATGCTTCATCAAGCACTAGAAAACAATCAAGAAGTAACATTTATTCACAGTGCTAAAAATGAGCAGTTTCATGCAATGAAACGAGAGCTTCAATCGTTGTCAGAGACATATACGTTTGAACAACACGTTTTCTATAGTCAAGCGCAAACAGCTCAGCATGATGAACATATAACGTATGGTCGCTTAACTAAAAAAGAGCTAGCTAAATATGCAGGCGATAAACATGCATATTATTATGTTTGTGGATCTTCTTCATTTACGCAAATGGTGTTAGAAGGCCTAGCTGAAATGGGTATTTCCCAAGAAAATATCATGTATGAATCGTTTGGCCCGAAAATGAGTATGACTCCTTCCGCATAAATGTATGGAAAAAGGGTAAAAAGCTAACAGTAGACAATACTGTTAGCTTTTTTTATGAAAGGGAGTTTAAAGATGACAAATACGCAGTATGACATGGTGGGAATAGGAATAGGACCTTTTAATTTAGGCTTAGCGGCCCTTGCTGAGCCTCTTGATGAAATTGATGCCATCTTCTTTGATAAAGAAGAGAAATTTGAATGGCATCCGGGCATGTTAATTGACGGCACGGACTTGCAGATTCCATTTCTAGCAGACTTAGTTACATTTGCGAATCCAACAAGCCCCTATTCTTTTCTAAATTACATTCACAAGCAAAAACGCTTGTATCCGTTCTTTTTCTTTAATCGTTTTGACATTCCGCGTCAAGAATACAACGAGTACGCAAAATGGGTAGCGGAGCAGCTATCTTCCTGTCACTTTTCTTCAAAAGTTGTGGACGTGATACCGAAAAATGAAGAAGAGTATTATGAAGTAAAGGTAGAAACACCTGAGGGAATTCAAACGGTAAATGCTAAACACGTTGTAATGGGAACAGGAAGCATTCCACTTGTACCTCCGGCTTTTGAAGAAAAGCTGAATGAGCATATTTTACACAGCAGCGGCTATTTACATAAAAAAGAAGAGATTCAAAAAGGAAAGCATGTAACGATCGTTGGTTCAGGGCAAAGCGCTGCAGAGATTTTTCTTGATTTACTAGAAGAACAGACTGAACATCATTACCACCTTACATGGTTTACAAGATCCTCTAATTTTTTTCAGCTTGATCAATCCAAGCTTGCTCAAGAGTTATTTTCGCCAGACTATGTAGATTATTTTCATTCGCTAGCTTTTGAGGAACGTACAAGCACGGTAGAAGATTTAAATCCTTTACGTCACGGAATTGAATCTTCTACCTTAACGAAAATCTATGATTTACTTTATCATCGTTCACTTAAAGGAAAAGTACCCGTTACGATTCAAGCTTCGACTGAAGTAAGTGATATTCATAAAAAAGGAAGTGGATATGAGCTGGAGTGCAAACAATTAAAAGCTGAACGCTCTTTTCAATACGAAGCGGATCGTTTGATATTGTCCACGGGCTATAAGCCAAAAATTTCGCCGTTCATCGAACGAATAAAAGATGATATCGAATGGGAAGATGACAAGCGTTTTAAAGTCACAAAAGATTACCGGCTTGTCTTTAAACAACCTCGTAACCACCACTTTTTTACGTTAACCAATATTGAACATTCACATGGATCTGGCGCAACAAATCTTGGTTTATCCGTTCAGCGCAATCAGCGTATTCTGAACGTGATTGCAGGGAGAGACGTGTACCCAGTTCCAGAAGAGACGACGTTCCAGAAATTTAATTTGTTTTGAATTTCTTCTTTATAAAAATCTTCAATGTGGTTTTTGATTATTGTAGAAAAGTTTTTTACCCATAAACTATGTTTAAAAGAATAGTGTACGGGTATTTTATTTATAGAACATTAGTACACAAATCAATTAAGGAGTTGCTTAGAATGAGTAAGAAAATTGCAGTATTAGTAACAGATTTATTTGAAGATGTGGAATATACAGATCCAGCCAAAGCCTTTGAAGAAGAAGGCCATACGCTAACAAAAATCGATGTTAAAACAGGTGAAGTAACAGGTAAACAAGGCGAAACAACATTAACAATTGATAAAGCAATTGCGGATGTAAAACCAGAAGATTTTGACGCATTGTTTTTACCGGGAGGTTTCTCACCAGATATCTTACGTGCGGACGATCAAGTCGTAGCTTTCACAAAATCATTTATGGATGAAGGCAAACCGGTTATGGCTATCTGTCACGGACCACAGCTGCTAATCAATGCTGAAACATTAAAAGGACGTGACGTAACTGGTTTCAAATCAATTGCTATTGATTTGAAAAATGCAGGTGCAAACTTCCATGACAAAGAAGTGGTGGTATGCGGTAATCAACTAGTTACAAGCCGTACACCAGACGATATGGAAGCATTCGTACGTGAATCAGTAAATGTCTTAAAATGAGTAAATAATATTAGTAAAACTTTCTGTAAAAGGCGATAACAGGGTGGTTTACCACTCTGCTGTCGCCTTTTTTGTATGTAACGATTTTGACGAGGAATTTACAGTTATATTACTGCATTGGATGAAGCGGTTTCTAAAAGAATATGAAAACCTTTTACTATCAATAGATGAAAGCCACGTAACACAATCGAAACATTTTTTACATAAATGAAAGTATAATTTTGGTAGCTTAAAAGACGTTGCGAGTTTCATAGTTTTCATGCAACAATGAGGGTGCATCACGAGATTGGCTTGCTACAAGCTTAGATGCGTTGCGGTTTTACAAAAAAACTTTATTATCACATAGGAGGATTTCAAACATGAAGAAAAGGTTTCGTATTGCCACTGTCGCAGGTGCCGTATCATTAGGATTACTAACAGCAGGACAAGCAAATGCAGCAGCTCCTGATTGCAACACTCCAAAACAAATTACTATTAAAGATGCTCAAGCAGCACAAAACATAAATGTAGATGAGCTATTAAAGAAATTTAACGCTCAAGGACAATCTGCTCAAGCAGCAGCTCCACAACAAGAAACAAAAGCACCAGAGCAAGCTGAAGCAGCCCCACAGGAACAAGCACAAGCACCAGAGCAAAGTGAAGAAGCAAAAGCTCCAGAGCAAACACAGCAAAACACAAAAGCTCAACAATCAGAAAATACTGATAAAGCAGAACAAACAAAAGATGCTAGTCAATTCGAACAAAAGGTCGTAGATTTAGTGAACCAAGAGCGTGAAAAACAAGGTTTAAAACCTCTAACACTTAACAAAAAATTAAGTGACGTTGCACGCACTAAATCAAAAGATATGATGGACAAAGGGTACTTTGACCACAATTCACCAACATATGGTTCACCATTTGATATGATGAAACAATTCGGCATTGAATATACAACTGCAGGTGAAAACATTGCAAAAGGTCAGCAATCTCCTGAAGATGTAATGAATGCTTGGATGAACAGTGACGGTCACCGCAAAAACATTCTAAACCCTGATTTCACTGAAATTGGTGTTGGATACGTAAAAGGTGATACTACGTACTGGACTCAACAATTTATCGGTAAGTAATACAAAAAGAGCAGGATATACCTGCTCTTTTTTGCGTTTTTAGCTGTCCAATTTGGGTATAGTAAAGTAAGAACACGTAAAGGAGTGCCTTAAATTGGGACGTATATTTAAAAAAATTCTAGTCGCTGTTTTTCCTATCCTTTTAAAAGAAGGATATCGTCATTATAAAAATCGTAAAACTCGAACTGCGCCGTCTAAAGGATATAAATAAAAGGACTCGAAAGAGTCCTTTTTATTTTATGCTTGAACGGTGATATGCTTAAATTCTTTTACGTTAAACAATCCTTTGTCGGTTAATTTTAGACATGGGATAACAGGCAAGCTTAAGAAAGATAATGTCAGCAGCGGGTTGAATTTCTTTGAAATATCAAGCTCATGAAGAGCCCCGTGAAGCTGCTTAAGTAAGCTGTTTACTTCATTGTAAGGGTGAGGTGACATTAATCCTCCAATGGAAAGAGGGAGGGAGCCAATCACTTCACTGCCTTTTACAATAACAATACCTCCGCCGATTTCTTCAATTGCCGCAATTGCTTTTGCTAAATCTTCATCATTTGTTCCTACGGCTACGATATTATGTGAATCGTGAGCAATCGTGGTAGCAATCGCTCCGTCTTTTAACTGAAAACCTTTTACAATTCCAAGACCAATATTCCCTGTTAGATGATGACGCTCAACAACAGCCATTTTCAGCTGATCGTTTTCTACAGAAGACTGAAATTCGTTTTGCTTCACTTGAACTTCTTCTACGATATGATTTGTAATCAGGCTGTTTGGATTAATTTCAATAATATTAGCGCGATTGTGCTGAAGTGGTATCGTAAGTCTGTTAATAGAGAACTCTTTCAAATGAACAGAATTCATTAGTTCTGTTGGAAGATCAATTTGTTCTTCTTGAACAGAAAGCATCTCTCCATTTTTAGCAATAAGCTCTCCGTTTTGATAGACATGTGCTGCAGATATATCGGTTAAGTCGTCTAATAGAATAAAATCCGCTTTGTAACCAGGAGCAACCGCACCTCTATCTTTTAACCCGTAGCATTCAGCGGCATTTAACGAAGCCATTTGAATCGCAATTAACGGATCCAGCCCGAGTTCAATAGCAAAACGAACATTATAATCAATAGAACCTTCCGTTAATAAATCATCTAGGTGTTTGTCATCTGTACAGAATAAAAATCTGCGCGCGTTGCGTTCATTTACAGCAGGTAATAATTGTTTTAAATCTTTAGCGACAGAACCTTGGCGGATCAGAACATACATCCCGCGCTGAATACGTTCAATTGCTTCTTCTGCTGTTACGCATTCATGGTCTGTTGAAATGTTAGCGGTACGATAAATATTAACGCCCGTGGCATCTAGCCCTGAGCCGTGCCCATCAATTACGCCGTTTGCATCGTTAGCTGCTTGTAATTTATCGAGCATATCGTCATCTCCATCTCGAACAGCAGGGAAATCCATCACTTCTGCTAATCCAAGCACGCGAGGGTGAGAGAAAAATGGCGCTAAGTCAACTGCTTTTAAGACGGCTCCAGAGCTTTCAAAAGGAGTTGCTGGCACGCTTGAAGGTAAGTTTACAAATACGTCTAAAGGAATGGAATCCGAGTTTTGAAGCATAAATTCAATGCCAGATTTCCCTGAAACATTCGCAATTTCATGAGGGTCCGTTACGACAGTTGTGACGCCTCTAGGTACAAGAAGTTTTGAGAACTCTTTAGGTGTAACCATTGATGATTCAATGTGAACGTGTCCATCAATGAATGTAGGAGAAATGTATTTTCCTTTTGCATCCACAACGTTATTCCCATCGTATTGACCTATTCCAACGATCACTCCATCAGCAATCGCAATATCAGCTTCAATGATGGAAAGCGTAAAGACATCGATAATTTTCCCGTTTTTCACTACAAGATCTGCAGGTATTTTTTTATTGGCAACAGCAAGCTGTTTTTTTAAGGTTGTTTTTGTATTTGACATGAATGTGACTCCTCTCATTGTATAACTGAATAACAATGAAGGACTATGTAAGGGAGAACATAAAGAAGAATAAAAATGCAGCATGAATGATGTTCAACCCTCGTAGTCCAACTATTTACGGTAGTTCGGTAGAAACTCTTGGACCCTATTTCCAAGACTATACGAGCTTTAGGTATTTCGATACATTCTATAGACAAATAATAAAAACGTCAATTCCTAATAAAAAAGAAAGATTTTTGGGAATATTTCATCTATGTGTATGTAAACGATTTAACTCTTATTTGCTCGCTAAAAGGCGCAGCATTCATGTGTAGAAAAAAATGTAGAAAAAACCGTCAATGGCTATTAGTCATTGACGGAGTTGTCATTAAGCTTGTTTACGCAGTGTACCTAATTCTTCTGCGATCGCTTGCATTTCACTTGGGCTAAAAGAATCTTTTCTCATTACCATATCGTATAAGTACTTTAAGTCTTCATACATTTCTTCGTCAAAAGCTTCAGCTTTAATTGCTCCGATATTTAGCATGCGCAGTTTTTCACTAATGCTATCGACCATATGTTTAATATTCTCTGGAGATTTTACTGATAAATCCACTTTGTTCATCCTTCCAGTTGCGTTTTTTTTATTGTAACATGTTTTTATCGTGTGAACACTTTTATGTCAGGTTCTTATCCACAGAAGAGTGGAAACGATATAAATAAAAGAAAACTATTTTTTAGTTTAAAAATGATTGTATATAATGTTTGTAATAAGGGAAAGGAGTCGAGACTATGATTAACGTATTATTCGTTTGTTTAGGAAATATTTGTCGTTCACCCATGGCAGAAGCGGTCTTTAAAGATATGGTGAAGAAAAAAGGGCTGGAAGGAAAAATTCACGTAGATTCTGCAGGCACAGGAGGCTGGCACAAAGGCAATCCTCCTCATGAAGGGACGCAATCTATTTTAACGAAAAACAACATTGATTTTAAAGGGCAAACAGCAAGACAAGTGATTCAAGAGGATGTAGCTAAATTTCATTATATTATTGGAATGGATGTCGAAAATGTAGGAAATCTGAGAAGGATGGCTGGACATACTAAAACAGGTTATATTGCAAGGCTTTTGGATTTTGTGCCCGATTTACATATTGAAGATGTGCCTGATCCTTATTTCACGGGAAATTTTGACGAAGTATATGACTTAGTTCAAGAAGGATGCAAGGCTCTTTTAGACGAAATTATAGAGAAGCATTTCTCGGAATAAGCGATACTTAAAAAATAAAAAACGGAGGAGAAACGACAAATGGGTAAACGCAATAAGCTAGTAGAAGGTATTGTCATTGGAGCAATTATAGGAGGAGCTGTTTCTTTATTTGATAAAGAAACAAGAAGATCCGTCATTCAAGGAAGTAAAAAACTGAAAGACAAAACAACAAATCTTATTCAGCACCCTGAACTTGTAACGGATACTGTCAAAGAGAAATACGAAACCATTCGCACGACCATTGAGCAAGTTTCTGAAGATGTATCATTTGTAGCAGGAAAAGTAGAAAAGTTAAAAGAAACAACGCCTCAGGTGATGGAAATTGTAAACGATACAAAAGAAGCATTTGTGGAGAAGTATGGTGATGAACAAAAATAAATAAGGAGGCACATATGGCTGGAATGTACATAAATAACATCGTAAGGTTTGGCAAAGAACTGATGGGCCGCATTCATCGAGATGAGCTGCCCAGTTTATCAGCTGAATTGGCTTATTATTTGCTGCTCTCGCTATTTCCTTTTTTAATTTTCTTAATTACACTGATTGGATTTTTGCCATTGGAATCAACAGACCTGCTTGACTTGGTCGAAAATGTAGCGCCACAGCAAACGCTGCACATGATTGAAAGCAACGTTTCCCATATCATTGGTTCTCATAATGAAAAGCTATTGTCCTTTGGTATCATTGCGACGATGTGGTCTGCTTCAAATGGAATTAATGCGATTGTAAGAGCATTTAACCGAGCGTATCACGTACAAGAAAATCGGCCTTTTTTAGTGGCGAGAGGTATGGCAGTTCTCCTTACTTTTGCGATGATATTTGTTATTATTGTAGCGCTTTTACTTCCTGTTTTCGGTCATATGATTGGTCTTTATTTATCGTCTACGTTTGGGTTTTCAGAAACCTTTCTCGCTTTATGGTCTGCTTCCCGCTGGATTATCAGCGGTCTCATTTTGTTTACTGTTTTTACGGGGTTATATTACTTTGCTCCTAATAAAAAGCTGCTGATTCGAAATGTGGTAAAAGGAGCGGCTTTTGCTACGGTCGGATGGACAGTGGTATCGATGCTGTTTGCATATTACGTAAATCATTTCAATAACTATACAGCTACATATGGAAGCTTGGGCGGAATTATTATCCTGCTTATTTGGCTGTACCTATCGGGGATGATTATCGTTATTGGAGGAGAAATTAACGCTATTTTCTACGACCGTCGGTTTAAATCTTCATAGTCACAAATTGGGATGAAATCATTCGCAAGATATGAGCATACTAACAAAGTGAAAGGGAGGTTTTACATCATGACAAAGCATACAAAAAAAGACGGAAGCAATACAAAGCAAAATAAAAAGAGCCAGCCAAAGCATAAAACAAGCAACAGCCAAAATGGACAAAACGGTTACCATTAAGGCATTGATTTCCATAATAAAAAGCCTAACAAATACGTTAGGCTTTTTTTTCGTTAAGATTTTAGCAAGCGAAGGCCGTTTAAGATAACTAAAATGGTGCTGCCTTCGTGACCTATAACACCAAATGGCATATCAAGCACTTGGAAAAAATTTGAACAAATTAATAAAAAGATGACGGCAATAGAAAAAATAACGTTTTGCTTCACAATTGAGTTCATTCTTCTGGAAAGAGCTACTGCATCCGAAATTTTTGATAGATCATTTTTCATTAAAACGATATCCGCTGTTTCAAGTGCCACATCCGTTCCTTCTCCCATGGCTACTCCAACGTTAGCAGTAGCAAGAGCAGGTGCATCGTTAATGCCATCTCCTACCATTGAAACGGTAGGGAATTTTTCTTTTAACGCTTTAATTTTATCTACTTTCGCTTCAGGCAAACATTCTGCAATGTATTCATCAACTGCACATTCTTTTGAAATGGCTTCGGCTGTTTTTTCGCTGTCTCCTGTAATCATGACGGTATGAATACCCTGCTCTTTAAGAGATTTAACAGCATCTACAGCTTCTGTTCGTACAACGTCTTTTAGCGCAAGCAATCCCACAATACCATGCTGGTCTTTTGCGTACACAATCGTTTTTCCTTCACTGGCAAGCGCAGATGAAATCCCATTTTCAAATTCACCTGCATCTTCTTTACCTACAAAATCTGCTTTTCCTATCTTCCACGTATTTCCTTGAAGAGACCCAATGACACCATATCCGGGAACGTCTTCAAGCGAATCTGGCTGAACGAGGATCAATTCCTGCTTGTTTTTCACAAAGTCAACAATGGATTGAGCAAGGGGATGATTGGACTGACGTTCAATTGATGCGATTTTAACAAGAAATTCCTGTTCGTTCATATCAGAACGGACAATGACATTTGTCACTTCTGGCTTTCCTTTTGTTAACGTTCCTGTTTTATCAAAAGCGATTGCGCTTAAATGGCTTAACCTTTCCAAATGAACGCCGCCTTTGAACAAAATTCCTTTTTTTGCTCCGTTTGAAATAGCAGACAGCGAAGCAGGAGTGATAGATGCAACCAGAGCGCAAGGAGACGCTACAACTAAGAGAATCATTGCACGGTAAAATGTCTCGGTCCAGCTCCATCCAAGCACATAGTGTGGGAGAAATAGCATAACTGCCACAACCGATAGAACAATTTTTACGTATGTGCCTTCAAATCGTTCAATAAACAATTGAGAAGGCGACTTTTCACTTTGAGCCGTTTGAACAAGTTGAATGATCTTTTGAAACAGCGTCTCAGCACTTGGCTTTGTCATTTTAATGGTAATGGCGCCTTTCACATTCACCGTGCCCGCGAATACTTCATCATCGAGCTGTTTTAGTACAGGAACAGATTCCCCTGTAATAGCAGCCTGATCAATCGTTGTTTGACCTGAGACAACAATACCATCGGATGGCACTCGTTCACCCGGCTTAACTAACAGCAAGTCACCGATTTGTAAATCTGAAATGGATAAAATTTCTTCTTGATCTCCAATCAGACGCGTTGCTTCTTGCGGCTGTAAATTCATCAAGGCGCTAATTTCTCGATTGCTTTTATTCATGGTGTACGTTTCTAATGCACCGCTTAATGCAAAAATGAAAATAAGCATAGCGCCTTCTGTCCAGTAGCCAATTACAGCCGCTCCAATGGCTGCAATAATCATTAACATTTCGACATTCAATTCTTTATTTTCAATCGTTTCTTCAATGCCTTCTTTTGCTTTAGCAAATCCGCCTATCACGTAAGCTAATACAAAGAGCGTAATAGATAGAGCAGTATCCTGCTGTTTTGACAGCAGCCAGCCGGCTAAAATTAGCACGCCGCTTAACAATGCAGCAATGAGTTCACCATGTGTTTTTAATACATTGACAGCAGAAGATGTTTGCCGCGCTTGTTCTTGTTTTTTAGGTAACACATTTTCCATACAAATCCTCCTTGAACGATAATTGAGAAGAATAATCACAATCATTACCCCTAAAAAAGCACGAAAGCTGCCATCTCAGCGATAGCAGCACATTTCTTTCATTTATTGTCTTTTAAATTGGGATATTTAGTATAGTATAGCACGGAACAAGCAAGGAGGTAACGACTAACGCCTAAAAAATAAAAACAGAATGCAGCTGGACGTCTGCATTCTGTAAAAAACGTACTACATATCTAAATGTTCTTCATAATATCTATAAGCGGAAGTGTAAATGTGCTCGATATCGGCATCCGTCATGTACATTAAGGTTTCACGGTCAATCCCCTTCATTGTTTCAATAAATGTAATCATGTTTTTGCGTTCTTGTCTGCTCATTTATTATTCTCCTCTCCATCTGTTTTAATACAGTTTATTATATTTAATTGTATTATATAACAGAAAAAGTATTTTGTGTGGATTTTTTTTTAAAATAGGCAAAAAAATTTAGAAAGACGTAAATAATTGACTATATAGAAAAAGGTGTTTTATAATTTATATATGAACATATGCTCATATACTTGCATATAATGAACGGAGAGATGTTATGAAAAAAGATGAACATTCGTTTTTATCGCCTCAAACAGTAGAAGAAGCGTCAAGAATACTAAAAGCTATTTCAGATCCTACGAGAATGAAAATTCTTTATTTGCTATTTCAAGAAGAGTGTTCAGTCGGTCATATGGTTGAAGTGCTTGGTGTTTCACAATCAGCTATTTCACATCAGTTAACTCACTTGCGTCATTTACGTTTAGTAAAATATCGCCGTGAAGGGAATACGTATTTCTATACGTACGATGATGAACACGTGGTTGGAATACTGCATCAAGTAATTCAGCACGTAGAATGCGCACATAACGAATAAAAGGAGGGGCTTTGCATGAGTCATGATCATCACCACCATCATGGTCACCATCACCATTTTGATACACAGCGTGAAGGCAACAAAAAAGGTCTGTTAATTGCACTCATTATCACAGCGGGTATTATGGTTCTTGAGTTTGTTGGAGGGCTTTTTACAAATAGTTTAGCGTTATTATCCGATAGCGGACACATGCTTTCTGATACAAGCTCACTTGCTCTTAGCCTTGTAGCGATATGGTTTGCTAATCGAGCTGCATCGGCTAAAAAAACGTACGGTTATTATCGTTTTGAAATATTAGCGGCTCTTTTTAACGGAGTGGCACTGTTTGTAATAGCAGGATTTATCATCTATGAAGCCTATCAGCGCGTATTAGAGCCGCAGTCTGTAGCAAGCGGCAGCATGATGCTGATTGCTACTGTTGGTTTACTCGCTAATTTAATCAGCGCATGGTCACTTATGAGACAAGGCGATGTAAAAGGAAACGTAAATTTACGCAGCGCTTACTTACACGTATTGGGAGATGCTTTAGGATCTATTGGAGCTATTGTAGCTGGACTTCTTATGATGCTCTTTGGATGGTATATTGCTGACCCTATTATTTCTGTAGTTGTGTCTGTATTAATTTTAAAAAGCGCTTGGGGCGTGCTTGCTCATAGCGTTCATATTTTGATGGAAGGCTCTCCTGAAGGGGTAGACCACAGTGAAATAAAAAACCTTCTTGAAAACATTGAAGGAGTCAAAGATGTGCATGATTTACACATTTGGACCATTACTTCAGGACTGGACTCATTGAGCTGTCATATGCGCGTAGAAGATGAAAAAGATTGTCAGCAAATTTTGCAAAAAGCCATCGATTTAGTACATGATCACTGCGGCATTGAGCATACCACGATACAAATTGAAAAATCAGCTCTTCAGCATCGAACGCTAAAAGTTTAAAAAACAAGCGAGGACCTATAGGTTCTCGCTTGTTTTTTGTTGCATAGGCATCTTTTGTCCGAATACAAAAAGAATAATAAAAATAAAGCCAAGCATCCCGCTAATAATATTAAAAAAGCTGATATGGTGAAAGAACTGAATAAACGTGCCGCCTATGTAAGGGCCGGCAAGGCTTCCGATACTAAAAGCAATGCCGCATAGTAAATTACCTGTAGGCAGTAGACGAGCAGGAATCAAATCCGTCATATAGCTGATTCCTAAACTAAACGTCGAGCCTACAACCATGCCAGCTATAAATAAACAAGCTACCAATGGAATAGCGGTCTCTTCCAAGAGGCTTGCTGTAAAAAACGTAACGGCTCCAATGGATAAAATCCATCCTAATACCAATTTTCGTCCAAGTTTATCGCTCAGTATTCCGAGAGGAAGCTGAAATACAATAGCTCCAACTGCAAAGGAAGTCAAGAGGAGTGAAATAAACTCTACTTGCAAACCAATTCGTAAGCCATATACAGGAAAGCTTCCGTTCAGTGATGATTCTAAAAATCCATATCCAAAAGGCGGCAAAAAAGCAATCCAACCATACTTAGCCGCCTTAGAAAATCGCTTAGCCGTTTCTTTTAATGAATTAACCTCCACTTCCTGTAGGGGAAATTCATTTTTTATCAAAAATAAAAACACCCATGTTATGAGGCAGAGAGCTGAAGAAATCATAAAAGGAAGCGCTTGATTAATTTCAATTAACGGCGTCATTAAAGGGCCAACCGCAAAACCAATACCGAAAAAGAGCCCGTACAATGAAATGTTTCGACCTCGTTTATCAGCAGGTGAAGACGATGTAATCCACGTTTGAGTACCAAAGTGCAGCGCGTGATCTCCTATTCCAATAAATAAACGGAGCACAAACCAAAAAACAACAGATTTCCACAGGGGAAACAAAGCTAAAGATACAATAACTAAAAGTCCGCCTGCTGCGATAATTGGTTTATATCCGTATCTGCGAAGCGGCCCTTCCATGAAAGGAGAAATAAATAAAATACCTAGATACAATCCAGTTGCGTTTAATCCGTTTATAGTAGAAGAAAGACCATCTTTCTCAAAAATAATAGCAATTAAAGGCAGCAGCATACCTTGGCTGAATCCAGAAATGGCGACAAGGCTAACTAAAATCCAGAAACGTTGTTTATGAGTAGCACTCACAGCATTCAACCTCTTTTTATCTATATTTTGTCAATCTAACTGTTTAATCGTACAAGGAAAACGCTTTATTGACAAGGATGTAGACGTGCTGTGCTGTTAATTTGACATCTTTTTATAAGGGAAGTAGAATAAAACATGTAAATAGTTACATGTTTTTATTTACAAATAAAAAGTGATCGCTAGGATACAAACAGTGCTTAAGAAAATAGCGACATTCACAATCAATGTCGGTACAGCGATTGTCATTGGTCATACAGGAAATGCGAAATACAAACGCTTACAAAACTGCGTTTTTCTAGGCACTGCTGTGAGACGCTTAGATCGGATCGCGTTGTGTCAGATATATACGAAGTGTTATAAATCAAAGGAGCGATATAAAAATGGGAAAATTTATTGGAAATCATATGATTTACACATACGAAAACGGATGGGAATATGAAATTTATATCAAAAACGAAAATACAATCGATTATCGTATTCATAGCGGAATGGTGGCAGGACGATGGGTTCGCGACCAAAAAGTAGATATTGTGAAATTAACAGAAGGTGTATATAAAGTATCGTGGACTGAGCCGACTGGAACAGATGTATCTTTGAACTTTATGCCTGATGAAAAACGGATGCACGGCATTATTTTCTTCCCAAAATGGGTACATGAACATCCTGAAATTACCGTGTGCTATCAAAATGATCATCTTGATTTAATGCATGAATCCCGTGAAAAATACGAAACATATCCGAAATATGTTGTACCCGAATTTGCTGACATTACATTTATCAAAAATGTCGGAGCGAACAATGAGGAAGTTATCGCTCAAGCGCCTTACGAAGGAATGACAAATGATATTCGCGCCGGAAAATTAATTTAACACAGAGTCATAAAAAAGGCTGAGACAAAAGTAGTTTAGTTGAAGGAAGATCCGAACGATAAATCGAGATTCTTGATGGGGAATCAAATTCGTTCGGATTTTTTTATGGTGACGGTGTAACAAGTATCCGTATTGAGAGTAGTTGGTTATATAAAAAGCGGTTTATAATGAAGTAAAGGAGTGAAGGAAATGGAATTTAACATGAAAAAAGAGGCGGGATTTACAACAAATCTTCCTTATGGAGAGCTGCATATCGCCGGAGATGAAGAGTATGGCTTTCGTCCGTATCAGCTCATGGTATCGTCCATTGCTGTTTGCAGCGGAGGCGTGTTAAGAAAGATTCTAGAGAAAAAAAGGATTGCTTTTTCCGATTTACGCATCCAAGCTGATGTGACGCGAAATGATGAAAAAGCGGGGCGAATCGAAAAAATTCATTTGCACTATATCATCACAGGAGAAGACCTTCCATTAGAAAAAATTGAAAAATCAATTGAGCTAGCACGAAAAAATTGTTCGATGCTACAGTCGGTTATTGACAGTATTGAAGTGACAGAAACCTTCGAAATTAAATGAGGTTGGGACAAAAATATTTTAGTTGAAGAAGATCCGAACGATGAATCAAACTCGTTCGGATTTTTATGGTGTTGTTACAAGCGGTTCAGCTCCTTGCTCCCATTTGTTCGTCTTCAGATGGAATGGACTTAGCTACGTCTCAATCTCATATTTCCTTCGGTTTGCTGCCGGCTTTATCAAAATAGCGCATGCGTTCAGGAGTCAGCTGAAGAAGCAAATAATTTGGATCATCTGGACTTTTAATCCACTCTTTTAACTTTTCATTCCAAAATTTCTTTTTTAACTCTTCGTTTGTTTCTACATTTACTTTGGCTTCTACCTCTACATACGGATCACTCCAACCCTGCCCATCATAGCCTAACAAAATATGAACGTAAGGGTTTTTTTCTAGTTCTTCGACTTTATGGGTATCTTTATTGGTGGCGGTGTAGAGCACAAGGTCTTCATGAAAAAACATCATAAAGCGTGAATAAGGTTTTCCATCTTGAATTGTAGCTAACGTCCCAATTGTATAGTCATCCAGTACGGATAAAATTTGATTTTTCACATCATTATTGCTCATTTTTTCACTCCTTATTATATCTTTTTACCCTTGGTAGTTTGGCTGATTTTTAACTATCTTAATCAAAAATCAATTAAGGGTTTATCTTTTATAAAAATAGGTTAAAAATACTAACATTGACGGTGAGTCTATACAAATTCCATTAATTTGATATGATTGATTTTGTTGTCAAAAAATGAATAAGGTAGGTGTACATATCGATGATCAATCGGATTTTTCTAATAGCGGTTATTCTTGGGGTGCCGCTATCTGTTATTGGGCACATGATGCACTGGTCAGATGTTCTTATGTTTATTATTTACTGTTTAACAATCATTGCCCTCGCAGCTTTTATGGGGAGAGCAACAGAGAGCTTAGCTGTTGTAGCTGGTCCTCGAATAGGCGGTCTATTAAATGCTACGTTTGGTAACGCTGTAGAATTAATTATTTCTATTTTTGCCCTAAAAGAAGGCCTTACAGCTGTGGTGCTTGCATCGTTAACCGGTTCTGTATTAGGAAATCTCCTTCTTGTAGGCGGTCTTTCATTCTTCATTGGGGGATTAAAATTTAAGCGCCAAGAATTTAATGTCTATGATGCAAGACATAATTCTGGATTATTGATCTTTGCCGTTATCGTTGCGTTTGTTATTCCTGAAGTGTTTGCTAGCGAAATGGACGAAGCGAAGACCATGTCCCTGAGTGTCGGAATATCCATTATTCTCATCATCTTGTACTTAGCGGCGTTATTTTTTAAGCTGGTAACGCACCGAGGCGTGTATCAGCATAAAAGTGAAGAAGTGGAAGAACATGAAGAGCCAGAATGGTCAATGTGGAAAGCGATTACTGTTCTCTTTTTGTCTACGTTAGCTGTAGCTTACGTATCCGAAAGCTTGGTTAGTACAATCGAAATTGTATCCGAAAGTTTTGGGTGGAGTGAGCTGTTCATCGGGGTCATTATTGTAGCGATTGTTGGAAACGCAGCAGAGCACGCTTCCGCTATTATTATGGCTGTTAAAAACCGCATGGGTGTAGCTGTTGAAATTGCTGTTGGATCCACTTTACAAGTCGCGATGTTTGTAGCACCAATATTAGTGTTAGTTTCGCTGATGTTCGAAAACCAAATGTCTCTTGTCTTTACTTGGCCTGAGTTGATTGCGATGGTAACGGCCGTATTTTTAACTATTGCTATTTCTAATGACGGAGATACAAACTGGTTCGAAGGTGCAACTCTTTTAGGTGCTTATATTATTATGGGAATTGGTTTTTATCTTATTTAAAAAAGAAGAGGCTGGGACAAACATGTTTTAGTTGAAGGAAGAATCCGAACGATTAATCGTTCGGATTCTTTTTGTGTAAGTAAATAGAAGAATTTCCCTTTTAGTATTCAGGATAAAACAGGAGATGTTTGAAAAAACTATGGTTGCATTCATTAACGATGTTGAAAGGAGTTTCTAGATGTTACGTAAATTGCTTTTATTTGTGTTTACCATCATTATTTCATTTTCATGTTCAACGAAGATCGCCATTGCGAAAACAGCTCAGCCTACCATCAACGTGCCTTCTTCAGCTTTAAATATTTCAAAAGAAAATACGTATCCAAATGCTAGTCAAGATACGCCATATTTGCAGCCGAGTGAGTTTACAAAAGAGCTCATTGAAACATCAAATGTGAAAATTGAAAACCCTGATTTAATTCGTATATTAAATGAATCAAACATTTCTAAAACTCCATGGGCAATTGGTTTTAGAGCAACTATCTTTTTAGGACAGTGGCCATTAAATTACGAATCAACAGAAACAAACGTTAACTGGCAGCACCAGCGAATCAATACAAATCATTATGATAACAGAGCAGGAAAAACTCAGTACAAAATGATGTACAGCCAGGAAAATCAAAGCCATATAAAAGGCGGATTAACAGCAAAAGTACCTCAGCCTGATCATGTGAAACAAATGATGCTAATTGAAGCAGCTAAAAAAACAAAGCTCACTTTATCATTTCAAACGTTTGTAGGTGCCGGAACGAAAAAAGACCAGGTCTATAACGTAGCTCCTAAAAAAGTAGGTTATCTGTATGCGTATACGCCTGCTGTAAGTGAAAAAGGAAAAGTAACATATGGAGAAGTGTATGTAACGGTAAAAGGAAGCAAGCGTTCAATTGTAGTGAGAAATGTAACGTCTCAAGGAATTGGAGCATGGATTCCAGTACAAGATTATGTTTCCTTAAGCTTTGGGGCTTACGATCAGCCGAGATAATAAAAAAGAGATTCCAGTGGTGGAATCTCTTTTTGTTATTTTGTGATATTCGCTTGGAGTTTGCTAAAATCAGTATCTTGATAATAGCTGTTTTTCACCAAAATATTAGGTCCCAAACAAGACACTGCTGAACAATGACAGCTAAGTTCTTTAGAAATCGTGCTTTGCTGCCACGTATCAAAAGCGTCTGTAAGCTTTGTATCTTGAATGTTGCCAAGAGGAGGCGTATCCCCAAAATCGGTTACGATAATATCTCCGTCAAAAATATTTACATTTAGGCGAGAGCGCCCGTCTGGATCGTTTCGAACGGTTACATTTTTACTGCTATATAAGCGTTGTAAGAGCGTTAAGTCTTCCTCATTATTGCTGCATGCATAAAACGGCAGCGTGCCGAATAGCATCCACACATTTTCATCTCGAATATCAAGAAGGTGATGAATAGCTTGACGCATTTCAGGAAGAGATAATGTTTCTAGAGTGCTGGCAAAGTCACTTGGATACATAGGGTGTACTTCGTGACGCTGACAAAGCATTTCATCAACAATTTGACGATGAATCTTTTCCATATGAGGAAGCGTACGTTTATTTAACATCGTTTCAGCTGATACGGTTACACCTGCTTTTACAAGCGCGCGGCTGTTTTCAATCATACGGTCGAAATATTTGGCGCGCTGCTCATAAGTAGGCTTTCGCTCCATCATTGCAAAGCCAGCTTCCACAAAGTCATCCATCGTTCCCCAGTTGTGAGAAATATGTAAAACATCTAAATAAGGAATGATTTGTTCGTAACGAGCAAGATCTAATGTTAAATTTGAATTAATCTGTGTACGGACACCTCGTTCATGTGCATACTTTAATAAAGGCACCACATAATTTTTCACAGAAGATAGAGACATCATCGGCTCTCCGCCCGTAATGCTTAACGCTCGAAGAGTTGGAATTTCATCGAGACGTTTTAAAATTAAATCAAGCGGCAGTGCGTTTGGGTCTTTTGGCTGCAGCGTATATCCAACTGCGCAGTGCTCACATCGCATATTACAAAGCGTCGTTGTGGTAAATTCAACGTTTGTAAGCGTGGGTTTGCCATATTGTTTCATATCTAAATACGCTTCCCACGGATCGAACTCCGGGGTAATTCGTTGTAAAGTGGCCATAAAAAAACTCCTTTTATTTTTCCGTAAAGTGAAATGATGATGAAAACATCTCACGGTCCGTCCTGCTAGAATAAATTATACGACTCATTCAAAACGGACACCAGTGACTATTATGGATTTTATTGCTTTTAGTTGTCAAATATGAAAGTATTCGTTAGGATATAAAGAAATACGAATGAAAAGCTATATCAGGAGGGTTTAAAATGGGAAACGCCGTTCGAGATAAAGATTCACAAGTACGTTATTTAAAAGATCGTTTAAATATGTTTGTACACGTATTAGACTCTATGGAGCCTGAAAACACCGAACTAGAAGACATTGACCGTTTGATTACAATGATTGATGACCTCGAAGCAAAATGTGAGCAGTTTAAAAAAGATAAAGAATGAACAAAGGAAAAAGCGCTAGAAAAACTAGCGCTTTTTTGCTTGAAGTGGAAATCCTCCTATAAAGGTCTTTCGAAACAATTTTTGAAGGAGTATAATAAATTTTGAAAGTTGTACGACAGATAGATAAATACATACATTAGCGGGATATGGGAGGAATTAAGTGATGATTGAAGCTTTAAAACAAAGCATGTACGATTTAATTGTTGAAACATCTACAAAATTGCCAAAAGACGTTCGACGTGCTATCGCAAAGGCAAAAGCGCGTGAAAATGCAGGAACGCGTGCAGCAATGTCTTTAGCGACCATTACCAATAATATTAAAATGGCGGATGATAATTTATCACCAATTTGTCAAGATACAGGTATGCCAACATTTAAAATTAAAACCCCTGTAGGAGTGAATCAGCTTCAAATTAAAGAAGCGATTTATTGGGCAATTGAAGAAGCAACAAAGCACGGAAAGCTTCGCCCTAACTCCGTAGATTCGTTAACGGGAGAAAACAGCGGTAATAATTTAGGCGGCGGCACGCCGGTTATTAAGTTTGAACAGTGGGAAAATGACTATATTGATGCGCGTCTTATTTTAAAAGGCGGCGGCTGTGAAAATAAAAACATTCAGTACAGCCTGCCTTGTGAAGTAGAAGGTTTAGGTAGAGCTGGCCGTGATTTAGACGGAATTCGTAAATGTGTGATGCACTCTGTGTATCAAGCACAAGGTCAAGGCTGTAGTGCCGGCGTCATTGGTGTTGGAATCGGTGGCGACCGTACAACAGGCTATGAATTAGCAAAAGAGCAGCTGTTCCGAAACTTAGATGACGAAAATCCAAATGCTCAGCTGAAAGAATTAGAAGAGTATGTAATGGAAAATGCCAATAAGTTAGGAATTGGTACAATGGGCTTTGGCGGAGAAACGACATTACTTGGTTGTAAAGTCGGCGTTATTAATCGTATTCCTGCTAGCTTCTATGTGTCAGTTGCGTATAACTGCTGGGCTTACCGCCGTTTGGGCGTTAAAATCAATGCCGATACAGGAAGCGTTCAAGAGTGGCTGTATCAAGAAGGCGAAGAAGTAGATTTTAATAAAAATGCAGGTGCAGAAGAGAAACAAAAAGCGGATGAAACAAAAGAAGTTGTATTGCAAGCACCTATTACAGAAGAGCAAATTCGTGAATTAAAAGTTGGCGACGTGGTGCGTATCAACGGTATGATGTACACAGGACGCGACGCTATTCATAAGCATTTAACAGATCACGATGCGCCAATTGATTTAAATGGACAAATCATTTATCACTGTGGTCCGGTTATGTTAAAAGATGAAGATGAAAAATGGCACGTAACCGCTGCAGGACCAACAACAAGTATCCGTGAAGAACCGTACCAAGGAGATATTATGAAGAAATTTGGTATTCGCGCGGTTATCGGTAAAGGCGGTATGGGTCCTAAAACACTTGCTGCTCTTCAAGAGCACGGCGGCGTATATTTAAATGCGATCGGCGGAGCTGCACAGTACTATGCTGACTGTATCAAGAGTGTAGAAGGCGTTGATTTGATGCAGTTCGGTATTCCTGAAGCAATGTGGCATTTAAAAGTAGAAGGCTTTACAGCTGTAGTGACGATGGATTCACACGGAAACAGCTTGCATGCAGATGTAGACAAGTCTTCCTTTGAAAAGCTTGAGCAATTTAAAGAACCGGTATTTAAATAAACATACGTCCGGAGCTTATGGTAAAAAGTAACGTTCATGAACGAGAAAATTGAGTGGATACTAAGCGTAAAATGACTTCCGAAAGGAGCTTCTTATGCGCCGGTTCACCTTTTTTCTCGTTTTTTTATTTGTGATGTCAACAGGCATATCATCTGTTGAAGCACAAATGTATCCAAACACTCCGATTAGCTGGGGATTTCAAAAAAGCAAAAATCACAAGCCCGCATCCGCAGGTACAGCTTATGAACAAATTCTTGCTAAGTATGATGCTTTTTACCTCGGAGATACAACTAAAAAAAATATTTATTTAACATTTGATAACGGTTATGAAAATGGCTATACACCGCAGGTATTAGACGTCCTCAAAAAAAGAAAGGTTCCTGCGACGTTCTTTGTAACAGGACATTATTTAAAAGAAGAGCCTGAGCTAATTAAGCGAATGGTAAAAGAAGGGCATATTGTCGGCAATCATTCATGGCATCACCCTGACTTAACTCAAGTGGATGACACACGTTTTAAAGAAGAACTGCAAAAAGTAAAAGATGAATACAAGAACATTACGGGTCGTGATGAAATGAAGTATCTTCGCTCACCTAGAGGCGTATTTAGTGAACGAACGCTAGTTCTTTCAAAGCAAGAGGGCTATACGAACGTATTTTGGTCACTTGCATTTGTTGACTGGAAAGTGAATGAACAAAAAGGCTGGCGCTACTCATACGACAATATGATGGCTCAAATACATCCAGGTGCGATCATGCTTTTGCATACTGTTTCAAAGGATAACGCAGATGCATTAGATCAAGCGATTGTAGATTTAAAAAAGCAGGGCTATACGTTTAAAAGCATTGATGATTTAATGAACGAACGCAAACAAATGAAGAAAAGTTCTTCTAAAACGAAATAACGATAAAAACCGATGGGAATGTTTCTCCTGTCGGTTTTTTGCTGTTGAAGTGTTATAATATGCGTTGATGTCTTTTTTAAAGCGATACGGTCTAATAGGTTTTAAGCAGCTAAGGACCGTTAATAACTATATAAAGAATTTAAACTAATCGGAGTTGGTCTCATGAATAAACCAAAAACTGAAATGAAAGTTCAAAAAGGACAAACGTTTCCGTTAACGATAAAAAGACTCGGTATTAATGGAGAAGGCGTAGGATATTTTAAGCGCCAAGTCGTCTTTGTACCGGGAGCACTGCCAAATGAAGAAGTGGTTGTAGAAGCAACAAACGTTCAGCGTAATTTTGCTGAGGGAAAAATCAAGCGAATTCGCAAAAAATCTCCTCATCGCGTAGAAGCACCCTGTCCTATTTACGAACAGTGCGGAGGCTGTCAGCTTCAGCACTTATCGTATGAAGGTCAGCTAGAATCCAAGCGCGATATCGTTTTGCAAGCGTTCGAACGTCACAGCTCATTAAAAAAAGTAGAAGAAAAAACACGCCAAACGATTGGTATGGAAGATCCTTGGCGCTATCGTAATAAATCCCAGTTTCAAGTCGGTGTGGACAAACAAAAAGTCATCGCTGGTTTGTACGGACTGAATTCTCACCGCTTGATTGATATTGAAAACTGTCCCATTCAGCATAAAGCTACAAATCACGTGACAAAAGAAATAAAACGAATTTTACAAGACCTTCAAATTCCTATCTACAATGAGCGCAAACGCCGTGGTATTGTACGTACCATCGTATCTCGAGTAGGATTTGAAACGGGTGAAGTGCAAATTGTCTTGATTACGGCTAAACAAGATATTCCGAAAAAAGAGCTGCTGATTAAAGAAATTCAGCGTCGCCTACCGGAAGTGAAATCGCTCGTACAAAACGTAAACGGCCAAAAAACATCGCTTGTTTTTGGAGACGAAACGTTTACTCTTGCTGGAAAGTCAGTGATTCAAGAAACGTTAGGAGACATTTCATTCGAACTTTCAGCTCGTGCATTCTTCCAGCTGAATCCTCTTCAAACCGTGAAGCTATATGATGAAGTAAAAAAAGCAGCTGCGCTAACGGGCAATGAAAAAATTGTAGATGCTTACTGCGGAGTAGGGACAATTGGCTTATGGCTTGCTAAAGATGCCAAAGAAATTCGCGGAATGGATACGATTGAAGAATCGATTGTAGATGCGAGAAAAAATGCCAAAGATCATGGATTTGAACATGCCACATATGTGACGGGTCCAGCTGAAAAGTGGATGCCAAAATGGGTAAAAGAAGGCTGGAAGCCAGAAGTTATCGTCGTTGACCCGCCGCGAACAGGCTGTGATGACCAGCTTCTAAAAACGATTTTACAAGTGAAGCCAAAGAAAGTGGTTTACGTTTCTTGTAATCCATCCACATTAGCCAAAGATGTGCAGCAGCTGTCGAAGGCTTATCATGTTGATTATATTCAGCCTGTGGATATGTTCCCTCATACGGCGCATGTGGAGAATGTAGTGAGTTTGACGTTAAAAAAATGAATAGAAAAAGAGTAAAGGGCAGATTAGATTCTGCTCTTTTTTCTTTGAGCTGTACTTTTATTAATGGGGGGAATTATTAAAATTAAACATCTGTTCTTTAATATAAAAATATCTTAGTATAGTGAAGTGGAATTCCTATAAAATCTATTATTGTAAATTTTTACATCGATAAAGAGAAGTTAAATCAGAGAATTAATGTCTTTAAAATATAACTATAATGACGTATTTTATAAAAATAATAAACGCAAATTCTATCCCAAAACCCAAACCTTTAACCACATCAAGAATATTATAGTAATAAAACTACTGAAAAGTATGTACAGAGGTGGCAGAGGTCAAATGGACCCAATATTTTTAAAAGGGCTTACGGGAGAAGTGATAACGCCAAAAGACCCCATTTATGAGGAAGCTCGTCAGGAATGGAATCGCGCTATTGATAAATTTCCGCTTGTGATTGTGTACTGTGAAAAAAAGCAGGATGTTGTGAATGCGATCCGCTGGGCGCGCAAGCATCGTATTGAGATTCGCATTCGATCTGGCGGTCATCATTATGAAGGATATTCTACGGGTGACTGTGTATTAGTCATTGATATTAGTCGATTAAATGGGTTGAAATTAGACAAAAAACGGAACATTTTAAAGATGGAAGCAGGAGCGAAAAATACGGAAGTGTATGATTTCATCGGTTCGAACGGATATGTTTTTCCAGGAGGAACCTGTCCGACTGTTGGCGTGTCTGGCTTTACGCTCGGAGGAGGTTGGGGACTTTCGAGCAGACTTTACGGGTTAGGATGCGACAGCTTGATAGAGCTAGAGTTAGTCAATTATGAAGGAAAGCTCATTAAAGCAAATAAATCGTGTAACGCTGATCTTTTTTGGGCATGCCGCGGTGCCGGTGGCGGTAACTTTGGCGTTGTAGTAAGCATGACGTTTCAGCTTCCAAAGCCAACGAACAGCTCGGTGACGCTCGTTCGATTCTTTTATGTAGGTACTACGAGAGAAAAGCAGGCGCAAGTGATGAATATATGGCAAAACTGGCTTCCCGAACTGGACAAACGTATGACGCTAGTTGCAAGCTTTTATAATGCTGAAGGAGAAGGGGTAGGCATATTTGCAAACGGCTTTTTTTACGGCTCCCCAGAAAGAGCTCGTAAGGTTTTGCAGCCTTTTGCAGAAGTAGAAGGGTTTCGAGTCGAATTAGAGTCATTATCTTTTCTTGAAGCGGTAAAAAAAATAGAGGCAACCTATCCTCCGTCTGAAAAATTTAAGTCAACGGGAAGATTTGTGCAAAGAACATATTCACGTGGTGAGCTTGAAAATCTTACAGATCTCATACAGCGTCCAGCAGAAGGTTCCGTTTATGCGGCGATTTCTTTTTATGCACTAGGAGGAGAAATCCGCAGTGTTGGTAAAAGAGAGACAGCCTTTTTCTACAGAAATGCTAGATATATTATGGGGTTTCAGTCTGTATGGACAGACGATGCATATGCAAGAGTCAACAGAGAGTGGCTTTATAAGCGATTTCAAGATATTAAAAGTATAACGGTAGGTTCCTACGTGAACTTTCCTATCAGCAACCTTAGAAACTACGAGCGTGAGTATTTTGGAGACAACGCAGAGAGATTAGAGAAAGTGAATAAGAAGTACGATCCGTTTAATGTGTTCAGGTTTCCTCAGGGACTAAGATAGCGTGCGGAAAAGGATACTAAGTTGACAATTGAACCTGTGCAATCATCTTTTTTCAAAGAAGGTAAATAAATGAAAATAATCTTTCTTGTTGACAAAGCATTAAACTGGTATTAAAATAAACAACTATTCGACAGTCATTATCTTGATCGGAAAAATTTAATACGTAGAAAGCTATGATTGCTATGGATCACACTATAGCAGGAGCAGCTTCTGGAGAGATCGCGAGAGTTTCGCGACGCCGAAGGGTTCACAATCTCAGGCAAAAGGACAGAAGAGTACCGGATATTTATTTGGCGTGTTACTAATTGGTAACATGTATCTTAATATTTGTTATTCTTATGACCATGAGATTGGAGCGCATCCAATCTCTTTTTTTATTGGACTTTATTTGTAGTCCGCACGTTTGCATCAAAGGTTTTATTGTTAGGAGGAGTTAGAGTTGGAACAACGAGAATTAAAGAGGGATTTATCCAATCGTCATGTTCAGCTAATCGCGATTGGAGGAACCATTGGGACGGGCTTGTTTTTAGGTTCTGGTAAAGCCATACAGCTTGCGGGTCCCTCTATCATCTTTGCTTATTTAATTGTTGGTATTGCGCTTTTCTTTGTGATGAGAGCGTTAGGAGAACTACTGCTTTCTAAAGCAGGTTATCAATCACTAACAGATATTGCTGAAGAGTATCTTGGACCGTGGGCTTCATTTGTCACCGGATGGACGTACTGGTTTTGCTGGATCATGACAGCTATGGCTGATGTGATTGCAGTTGGCGTATATGTGAAATATTGGTTCAATATTCCTCAGTGGATTCCTGCACTTATTTGTGTAATCATTTTATTAGGGCTTAACTTATTAACCGTAAAATTATTTGGAGAATTAGAGTTTTGGTTTGCTTTAATAAAGGTTATTACGATTCTTGCGTTAATTATTATTGGCGTTATTTTGCTGGTAATGGGATTTAAAACAGACGCGGGATCCGTTACTGTTCAAAACCTTTGGAATCACGGAGGACTGTTTCCAAATGGAGTTTCAGGTTTCTTACTTTCATTCCAAATGGTTATATTCGCATACGTGGGGGTTGAGTTGGTAGGGGTATCGGCAGCAGAAACATCAAATCCCCAAAAAAATATTCCATCGGCCATTAATAAAATTCCGCTGCGAATCTTATTTTTCTATGTTGGAGCGCTTATCGTCCTCTTATTTATTAACCCGTGGATGGAATTAAATGCAGCAGAAAGCCCATTTGTTAAAACCTTTAGTTTAGTCGGAATTCCGCTTGCTGCTGGAATTATTAATTTTGTTGTATTAACTTCAGCCGCTTCTGCTTGTAATAGCGGGATGTTTTCAACAAGCCGTATCTTATATAATTTAAGTAAAAATGACCAAGGGCCATCCAAGTTTGCAAAACTGAATAAAAATCACGTACCAAGTAACGGATTATTTGTATCTACGCTGGTCATCTCAGCGGGAGCTCTTTTAAGCAAGCTTATACCAGACCAAGCTTTTGGCATCGTAACGACCATTAGCGCTATTTGTTTTATTTGGGTGTGGAGTATCATTCTTATTTGCCATCTAAGGTATAAAAAGACGCGTCCGCAGCTGCATGCAGCATCAGCATTCAAAGCACCGTTAACACCATTTATAAACTATGTTGTGTTAGCTTTGTTTGCGGTGATTCTTGTTATTATGCTGTTTTCTGACGCGACGCGCCCAGCCTTATTGTTGACGCCCGTTTGGTTTATTCTCTTATTTATTTTTTACTGGACTAGAAGGGGAAAATAAATGAATCTTTAAAGGCTAAAAAATCAGCAGGGAACAACCATAATTTTTTATAAAAAAATATAGTAAACTTCTGACCTCATCACTCCGTGATGAGGTCTTTTTAGTGGAGGATAAATAATTGATTTCTACTGCATGAATAAAATGCAGGAAGCAAAGTTTATAGAAGAAAACTAAAAAGTTGTTCTAACAGAAAACATAGGGAGAAAGCTCATAGTTTTCTGATAGGAATATAGAACAAATTGCTTTTCTTCTATGTCTAAAGATGGAATTCCGTCATTTATATGGAAAAGTCTTCATTTTGGAGTAAAATGAAGGTAGACTTCATTAGATTAAGGTGAACAAACATGAAATGGTTTAAATCTCATACGTTTTGGAAAATCTTCACGATTAACGTGCTTCTTATTTGTACCATATTAACGCTAATGTTTATTGTTTCAAGAGTGATGCTGCCTAATATTTCTCAAGATCAATATCGACAGGTAACTGATAAAACCGTCAAGAGAATGAAAGAGCAAATTAACGTCGTCATTAAAGATATTTGGAGCCTAGGCGACGAGGTACAGCAAGATCCTATTTTTTTATCGGATGATGAACAGGAAATAGACAAAGAATTGCAGAAAATAGTTAATATTTCACCGTATATCGATAGCGGAACCATTTTTAATGTAAAAGGGTATGTTGAGCATTATTACCCGAATGATTTAAAAAATATGAAACATGTGAACTTAAGTAAAAGAAAATATTTTCAAGAAGCGCTGCGAACCAAAAAAATATATTTAAGCGATGTCGTTTCAGCAGATACAAAGCACTACATTGTGGTGATGGCGATTCCTATTTTGGATGGGCAGCAAAGTGTAAAAAAAGTCGTAAATTTAGCGCTGCGAATTGAAGAAAATAAAAGTTTTCAATCCATCTTTCAAACGTTTGATATAGGAGAGAACGGCTATACATTTATTGTAGACCGCAATGGTAGAATTATTTCCCACCCAGAGAAACAGAGAATCGGTGAAAATGCCAAGAAAAATGAAATCGTTCAGAAAACGATGAATCATAAATCAGGATATCAGCGCGTTGTGAACACCGAAGGCAAGTATTTCTTTGCGTCTTTCGAATATATTCCTGTTTTGGATTGGGGAATTGTCGCTGAATTACCCGTTGAAGAAATTTACAGGCCCTATGAAATGTTTGAAAAAACGCTTTGGATCGTTTCAGGCGTTACGATTTTACTGCTTTCTTTTTTTACTGCGTTATATGCAAGGCAAATTGTGAATCCAATTCATAAACTATATGAATTGGCGGGACAAGTAGCGCGCGGGAATTTTCATCAAAAAATTCCGGAACGAGAAATTGAGCGGGGCGAAATCGGTATTTTATCTAAACAGTTTAATGAAATGATTAGCTATATACGCCATTCTAAAGCGAATTTACAGCAAAAAGAAAATCAGCTGCAGGAACAAAAAACGTTTTTAAGACAAGTTATTGACATTAATCCAAGCTATATTTATGCTATCAATCAAAAAAGGGAATTCATTCTCGTTAATGAATCTTTTGCGATGCTCTTAGGTGAAAAATCTGATGACTTAATTGGACAATCAATTGATAAATATCAGTTCAACCTTCAATCAGATCTTTTATATAAAGGGGCGTTTTCAAACTGTACCCAAAAAGGGATGGTATTAGAAGAACAGTTTAAAGATTCGAAAGGAAACCGGCGCTGGGTCGAAACAGCAAAACTTCCTATTATGAATGAAAAACAGGAAGTGATTCAAATGCTGTGCGTATCGACAGATATTACGGAGCGTAAAAGAGCAGAAGAGAAGCTTAGAACTTCTGAGAAGCTTGCCGTTGTAGGAGAACTTGCAGCTGGAGTTGCCCATGAGATCAAAAATCCTCTAACTTCTTTAAAAGGCTTTGTTCACTTATTAAAAGAACAAAATCCTAAAGATGCTTTGTATATAGATATCATGGAAACTGAATTAGAACGAATGAATGGAATCGTAGAAGAATTTTTGATGTTAGGAAAACCTCAGGTAATGAATGTTGAACCCTTGAATATGCAAGCGCTTGTTCAAGAAGTGTGCTCGCTTCTTGAACCTGAAGCAGTAGAAAAAAAGGTAGCTTTCATATTTGAAAGAGACGACCAGTTACCACAGGTATATGGAGATAAAAATCAGTTAAAACAAGTATTTATTAATATTATTAAAAACTCTATCGAAGCAATGCCTGAAGGAGGCGGTATTCATATTACGATTAAAGCAAAAGAAAACCACCTTTGGCTGCAGCTTGCTGATGAAGGGCAGGGTATTCCTCCTGAACGGTTAGCGAAGATAGGCGAGCCTTTTTATAGTACAAAAGAAAAAGGTACAGGTTTAGGACTGATGGTCAGCTATCGGATTATTAAAGCTCACCGTGCGCAGATGACATTTTCGAGTCGGTTAAATCAAGGAACAAGTGTGGATATATTGTTTCCAATCATAAAAAAGTAGGGGAAGCTCCCCTACTTTTTATTATTATACTTATAATATATCAAAAGCTTTCATGCTGCTAAAACAAACGAAAGTGCTAAAGAAGATATCCACAGGTTAACAAGAAGTTAACTGCTGAATTATATAGGATATTCACAACTTTATCCACACTATTCACATTTTTTCAGAAAATTTACATAAAAATTACCCGCTGTCATTTCAAGTTATGAAAGCGGTAATATACATATTCGATAAAGTTATGCACATTATCCACATAATTGTGGGTAAACTTTGTGGATATAGTAGAGTGTTAAAAAAACGTAAATCATACGCATAAAATCTTCGTGTTATTATTTTTACATAATATAAAAACGTCCTTCCGATACAAACTGTACAGAAAGGACGTTGGGATGATCAAGCGTTGGATAGAGATGTTTTGCCTCACTTATTTTTTCGTGTAGCCGCCTGCACGGTCTGCTTTTTTAAACTCGCGGCCGTAATAGATTTCTTGAGCGCTACTTAACGTATTTTTTGCGTTTTCTTTTCGTTTTTTTTCAGACATAAAAAACCCTCCAATTAACGTTTTTCGATCATGCTACTTATTTTTTCCAGAATCTCTCGTTTTTAATCATAAAAAAAACTCTCCGTTATACGGAGAGACTCTTACGCTTCTTTAAGCTGGTGATCTTCTTGAACGTCTTGTTCGTGACGCAAGTAGTATAATGTATACAAGTCTTTTGGAATTTCGTATAAATCATATACGTCTTCATGTTGATTAATTTCATCGTATAAAGCTTTATGTGTTTCATTTGCAAGTACTGCGTAAGGCAGTTTTTCTGCAGCCTTAATAGACCTGATATTGATTTTACGAATTCGCATAAAAATTCGTTCTATATTTAACTCAAAGAACAGTTCATTAAAGAACGCTTCTTTTGCAATTTGATTATATCCTTTTCCATGAAACGGTTTGCCAAGCCAAGTGCCTAAAAAACCAGCTTGGTCCTGTACATCAAATAAATTAATGGTGCCGATAGGGTTACCCCATTCGTCTAAAATCGTGCGAGAAATGATTTCTCCATGATCTTCTGCTTCCATCGTTTGTTTAGTCACAAATAAAAATTCTTCATAGGAATGGGCTTTATGACGAACAAAAGGGAAGACATCAGGATGTACCATGAGTTCGTATAGAGATTGACAGTCATTTAGGTCACGTTTTTTTAACATAACTTTTCCCTCCTGATCGAGGGTATATACAGACTCCAATCAAGTCCCCACCCTCGAAATTTTTTAATAATTAAAAAAATTTCGGGGTGGGAATCGAACCCACTAGAACCAGTTACCTGGTGGCGCACCATTTGCCTTCCCATTACAAGTCAACAAACATAAAAAGTCAACGTGTGATGTTTATGCTTTTGTGAAATTCACATGCTTCTAAACGTATCATACTAAAAAAAATTAAAAAAGAAAATAGGTAAAATGTTAATTTTTTTTAAATAATATTTTACCATCTATCATGGTGAAAATAGGCTTTGCAAGGTAGTGAAAGGGATGATGGCTCCATAGCACCAAATCAGCGTCTTTTCCTGCTTCGATACTGCCGATTCGATGATCAATACGGAGATTTCGAGCAGCAGTAATCGTGATGCCTTCTAATGCTTTTTGCTCTTCTAGGCCTTCACGTACGGCAATGGATGCACAAATATTTAAATACTGAATAGGCGTATAAGGATGGTCTGTTGTAATGGAAACTTCTACTCCTTCATTGCAAAGAGCTTGATAGGTTTTCCACGTTTTATTCTTAAGTTCAACCTTTGAGCGGCGTGTTAAAGTTGGACCTACGCTCACTTTTAAATTTCTTCCACCCAGCTCTTTAGCAATTAAATGGCCTTCTGTACAGTGCTCAATACGGACGTCTAAATTAAATTCATCTGCTAAGCGCAGAGCTGATAGAATATCATCGGCTCGGTGAGCATGAATTCGAACTGGAATTTCTCTATTCAGTGCTTGAGTGAGAGGTTTGATGCGTAAATCATCTTTGTTGTCACTGCTTTTTGCGTGATAAAAGGCTTCTCGCAGCATCCCCATAATACCCATTCGCGTAATCGATTCTTTATTGCCGTGGCTGTGAATTCGTTTTGGATTTTCTCCTAGCGCAATCTTAAGTCCAGCTGTCTCTTGAATTAACATTTGAGAAATGCTTGTTCCAGCTGTTTTAATAACGGACGTTGTACCTCCAATCACATTTGCACTTCCTGGCATAATGTGTACAGACGTAATACCCGCTTCAATGGCATCTTTAAACCCAGGATCTAAAGGATGTACGCTGTCAAAAGCTCGGATATGTGGAGTCATGGGTTCAATGGTTTCGTTAGCATCATTCCCGGCCCAGCCGGTTCCTTCATCATATAATCCTAGATGTGTATGAACATCAATAAATCCAGGGAATAAATAACGCTGTTTGCAGTCAATAACTTCTACTTGAAGAGGTGGCTGCAAGTTTGGCCCAATTAAAACAATTTTTCCATCTTGAATGAGCACATCACTATTATAAATAGGTTTTGACGTAATAGGATAGAGCGTTGCATTTTTCAAGAGAATGGTTTTCATAAAGTTACTCCTATCTATCGGCAGCTTAGTCACCTGTTTTAGGGAAATAACAGAAAATAACTAGAGTAAATCTCGCAATGCATCTTCTAATACAGTATATGTAAAAATGTAATTCTGTTGAATCAATTTTTCAGGTAAAACGCGCTGTCCTTTCAAAATAATCATACTCATTTCTCCCATCAGCAGCTGAAGGCCAAAGCTAGGTACGGGCATCCAGTGAGGGCGATTCAATACTTTTCCAATCGTCTTTCCAAACTCTTTCATTTGAACGGGATTGGGAGCAGTTACATTAACAGGTCCTTCTATTTGTTCGGTATGAATGCAATAATCAATAATTTTGACGACGTCTTGAAGATGCACCCAAGACATCCACTGCTCTCCCGAACCAACTGTCCCTCCTGCAAATAATTTATAAGGAAGGGCAGTAGAAGGGAGTGCCCCGCCATCTTTGCCTAATATAACGCCGAACCTTGTTAAAACAGTACGAATATTGAGTTCCATCGCTTTTAACGCTTCATTTTCCCATTTTTTTACCGTTTCAGCTAAAAAGTCTGTGCCGATGGATGGAGAAGCTTCTGTGAACGTTTCTGTAGTCGATGTCCCGTAATAACCAACCGCACTTGCATTTACATAAAGGGACGGTTTTTCGGGTAAGGCAGCCATAATACGAAGGATTTCTTGAGTAGAAGAAAGGCGACTTTCCACAATGGCTTTTTTGCGCTCGTCCGTCCAGCGGCCGCTGTTAAGTGAAACGCCAGCTAAATTGATAAAAACGTCTGCTCCTTCTACATGCTCTTCAGGTTGGCTGTTTTCTTGCATCCACTCTACATATTTAAGTTTCGGATCTCTTGCAGCTTTATCTGCATTGCGTGTTAAAATATATACATAATGTTTTTGTGTTAAAAAATGTTTTGTTAAAGCTTTACCTACGAATCCAGTTCCTCCAGCAATAACAATTTTCATACGAACTTCCTCCTTTGTTGAGATAAATAAAAATGTGTATGATACGTTTGGCGGTTCTTCAGCCATCAATTTAATAAGAAATATGAGGTGAAGGTGTATGCCTGTTGTCACAAAGATCACAACGCAAAAGAATAGCGGTGAACGTTATAATGTGTATTTAGATTACGGTAAAGGTGAAGAGTTTGGCTTTGGTGTTGACGAAAATGTCCTTATCAAATATGACTTGAAAAAAGGTCGTGAGCTTGATGAATTTGAATTAACGGAAATTCAGTACGCAGATGATGAGAAGAAAGCTTATAATTTAGCGATCACTTACTTATCTTATCGAATGCGCTCTGAAAAAGAGGTACATGATTATTTAAAGAAAAAAGAAATTAACTCTACTATTATTCAACAAGTTATTCAGAAATTAGTCAGCCAACGTTATTTAAATGATGAAGAGTTTGCCAAAGCATTTGTGTTAACTCAGATGAACACGACATCAAAAGGACCAAATGTGATTCAAAGAGAATTAAAAGAGAAGGGAATTTCTGATTCCATTATTACCCTTAGTTTATGTGAATACCCCGAAGAACAGCAAATTCAAACTGCTGTGAAGTTAATTGAAAAGTTAAAAGGAAAATATAAAAAATTATCTCAGGTAATGATGAAACAAAAAATGGAACAAGCATTGGCAGTGAAGGGCTATTCATTTTCTATTATTCAAGAAGCATTTCAGCGCACGAATACAGAAAAAGAAAGCGATGAGGCATGGGAAGCTCTGCAATACCAAGGAATGAAAGCGCATCGTCGTTTTTCAAAGTATGAAGGCTGGGAATATCAGCAAAAAATGAAGCAAGCTCTTTATAGAAAAGGATTCTCTATTGACCAAATTCAATCATTTCTAGATTCTATTGAAGAGGAATAAAGGCGGGACAAAAGTATGTTAGTTGAAGGGAAATCCGAACGATGAATCGAGATTCTTGATGGAGAATCCAACTCGTTCGGATTTTTTTATTGTGATGGCAAACGTAAACTTCATGTGTTTATCTTTAGATTAGATTGATGCAGTTATGTTTCACTCTTTTTAAAACAAAATATCTTCTGAGTCATTCTGCTGTTTATAAATAATCTCAGCAATTTCTGAAGCCGAGCGCAATCGGCTTTTATCTTTAATGTGGTTGTTGTGATCCCAAAAAGGGGTATTCATGCCTCCCATGTAAGCTGCAATCACATGAAGGCTGGTATCTTGGTATTCCACTTTTAAACTTTCTGTAAATCCCCTTACGCCAAATTTACTGGCCACATAGACGCTTTCATTAGCTTTCCCGCGAAGTCCTGCACTTGAAATGATATTCATAACTTTAGGCTCAGGTCTCGTCAAGAGATGAGGAATAAGCGCTTGTGTTAAAAAAATAGTTCCTTTTACATTTGTATCGATGACTTCATCGATGGCTTGTTTTGTATAATCGGTCAAAGGACCAAAATGTCCAATGCCTGCATTGTTGATAAGGATATCTACTGAATGCTGCATCAGCAGTTTTTCTACAGATTTTCCTACTTCTTCATACTTTGTAATATCTACAGACATCGTATATACGTTGTCTCCTAGCTCATGCTGCGCCTCTTTTAATTTATGGTGATTGCGTCCAGCTAGAATGACGTTGTAGTCTTTTGCGTAAAGTTTAGCGAGTTCTCTTCCAAGACCGGTCGCACCGCCCGTGATTAGCACTGTTTTCATTCCCAAAACTCCCTTTTCATAGTCTCCCTTTAGTTATACCTTTTGTTATAATAAAATGAAAGCAAACAAGGGGGAAAACAGCATGTCTGAAAAACGTTACAGTGATATGACGACGTATGAACTTCAACAAGAAATTGGGTCTCTTCAAGAAAAAGCACGAAAAGCTGAACAGCTTGGCATGGTCAATGAGTATGCAGTATTAGAAAGAAAAGTAACGATGGCTAGGTCATATTTATTGGATCCCGAAACGTTTAAAGCAGGGGAAGTATATGAAATTCAAGGAGATCCGGGTTCATATTTTAAAATTGATTATATGAACGGAGTTTTTGCGTGGGGATTTAGGCTTGGCTCACCGCAAAACGAAGAGGCACTGCCTATTTCTATGTTGAAAAAATAAAGGGATGAACAAGCAGCACGAAGTGTGGTGTGCTGCTTGTTTGATTTCTATATTTACTCTATTTTTAAATGTAAAGCACGCGGTTATTCTTCGCGCTCATTAGAAGCATGCATACGTTCTTGAGGATGCGTGTTAATAGTTCCATTTGCACGTTTTGAAGCGTACTCAGCTTTTGCTCGAGGTTCGCCTTCAAGCTTAGTATGATGTTGGTTTGTAAAATCTTTTGCTTTATTGCGCATCGATACCTCTCCTTTTACAACAGAAAGCGTTGCGGTTATGATATAGTACATGAGGGAGTGAATAACTCCGCATTTATAGTGTAAGTTAAAAGTGCAAACATACTCATAAAGAATTTTGGTAATCGAGGTGTTCTTATGAACGATATATTTGAAAGATTAACGAATCAGCTCTTAAATAAAAACAGTTCGCTCTCATATGCTCAAGCACGCACGTGGGTCGAGCTTTTCTGGGAAGATTTTGAGTCATCTTACGCAAAAGCCGGGTATGATTATAAAGGGAAAGAAGCGACGGAAAAGGTTGTTACGATGTATATTAACAGCTACGGAGACAAACTTCATGAAATCGCGGTTAAAAACCCTAAATATCAGCATTTATTGAATAACGATGACTATTTAAAACATTAAATAAAAACGAACCGTCTTGAGCAGACGGTTCGTTTTTGGGTTTCATATTTGTTCTTGTTATGATTAGTGCGGGAGATAATCAAGCTTTTTACGCAATTTTTTCTCACTGAAAATCCAACCTGTGTACGAACAAATGATATTTAAATCATAATCAAGCTGGACCACGGCTACAAATGGATAGTAGTCCTTGCTGCGGTAGCGTAAATCAATAAAGCGCACTTCAATGTGGTCGTTATATTCATCCAGTTCCCATCTATAAATAGGTGAAAATGAAAGAAAAGCAGATAAATTTTCATCTTTTTTCGCTACTTCAATTACGGCTGATTCGGGAATTGGAACTTTATCAAACGTATCATAAATAAAAATTTCTTCTCCGATTGCTCTTCCTACATGAAAATACTTTTCGGTCGTCACAGCTAAGTGCCAGTGAGTGAAACGCATTGTAGGAGAGATATTGAGCTTGATAACATCAGGAAACTGTTTTCGAAGCTTCTTGGCAATTTGGTGGCGCATATAAAAGCGCAGTCCATAGTAAAACGCCAATAACACATACAGCGTAATAAATGTTGGTCCTGGCTCTGCTCCAATAAACCAGATTAAAATCGCGAGTACGTGAGCTGAGAAAATCACGTAATCAAACGTGTTGATTACGCCAAGCGCAATCCATTTATTTGTGAAAGGCCGTAAAGCTTGCGTGCCATAAGCGTTAAAGATATCAACAAAAACGTGAATAATGACGCCTGCAAAGGTCCACATCCAGAGATGCAGCAAGTTAGCTCCTGGCAGCAGAAGCGAAAGAATGAGCACGATAAGCAAAGGCCATAAAATAACAGCCGGGATAGAATGTGTAATTCCACGGTGATTGCGGATATACTGTGCATTGTTTCGCAACTTTAAAACAGTATCTAAATCAGGTGCTAATGACCCGGCCATTACGCCAATCATTACAGCATCCATTGTGGCTGTATTCGCAGATACAGTGGGGTCTAATGTTGCAAGGCCGCCTAAAGCGATTCCCATTGCAATGTGTGTACCAGTATCCAGAGCGAACTCCTCCTTTGTAAAATGACAATCTTAGAGTATCCTAATTCAGCATGGAAGCTTAATTTAGGGCGAAAAATCTCGCTTTATTACTAACGCAGCAAATTAGCTGTTTTTATTCATTATTTGAACAATTCATTTTACTATTCATATTTGTAGTTGTTATAAGGTTATCATAAAGTTACTAAGATTCAAAAAGCAACACATTGTATATGTATAGTTAATACCTCGGAGGCTATGACGTGAAACAAAGTAAAGATATTGTACAAAATTTCGATATTCGAGCATTTCAAGATGACTTAATCTCTTGGTTTGAGGAGGAACAGCGCATTTTACCTTGGCGTCAAGATCAGGACCCTTATAAAGTGTGGGTATCTGAAATTATGCTTCAACAAACGAGAGTAGATACGGTCATTCCGTATTTTAATAATTTTATTAGCAAATTTCCCACTATCAAAGATTTAGCTTATGCGAATGAAGATGATGTGTTAAAAGCGTGGGAAGGATTAGGCTATTATTCCCGTGCCCGTAATTTACAAACCGCCGTTCGAGAAGTTCACGAACAATACGGGGGAGAAGTTCCAAATACGCCAGCAGAAATCTCTAAACTAAAAGGAGTAGGCCCTTATACAACAGGAGCCATTTTAAGTATTGCATACGGAGTGCCGCAGCCTGCTGTAGATGGAAATGTCATGCGTGTGCTATCGCGCATTTTATCTGTTTGGGATGATATTGCAAAACCGAAAACAAGAAAGCTGTTTGAAGATATTGTGCATGAAATTATTTCGAAAGATAATCCTTCCTATTTCAATCAGGGCATGATGGAACTTGGTGCCATTGTCTGTACACCAACTTCTCCTTCCTGTTTGTTATGTCCAGTTCGCGAACACTGCCGCGCGTTTGAAGAAGGAGTGCAGAATGAGCTTCCTGTTAAATCAAAGAAAAAAGCGCCGCGTGCTCTTCAGCTTGCTGCAGCGGTGATTAGAGACGAGGACGGAAATTATCTGATTCATAAACGTCCAAGCAAAGGACTTTTAGCTAACCTATGGGAATTTCCAAATATAGAAGTAGATCTTAGTATAGCGCCAGATCATCAGCAGCTTCAGGCATTTATTCAAAATGAGTACGGAGCCGATATTAAAATTCATGCGCCGTTTACCACAATTCAGCACGTATTTTCTCACATCGTCTGGAACATCACAGTATATGAAGCAGAGCTTGCAAGTGATATCAGTGCATTAAAAAATTTGAAAGTGGTTTCTGAAAAAGATTTAGAACAATATGCATTTCCTGTTTCCCATCAAAAAATCTTAAAAGAATATTTACTTGTTAAATAAAAGAAGCGTGGATAAACTCCGCGCTTCTTTTATTTAATCATATGATACATGCGTGCCGTGTGTGTAATCTGCTTCGTGGCGCTGTAACCCGCCCCGTGCTTCAATTTCTTTAATAATTTGCTGATGAATACTTTGTCCTTCAGCATTTAAATACGGCGTCATTTGCTGTAAAGAGTGATGGAAAAACGCAAGCTCGCTGTCTTTCCACTCGCTTTTAGAAATCATTGAAAGAGCCGTCATGTCTCTACCTACATACATTCTATTCACCTCGTTCATTTCATCAAGTTTTATCTATTTTCCCTATATTACTTGTTTCTTATGCGATAAAATCAGTACAATGTAAAGATAATACGATACATAAGGGAGATGACATCATGTCACAAAAGGTAGCACTAGTTACGGGAAGCAGCAGAGGTATTGGTAAAGAAATTGCCTTACGTCTGGCTAAAGAAGGATACGATATTGTATTAAACTATGCACGAAGCAAAAGTGCAGCGCAGGAAGTAGCAGAAGAAATCAAAGCATTAGGCAGAGAAGCATTAGTTGTTAAAGCAAACGTAGGAAAAGTAGAAAAAATTAAAGAAATGTTTGAGCAAATTGATGAAGTATTCGGTCGCTTAGACGTATTTGTAAGTAATGCAGCGTCAGGAGTCTTACGTCCTATTATGGAATTGGAAGAAACTCACTGGAACTGGACAATGGATATTAACAGCAAAGGATATTTATTCTGTGCACAAGAAGCGGCTAAACGTATGGAAAAAGTAGGCGGAGGAAAGATTGTTACCATCAGTTCGCTTGGTTCTATTCGCTATTTAGAAAATTATACAACAGTAGGCGTGTCAAAAGCTGCTGTAGAAGCGTTGACCCGCTATTTAGCAGTGGAGCTGGCTCCAAAGAATATTGTGGTAAATGCTGTATCTGGAGGAGCTGTTGATACAGAAGCATTAAAGCATTTCCCAAATCGCGATGAGCTTCTAGATGATGCACGCAAGCATACTCCAGCTGGTCGTATGGTGGAGCCAAAAGACATGGTGGATGCAGTTATGTTCTTAGTGTCCGATCAAGCAAATATGATTTGCGGTCAAACGCTTATTATTGACGGAGGGCGTTCACTTTTAATGTAAGGTAAATGTGTTTTGTGCTTGTGCCTTAAAATACTGAAAAAAGTTTGCATATCCTATTTACCTCCCGGGCATATTAATTTTCGTGGAGGTGATTACAATGGCAAAACAAACAAACAAAACAGCATCTGGTACAAGCACACAACACGTGAAACAACAAAATGCTCAGGCATCTAAAAACAACTTCGGTACTGAATTTGGTAGCGAAACAAATGTACAAGAAGTGAAACAACAAAATGCTCAAGCAGCGGCAAACAAAAGCCAAAATGCTCAAGCATCTAAAAACAACTTCGGTACTGAATTTGCTAGCGAAACAAGTGCTCAAGAAGTGAGACAACAAAACGCACAAGCTGAAGCAAAGAAAAACCAAAACTCTGGTAAATACCAAGGTTAATATCAAAAGCGAACTTAACGTCTTTCATACGGCGATGTTAAGTTCGCTTTTTCTTATATAAAAAGCAACAAAGTATGACAAAACTTCTTGAAACTTTACACAACTCGTCAAAGGAATCTGGATCACCTAAACAGAATGTTAACAGAAGTGCCGCGTGTATGGTTAAAGCAAATAGAGAGGAGCTATCGTATGAAAAAATTTGATCAGCTAGTGACTCAACAATTGGAGACCATGGATCAACTTCTGTTTTTGCAGTCTGAGATTGAGCGCTGTCAGGAAATCGAAGGTGAACTAATAAAACTTCATGAAGAAGCAAAACTTCATTCTGTGCAAGATGAAATTAGTGAAATGAAGCTAAAATTAAAAGAGATTCAATTGACGTTTGAAGCACAAACCGAAGACATTATTCGTACATATAAAAGTGAAGGGGCTTGCTCTACACTTGCTTAATGAACATTGATGTGTCACTTCCTCTCTTTTTTAAGGCTGCCAAGCAAAGGAAAAGTAGGGGGAGTGGCTTTTTTGAACTCAAGAAGGTTAGCACATTTGTGTTAAAATGAGAGAGAAACCGTTATAATAAACATAAGACAAATGGAGACGTTATATGAATTTTTTTTAAGTGCTAAAATGAAAGTAGGTATTGGAGATGGGAATTCCGGTGGAAGGAGAAACAATTCAAATACACAGCTACAAGCATAATGGACATATTCATCGCGTGTGGGATCGGACAACCGTATTAAAAGCAACCAATAACTTAGTGATTGGAGGAAATGATCGTACGGTCGTTACAGAATCAGATGGACGAACATGGGTTACAAGAGAGCCTGCAATTTGTTATTTTCATGCTCAGCAGTGGTTTAATGTCATTGGGATGATCCGTGAAGATGGAATTTATTATTACTGCAATATCAGTTCGCCGTTCATTTATGATGACAATGAAGCGCTCAAATATATTGATTATGATTTAGATATCAAAGTCTATCCAGATATGACATACACCCTTCTTGATGAAGATGAATATGAGAAGCATCGAAAAGAAATGAATTATCCAGAAGTGATTGACCGTATTTTACATAATCACGTCGAGGAGTTAAAAGGTTGGATTCGACAGCGAAAAGGCCCGTTTGCTCCAGATTTCATTGACATTTGGTATGAGCGTTTTTTAACATATCGGCATTCTTGATGAATGATCTAGAGAACATTATGTTAGGCCGTCTAAAGCTGACTGTTTGATATAATGTTCTTTTTGGCGTTATGCTCACCATCTTTTAGAAGAGATAAAAGCACTAAAAAATCGACGCGTGTACATATACTAAGAAAGCTTGCCCTCATAGATAGAAAGGGGAGATTTTATGGGAAGTATAAGACGCTACATGAAGTTTGTACAGCCATACAAATGGCAAATTGTCGGCACTGTATTAATTGGTATTATTAAATTTGCTATTCCTTTATTAATTCCGCTGCTTTTGAAATATGTTTTGGACGATATCGTAAATGGCCATGGCATGTCTTCCTCTGAAAAAGTTCATAAAATGGTGACGATTATGGGGATTTCGTTTGTTATATTTTTAGTGTTAAGACCCCCTATTGAATATTACAGGCAGTATTATGCTCAGTGGGTATCGAGTAAAGTACTATATGATATACGGGATCAGCTGTTTAGCCACATTCAAAAGCTTAGCTTACGTTATTATGCAAATACGCGAGCGGGTGAAGTGATTTCACGAGTCATTAATGATGTAGAGCAAACAAAAAACTTTGTTATCACAGGCTTAATGAATGTATGGCTTGATATGATGACGATTGTAATAGCCATTGTGATTATGTTTACGATGAATGTACCTTTAACGCTGGTATCGATTATTTTGCTGCCGGTTTATGCGTTCTCTGTAAAATATTTTTACAGTCGTCTTCGCCATTTAACAAGAGTCCGTTCGCAGGCTTTAGCGGAAGTGCAGGGTCACTTGCATGAAAGGGTTCAAGGGATCTCTGTTATTCGCAGCTTTGCTATTGAGCCTCATGAGCAGAAACAATTTGATAAGCAAAATTCAAATTTTCTACAAAAAGCAATTAATCATACGAATTGGAATGCAAAAACATTTGCAGTAGTCAATACCATTACCGATTTGGCACCTTTAATCGTGATTACATTTGCCGGATATCAAGTCATCACAGAAAGTCTTAGCGTAGGAACGATGGTAGCATTTGTGGCCTATATTGACCGCTTGTATAATCCGCTTCGCCGCTTGGTCAATTCATCGACTACGCTCACGCAGTCTGTTGCATCTATGGACCGGGTGTTTGAGTTCATTGATGAAGAATACGATATTACAGACAAGAAAGATGCAAAAGAATGTACTGAGCTTCATGGAAAGGTGCAGTTTGAGCACGTTTCATTTGCTTATGAAGAAGAAGAAAAACCTGTGATTCATGATATTAATTTAGATGTAGAAAAAGGAAAATCCGTTGCGTTTGTTGGAATGAGCGGAGGAGGGAAATCCACGCTTATCAGCTTAATTCCGCGCTTTTATGATGTGACAGAGGGTAAAATTCTCATTGATGACATTGATATCAAAACCTATAAGGTACGCAGCCTGCGAGATAAGATTGGAATCGTCCTGCAGGATACGGTATTGTTTAGTGACACGGTTAAAAACAATATACTGCTTGGAAAGCCAGGAGCGACAGATGAAGAAGTAATTGCTGCGGCAAAAGCCGCAAATGCCCACGATTTTATTATGAATTTGCCCGAAGGATATGATACAAAAGTGGGAGAGCGGGGAATGAAGCTATCAGGGGGACAGAAGCAGCGTATTTCTATTTCGCGCGTATTTTTGAAAAATCCAGCTATTCTTATTTTTGATGAAGCCACTTCAGCTCTAGACTTGGAAAGTGAGCACTATATTCAAGAAGCATTAGCTGAACTAGCAAAAGACCGTACGACTTTCATTGTAGCCCATCGTTTATCTACAATTACTCATGTTGATGAAATTGTACTTTTAGAAAATGGAAGAGTAGTCGAACGAGGTTCTCATGAGGAGTTAATTAAGAAAAAAGGTCATTACTATCAGCTCTTTAACGTTCAGCAGCTTGATACAATTTAAAAACACCACCTATTGTTAGACAATAGGTGGTGTTTTTAATCTTCTTGTCGCTGATGATTAATATCAAATGAGTTAGCATCTTTGTGATAGTTTTGGAACGTATCAATCAGCTTATCAAGATGCTCTAACTCTTCACTATACTCAATGATGACAGAAATTAAAGGGAAGATATGATAAATAACCTTATTCTCTTCATCATTATCGTATATTTTGTACTGCATAAATTTATCGATTAAAGCTCGTTTTCCAACGCAGGCTTCGTTTGGTACAGTAGTGGTTGGCTGTACGCGTAATTTCCCAATGAATTTTAATAATACTTGCTCATGATACATTAACAGGCACTCAACTTCAGATTTGATTAAATCTTGAAATTGCTGCGGCATGACTTGAAGATCATTTTCTACTCGGTGAAGTAGTTTCAAGGTTGTAAGAGCTCGTGTTGTTACGGTAATCATTTGACGAAATAAAACGAGCTTGCGTGACTTAACAAAACGTTTTTTGGTTGAATAAGTGCGTTCTTCTTTGTAAAAATCAAAGATTTGATTCATTTTAGCCACATTGTCTTTCATTTTTTCAATGTCTTCTTTTAACAATGTGTGCTCAGATGCGTGATAAAGATTCATGCGAATCCATTTAATAATTTCTTCCGTTGTGCTTACAATTTTATAATACAATCTTGTTTCATACTTTGGCGGAATAAAAATAAGATTGACAATAAATGCTGAGAATACCCCAAGTAACACTGTACCAAAGCGTATAAGTGCATATTCAACGAAATTATCTCCTGGATTTTCCATAATTGCAATTACTGTCACAAGCGCAAGCCCAATTGTATTATTAATACGTAATTTTAAGTTGACTGCGATGACAACAACAGCGGTAAAACCAATAATGATGGGATGGGTACCAAAAATAAGTCCAAAACAAACTGCAGAAGCAGCTCCAATCACATTCGCCTGTATTTGCTCCAATATTGTTAAATAAGATCTGTAAATAGACGGTTGAATTGCAAAAACTGCCGCAATTGCCGCAAATATTGGAGATGGTAAACTTAGAAATTCACCTAATAACAATGAAAGTGTAATGGCAATTCCCGTTTTTAAGATGCGGGCACCAAGTTTCATGTGCGTTCGTAGTTCCTTTCTGTAAAAAAGTTTTTTCGTTATGAAGAATGTTCCCCAAAACAAATGATAAATTGCAAAAATCAATCCTTCTTTATTACATAACCTGTTGGAAATAATATAAACAATAACATACTATACAAGGTTTAAGAATGGATATCAAGAGAAAACAAGCAGAAAAATAAGGGTATTTCTCGGGATTTTTCGACAGGTTGACAAAAAGGAGATGACGCGTAAGAAATGGTTATGAAAGGTGGAAATGTTCTATAAGGAAACCCAAAGGTAAAACGAAAAAGAGGTTGAGATATAACGAAGTAAATGCAATCTAAAGATGAATAAATAGGATACATGGGCTGAATCGCTTGTGACACAGCAGTTGATTTCTGCAGAAGTCTTCGACTTGCCCTCCAATCAGCTGCTAGAAAGACCTGCATACATGAAACCTACGTTTACCCTAACAAAAAAAACGAACCACTAATCAAACATCTTGATCAATGGTTCGTTTTCCACTTCGTCTAAAATCCTTTTATCTCAGCCTCTTTAGAATAAGAATTAGCGTTCTTCACTTAATTGTTTAAATGCTTTTTCGACTGCTTCTAATGTGTCGGTAATATCTTGTTCTGTATGAGCTGTAGTAAGGAACCATGCTTCATACTTCGAAGGAGCTAAGTTGACACCTTGGTGGAGCATTAGTTTAAAGAAGCGTGCAAATAATTCGCCGTCTGTATTTTCTGCTTGTTCATAGTTTTTGACCGTTTCTGTTGTAAAGTAGACAGTAAGAGCGCCTTTCAATCGATTGATAGTGATAGGCATGTTATATGTACGAGCATGTTTTAAAATACCTTCTTCGAGCATCGCCCCTAGCTTATCCAACTGTTCATAAACACCTTCTTGCTTTAGTACTTCCAGGCAAGCAATCCCAGAAAGAATAGAAGCTGGGTTTCCTGCCATTGTACCTGCTTGATAAGCGGGTCCAAGCGGTGCCACTTTTTCCATGATTTCTTTTTTACCGCCGTAGGCTCCGATCGGAAGACCGCCGCCGATGATTTTTCCAAATGCAGTAAGATCAGGTTTTACACCAAGTAAATCTTGAGCTCCGCCATACATAAAGCGAAACGCTGTAATAACTTCGTCGTAAATAACAAGTGCTCCAGCTTCGTGAGTTAATTCATTAACTTGTTCTAAAAAGCCAGGTTTCGGCTCAACAATTCCGAAGTTTCCAACGATTGGTTCTACTAAAACAGCCGCAATTTGATCGCCCCATTTTTCTAATGCTTCCTTGTAAGGCTCGATGTCGTTAAAAGGAACTGTGATGACTTCGTTAGCGATACTTTTTGGTACACCAGCAGAGTCAGGAGTGCCGAGTGTAGAAGGACCAGATCCAGCTGCTACTAACACAAGGTCAGAATGGCCGTGGTAGCAACCTGCAAATTTAATAATTTTATCGCGTCCAGTATAAGCGCGTGCTACACGAATCGTTGTCATAACGGCTTCTGTTCCAGAGTTGACGAAGCGCACTTTATCTAATGCGGGCATCGCTTCTTTGAGCATTTTAGCAAATGTGACTTCATGAGCAGTTGGAGTACCGTAAAGAACACCCGTTTCAGCTGCTTTTGTAATAGCTTTCGTGATATGAGGATGAGCGTGTCCTGTAATAATAGGACCATAAGCTGCTAAATAGTCAATATATTTATTTCCATCAACGTCCCAGAAATAAGCTCCGCTTGCCTTCTCCATTGCAACAGGCGCTCCGCCTCCTACGGCTTTATATGAACGTGAAGGGCTGTTAACGCCGCCTACAATATGTTCGAGCGCTTCAGCGTGTAATTGTTCTGATTTTGTGAATTGCATAGTATGCCTCCTAATAAAAAGTTCAACTTCTTTATTCTATCAAACTTATTTGTTTCTTGAAAAACATTCGAGAACGTGTATGATAGAAATTTGTGAGCTAACTGCTAGAAAATAGTTCCTCGTCTCTTGGAGGAGTTGCTAGCAAGGGCGCCGGAAACAATAAAAGAAACCACTAATACGTCGACGTAACGGAGGGAATACAATGAAAAATGCTATTGAGGTGAATCAACTTCGGAAAGAATTTAAAGCCTATTCTAGCCGCTCTGGCCTTAAAGGGGCATTCCGGGATTTATTTACCCGTAATTATAGAGTCATGAAAGCTGTGAACGATATTTCGTTTACCGTAAAACAAGGGGAAATGGTAGGGTATATAGGAGAAAACGGAGCGGGGAAATCAACCACAATCAAAATGCTAACAGGGATCTTAACTCCAACTGCAGGCGACATTACCGTAAATGGAATGAACCCTCATAAAGAAAGAGAAAAGTTTGCCCAAACGATTGGGGTAGTTTTTGGTCAACGCTCTCAGCTATGGTGGGATATTGCCGTACAAGAATCTTTTCGCCTGTTAAAAAAAGTATACAAAGTGTCAGATGAAGATTATAACGCTCATATGGAGCACGTTATTCAAACGTTAGATATCGGGCCGCTGCTAGATAAGCCGGTGCGAAAGCTTTCTTTAGGTCAAAGAATGCGCTGTGAGCTGGCTGCTGCTCTCATTCATAATCCGCCGCTTCTATTTTTAGATGAACCGACGATTGGTTTAGATGTACTAGTTAAATTAAAAATCCGCCAATTTTTAAAAGAAATTAATGAAAAATACAACACGACGATTTTGCTTACAACACATGATTTAGCAGATATTGAAGCTTTATGTGAACGCGTTGTAATGCTGGATGAAGGCAGTATTATTTATGATGGATCGCTGCAAAAGCTGCGTTCGAACTGGGGCGACCTTAAGCAGATTACGTTTGAATTTGGGACTGCGCCAAATAAAGAGCAGTTGAAGCTATTGACGCAAGGAATGCCTGTTAACTGGATTGAAGGTGATCAAAAATATTTGTGGACAGCGCAGCTTCAAAATAAAGGAGACTTAATGTCGCAGCTGATTGCTAAAGTGGTGGCAAAGCATGAAATCAGCGATATTAACATTGAAGAAATTTCAACGGAAGAAATTATCCGCAACATTTATGAAGAAGGTGTTGTGAATGGATAAATATATAGAGATGATACGCATTCGCTTTTTAATGATGCTGGCGTATCGGACGAATTATTACAGCGGAATATTGATTTATGCAATTAATATTGGTGCTTACTATTTTTTATGGTCGGCTATTTATGGAGGAAAAGAGAATATTCAAGGTTTATCCATTACTCAAATGACAACGTATGTAGCCGTTTCATGGATGGCCAGAGCCTTTTACTTTAATAACATTGACCGTGAAATGGCAACGGAAATTAAAGATGGCAAAGTGGCTGTAGAGTTAATTAAACCATACAGCTACCTTGGTATGAAAACGATGCAAGGACTGGGAGAAGGGATTTTTCGAGTGCTGTTTTTCTCAGTGCCCGGCATGATTATTGTCGCGTTTTTATTTCCAGTACAATTCTCAGCAAATGCAGCAACATGGCTTTATTTTGGACTGTCTTTAATTTTTAGTTTCATTATCAATACACAAATTAATTTATTAACGGGTATTACAACTTTCTTTCTCTTTAACAATGATGGACTCATTCGAGCGAAGCGCGTTGTTATTGATTTGTTTTCAGGACTTCTTCTGCCCATCAGTTTCTATCCTTTCTGGGCGCAACATATTATGAGCTATTTCCCTTTTCAAGCCATTAGTTATATTCCGAGCATGATTTTCACAAATGGATTTAAAGGGCAGGAAGTAATAAATGCTCTTATCACACAAGCAGTTTGGTCAGGACTTCTATTTATCCCTATTGCATGTTTGTGGAACATAGCGAAGAAAAAAATGGTTATTCAAGGAGGGTAGTCTATGAAAATGTTTTATTTTTCGATTTTCTTTCAGTACATTGGTCAATATATGAAAACAAGGCTTCAGTATCGTACCGACATGGTAGTTGAAATCATATCGGACTTATTATTTCAAGCGGTTAACTTAATTTTTATTTTAGTTGTATTTGGTCATACTCAGTCGCTGCACGGATGGTCACGAGAGGAAATTATCTTTATTTATGGTTTCTTTTTAGTTCCTTTTGCTATTTTTTCGTCTTTCTTTAACATTTGGGATTTCAATGAGCGCTACATTGTTAAAGGAGAAATGGACCGAATTTTAACGCGGCCGATTCATAGTTTGTTTCAAGTTATTTTGGAGCGAATGGAGCTAGAATCATTGTTTGGTGGTGTCACAGGGATTGCCGTAATGGCTTACGCTGCGTCTTCTTTACATCTTCATTTCCAGTGGTATGATGTTTTTATTTTTCTATTATTTATTTTGGGAGGAGCGCTTGTATACGCAGGAATTTTTATCGCCTTAGCAAGCATAGGCTTCTGGTCGGATGCCAGAACCTCTATTATGCCCACTATTTATAATATTGGAAACTACGGAAGGTATCCTGTAGATATTTACAATAATGTCATCCGCTATGTTTTAACGTGGATTCTTCCTTTTGCATTTGTAGGCGTATATCCAGCTGCTTATTTCCTAGGAAGAGCTGAATGGTACGGATATGCATTTTTAACTCCAGTAATGGGAATCATCTTTTTTACGATCTCTATCTTCTTATGGAATACAGGTGTCAAAAAATACAGAGGAGCAGGCAATTAAATGCCTGCTCTTTTTCGTGGCTTCAGAGTAGTAATGAATGGACAAGAACGCGCGTATAGTGGTAATAGAGTATAAATTAAAGGAGTAGAATGATGGTTATTTTTCTAATCCTCGTTATCGTTGTTTTTGTAATTGGTAGTATGAAGTTTCTCTTTGAAAAAGAACTTGGAGAATTTCATTTTTTCTCAATTGGTCACTTCTTTGTCTTGTTTTATTCATATATTACAGTTTTATTGGGATTTAGCCTTATTTATACAGTGTGTGAGATGGGGAGTATTCCAGTGTTAAGCGGAGGGTTTGAACATGAAGGTCATTATTTTTATACGCTGTTTAACAGCATGTATTTCAGCGCAGCAACGTTATTTTCAGTAGGATACGGAGATATGTATCCGGTTGGAATTGGGAAATTATTTGCAACTTTTGAAGCGTTTATCGGCTATATTATGCCTGCAATCTTTGTGATGCGAACTGTTACCCGCACTTAAACTTGTCATCTTATCTAATATTGGGTACGCTATTCAAAGAAAATGAAAAGCGTAAAGGAGAAGATAAATATGACAGCTGTAGTTGGAGAAAAAGCACCCGATTTTGTATTGATGTCTACAAATGGAGAGCAAGTATCACTAGCGTCGATGAAAGGAAAAAACGTTGTGCTGTATTTTTATCCGAAAGATATGACGCCAGGCTGTACAACAGAAGCCTGTGATTTCAGAGATCAGCATGAAAATTTTGAAGAGCTAGATGCGGTGATTTTAGGAGTGAGCCCGGATCCGATCGACAAACACCATAAGTTTATTGATAAGCACGGCCTTCCATTCTTACTTTTAGCTGATGAAGATCACAGCGTAGCTGAAGAGTATGGAGTATGGACACTGAAAAAAAACTTTGGAAAAGAATATATGGGCATTGAACGCTCCACTTTTATCATTAATAAAGAAGGAATGCTCGTAAAAGAGTATCGCAAGGTACGGGTAAAAGGCCATGTGGAAGAAGCTTTATCGTTTATTAAAGAAAAAATGGCATAAAAACAGGCAGATAACTAGAGCAGTTTTTGTCTTTGCACATACAATATCAGTGTAGGGCATACCTCCTCAGATGTTAATATATTTAAAAGTGTGGATTAATTTCCACACTTCTTTTTTTGCACAGAATACGTAAATAATGATGATGTATTACATAAAATAGGAATAGGCATCAAGTTGACAAAACGTGGGTAAAACATGTAGACTAATTATAAGAATTATAAAGTAATAATACTTACAGAAGAGGGGTGCATGGCGTGTCAAATCATTTACAAGAAGCCCTTGAAACGTTAAAAGGTACTGGCGTTCGTATTACACCACAACGTCATGCTATTTTAGAGTATTTAATCAATTCCATGACACATCCAACAGCAGATGATATTTATAAAGCGCTGGAAGGTAAGTTTCCAAATATGAGTGTAGCAACCGTTTACAATAATTTAAGAGTATTTCGCGAAGTTGGTATTGTAAAGGAACTAACATACGGTGATGCATCAAGCCGGTTTGATTATGTTACAACAGAGCATTATCATGTGATTTGCGAAAGCTGCGGAAAAATTGTGGATTTTCATTATCCTGGTTTAGACGAAGTAGAAAAGCTGGCTGCTCATATTACTGACTTTGATATTAGTCACCACCGAATGGAAATTTACGGAACGTGTCCTGATTGTACGGCTAAAAAAGCGCATTAATAAGCTGATAGTAGTGATACTATCAGCTTTCTTTTTGTTTTTTTCTATTATACTTTTCATCAAATTGTTTTCCTTCAAGAGACCGGTCAAGCGTAAGCGGCTCGTTGCAATACATACACATATCTACGCGCCCTAGCATTTTTGTTTGCTTTTGACATGTAGGGCAGGTTACTTGAACCGCTTTTGTAGAAAGCATGCCAATCCAGAAATAAACGCCGGTACTGGCTACGATGCACAGCAACCCCAAAAGCATAAAAATAGTCATTAGCCAGACTGAAGACCGAAAGAAAATTCCCCCATACATAACAATGAAACCAACAAAGATCAGACTGAGTGCAAACGTGCGAATCTTGTTAATTTTATTTGAATACTTTATCCCCATCAGTATCCCCCCTGTTACCAATATATCATAGAGTGAGACAGTGAATGATGATAAAAATTGAATCTTCGGAAAATTACCGTTGGTTTTTGAGCTTTCTGAATGATTTCCATAATTCTGAGTGGGATATCCGTTATACATCGTATATAATAAAAAAAGAAATCTTAGTCCATAGCCTTTAAAATTTTGAAAAATATTTGTTTATTACAGTTAGGAGAGCTCAAAATGGAAGATGTTTTACGGCCAATATATCAAGAAAGAGCTAGCAATAAAGACACACTAGGTATTTTACTGATTGAAAAAAAGAAATCAGAATCTCCAGTGACGGATAATTTGGATGCTATCTTATTTATTGTGACCAAAACTACAGAAACTTCTCTTTTTATTAAACAATACGAATATGAAAATGAGCGTGCGGCACTTTATATGGCTTCTGAACAGCAAATGAGTGAATGGATTATGAATGGGACGAACCGCCGTATTATTGATTGGATCTTAAATGGTAAAGTGCTATTTGATCGAAACGAATATATGGAAAACTTAAAGAAACGCTTAATTGATTTTCCTAGAGAAGATCGGACAAAGAGAATAGGTGTCGAGTTTGCTAAATTGATTCGCCGATTTAAAGAAGGAAAAGACTTTTATGCGTCTAATCATTATTTAGATGCATTCAATCATGTCATTCATGCTCTTCATCATTTAGCACGACTGTCTGTGTTAGAAAATGGATTTCACCCAGAAGTGACAGTATGGAACCAAGTGAAAAAAATAGAACCTGAAATTCATCGTCTTTACGAAGAGCTAATTATTAGCCAAGAAGAGGTTAGCAAGCGTTTAGAGCTGCTTTTTTTAGCGAGTGAATTTCTAGTAAATAAAAAAACTGAATTGGGTGCCAAGCATCTTGTTCATATTATGAAAAGTGAAAAGCAGGAATGGACGTTTAATGAACTGGTTCATCATCCCGAAATACGCCCTTATGCTATTGATTTAGGAATACTTCTTGAGTTTTTAATTGAAAAAGATATCATTATGGTAAAAAAAGTAGAAACCAAAGGAAAGAGTTTGTACCATAGACACTATGTGGCGAAATGATAGAGAGGATAAAGGGTATCTGATACGGTGCGGTTATGACGTGTAGATACCCTGACATATGACTTTATAGCCTGGATAAAAGGTTTTTCTAAAAAAACACGATTTATTTTAAAAAATCTATTGACGCTTTAAAATATCCGTGGTAAATTTATATACGTCGCCAATGAGCGATACTAAATTTATCAAAAACTTGAAAAAACTTCTTAAAAAAGTTGTTGACAAGAAAGAGATAAACTGGTAAGATTAAAAAGTCGCTTAAGAGCGGCGGTTGAACTTTGAAAACTGAACAAAGCGACAAACGTCAACGTTAAATTTTATTTTTTAATTGAGCAAGTCAAACATTTCTTCGGAGAGTTTGATCCTGGCTCAGGATGAACGCTGGCGGCGTGCCTAATACATGCAAGTCGAGCGAACTGATTAGAAGCTTGCTTCTATGACGTTAGCGGCGGA
>NZ_JAJEKD010000060.1:0-236 GCF_021029645.1 Priestia sp. TSO9
GGATGGACACACCGCTGGTGTACCAGTTGTCTTGCCAAAGGCATCGCTGGGTAGCTATGTGTGGACGGGATAAGTGCTGAAAGCATCTAAGCATGAAGCCCCCCTCAAGATGAGATTTCCCATAGCGCAAGCTAGTAAGATCCCTGAAAGATGATCAGGTTGATAGGTCAGAGGTGGAAGCGTGGCGACATGTGTAGCTGACTGATACTAATCGATCGAGGACTTAACCAAACTTT
>NZ_JAJEKD010000008.1:0-140762 GCF_021029645.1 Priestia sp. TSO9
CAATCTCTTGTCTGGTGGCGATAGCGAAGAGGTCACACCCGTTCCCATACCGAACACGGAAGTTAAGCTCTTTAGCGCCAATGGTAGTTGGGACTTTGTCCCTGTGAGAGTAGGACGTTGCCAGGCATTTTTATTATCGCGGGGTGGAGCAGTTCGGTAGCTCGTCGGGCTCATAACCCGAAGGTCGCAGGTTCAAATCCTGTCCCCGCAACCAAATTATCTTTTATACATACTTAAATATATCATTATTATCCTTAGGCATAGCCTAAGGATTTTTTGTTTGGCTATATTTATAAACACTTGTTTAGGTTATGATATAAGATAGTGATGCAGATTAATCAGGAGGTTTTTTTATGTTACAAAGTAATATTCAAACTTATATTGAAAAAAAAATGAACGTTCAAGGTCAATCTTTATCTCTATACCAAGAAGAAAAGGAATATGCGTTGCAAAAAGAGTTGGTACCGCAAAACCTGATGATAGAAGAAAAAGAGGCATCTTTACGTTTTAAAGATTCTTATATCGAAAGAGTAGATAAAGAAACGGACGAGCTGATCGCAGAAGAATCTCCTCTTTCATTTTTAGACACGCCCATTTCTTACTTGAAAGAACACAGAAGCGAATTTCTATATGTAGAATCAAAATGGTTCGAATTTATTAAGCTTGATGGATGTTCTTTTGAAGTGGATGATGTGTTTGGCACATATAAAGTATTAACGGGGCTACATATGCAAAAAAAATTCGGTTCTTTACTAAAACAATTTTTTGCTAAAGAACTTAATGAAAGCCCAACCAGCGTCCAGCTTTTATTTAATGATAAAGATGGATTATGGGATGTGAATATTGAGTTAGATGCTATAAAAGAGTTTAATGAAAAAATGTCGATAGGTGAAGTTCTTGTTCTTACATATCGTTTTTTCTTTCATCTAGTAGAGTATGTAGAGAACGAAAAAGCTTAAGAGATGATGATTACTTTCACTGTAAAGCATAGAACATAGTTTCTATGCTTTTTGTGATGAGTAATACGTAATGAAGTAATGAAGTAATGAATGCTAAATGAAGCTGGAAATACATTTACATCTCTATGTTTTTATGGAATGATAAAGAGTATCTTTACATATATGACTGCTATGGGTAAGGAACAACTATCAGGAATCTTTCTAGTTTTTTGAGAAAGTAGCTCACATATTAGCTGTTAATAGCACTCAGAGCAAGAAAGCTTCCGTAGGATGAAGTATAATATATACATACAGGAACTATTTTTAACTTTATAAAAATGTCTGCTGACGTATGGGATTATAAATAAAGAGGGGATGTTCATGTTATTAAGAAAAATAAAGTCTGAAGAATTGGCAGAAGTCTATCAAATGGGATATGCCGTATGGCCTAAAGGCAGGACGTACAAAGAGTATGTGAGAGATAATCAAAAAGAAGAAACATATGGAATTCGGTATGTATACGTAAATGAAGAGGATCAAATTATTGGTTCATTTATTTTGCTTCTTTTACAAACTCCTCGATTAAAGTTTGCTTTGCATGGTATTGGATCGGTTGTTGTACACCAGCTTTATCAACGAATGGGGTATGGCCGCGATATGCTTGAAGACTTTTTTAAAAAGATGAAGATAGAGAAGCGCAGTGCTATTTTTATGCTGTATAGCGATATTCTTCCTGAATATTATCATCAGTTTGGGTTTAAGGATCTCCCTTCTCATTTACAACGTTATCCTCAATCCATTGCTATGGTAAATTGCAGCGAGTCACAATATGAATACTTAAGTAAGCAATCCATAGAAGACATACCGGCCTATTTTTAAAAGGTATGTCTTTTTTATAGTATTTATCGGTACAATCGTTTACAATTTTATGTAAGCGTTTTCTTTTTGGGGAGATGAATGATTTTATTCGTCCTCATAACCGTAGGCAAATCGTGCAGTTAATATAAATTTTATTACATAAAACCTTGCTATCATCTTACTAGTAACTCTTATTCATTTCCATACCATACCGATATGTACGTTTGCTGCTAAGTATAACCATATCAATATAAGGAGGAAGCAGGAAGATGAAACGATTATTTATAGCAGGGATGATTTTTATACTTTTTTTATCTTTAGGTGCTGTATCTTCTTCAGCCGCAGGAAGTTTTACCTCTAAAACATATAACGGAAGGACATACAAACTGTACGTACCTAGCAGTTATCAGGGAGGTGCTGCCTTACCTCTAGTAGTTATGCTACATGGCTGTACTCAAGACCCTGATCAATTTGCAGCAGGAACACAAATGAATGAACTGGCGGAGACAGAGAAGTTTCTTGTTCTTTATCCAGAACAACCCTCTTCTGCTAATTCAAATAAGTGTTGGAACTGGTTTGATACGGCTCATCAATCAAGGGGAAGCGGTGAACCAGCGTTAATTGCTGGAATAGCCAATCAAATAAAAAGCAGTTATTCAATAGATGCCGACCAAGTCTTTGTTGGGGGGCTATCTGCTGGTGCAGCTATGAGTGTTATTATGGGAGCTACTTATCCAGACATATTTGCGGCTATCAGCGTTGGGGCTGGCTTAGAATATAAAGCAGCGACTAATGTGACAGGTGCTTATACAGCAATGAGCAGTGGAGGTCCTAATCCTATCCAACAAGGAGATTTAGCCTATTCAGCCATGGGAGATCATAAACGAGTGGTTCCAGTTCTTTTGTTTCATGGGACAGCTGACTACACTGTTGCGCCTATAAATGCGCATCAAATATTATCGCAATGGGCTCAAACAAATGATAGAGCGTCTGATGGGCTGGATAATAACAATATTGATGATACGGCAGATCAAACTGCAACAGGTACAGTATCTGGTGGAAGAAGCTATACGCAATATATTTACAAAGATACAGCAGGAAAAACAGTAATGGAAAAGTACATGATAGAAGGAATGGGACATGCTTGGTCAGGGGGAAGTACATCCGGTTCTTATACAGATCCTAAAGGACCAAATGCAACTAAATTAAGCTGGAACTTTTTTAGAAGCCATCCGAAAAGTGGTGATGCTCCTAATCCAGGAGATATATCCCCACCGGTTACAGCTGCTTCACCAGCGGGAGGAACGTATGGAAGTTCTGTTTCTGTCACATTATCAACCAATGAACCTGCCACCACTTACTATACATTAGATGGAAGCATACCAACTGTTAATTCTCTAAAGTACTCTGAGCCTATTACCATCAACTCTAGCAAAACAGTAAAGTTTTTTAGTGTAGACACAGCGGGCACCCAAGAGGAAGTAAAGACGGAAGTTTATCAAATTTCTGGAACTTCAGAGAAATCTTCAGTATTTTCTTCGCTTGCTGCTGAAGATGGATTTATCGGAAACTTATCAGCTGACGGTATGAGTAGTTCTATTCATAAAATTGGGGATAAAGGAATGTACAATACCGACACATACCGAACCATTTTATCTTTTGACACAAGTTCTTTACCTGATGATGCAATCATTACAGATGTATCTTTAAAAATTTATCGCAAATCTTCAACTGGTAATATTTCATCTTTGAAAGGCGATATTAAAAGCGGTGTATTTGGAACTAGCAGTGCTTTAGAACAAATAGATTATCCGGCTTCACCATCTATTTCAGCGGGCTTCCAAATGTCAGTGCCTTCACTCAATAATGGCTATACAACTATTCAACTTCCTTCCTCACTTTGGGGATATATGAATAGGACCGGCAAAACTCAGTTTCGCTTGTCAAGCTCAGGTCCAGCGGACTTTTTAAGTGACGTAGTTGACATTTATGGGGGCGACAATCCTGCATACGCTCCAACTTTAACTGTTTCATATAAGTAAAAAAACCTTCTAAAAGCTAACTGCTTTTAGAAGGTTTTTTTTGCTGATAAGTTACTTTTATCACCGAATACAACTCCAACTTTTTATAGAGTTTTCTTCAAATTTTGACATGATTTTGATGAAATTTAATCATTATTCAAAAATGAATTGTCAGAAATATTACAAGAAAATGTTTAAAATTAATTAAATCCGTAATAAAAGTAAAATATTCCTGTAATGGAAGTGAAATGAACAGGTGGTATCATTCAGTCATTGAGTAAATAAGGAGGTATTCGGAAAATGAAGAAATTTGTATTTACTCTAGGGACAACGGCAATTCTTTCAGCAGGATTTGTAGGTGCAGCATCTGCCTCTACAAGCGGAACGTATGAAGTACAAAAAGGTGACACTTTATGGAAAATCGCTCAAAATCATAATGTGAGCGTAGACGAGCTAAAAGATGCTAATAACTTAACATCAACACTAATTTATCCAAATCAGACACTAAACTTATCTAGCATAAAAGAAATCGTACATACTGTAAAACGTGGTGACACTTTGTGGTCAATCGGTCAACATTATGGCGTAACAGTAGAAGAAATTAAAGAATGGAACGGTTTAACATCAGACTTAGTTTTCCCTGGAGAACAATTTAAAATTAAAACGGCACAAGTAGCTCAATCTCAAACAGCTAGTGCGCCAGTAGCAAAGGCAGCTCCACAAGCGCAGCAGTCTCAAACGGCACAAGCTCAGCAAGAACAAGCAGCACAAGAACAAACACAAAAAGAACAAGAGCAAGCTCAAGTAGCACAAGCACAGGCAGCACAAGAACAAACACAAAAAGAACAAGAGCAAGCTCAAGTAGCACAAGCACAGGCAGCACAAGAACAAGCACAAAAAGAACAAGAGCAAGCTCAAGTAGCACAAGCACAGGCAGCACAAGAACAAGCACAAAAAGAACAAGAGCAAGCTCAAGTAGCACAAGCACAGGCAGCACAAGAGCAAGCTCAAGCAGCACAAGCACAGGCAGCACAAGAGCAAGCACAAAAAGAACAAGAGCAAGCTCAAGCAGCACAAGCACAGGCAGCACAAGAGCAAGCACAAAAAGAACAAGAGCAAGCTCAAGCAGCACAAGCACAGGCAGCACAAGAGCAGGCACAAAAAGAACAAGCAGCTCAGCAACAACAAGCTCAACAGCAGCAACAGCAGTCTCAACAGCAAGCTAGCGGCAAGTCTATGACTGTTGAAGCAACAGCTTATACAGCTAACTGTGCTGGATGCAGTGGTACAACAGCTACTGGAGTAAATTTAAAATCAAATCCAAATCAACGAGTAATTGCGGTTGATCCTAGCGTTATTCCATTAGGTTCAAAAGTATACGTTGAAGGTTATGGTCAAGCTGTAGCAGCAGATACAGGTGGCGCAATTAAAGGAAATCGAATTGATGTATTCGTTTCTTCAGATAGTGCTGCACAAGACTGGGGCAGAAGATCAGTTAAAATTACAGTTATCGACTAATACTAGTCTTATAGAATAGAAGTAAAAAGAGATGTCTTTTAGGAGACATCTCTTTCTTTATGCTTAAAATGAACGTTTGAAAAAATTAGGTCCGGGCATACTAAAATTTATAGTAGGAATTAGTTTATTATATTAGTAATTATTTCTTGATTTATATACAATGTTTGAGTGTCCTAAAAAGCTGAAAATATGTCAGGAGTATAGAAATATGAAACTTTATAAAAAAATGGCTTTACTAATAGTGCTGGGTGTTATCGCAGGATTCTCGTATCTAGGCTATCAGGGATTGTTTCAGCACGACGATCATTTGAATACGTCTGACCATAATCCTTTATCTTTTTCTAAACAGAAGCAGAATAGTATAGAAATTGTAGGGAACCCAGAATCCATTGCCGTGTTAGTAAACAAGCAAAATCTTCTTCCTGATCACTATGAACCCACTGACCTTGTATACCCGGACGTTCGGTTTATATTTAAAGAAAAAATTGAAAAGCGCCAAATGCGTACAGAAGCAGCAAAAGCGTTAGAAAGGATGTTTTCAGCTGCTGAACGAGAAGGAATTTACCTAGCCGGTGTTTCTGCCTATCGTTCTCAAAGCCGTCAAGAATCTCTTTATCAAGCGTATATAAAACAAGACGGAGAAGCGGCAGCTAATCATTACAGCGCTCACCCAGGCAGCAGTGAACATCAGACTGGTTTAAGTATAGATGTATCAAGCAGCACCGGTAAGTGCGCGGCTCAAGATTGTTTTAAAGATACTCCTGAAGCCAAATGGATTGAAGCAAATTCATATAAATACGGATACATTGTTCGCTATCCAGAAGGAAAGCAGCAGATTACAGGTTATAAATACGAGCCGTGGCATATACGATTTGTCGGAAAAGAACTCGCCTCTAAAGTGTCTAAGAAAGGAATTACGTTAGAAGAATATTATAATGACTACATGCAAGTTGATAATCCGGTTCAATAAAAAAGAAGAGTGATATAAACTCTTCTTTTTTTGTATTGCTGAAATATACCCTTACTTTAAAAGGTGGAATGAGGGAAAGATGTAGAGATGAACCACGGGGTGCCATATCCTATGCCTTACTAGTAAAAGAGTTAACGTTTATAAATTATAATGAATTTTGTGATAAAGAATACTCATGTTCGTTTTCATTTCCCTTCACATATTCTACAAAAAAGGGAGGTGAAAGAAAATGAGTTTTTACGGAGGTTATGGGTACGGATACGGATCAGGTCACGGAAGTAGCTTTGCGCTAATCGTTGTGCTATTTATTTTACTAATTATCATTGGTGCTTCATGGGAAGGGCACTATTAATAAGGTGTCTATAAATAAACTCCCTTGAAATAATTCAAGGGAGTTATCTGTTTTTATCTATAAGTAGGTAACTGTAAGTACGAAGTGCTTACATATCCTTTAAAGCCATTGTATTCTACAAAAGCCCAATCAAATGAAAGTTTGTTATCTTTGGAGTATCCCCAAGCTAAGAAGCTGACGCTTTTTCCTTTAGGAATAGTTGTTACAACTTTGTTGCTTGTGCTAGGCCCTGTGCGTAAATTAAGGTTAGCAGCTGTATGAACAGTAGTAGGGACTTTCATTAAATAGGAAGTACTGATATATCCGGTGCCGCCAATTATTTTAATGGCAGCCCAGTCTGCATTTACAAACTTGACTACTTCAATTTGATCTTTTTTTCTTAATGTATCAAGAATCTTTCCCTGAGTGCTAGGTTTTGAACGTATATTGAGTACGTTTGCGGTCACTTCATATACGCTGAACGATGCGTTTATTTTTTCTGCTGCACTTGCTGTTTGCTCGTGAGTGAATGGCAGTGTTCCAGATAGAGATGAAAAAGTAAAGCCCGCTGCTAATGCTAAAACCGATATAGATTTTGTAATTGTCTTCATACAAATATCCAACTCCTTAGTGAAATAGGTAATAACTTTTCTATAACACTAAGAATAAGGGTTACTTGTTTCTAAATTGTTACCAACATATATCCTAGTTGTAAATTTATAAAAGGTCTGTAAAAAGGGCTATTTCACAGACCTTTTAATAGCTTTATTGTTACTCCTCCTCGCGATCTTCCGTTGATTTGTAAAAAGAAAAATATACAAAAACAGATAATACTGTTCCATAAATGCTCCACAAAGCTAAAGCGAAAATAAATTCTTGCTGCAGGCAATAAATAATGGTTAAAGCAACTAGTGCAATAAAACTTATTAAAATGGTCTTTTTCATAAGCACCCCGCCTATTTAGTTTGATTACTCTATATGCTTTTTGATCTTGCTTTTACCCTATAATTATTCGACTATTGCGCTAAAGATGAAAGGAAAAAGTTAAATAAAGCCGAACTTATAATAAAAAGAGAGATGCAGGAGGATACGTATGTTAGAACAACATGTGTTAGAAGATATACAAAAGCTGCAGTCTATTTGCGAACAAGAAGAGCACATAGAGCTGAAGCTGAATTTTGATATGTTACGAAGTCGAAAACAAAATGAAGTTAACGATCTTTTTCATTATGAAGATAATCAGCTTGTTGGGTCTATTGGTCTTTATGGGTTTGGGAATACAGTAGAAATATGCGGAATGGTCGCTCCTAGATATCGCCGAAAAAGGATTTTTTCAAAGCTGTTTTCTCAAGCTTTACATATATGTAAGAAGCGTGGATATACAGAGATTTTATTGAATGCTCCTGGCGATTCGGTTTCAGGCAGGGAGTTCTTAAAGCAAATTCCATGTTCATTTACTTTTTCAGAATATCAAATGAAGTGGACAAAAAAAGAATTGGAAGATGATAATCCCTTTGTTACACTTCGCTCTTCCCAATCAGATACCGATATGAAAATGGAAGTGCAAGTTGATGTGGAATGCTTTGGTATGTCTTTAACAGAAGCAGCTGCTTATTATGAACAAACGAAAACGGAAGAACAGCAAATTCATTTTATCGTAGAGTACAATAGTCAATCAGTTGGAAAGTTAAGGGTATCTTATGATAAAAGCGAGGCATGGATTTATGGATTTGGTATTTTACCTTCTTATCAAAAATTGGGAATAGGAAAAGCTGCTTTAAAACAAGTTGTTTTAAAGCAGCTTCGGCTAGGATATGATATATTTCTTGAAGTTGAAGCGAAAAACAAAAGCGCTTTGCAACTCTACGAAACATGCGGTTTCAATTCATATCACGTGCAGGATTATTACGTATACAGCTTGTAGATAAAAAACACGGAAATCTAAGATTTCCGTGTTTTTTATCTACATATTAGATGATATGTGCTTTTTTGAGTAAATAATGAGAAAGCAGAGAAAAAGTGATATGCCCGTTGATAAAAACAGGGAAGGCCATACAAATATAATAGGAGCGCTGCAAGCAAGGATACACGTAAGAATACCTCCAATAACTGCTTTTCTAAACAATTGATAAGCCGTATACCCCAGGCTAATGCTGATAAATACATTGATGAGGCTAAGAAAAATAAAAGAAAAAAACAAATCATTTCCCCCTTGTTTTTAATACACTATGAAAAGAAAAAATTTACATTTTTAGTATAGCAAAAAATAAAAAACAATAAAATTTGGATACTAAAGATGAAAAAGGAAGCGATCTGTGTTATGTATAGTAAAGTGAATGAAAGCGTTAAAAACGGGAATGAGGTAATAAAGCAATGCAGTAGAAAGAAAGGAGTAATAGGATGGAATTTGCCCATATCTTTACACTCAGTGTATCTGTTGTAACAGCTATTAATATTTTATTAGCCGGTATTCTTATTTTCATCGAACGAAGAGATATAGGATCTACATGGGCGTGGCTTCTTATTTTATTTTTTATACCGATTGTCGGCTTTATTGTATATCTATTCTTTGGAAGACAGCTAAAACAGAAGAACTTTTATAAGTTATCATCTGATGAGCGGGAATATTTAAGATCTTCAGTAGATGAACAATTAAAAGAACTTAAAGCTACCCATGAATATCGAAATAATTTATTGATTCAACATAATAAACTGCTGTTCACTAATTTAAATTCTTCTAAGTCACTCGTGCGCACCGACAATGAAATTGATATCTTTAGTGATGGTAATCAGAAATTTGATGCATTGTTTGAGGACATTCGAAATGCTAAAAAAGAAATTAATATTCAATATTATATTATTCAACGAGATAATCTTGGGAAAAAATTAAGAGATGAGCTAACAAAAAAAGCAAAAGAAGGCATAAAAATTCGCGTTCTTTATGATGAAGTAGGATCTAGAAAAATGACGCCATCATTTTTTAAGGAGCTTGTTTCATATGGCGGCGAAGCACAGGCATTTTTCCCTTCAATTCTTCGCTTAATTAATTTTCGGATTAACAATCGAAATCATCGAAAGCTTTGTATTATTGATGGTGAAGTAGCATACATAGGAGGATTTAACGTAGGAGATGAATATTTAGGGTTAGATCCAAAAATGGGTTATTGGAGAGACACTCATTTTCGCATTAAAGGAGAGTCAGTGAACGATATTCAAGGGAGATTCATTTTAGATTGGCATCAAGCAACAAAACAGCCAATTGAACTGGAACAATTTTTGCATCGTACAGAAACTCATTCTGGAACGGTTCCTGTACAAATTGTAGCAAGCGGGCCAAACTCGACTACTCAGCATCTGAAAAACATGTATATCTCATTGATTATGTCGGCCAAAGAAAGTGTGTACCTTCAAACGCCTTACTTTATTCCAGACGCAAGCTTTATGGATGCTTGTAAAATTGCTTTATTATCTGGAGTAGAGATTCATATTATGATTCCAAACAAACCGGATCATCCTTTTGTTTATTGGGCTACGTGGTCTCACGTAGGCGAACTGCTGACGTATGGTGCGCATATTTATCTCTATGAAAAAGGCTTTTTGCATGCTAAAACGATTGTAGTAGATGATGAGGTGTCTTCTGTAGGCACGACGAATATTGATCCACGAAGTTTCAGTCTTAATTTTGAAGTGAATGCAGTTGTATATGACCAGCCTATTGCCAAAAAGTTGCAGAACCTATTTCTTGAAGATGTGCAATACAGTTCAAAATTAACGCTCGAACGATATAAAGAGCGCTCTCTTCTTATAAAATTTAAAGAAGCGGTATCTCGCTTGCTGTCACCAATTTTATAATACAAATCATTGATATCATGAAGCAGACTTGAATTTTTAGATTCAGGTCTGTTATTTTATTGATTTCTCCTTGTAAGGAGAGCTAGAGATAAAATTAAAAAGTTTTACCAAAAAATCCAAGGGTATTAATACTATAACAAGCTAAAAAATGATAATACCTAGGAGGAATAGAAAATGACAAAAAATGTAGTAGGTACGTATGATTCAGAGGCAGCGGTTATTACAGCGATTCGAAATTTAAAAACACAGGGATATCCGGACAGTGCACTTTCTGTCTTGACAAACAGTGGTCTGCGTCATGAAAATACAGAAGCGATTGAGCATTCTGCAGGAATTGATGTGCAAACAGTTGATACAGATCAACATTCAAAACACCATCAATCCTTTATGGAGAAAATAAAAAATGCTTTTACTCCATCTGAAGAAAAAATGGATCAAGATGTTAATCGAATCGAAAATCAATTAACCGAATATGGTGTACCTGCTGCAGAAGCTTCCTCATATGTATCTGATCTTAAAAAAGGAAAAGTTTTGCTGATGGTAGACGCAGTTGAGCATGATAAACACAATTCAGCTCTAGGACAAACAGTGACGCCTGCTGAAAAATCAGCTGACCCAATGAATGAAAAAATGTTATACGGCAATCACGAAAATAAAATAAGGTAATGTTGAAGTAACCAAATGCGATAATAAAAGACTGCGTTCTTAAATAAAAGCTAGTTAACGAAAGGAAGGGGACCGATGAGAAATCTAGAAAAAACGGAATATGAACTTGACTATTTAAAACAGCAGCAAGAAGTTAATCAAGAGCTCATCAAAGTTTCACAGTCTCTTGTTGCTACGTTAAAACAGTATGAAGAAGAACCAGAGAATACGGAAGTGTTAGCTGTTCTTGCTGACTTAGAAGGTCAGCAAGAACAGCTAAAAGCAAAGACCGAAAAGATATCTAAAGAGCTTGCACATTTATAAAATGAGATAAAAGAAGTTCCTATAGAAGGAACTTCTTTTTATATTTTATTATACACAATCTATGGTGAGAGAAAGAGAATTTTATATAACCGGATGTGAACGTTACGGGGATAGTGGTTTTGTTTTAGATACATATAGATGAGAAGGAACGCGATAAGAGATTATATAAAAATGGGAAAAGGAAGAACAGTTTTCGCTCTTCCTCCAGCCGTATTGCTTATGATAGTGATTTAGAAACGTCCGCCGCCAAGTTGCTGTTCAGCCATTTGCACAAGACGTTTTGTGATTTCGCCGCCTACTGAGCCGTTTGCGCGTGCAGTTGCGTCAGGACCAAGAGTTACGCCAAATTCACTAGCGATCTCATATTTCATTTGATCGATTGCTTGTTGAGCACCGTGTACTGCTAATTCGTTGCTGCTCTTATTTCTGCTGTTTGCCATCATAATCAACTCCTTTTATAAGGTTAAGATTATGATTTGATTAATAGATAGTTTTTATACATAAAATAAAAAAATTTTTTCAAGGACTTATAGAATATGCTTATTGGAATAAAGAACCAAAAGTTTCCGCTAGGTAACGGAAAATAATTATGTGTAGAAAGAGAGAGGGGACAAGTAAAATAGAACACAAGTAGGTAAGCGGTTACATATTGATTAAGATAGAAGGAGAATTTTAATATTCCTATTCTATTTAAAAGGAGGAGATTTGCTATGTATCAAAGGTTAAAAAAGTCTGTACTATTGGCTATTACATTGAGTTTAGCAATTGGCATTGTACTCTCTTATGAGAAAGCAGCGCTGGCGAAGCAGACGCACGAAAAAGCTACATCCTATCGTACAGTGACAGAGATTTATGACTGGGGAGCGGCGATCACAAAAATTATTATTGACTTAGGTGAACCTGTTCCAACCAATTCACTTACAAAAGAAACGTTTAAGGTGCATGTGGCTCGAAGTGATAGTCGATTAGAACCGTCTTTATTGGAACAAGGAGATCGTACAGTAAAAAAAGCCTATGTATCCGATAAAAATGGACAACCGGCCGTACATACTGGAAAATATGCAGTTTTAGAAATGGAAGTTGGACCAACTGTTTCATTAGGAGCACCACTAAATTATGATGAATATGGTACAGGATTAAATGCATGGATAGACAGTCAATATACCATTACTCAGCAAAAAGACATGATAACAAATGAAGGAAAGTTGTCAGGGCTTGTAGTGAAACAGTTTGCGGGAGAGAAAAAAGAACTCGTAGATGATTTTACAATTAAAAAAGGTATATACCAAAATATAGAATTAGCATACGCAAGTCATGCGCCGGCAAAGGATAAGAAAAAGAATCCATTAATCATTTGGCTACATGGTGGAGGAGAAGGAGGAACAGATGCAACAATTCCCTTATCTGCCAATAAAGCTGTTAGTTTTGTCACAAAAGAAACTCAGGCTTATTTTGAAGGGGCTTACGTTTTAGTACCGCAAGCGCCAACAAAATGGATGGATGGTTATACGGGTAAAGCGGATGGAACTTCTATTTATAAAGGATCACTGATGGCCTTAATTGAAGAATATGTTTCTAAAAACCCCGATATTGATTCCAATAGAATCTATATCGGAGGAGCATCTAATGGCGGATATATGACTATGCTCATGATTCGTGATTATCCAAAATACTTTGCAGCAGCATTTCCAGTATGTGAAGGACTAAATGATAGATTAATTACGAATCAAGATATTGAAAAGATGAAAGAAACACCTATTTGGTTCGTAGCCGCTAAGAATGATACAGTCCTTCCGCCAACAATTAACACTCTTCCAACTTATGAACGTTTGGTGAAAAGCCATGCAAATAATGTTTATTTATCACTATTTGAGGATGTGCATGACACCACAGGCTTGTATAAAAATAACGATGGTTCGCCCTATCAGTATAATGGACATTCATCTTGGATATATCTGTATAATAATGAACCTAAAGCTAAAATAAACGGAACCACAACAAGCATAATGGAATGGATAAGTGAACAATCGTTGAAAAATTAATCATTTTAAAAAAAGCTGTTGAACGTTGAACAGCTTTTTTATTTCTCTTTTAAAACGAAAGACTGTATCTAAAATAAACGATTGAATACTTTCGTGATAAAATAAAGGAAGAGATCACGAAGAAAGGAACAGTGAAAGTGAAACCAACCATTTACGATGTTGCGAAAAAAGCAGGGGTATCGATAGCCACTGTATCCAAAGTAATCAATCAGACAGGCCGTATTAGTGAAAAAACGATAAAAAAAGTGAATGAAGTAATGATGGAATTAGATTATCAGCCTAGCAGTGTGGCAGCGGCGTTAACAGGAAAAAAGACGTACACGATCGGTGTTCTAGTTCCTGATATCTCTAATCCTTTTTTTGCAGAGGTAGCAAGAGCTTTTGAGAATAGTGCTAGAGCAGCGGGATACACGCTTTTTTTATGCAGTACAGATCATCAAACTGCCCGCGAGCATGAATATATAGATCTTTTATTTAAAAAACAAGTAGATGGAATCATTATCGCAACCGAACTAAATGATACGAAGCTCGTAAAGAAGATTGTGAAGCATGATGTACCGCTTGTATTGTTTTCAGTTGACCATCCTTCTATCTCAACGCATGTAGTGACAATTGATAACGTTCGCGGAGGATATATCGCAGGTACGTATTTAATAGAAAAAGGTCATCAATCGGTAACGATTATGACTGAAAAAGATAGAAAAAGCAGTGAGGGGCGATTAGCGGGATTTAAACAAGCGCTCACAGAAGCAAATTTATCACTAGAAAATCAGTCCATTATCAGCTGTTATTCAACAGTAGAAGATAGCAGGAGAGCAAGTAAACAGCTGCTTTCCTTGCCTAATAGGCCCACAGCAGTCTTTGCATGTACAGATCTAATTGGGGTATCGCTCATAAACGAGGCAAGGAAGCAGGGGCTTTCGATCCCGGGAGACCTGTCGGTAATTGGATTCGATAATACGATTTATGCCGATATTGCTGAGCCGGGTTTGACAACGATTGAACAACCCATTTCTCAGATGGCTACTAGTACGTTTGAACAGCTGTTGAAGTCTATGAAAAAAGAAGAGCATGCGAAACAGCGAGTAACGATTATTCCCGAACTAGTAGAACGTGCGTCGGTAAAAAAGTTATAAAATAGAGAAGGTAAAAAAGCTGCAGGTGTTGAGACACCTGCAGCTTTTTCTGCTTAAGCATATTTATAGAGAGACCGGACTTTTGACTTCGTTTATTGTTTCGCCTTTAATAGTTGTCTCTGTTGGCATCGTAAGGAAACCAGTTAGAAAAGCACCAAAGAAGTATAAGCAAGCAAAGATCCAAATTACGCCGCCCGTGCCCAAAAGACCAATAAAAACGGTTACAATTAAAGGGCCTACAAAAGCAGAAAGTCCAGATCCTAAGTTCAACACAGACATTGCAGCTCCTTTATTCTCCGGAGCCAAAGAAGGCACTAACGCTGTAAGAGGGACATAACCTGCTAGTGTTGCACCGTAACAGCATGCGACAATCATCATTACCCAATAATTATGTCCGACGAATTGCGGTACATAGTAGAGAGCAAGTGTTACAATTCCGCATCCAACTCCGCCAAACCACTTGATTGTATTTACCCAGCCAAACTTATCTCCAACAATACCAAAAATAATATTAAAAGCCATATTCACAAAAAACAATGTACCCCAGATTTGCAACCATTCACTCATCGTAAAATCATGTTTCATCATATATGTTGGCAAGAAAACAACAAATCCAAATTGAGCAGCAGAGTTAATAATCTTTACGATGCCGCCAATCCCTACTTTAGGGTTCTCAAATGCAATTGTAATCCCTTTCATTAATTCTTTTGTTTTATTATCGTTTACTTTTTGTACGGTAAACTTGTCTTTATTCATAATAATCGAAAAGATTCCACCGATCAAAACAAAAAGTAAACCACTCCACAAGGTAGCGATTTCGCCAATTTTTGGAACCATATAACTTGAGTAAAAGGCTCCAATTACGCTTAATCCAAGCTGGAAGACAAACCAAAACCAGCCTACTGCTTTTGAAAGCATTTCCTGGGGCGTGCGGTAAGACACCCAGACCAAGAACGAGTAAGCAAATAAAGGGTAACCAAATCCTCTAAGGGCATAACAAATTAGTATAATTGTGTAATTCATAATATGAAGTCCTAAACCTATAAATCCAATTGAACCAATAATAAAGGATATCAAGCCGAATGCCATTGCTTTTCTAGGACCCCACAGCTGAACCAGTACGCCGGAGAACCAGGAAGAAACAGAGACCGTAATGCCGTAAACAGTAAACAGTAAAGCAGCATGTTCAATGGTTAAACCTTGTTCTACAAGATAAGGAGATAACCATCCTTGTTCTAAACCATCGCCAATCATAAAAACAATAATACCTATGTATCCCCACGTTAAATGAGAAGGGATACCAATCTTGTCTAAAGCCGTTTTTCTGGAAATAAATTCATTCATTTTCCACACCACCAGATCGATTATTTTGTGTAAAACATCAAACTAATTTGGTTAAGCGCTTAATCTATTTGATAAAAAGTATACGCTTACATTTTTTGAACGTCAATTAAAATTTTAAATATATATAATTTTCAATTAAATGATTTTAATCATAAAAATATTAGTAAGTAAGGCAATAATCACTGAATTCATGATAAAAATACTTAAATATAGAGAATTTCTTTATGTTTCATTGATAAATAGATAAAAAATAAAAATAGTTTTTTATAGTATGCATTCAGATTATTAAAAAACAAATATTCTAAATAATCTATAAAAATGTTTGCATTTCAGAAAACGTTATGTATAATTAGAATCAGGAAAGCGCTTAACCTATATAGAGGTTTGAGTGAATGTTTTCTTAACTTTTAATTAAAGGGGAAAATAAGATGGGGATTCTTACAATTGGAATAATTGGTGCTGGACGCATAGGGAAATTACACGTTGATAATTTAAAATTAATGCCGCAAATAAAAATTAAAGCGGTTTCAGATGTGGTAGTAGATCATTTACATGAATGGGCTGCAAGTAAAGAAATTTCGACGTTAACAACAAATTATCAAGATTTATTAGCTGATCCAGAAATTGATGCCGTTTTCATTTGTTCGCCAACGAATACGCACGCATCGATTATTAAAGAAGCAGCTCGAGCGAAAAAGCATATTTTCTGTGAAAAGCCCGTTAGTTTTTCAGTAGAAGAAACAATCCAAGCGTTAGAAGTAGTAAAAGAACATGGAGTGCAGCTTCAAGTTGGCTTTAATCGACGCTTTGATCCCAACTTTAAAAAAGTGCATGATCTTGTACAGCAAGGAGAAGTAGGACAGCCGCACATTTTAAAAATCACCTCCAGAGATCCTCAGCCTCCAAGTCCGGAATACGTTCGCGCTTCAGGAGGATTGTTCATGGATATGATGATTCATGATTTTGATATGGCTCGTTATGTAATGGACAGTGAAGTAATTGAAGTATCGGCTTACGGCACGACGCTTATCGATCCTGCTATTGAAGAAGCAGGGGATATAGATACGGCAATTGTGTCATTAAAATTTGCAAATGGAGCTTTAGGTGTAATCGATAACAGTCGTCAAGCTGTCTACGGTTACGATCAGCGCCTTGAAGTTTTTGGTGAAAAAGGTGCAGCTGCTGCTGACAATTGTCGTCCTACTACAGTAGAAATATCAACAGGCGAAAGTGTAGTCAAAGAGAAGCCGCTGTATTTCTTTCTTGAGCGCTATACACAAGCGTACATAGCGGAAGTGACACAGTTTGCAAGAGCAATTATGGAAAAACAAAGCGTTATTTGTACAGGGAACGATGGATTACAAGCAGAACGAATTGCTAAAGCAGCAAAAGAATCTTTACTATCCGGGCAGCCAGTGAAGATTGAACATAAAAAATACGCAGTGAATTAATGACAGTAAACGTGGGGATGAAAGAAATTGGTCTTTCTACCCTTTTAGGAAAGCGCTTAACTAAGGAGGAATAAAGATGAATCCGCTTGTTTTTAAAGAAAATCGTGGGTTAGATTTCATCGCTGTTGGCCGTTTATGTATTGATTTAAATGCAAATGAAACACAGCGTCCAATGGAAGAGACGAAAACATTTACTAAATATGTAGGAGGCTCTCCGGCTAATATTGCGATTGGAGCAGCAAGGCTAGGCTTAAAAACCGGTTTTATCGGAAAAGTATCAGATGATCAAATGGGACGCTTCATTACGGATTATCTGCAAAAAAATAAGATTAATACAGATAGCATTGTTGTTGATAAAACGGGGGCCGTAACGGGGCTTGCTTTTACGGAAATCAAGAGCCCTACAGATTGTAGCATCTTAATGTATCGTGATAACGTAGCGGATTTAAAGCTAAGTCCTACAGAAGTATCCGAAGAATATATCAAACAGTCAAAGGCACTTTTAATATCTGGAACGGCTCTTGCGCAAAGTCCTTCTCGTGAAGCAGTGTTTTTAGCACTAGAACACGCACGCAAGCATGAAGTTGTAGTGTTTTTTGATATCGACTATCGTCCATATACATGGGAATCCGAAGCTGAAACGGCAGTCTATTTTAATTTAGCCGCTGAAAAATCAGATGTAATTATTGGTACGCGAGAAGAGTTTGACATGATGGAAAAACTTTTAAATTATAAAGAATCTAATGATCAAGTAACAGCAGAGCGCTGGTTTTCTCACCATGCTCAAATCGTCGTGATTAAGCACGGTGGAGAAGGGTCTATTGCCTATGCAAGAGATGGTAAGTCTCACCGCGGAGGAATATTTAAAACAAAAGTTCTGAAAACGTTTGGCGCTGGTGATTCATATGCTTCAGCCTTTATTTACGGATTGATGCAAGGGCTGGAAATTCCACAGGCAATGCGATTGGGGGGTGCCTCCGCTTCGATTGTCATTTCAAAACACAGCTGTTCAGATGCTATGCCGACAAGCATTGAGCTCTTCAACTTTATGGAGACAGCAACGGAAGTTTTGCAGGAAGCTTAATAAACAAAGGGAAAATCTTGAGAGATTGCTTGAGAGATTGCTTGAGAGATTAAAGGAATAGCAGCTTATTAAAATTAGATAAAGGGAGAGATATTCTATGACACAGACAGCAGTAAAAACAGTAAAAAACTATATTGGTGGACAATGGATTGAATCAGCTACATCAAAAACGGAACCTGTGTATAACCCAGCGACAGGTGAATTAATCGCACAGGTACCTCTTTCTACAAAAGAAGACGTAGATCAAGCGGTGCAAGCAGCAAATGAAGCGTTCAAAGGGTGGGCAAAAACAGCTGTGCCTAAACGTGCACGAATTTTATTCAAGTATCAGCAGCTATTAGTAGATAACTGGGATGAATTAGCAAAGTTAGTGACAGTTGAAAACGGAAAAAGCTTTAACGAAGCGCGAGGTGAAGTGCAGCGTGGAATTGAATGTGTAGAATTTGCGGCAGGTGCTCCTACGTTAATGATGGGTAAACAGCTTCCTGATATTGCAACAGATATTGAGTCTGGCATGTACCGCTACCCAATTGGCGTCATTGGAGGAATTACACCGTTTAATTTTCCAATGATGGTTCCTTGCTGGATGTTCCCGCTTGCGATCGCTTGCGGCAATACATTTGTGTTAAAGCCTTCTGAGCGTACGCCGCTGTTAGCTGCAAGATTAGCTGAGCTGTTTGAAGAAGCTGGTTTGCCAAAAGGTGTATTAAATATTGTAAACGGGGCGCATGATGTGGTAAACGGTCTTCTTGAACATAAATTAGTGAAAGCTATTTCGTTTGTAGGTTCCCAGCCTGTAGCTGAGTACGTGTACAAAAAAGGTACGGAAAACTTAAAGCGTGTTCAAGCTTTAGCCGGTGCTAAAAACCATTCAATTGTATTAAATGATGCAGATTTGAACGTAGCAACAAAACAAATTATCGGAGCCGCTTTTGGTTCAGCAGGTGAACGTTGTATGGCAGCATCTGTTGTTACTGTACAAGAAGAAATTGCAGATCAGCTAATTGAAAGATTAGTAGAGGAAGCAAATGATATTGTAATTGGCGACGGCTTAGAAGAAAACGTCTTCTTAGGACCAGTCATTCGTGAAAATCATAAAGAGCGTACGCTCAGCTATATTGAATCAGGCGTGCAAGAAGGAGCAGAGCTTATTCGTGACGGTCGCACAGATGCAGCAGTAAATGGCAAGGGCTACTTTGTCGGACCAACGATTTTTGATCATGTTACGCAAGAAATGAAAATTTGGCAAGATGAAATTTTTGCACCTGTGCTTTCTATTGTACGTGTGAAAACATTAGAAGAAGCTATTGAAGTAGCCAATAACTCTCGATTTGCAAACGGTGCTTGTATTTATACAGATAGCGGCGCAAGCGTACGTGAGTTCCGTGAAAATATTGAATCTGGTATGTTAGGAGTAAATGTAGGGGTACCGGCACCTATGGCATTCTTCCCATTCTCTGGCTGGAAAGATTCTTTTTACGGTGATCTTCATGCAAACGGTACGGACGGCGTGGAGTTTTATACAAGAAAGAAAATGGTAACAACGCGCTGGTAAGTGATTCATTAAAAATCGCATTCCATTTTAAAAGGAGGTATCAGGAATTAAAGATATTCCTTATGCTTCCTTTTTTAAAATCGCAATCTAGTATTAGAAGGGAGAAAGAAGCATGGAAACAGTTAGAATGACGACGGCACAAGCATTAGTGAAGTTTTTAAATCAGCAGTATGTTGAATTTGATGGAAAGCAGCATCAGTTTATTAAAGGGATTTTTACAATTTTCGGGCACGGAAATGTGGTAGGCCTTGGGCAAGCTTTGGAAGAAGACCCAGGAAATCTAGATGTATATCAAGGACGTAATGAACAAGGAATGGCCAATGCAGCGATGGCTTTTGCAAAACAAAAACATCGAAAGCAGATTATGGCTTGCACATCTTCAGTGGGGCCAGGTTCAGCAAATATGGTTACAACGGCAGCCACTGCTTCAGCTAATAATATTCCAGTTTTACTGCTTCCTGGTGATGTATTTGCAACTAGACAGCCGGATCCCGTTTTGCAGCAAATTGAACAGTCATATGATTTATCTATTTCTACAAACGATGCTTTCCGACCAGTAAGTAAGTACTGGGATCGCGTAAGCCGCCCTGAACAATTGATGACAGCTATGATTAATGCGATACGTGTGTTAACGAATCCTGCAGATACGGGAGCTGTAACTATTTGTTTGCCTCAAGATGTGCAGGGAGAAGCATGGGACTTTCCAGCTTATTTCTTCCAAAAGCGCGTTCACCGCATTGAGCGTCGCCTTCCGACTAGGGACAGTCTAGCAGATGCAATTCAATTAATGAAAACAAAGAAAAAGCCAATCATCATTTGCGGAGGAGGCGTTCGGTATTCAGAAGCTGCAAAAGAGTTAAAACAATTTGCTAGTGAGTTCCATATTCCATTTGGAGAAACTCAAGCAGGGAAAAGTGCCGTTGAAAATGACTATCGCTATAATCTAGGCGGAATAGGTGTAACAGGGAACTCAGCTGCTAATACAATCGCTAAAGAAGCAGATTTAGTAATTGGAGTAGGCACTCGATTTACTGATTTTACAACAGCATCTAAACAGCTTTTTCAACATCCCAACGTGCAATTTCTTACCATTAATACGTCTGAATTTCATGCAAATAAACTTGATGCCGTGAAACTTGTAGCTGATGCAAAAGAAGGGTTGCTTGCTCTTAGGGAAGAGCTAAAATCAATTGGCTATCAGTCTGTTTATACAACAGAAATTACAAGTGCTAAAGACGCATGGGATAAAGAATTAGAGCGTCTGCATAGCATACGTTTTACTGGTGCAGATTTTGTTCCGGAAATACAAGGTCATTTAGATGAAAGCTTAGCTGAATATGTAGAATCACTTGGTACTCAATTAACGCAAACAGAAGTAATTGGAAAGGTGAATAAGCTCCTTGATGACAACTCCATCATTGTTGGTGCAGCAGGAAGTCTCCCAGGAGACTTACAGAGAATGTGGAAGTCTACTAAACCTAATACCTATCATATGGAATATGGATATTCATGTATGGGATATGAAGTATCAGGAGCACTTGGAGTTAAGCTGGCAGAACCAGCTAAGGAAGTGTATGCGATGGTTGGAGATGGAAGCTATCAAATGCTTCATTCAGAGCTTATTACAAGCCTTCAAGAAAGAAAAAAGATAAACATTTTACTGTTTGATAACTCCGGCTTCGGGTGCATTAATAACCTTCAAATGTCAAACGGTATGGGGAGCTTCGGTACAGAGTTTCGTTATCGAAACGATGAAACAGGAAAACTAAACGGAAACGTAATGAAAATTGATTTTGCAGCCAGCGCCGCAGGCTACGGTGTAAAAACGTATCGCGTAAGTTCTCTTGAAGAATTAAAAACGGCGATAGAAGATGCACAAAAACAAGAGATTTCTACGCTAATTGATATTAAAGTGCTGCCAAAAACTATGACGAACGGTTATGAATCATGGTGGCATGTAGGAGTAGCAGAGGTATCTAAAAATCAGCATGTACAGGAAGCTTATGAAGATAAGGTGAAAAACCTTGAAATGGCAAGAGTTTATTAAGGAGCAGGAGAAAATGAGGTTGTTGAAGAGAAACATTCGATAAATATAAAAGAGGTTTTAATTTCATATAAGGGAGAGGAAGAGATGTTCAAGGAGAATACGGTCAAACTGGGGATTGCTCCAATTGCTTGGACAAACGATGATATGCCTGAACTGGGAGCTGAAAATACATTCGAACAGTGTATCAGTGAGATGGCTTTAACCGGTTTTAGAGGAAGTGAGGTCGGAAACAAATATCCGCGAAATGTTTCAATCTTAAAAAAGGCATTATCGCTTCGGAATTTGGAAATTGCAAGTGCGTGGTTCAGTACATTTTTAACAACAAAGCCGCTGGAAGAAACGGTAACGCCATTTATTGAACATCGCGATTTTTTATACGAAATGGGAGCAAAAGTAATTGTTGTTTCTGAACAAGGGCACAGCATTCAGGGGCTGATGGATGTTCCTTTATTTAAAGAAAAGCCTGTGTTCACGCCAACAGAGTGGAGCAGACTTGCAGAAGGCCTGCACCATCTTGGGAAACTGGCACAAGAAAAAGATATGCATATTGTCTATCATCACCATATGGGAACGGGTGTACAAACAACAGAAGAAATTGAGCAGCTAATGGAGCTTACCAATCCGGAGCTTGTTTCGCTGCTATTTGATACCGGTCATCTTGTCTTTTCAGGAGAAGAACCTCTTTATATCTTAAAAAAATATCTGCACCGTATTAAGCATGTTCATTTAAAGGATATTCGTCAAGAAGTAGTTGATCGAGTCAAAGAACAAGACCTAAGCTTCTTGCAAGCGGTAAAAGAAGGAGCCTTTACTGTTCCAGGTGACGGAGCTATTGAATTTGATGAAGTATTTACTACGCTTGCCACTTCGGATTATAACGGATGGTTTGTCGTAGAAGCAGAACAGGATCCAGCCCTTGCTAATCCTTTTGAATATGCGTTAAAAGCAAGAAACTTTATTAAAGAAAAAAGTGGTCTTTAATTTCCATTGTAAAAGATTTTACGCCTTTTATGCGTTTATGAAAGGAAAGGAGGAGAGGAAATGAAGCCAACCATTTATAGTGTGGCTGAAGAAGCAGGTGTATCAATTTCTACGGTATCAAAAGTCATCAATCAAACCGGTCATATTAGTGAAAGAACAAGACAAAGAGTAATTGAGGTTATGGCGCAGTTGAATTACCATCCAAGCGTCGTAGCATCTGCTTTAACAGGAAAACCTACTAAAACGATTGGGCTTCTCGTACCTGACATCTCCAACCCTTTTTTTGCCGATTTGGCAAGAAGCATAGAAGACCGAAGTCATGAGCGGGGTTTCCATGTTGTAATGTGCAATACCGATAACGATGCGGAAAAAGAGAAAAAGTATCTATCGCTGTTAATACGTCAGAGAATCGACGGTTTAATTGTAGCTTCTGCTTTTCGCAATGCTAATCTTTTAAAAAATATGCTTAAGCAAGATATACCGATTAGTGTTATTGCTTCAGAAATTCCTCACATATCCGTTAATACAGTGACAGTGGATGACTACAAAGGGAGCTATTTAGCGACTGATTATTTGCTGTCTTTGCATCATAAAAAAATTGCGATTATTACAGAAAATGCAAAAAGCAATCACGCCCGTTTAGATGCTTTCCGAGACGCTATGCAAGAAAATGGAATCATCGTGCCGCCTCAGCACGTTATTACGACCGAAGCAAGTATTCAAAAAGGATATGAAAGTGCTAAGCAAATTTTTTCAATGAAGGAGAAAGTGACGGCTATTTTTGCTTGTAACGATTTACTGGCTATCGGAGTTATCCAAGCTGCAAAAGAATTCAAAATTGATGTACCGCAAGGCTTATCAGTGATTGGCTTTGATAATACGGTTCTTTCTACTACCATTACGCCCATGTTGACGACAGTAGCACAACCGACAAAAGAAATGGCTGTAAACGTAGTGGATTTGCTGGTTAGAGAAATGAAATATCCAGCGATGCATAAGGAACATTTGCTTCTTGAGCCAAAATTGATTGTTCGGAAATCAACGGCTCCATTACGAAGGGAAGCCACAGCATCTATAAATAATTGAACACAATCAAGAATATTGCCGTTAATAAAAAATCCTCATAGTCACATATTTAAAAGAATTTAGAGAGTCTATGAAGAAAAATGAGTAATTAGTAAATTCTTATCGCGCTACTACATAAAGGAGGAATTCAAGGATGTTAGGTAAATTAGGTGAATTAAATAAAGGATACAACGTACTTACAGAAATGACCGGTCAGCACAAAGATATGCTGATGGATATTGGGATTTATAAAATGTCCCAAGGAAAAGAGGAAACTTTACTAGACAGCAGCAGTGAAACGGCTATTCTTTTACTAGAAGGAAAGGTAAAGCTAGAGTGGGAAGGCCATTCGAAAGAAATTCAGCGCCAGTCCCTATTTGAAGAAGAGCCTTGGTGTTTGCACGTTTCAAAAAATGTGGAGGTCAAAATTACTGGGCTTGCCGATAGTGAAGTACTAGTTCAAAAAACGGATAATGAAAAAGAGTTTTCATCAAAATTATATACGCCCGAAGATTGTCAAAACACAGTGGCTGGTGAAGGAGTATGGGAAGGTACTGCTCAGCGTGTAATCCGAACAATTTTTGACTACAATAACGCTCCTTACTCTAACCTTGTTATTGGAGAAGTTATTTCTTATCCAGGAAGATGGTCGAGTTATCCGCCTCATCATCATGACCAGCCCGAAGTGTATTACTATCGTTTTGACAAGCCGCAAGGATTTGGCTGCGCAATGGTTGGAGAAGATGCGTACCGTGTAGTTGATAATAGTTTTATTACAATTCCTGGTGAATTGGATCATCCTCAAGCAACGGCTCCTGGGTATGCAATGTACTTCTGCTGGATGATTCGCCATCTCGACAATAATCCGTGGACAGACCGTATTATGGAAGAAGAGCATAAGTGGTTATTAGAGCCGGATGCAAAAATTTGGCCTGAAAAATAAATAAAGATCTTTATACGAAATGGGTCTCAAATGTTGAAAAACCTCGAATGAAAAATAATTATGCGTAAAATAATAGTTTATTTTTGTAAAATATGTTTTTATATGTTAAAATATAGCTTGTATTAATATTCAGGCGATGATATCGCTCTTTGCTGCAGATTCCTTTTTAGGAGTCTCTTTTTTTTGGAAACTGAAGCAACAGATAAAGACGATTCGTATATAAATTAAAAAGAAAAGGAGATAAGCGTAAGCCGCTTATCTCCTTTTCTTTTTAGCGTTATCTAATGCTAAGTTCTTTTTCACTACTTTTTCTAAAGCAACTTCCACGTGAACATTTTTTTCATCGATGTCATTCACAAGCACGACGGTTCCTTTTCGTCCTTTAATCTTTAAATCATCACCCGTAGAAGGAATGTTTTCCCTCAGCTGGCTTAATAGAAGCTTTCTGTTTTCAAAAAAGTGAACAGCCACCATTTTATCTCACCTAATTTCATATGATATGTGTGATACAAAGATGTGTATATGAAATCCTTCCTATACATTATGTCGCCAGAGGTGGTTTTAGAACACATTGAATAGACAATTGTTGCATCGATATATGAGATAAATAGGGTGGCATAGTTATAAATCTTCTATTCTTGGACATACTTATACTACTAATCTAAAAAGGGATGTGGATGAAAATGAAGGTGGCTATCGGATTAAGTGTATTTACGGTCGTTACAGGAGCAATTGCGTTAGGGTCAGTTTACTTTTTAGCAGGTATCTTTTCGTTTTTCTTAACGGTTTTTTCATAAAAAAATCCACCAAGAGGTGGATTTTTTATTTAGCAGCGGCTTTTGTTTCATGAGGCGAATTGCCGATAAATCCAAATTTTCCGCCGACAACTTCTTTTACTTCGTGGATGACAATAAAAGAATTCGGGTCAATTTGCTGGATTTTCTTTTTAATTTTTAATAACTCGTTCTTTTTAATAACAACGTAAATAATACGTTTATCTTTGTTGGCGTAGTAGCCGTATCCGTAAAAGATGGTGGCTGCATTTCCAAATTCACTGGTGATGACTTGCGCTATGTCTTTATATTGATCGGACATAATCGTCATTGCTTTTTTGTTGTGGAAACCTTCGATAACGACATCTACGATTTTGGCACAAAGATAGACGAATATAAAAGTATAGAGCATGTTATTGACGCCAATAGCGAAAACCGATGCTAAAATAATGACACTGTCCATATAGAACATGCTTTTAGAGATATTATAGCCTTTTGTATAGTTTAATAAATAAGCTAAAAGCGTTGTTCCACCAGTCGATCCATCTGCGATAAAAATGAGAGCAAGTCCTGTTCCCATTAGTAAAGCCCCGAATACAATTCCTAAAATCATGTCGTGAACGTGAAAAGGAATATAGCTGACTAGACCGAGGAAAACGGACGTCATGACGGCTCCTAGAATCGTATAAAGAATCGTTTTTTTTGTTAGAAATTTATAGGCTAAGGCAATAAATATAAGGTTTACAAGAAATGTGCTGATACTTGTAGGGATATGAAATAAATAATATAAAACAAGAGCAATACCAACAGTACTTCCGTCACCTAATTTATTTGGAATGACGAAAAAATCAATGGATGCAGCAACTAAAAGTGCGCCGACGATAATTAAGATGATGTCTTTATAGATTGTTTTCAATATGCAAACCTCCTTGATTATTAGGATATTTTCATGTTTAATCTTGTTTTTACTAGTGTTTCACAAATGATAAAATAAAAAACGTCTTAGAAATTGTCTAGTTATAAAACTGATCAACTTCTAAGACGAAGAATTACGATACGTGTATAGGTCTTAATCCGACTTTTCTATGCTTCGATGTCACCGATTATATAAACCTCTGACCGCTATGTCAACGCTGTGAGAGATGTTCAACTTTTCAAAAAATAGAAGGCGGTTTCCTACATAAAAAAAGAATCCTTTGCGATGACGCAAAGGATTTTCAAATTTATTGGAATAGGGGGAATACGTTATTAGGATTACCATTTTCATAAATTAATATACCTTTATTTTTTAAAAAGATTTATTTGTTAATGACGATTGAAAGTTTGTAATTCACATGCTGATTTAGCTCTGTCAAAAAATCATTTAGTTCTTCATTTGAATGAAATTTGCATTCTAGTAAATAGCAGCCATCGCCGCTGATTTTAAAGTTGTTGATAACGTACTCCTGCTGACTTTCTAAAAATGTAAGGTAGGGGTGGTGATGAATGCTCTGCGTATAGATATTTAAAAATGCATGGATGGTGTAGCCGAGTTTTCGTTCATCAATGTTAATTGTATAGCCTTTGATAATCCCTTCATCTTCTAACTTTAATACTCTAGCAGAAGCGGCTTGTCCGGTTAAATGCACTTTTTCTCCTAATTCTTTCATCTTTATACGTCCATTTTTTGATAGCTCTTCTAGTATGCGCTTATCTGTATTATCTAACATAGCTACAAATCCTTTCGTATTTCAAATCAAAAGGGTTAACTACTTGATGTCACCTATGTATACTGATACGTCTTCTATTTTATACTAAAGAAAAGTAAGAAAAAAGAGCAGTCAATATGCAAGGTATAGAAACCGGCAGTAGTTTGTAAACAGCTAGATTGACGAAAGCTTAAGCATGCTGTATGATTCTTTGAGTGTTTACGTGGTTCGTAACCATCCCACGTTAAAAAACTAAGGAGAGAATAGTAAGATGAATATAAGAACACTTTGCGTCAACGGTCTTTTAGCTGCTATGTATATTGCTGTCAGCATGCTAATCCAGCCGTTTGGCTTCACCAATATCCAATTTCGTATATCGGAAATGTTCAATCACTTAATTGTGTTTAATAAAAAGTACGTGTACGGCATTGTGCTAGGAGTATTTCTGACGAATTTGTTTTTTTCACCAATGGTCGCTTATGATCTGGTGTTTGGGGTAGGACAATCCGTGCTATCATTACTCATTACCATTTTTTCTATGCGCTACATTAAAAATATATGGGCTCGTATGCTTGTTAATACACTTGTATTTACGTTCACGATGTTTATTATTGCTTTTGAGCTGCACCTAGCATTTGACTTGCCATTTTTCTTTACGTGGCTAACAACAGCCGTTGGTGAGTTTGTTGTTATGCTTGTTGGAGCACCAATTATGGCAGCAATTAATAAACGTGTACAATTTAATAAGCTAGTTGGATAAAAAAGATGTGGCTGTGATAAATCTCACAGCCACATCTTTTTTTCTTTGTTATTCTATAAGTGTAGTGATAAACCCCTTATTATTGAAGAGCTTTTCACGCATGGACAAATTACCCATATCTAGCATGTGAAAAGAGCAGGTCGCGTTTGCGATCTGCTCTTTTTGCGTAAGGCAATAGGAAGTATTCGGTTAGATTATTTTGAAAGAAGGAGTGACAAATCTCACAGCACATTCTTTTTTCTTTTGTTACGATATACATATAGTTGGCAAACTCCTTATCGAAAAGTTTTTCGCACAACAACACATTACCTATGCGTAGCAATTAAAAAAGCAGACCGATAACGGTTTGCTTTTTTAATTGTATTTTTTACCATTAAATAACTTTTTTGAGTTATAATTGTAAAATAACCTTTGTTACTAGAGAAGGGATTGTTTTTTGAATAGGAAGTTAGCAATTCTTGTTTTATTAGCGTTAGCCATCTTATTTGCCGGCTGTTCAAAAGAAGAAGATAACGTTCCTTTAAGAGAACTAGAAAAGATAAGTATTAACGTAATCAAAGAACAAAAAATGAAGCAAGGAATTTCATATGAAATGGAATTGGTAAACAAGAGCGATTTGACCATTAAACAAAACAATGTATTTTTATCCTATCCTTTAAAAATGAAAAACGGTTATTCTGATAATAAATTTAAGGTGTTAGCAGAAGGAAATAAATTAAACATCAGGCCAAAACAAAAGGTGAAGTTAACGGCATTTCTTCCTTATAAAGGAACTAATAAAGAAGCGTTAGCTATTGATGAGCCTGACGTAAAGTGCATAGGGTATTGGAATAAGCTTGATGATTACCATCAATTTTCTTTTGGAGGATCCTTGAAGCAAGAATAATATATAACTATTTGTTAAATGGTGGAACTGAGCGTAAGGATTGATAAAGGCGGTGAATGAACAGTGAGTGTAGACACGGATAGATTGATTAGCTTTTTTATTTTATGGGGAACACCCGCTGTTTTTAGTATAGTAGAGTACTTTAAACTGAGTAAAACTGAAAAAAAAGAAGCGATACGAGACTTAATATCTTTAAAATCTATTGTAACAACAGGATTTATATTGACCGGAGGAGTGATGGCGAGTTTAGGCAGGTTGTTATCTCTGCTGCCTCTCCACGTTATAGGTACTTTTATTTTAGCTATTGGTGGTATCGTGGGCGCTGTTGAAGCATGGAAGACAGAAAAAAAGAAAAGTATTGTTATCCTTGTTTTAATAGTATCTATGATTGCTTTTACATTTGTAATATAAATTCTGCATGTAACAAGAGCTGCTCAACCCGTGAGCAGCTCTTATCAGTTTCTTATTTATTGTGTTTCAAGATGCTGATCTCTTTTCTTTAACGTAAGAGCGAGCAAGAACGAAACGACGGCGAAAGCGATGGCTACATAATAGACGGTATGAACCCCGCTTGTCATACTTTTTATTTGTAGCAGCGTTTTATTCGTTTCGTTTGATTGTTGAATAAAGTGCTGAGAAGCCATGGTCATAATACTTGTATACAAAGCGGGTCCAATCGCGCCTGAAACTTGGTTAATCGTATTTGAAATAGCTGAACCGTGGGCATGAAGCGGTTTTGGCACTTGATTTAAAGCAAGCGTCATCACGGGACCGATGCTTAAACCTACGCCAATTGTAAAGGCTGCGTATAAGATGGCTGCAGTCGTCGTGCTTGTTCCGCTTGAAATAGTAGTGAACAAACTTAAAATAAATGTTAAAAGGACTAAGCCCGTTAAAAGCAGCGGTTTAAATCCGATTTTGTCAAACAAACGTCCTCCCACCATAGCTGTTAGAGCCAGCGTTACACCGCCTGGAAGCATAAGAAACCCTGTTTGCAAAGGAGACAGTCCCGCAGCCGTTTGGAAGTATAGCGGCAAAATTAACATCATTGAAAACTGAATCATCATAATAAGAAACATTAAGAAAATCGATCTTGAAAACACAGACGATCTAAAAGGCTTCATATTAATCATAGGAGAATTCAGCTTTGTTTGCTGTCTGACAAATAAAGCAAGAGCTATGACGCCAATTATGAGCGTAAGCCATACGATAGGATTACTCCATCCCGTCTCTTCACCAGCTGCGCTAAATCCATAAACAACTCCTCCAAACCCAATCGTAGAAAGAATCACAGATGGGATATGAATTGTTGGTCTAGATGTTTCAGAAACGTTACTGAGCTTGAAAAGAGCAAATAGGAAAATAAGCGCCGCTGCAATTAAAAGACCTAGAAATATAATTTGCCACGAATAGTATTGAATAATTAATCCTGAAAGAACCGGTCCTATTGCCGGTGCAAATAAAATAGCTACGCTAAAAATCCCCATTACGGTGCCGCGTTTGCTAATAGGCACGAGTGTTAACATTGTGCTCATCACAAGAGGTAAAATAATGCCTGTCCCTAATGCTTGAATCATACGGCCCACAAAAAGCAGAGAAAACCATGGAGTAATAAATCCAATGAAGGACCCAATTAAGTAAAAACTCATAGCCGTCACAAACAGCTGTCTTAATGTGAATCGTTGAATTAAAAAAGCAGACACCGGAACAGAGATGCCAATTACAAGCATATATCCGGTAGTTAACCACTGAGCTGAGCTCGTTCTAATGTGAAAATCTGAAATGATACTTGGCAAGGCCACGTTCATTACCGTTTCACTAATTAAGCATAAAAAATTTCCTAGAATCAAAATGAAAAGGATAAGCTTACTTTGTGTACTCATTTTTTCTTCTGTTTGTGTCATAAGTGACCTCCTTTTACTAAATTAATTTTTGTTTGCGAACAGCTTACCAATTTGGTCAGCTGCAATTTGCATAGGGACTGTACTATTTTTAGTTAATGAAAGAGTATAAGCCCCTTCAATCCAAGACTGTATAGCTGAACCTAGCTGTCTTGCTTCCTCTTGTTCATAACCTGAACAAACTAACTTATCTGCATAAACTTGCTCCCACTCGTTATACACGGCTTCACAGGCCATGCGAAGCGTTGCGTTTGATGACCATACTTCACTCGACATAGCAGCGAGAGAGATATCCGCTTCATTTTCCACTTGTTCAAACATTCGATCAGCCATCAGTTTTATATGATATTGAATAGCTGACGCGGCATCTTCATGAGAAGCGAGGGATTTTTCGATATAAGCTTTGACTCTTTCTCCCGTTTTTTGAATAGCTTCTTTTGCTAACTGTTGTTTTCCATCCGGAAAATAATAATAAATAGATCCTCTCGGAGCGCTGCTTTCTTTTGTAATTTGACTTAGACTGGTGGCGTGATAGCCTTTTTTGCGAAAAAGTTTAGCAGCTGCGCTTAAAATTTTTTCTTTTGAATTGGTTGGTTCCATGAAAACAGCTCCCTGATATAATTACTAGTTGATCGGTCAGTATAATGGTAGCAACTCTATACTGATCAGTCAATCCAGACGTTTAGGTCTTGTATATAAGTAAAGATTGATGCAAGCTTCACAGGTGTAAGCATTGATTGAAATGTTAAGAATAAGGTTACAAAGTATTTTGGAGCTATACTTCTATTACTGTTAAAAAAATATGATTAAGTAATGAAATTAAAAGCAGACGAGAAGCGTATAGCATGTTACGATAGGGACGGTATAGAAATTGGCATATGTCTGTTTCTAATAGAAGAGATAAATTTTAAAATTTTTAAATGTAAGGTTGTGATTCACCTGAGACTGAATAAATTTATTAGCGAATCTGGAAAGGCGTCAAGACGCGGGGCAGATAAGTTAATTAGTGAAGGAAGAGTAACCGTTAATGGAAAGGTTGCAAAAGTCGGAGATCAAGTTAAGCCTGGCGATGATATTCGAGTAAGCGGCCAACAGCTTCGGATTGCTCGAAATAATGTATATATTGCGCTTAATAAACCAGTCGGCATTACAAGTACGAGTGAAAAAAAAGTAAAGGGAAACATCATTGATTTAGTCAATCACCCTTTGCGTATTCACCACGTTGGACGACTTGATAAGGATTCAGACGGCTTAATTTTACTTACAAATGACGGCGATATTATTAATGAAATTTTACGTGCAGAAAACAAGCATGAAAAAGAATATATTGTTGCAGTAGATAAGCCAATTACACCGGAGTTTATCAAAAACATGTCTGAGGGAGTAAAAATTTTAGGCACAAAAACGCTTCCTTGTGAAGTGACACAGCTGTCTAAGTATGAGTTTCAAATTATTTTAACACAGGGTTTAAATCGTCAAATTCGCCGTATGTGTGAAGTGCTTGGATATGAAGTATACCGCCTTCAGCGCACGCGTATTATGAATATCCATTTAAACAACTTACCTGTTGGGCAATGGAGAGATTTAACGAAAAAAGAGCGTACGCAGCTATTCAAAGAATTAGACTATGAACCTAAAGAGTGGTAAATCAAAAGACACCAGCCTGTTAGACTGGTGTCTTTTTTATTCGCATACAACTACTTGTCTAGAAAATACGCTTTTGCGCGCTATGCAGCGATCTGAAATAGAAAAGCCAGCTTCATGAATCATATGGTCAATCGTATCTACTGTAATCACGACCACTTTATCCGCAAAGCGGCGAGCGTGTTTTAAAATAGAAAGCTGATCTTCAGGCGTCGCATGGGTGTAGAGATTGTAAGGCATGTCGATGATAGCTACATCATAGTGAGTTGTAACATCTGAAATCGGTCCAGTTTTGACATCACCGCTTAAACCGAAATGCGCAATATTTTCACGAGATCCGTCGGTCACAAGTGGATTGATATCGCGTCCTACAATATCAATGCCCATTGAAAGGGCTTCTACAAGGACTGTACCGATACCGCAGCATGGATCAATCGCTTTGATTCCTTCAGGGTTTGGAACGGCAATGTTAGCTACAGCTCTTGCAAGGCGGGTACTGAGTGCTGTAGAGTATTCACGCGGTTTCTTCAAATGATGCAGCCATACCGCTTCGCTTTTTTGATATTTCCCAAAATACCAGCGTCCTTCAAATGGAACAATGCCAAACAAATGGTCAGGGTTATGCAAGTCTGCTTCTGCTACAAAATGCCAACCCACATCACGTTCAATAGCACGCTGACCTTTATAACTTATTTTTTGATCTTTTTCCAAGTCATTAATTTTCATGAAAATGAGTTTAAATGTTTTGTCTCCAAGGTCAATATCTTCTACTTGCTTACAAATATCAGCAAGGTCATCTGATTCATACATAATATCTAATCGCTCTTTGATAAAAGGGCTTCTGCTTGGATCAAGTTTAACGGCACTTTTTATGATAGGTTTCTCAGTTTCAATGTCAAAAAGAGAGCGTCTCTCTAATTGACATAGTGAGAGTTCCTCTTCGCTGCATGCGTATGTGTAGATATACTGAGGCAGCTGCGTATGGTTATTCAATATTGTATCATCCTTTATCGTATCTAATTATCCTTCTTCTCAAACAATAGCGAGAAAAGAAGAGAAAAGCAACGAATTTAAATATATTTGGCCGTGAATACTAAATTGAAGCGCTACATAGTCCACTTATTTGACAAAACATGCTAAAATAACTGGTGATAACCTGCATGTGCTGCTGTCTATACAAAAGAACTGGATCAAGGTTTCTCAAAAATCATTTACACACTGCTGACATTTTGATGAATAGGAGAGGCTGCGTGATGTCTAAAAGTGATCATGAAAAGCAACAGATGAGTCGGGCTGATATGAAAAAAAAAGCCAAAACATCCTCGCAAAACCTTGTGATGAACGTACTCATTGCCATTGTATCTGTATGTATTTTAGCTCTTATTATAAATGTTTTTGTACTAATGAAATGAGCCGTTATGCTGCTCATTTCTTTTTAGTAGGTTCAGCTTTTATTGAAGCGTTTGAGGTCTCTTTCACGAGAGAGCACATTGTGAATAGCATATCTTTTTTTAACAAATGATAGTTGTGATATGATGAGGCAATAATATATTAGACAAAAAGCTGGAGGTTACTTAGTGTGCCATTACTTAGATTTGATGTAATAGAAGGAAGAGATGAAAAAGAGTTAAAAACATTACTAGACGCTGCTCACCGAGCGATGCTAGAAGCCTTTGGCGTCCCGGAGCGCGACCGTTATCAAATTGTACATCAGCATCCTGCTCATGAAATGATTATTGAAGATACAGGTCTTGGCTTTGAGAGAAGCAAGGATTTGGTTATTATAAGTGTAACGAGTAAACAGCGAACAGAAGAGCAAAAGCAAGCTCTTTACAGATTAATTGTAAAAGAGCTTGGAGAGAGCTGCGGCATTCAGCCAAACGACATTATGATTTCGATTGTTGAAAACGGTAATGCTGACTGGAGCTTTGGCATGGGAGAGGCTCAATTCTTAACTGGGAAATTATAAAACGGTTTATTATCTAGAGAAGCCCTTATTTCTAAGGGCTTTTTCTCATTTTGTCTATAAAAATATTATTCTCTTAGTCACATCTTACTCAAAATTAAATACAGACATCTGTCAAATGAATGATACAATAAGCTTATATGCCATTTTGAGTGGAAAAACCATAAAAGAGTTCGGCGTACTAATTTTAGAACAACAATAAATTTACATAAAGATGTAAAGATTTAAAGGTTAAAAGAGAAGTGTATAAAATCTGTAAAACAAAAGAACAGTTACGCGTTAAACATAGGAGTAAAAGGTTCTTCACGTGTTTTTTCGGATAATAAGAGAAAGTAATTTTGATCATTGAGGAGGAACTTAGAATGTTTGGATTTGATGCAGATGTATCGCCGTTAGTGCGAATTAAAGTAATTGGGGTTGGCGGTGGAGGAAATAACACCGTTAACCGTATGATTGAACACGGTGTCCAAGGAGTAGAATTTATCGCCGTTAATACGGATGCTCAGGCGCTTAACTTATCTAAAGCAGATGTGAAAATGCAGATTGGTGCGGCCTTAACGCGAGGATTAGGTGCAGGAGCTAATCCAGAAGTAGGAAGAGAAGCAGCCGAAGAAAGCAGAGAACAAATTCAAGAAGTACTGCAAGGCGCAGACATGGTATTCGTAACAGCTGGCATGGGCGGAGGAACCGGTACTGGAGCAGCTCCGGTTATTGCCCAAATTGCCCGTGAACTAAATGCTTTAACAATTGGAGTAGTCACTCGCCCGTTCAAGTTTGAAGGAAATAAACGTACGAAGCAAGCAGTAGGGGGTATTACTGCGATGAATGAATCGGTAGATACCCTTATTGTGATTCCAAACGACCGCTTGCTTGAAATTGTCGATAAAAAGACGCCTATGCTTGAAGCATTCCGTGAAGCAGATAATGTTCTTCGCCAAGGTATTCAAGGTATTTCAGATTTAATCGCTGTTCCGGGGCTGATTAACCTTGACTTTGCTGATGTAAAAACAATCATGTCTAATCAAGGATTTGCGCTTATGGGTATCGGACGAGCTTCCGGATCAGACCGGGCAATTGAAGCAGCAAAAAAAGCCATTTCTAGTCCGCTGCTAGATGCATCGATTGATGGAGCAAGAGGCGTGCTGTTGAACATTACGAGCGGCAGCAGCTTGAGTCTTTACGAAGTACAGGAAGCAGCAGATATTGTCACGTCTGCTTCTGATCAGGACTTAAATATGATTTTTGGATCTGTGATTAATGAAGATTTAAAGGACGAAATGATGGTAACCGTTATTGCCACTGGATTTGATGATGAAGATGTTTCACCATCAGCTTCTACTTCTAGAGTTTCAAGAGCACGCTACTAAATTAAATAACCAGCTTTTATGGTGGCAATTGTTTTTCAATTGCCTTAAAAGGGAATCCGGTGCAAATCCGGAGCGGTCCCGCCACTGTAACAAGGAGCCTTATGTCAAAAAGCCACTGTCTATTTAGAGACGGGAAGGCGGTATAAGGCAATGACTTGAAGCCAGGAGACCTGCCATAAATCTCAGCACACAATAACCTACGAGGATAGGGAGGTGTTTTGGCAGAATCAAAAATAAGATAAACAAGGGATACGTTTATCTGAATTTGTTGTGAAGACAAGCACTTCTTTTTAGAAGTGCTTTTTTTTGTATTAAAATAGAAGGTGGGAAAATCAATGATAAATAATAAAAAGCTCGTATCTATGATATTTCTTGTGTTACTTTGCCTCACTGCTTGCGCTCCTAATGAAGAGAGCATAAGTATAAAAGAAAGAAAGAAAACGGATAAAAGTGTGACGTTTTTATTTAATTTTACATCTGCAACGCTTGATCCTCATACCGACGATAATTATACAGCAGTTCGTGCGGGAGTAGGGGAGACGCTTGTTAAAATCAGCGACGATTTAAAAATAAAGCCTTGGCTTGCTGAAAAGTGGGAAACGAAAGATAACGGCCTTACATGGACATTTATGATAAGAAAGAACATCACGTTTCAAAATGGAAAAGCGCTGGATGCAAATGCTGTTAAGTCTTCTCTTCAAAGAACGATAGATCAAAGTTATGCGATGAAAAACACTTTAAATATTAAAGAAATGAAATCGAACGGTCATGCGCTGACAATTACATTAAAAGAACCAATGCCTAAATTCCCTTCTGAGTTAGTGCATCCAAACACAGCTATTATAGATGTTGATGTTTCTAATATAGCTAAGAAGCCCATTGGTACAGGTCCATTTCACGTTTTGACTTTCGATCAAGGAAATCAAGTGAAGTTAGAAAGATATGAACATTATTGGAATGGAAAAGTGAAATTGAAAAATGCGATCTTTGCATTTAACGAAGATGCAAATGCGCGAGTTGCAGCTCTTCAGTCCGGGACAGCCGATATTATTTATCGGCCGCCTTTAGAAAGCTTGAGCACTTTACAAGCGAATTCGTCTTTCAAAGTAAGCGGAGTACCTAGTGTGCGTACTCATTTATTGCTTTATAACCAAACCAATGACGCATTAAAAGACGAAAATGTAAGAAAAGCTATCGATACCTTATTGAACCGAAAAGAAATTGTCAGCAGCATAATGAACAATCAAGCGGCAGCGGCTCGAGGTCCATTTTTATCTCAATTTCCTTTTGCTGATAATACTGCTAACGAGCAAAGAGGTATGACATCTGCTAAAAAATATTTAGAGAAAGCAGGCTATCAAATCAAAAATGACAAAGCAATCAAAAATGGAAAGCCACTATCGCTCTCTCTTGTCACATACAGCTCTCTGCCAGAACTGCCTTTAATTGCTCAGCTTATACAGTCTAATGCCAAAGAGTTAGGAATTTCTATTAAAATTCACCTAGTTGAAGATAGCGATGAATATGTAATGGCAAAAGATGATTGGGATTTAGCATTGTACAGCCTTATCACAGCACCTAGAGGGGATGCCAGCTATTATTTAAGCACGAACTATTTGCCGGGCGGTGGTTTAAATGCCAGTCGAATTAATGACGATACGCTAACAAAAATGATAGAACAGTTAAATTCAACCGTAGATGACGCAAAACGAAATCAGCTAGCCAAGCAAGCAACCGCTTTGATTAATAGAAAAATGCTGACATCATCGATTGTACATCCAAACATTGTTGTTGCTTATAATCAACAAGTGAAAAATTGGACAACAAATCCCAGTGAGTATTATATGCTGACTCAGCATTTAGACGTAACGCCGTAGTCAATATTGTTGTTCCTATAGGAAAACGAGAAAGTATACAATGATAGAAAAAAGGATGTGACAGTAAACGTGCAAGAAGTACAAATGTATCAAATTAAAGAAGTAACAGAAAAAGATGCGGAAGTGGTTCAGTTTGTCATGAATATACGGAATGAGCTATTTCCTATGCTGCAAAAAAATCAGCTTCCTGTAGATTTGCTTCATTTTAATGAACATTATGTTCAAGCGAAAGGCGCTGCTTTTTTTGCAGCTGTCACGGAAAATCAACAAGTAATTGGAACAATTGGTTTATACGCTTACGATGGAAGGTTTCATGCATTAAAAAAGCGATATGAACATAAAACTGCAGCTGAGATTGTAAAATGCTATGTCGATCCAGCGTACCGGCGTCTAGGCATTGGACAGCAGCTGTTAAAAGCAGTGGAACAATTTGCTCAAAATCATTTTTATGACACGTTGTATCTGCATACTCATCCTTTTTTACCGGGGGCTATCCCATTTTGGACTTCACAAGGTTTTATCGAAAGGCTTGCTGAACAGGAAGAGCCATGGAATACGCTGCACATGGACAGAAAAATACAACCAGTCGTAATGTAACAATATTATACAGTAATTACCATAGAATCTAGATAAGAGCTCATGCTATAATAAGCGTACTTACATTTATAGCCTGTAGGGCAAGTCCTTACAGAAAAGAACCACGTTTCGAATTGGCTGAAACGTGGTTTTTTTCTATGAAAAACAAATAACAAAATATTTTTAAAAATATATATGAAATCGCTTTCAAAATAATGAAATATATTATATAATTACTAGTGTTGTGTTGTACTTTGTTAGTGTTAAATCAATATCCTACATGTGTGAGCCGATTGCCTTATGGTAGTCGGCTTCCTTTTTATGGTAAGATTCTATAAGGAAATTGCATTCGTTAAAATGGCTGTAATCGTCATGACAATAGTTGTCCCAAAGGCCCACTTGAAAAGAAACTTTTGATGCTCGCCGAAATCTACTTCAACCAGCCCAATCAGAATGAAAGTAGCGGGTACTAAAGGGGATAGAGGAAACCCAGTTGTGGAATGTCCCAATAAAGCTGCTCGTCCTATTTCTACAGGGTCTACACCAAAATTAGCTGCTGTATGGCTAATAACAGGTAAAATGCCAAAGTAATAAGCATCAGGTGAAAATACAAAGCTAAGAGGAAGGCTTGTTATTGCTACAACTAAGGGAAGGTGAGAGCCCAGCCATTCAGGAGTGAGGCTTACAATGGTATTAGCCATGGCATCCATCATTTTTGTTTCTGTAAAAACGCCTGTAAAGATTCCGGCTGCAAAAACCAACGTACTAACCATTACAAAGCTGTTTGCATGACTTAAGATTCTTTCCTGCTGTTCTTTTGGATGAGGAAAATTAACAAATAAAGCAATGGCAAAAGCAATAGCAAATAAAATTGGAATAGGGAGTATGTCTATGATCAAGAGAGTCATTAAGCACAGTGTCAATAAAGCATTAAACCAAAAGAGTCTAGGTGGCTTCCCAGGAATTTCATGAGCTGAAAGCTGTTCAGCAAAAGCCATTGATGCACCTTTTAAATGAATGGTTCCTAAGCGCGCTTTTTCTCTCTTTCCGAGTAAGTATGCTGAAAATAAAGTCCACATCAATCCCGCTGTCATAGCTGGAATAAGAGGATTAAATAGATCTGATACTTCTAATTGTAAACTTGCTGCGGCTCTTACGAGAGGACCTCCCCAAGGAATCATATTCATAACACCTGCGCTTAAACTAATAACACAAGCCAGTATTAGTCGGTTCATTCCCAGTTTTGTGTACAAAGGGAGCAAGGCGGAAACTGTAATTAAAAATGTAGAAGAGCCGTCTCCGTCCAAGCCAACAAGCATTGTAATAACGGCAGTTGCCATTACGACTTTTAAGGGATCGCCTTTCACAATGTTTAGGATACGAGAAATCATAGGATCAAATAAACCGACGTCAATCATTAGTCCAAAATATAAAATAGCAAAAACGATCATAATGGCTGTAGGAGCTACTTTTAAAATACCATTCATCATCATATCGCCCATATCAGCACTAAAACCTCCAATTACACCAAAGAGGATAGCGACAAAAATAAAAGCAACAACCACGGACAAGCGTTTACTAATGACAAGAAATAGAAAAGTCGCAATCATTCCAAACCCTAACAAAGAAAGCACTATCCATCACCTCTTAAAAAAGTTAGAAAATTCTATTAATTTATATTATAGCATTAGAATTAATGTTAAAGTTTGGTATTTTTAAATAAGGTAGCTTCAACCTAAAACTAAAAACTAAAAAAGCCGCCTTGTAGGCGACTGGTTTAAGCTAGATCAGCTGTTATGGACTGCTTTTGAAGGTGATCAGACAGCAGGCTGTAAGCAATAATTTTCTTTTTATGCTGTTTTACGACGTCGACATGATCGTGATAACTGTATACGCATAATCGAACATCGTTTTTTCCTTTTTTCGTATCGATAACCAGTGGAGTTTCACTGTCTTCTAGGTGTTTATAATAGTCCTTATTTCCTTCATGGACATAATATTGTTTTAAAAATGTTGCTTTATTAAAATAATCAATCACTTGCATTTTGTCTTTGCCTTCTAAATGTTTCCCATCAACTGTGACAGTAACGCTTTGGTCATCAAGTGTTGGGTGTAATTGAAATTTAGTCATAAGCCATTTGACCACTGGAGTTGGAAGACACGTTATTAATATTTTGAGTGCACTTACAAGAATGATGGAAAGTAATACAATCCACGTCATAGTTAATCATCTCCGCTATAGTTTAAATGAAATAAGATTACATACTTATTTTACCACAGAGAACATGATTGCTTTTTGTACATTATGTGAACCTTCCTCAGTGAAAAGATGTATATGAAATACGTTTATTTATGCACATTTAGGGAAATATAAAATTATAACAAATACTACATATAAAAAAAGGAGAAAACATTATGTTGTGGACGATTATTGGACTTTTATTTATTTTTTGGTTATTAGGATTAGTTTTTCATATTGGCGGCGGCATCATTCACATTCTTCTTGTCATTGCAGTGATTGTGCTAATCGTAAAACTTGTGAAACGAATTTAGATATAAAAGGCCTTTCCTTAGGGAAAGGCCTTTTATATGGAGAGACTATAAAAACAAGACGTATTTTGATATAAAAAATCATATGCTTCCGTTACAGAAACTCCTTTGAGACGTGCTATTTCCTCAACGGACTGATGTATCATTGATGGAACCGTTGTGTGGTTTTGAAAAGGTCCTTCAAATGGCCACGGACCATCTGTTTCGACCATCAAGTAGTCAAGAGGGTATTCCATAGCAAGCGCTTGGGTTTTAGGCTTATATACAATATCGGGTGTAACTGAAATATAGTAACCGTTGTTTTTCATTCGTTCAACGGTTTTTTTAGCTCCTTTGAACCAGTGGAAGTGAGCTTTAGACACAGAATGTTTTTCTAATAAGTCGCATACGATCTCAGCATCTTCATATACAGCGTGAAGAACTAACGGTTTCCCCCATTTTTTTGAATGAACAATAAAAGCTTCAAGCAGCTCCAAATAGGGCTCTAGAGAAAGAGTATAGGTCTGACTTAAGTAATAAGGTAGACCAACCTCCCCAACAGCTATCATTTCTTCATTGTTTTGATCAATCCAGGCAAACAGTTCCGCTAATTCATTTGAAGAAGGAAGCATTTGTTCAGGATGAAATCCGTAGGCGGGTTTCACACAGGAATACAATTGGCCGATTTTTTGATTAAGTTGGCAAGACTGTAATGTGGAAGATACAGAAATAAGCGCTTGTAACGAAGGATCCTGCTCAATTATGTCTTTCCAGATTTTCGGTTCATATTGATCGAGATGAATATGAGAGTCAATAATTCGTTTCATAAATACTGCTCCTCCCAGCCTATTGTATTTAAAAATAATACGTAAGAAAATGTATGCTTCTGTTAGGCCTCCACTTTATTTCTTATTTGTTTTTTGTTCCCCCATTTAGTAATAGATGAAAACGTATAAACAATAAGAGCTAACCAAATAAAACTAAAAGCAATAACATGAGCTTTTGTTAGCGATTCATGGTACAGAATCACTCCTGCTAGCAGAGATAAGGTTGGTGAAATATATTGAAGAATACCAAGCATTGATAATGATACTTTTTTAGCACTTTTTGTGAATAATAAGAGTGGTAGAGCTGTGACCATTCCACTTCCGATTAATAAAAGACTTGTTGAAAAAGAATCAAAAAACTGCAGGTGTGATTGAAACGTGAGGTAGCTTATGTATGCTAATGCAATAGGGGAGACGACCATCGTTTCAAGAGTTAATCCAATTGTTGAATCAGCTTTAATCTTTTTCTTTGCCAAACCATATAATCCGAAAGTAAGAGCTAAACTAAGTGAAATCCAAGGAACCACACCATAATGAAGACTGAGTGTTAATACCCCGATCGCTGCTAGTATAAAGGCAAAAATTTGAGCCCCGCTTAATCTCTCTTTTAAGACAATAACACCTAATAAAACACTTGTTAGGGGATTAATATATTGTCCAAGGCTCGCTTCTACTATTTTTCCATCAATGACAGCCCACATAAAAATGCCCCAATTTGCACTAATAAGTACAGACGCAGTAAAAAGGGACCAGAATAAGGATGGTTTTTTCATTATTTCTTTTACAAACGTAATGTATGTACGCCATTTCTTTGTTATCAATAAAAGAGTAAGCATAAAAATAAAAGACCAAAAAACGCGCTGAGCTAAAATCTCCCCCGGTGCTACGTGGTGAACCAGCTTCCAATAAATTGGCGTGAGCCCCCACATAAGATAAGAAAGGACTGCATACGTTACACCATCTTTGTCATGATTTAAGTTCATTTAAAACCTTCTTTCTAACATGAGATAAATTTGGTAATAAGAGTGATAGATTAACATAAAAAAGCAGCATAAACGATTATATCACAGAGAAAAACGATTCTTCACATGTTGAATGGCTCAAAAAAGCGCTATGCGCAAGGTTATTGCTTTCCCATGTCTAAAATAAAATCAAATTGCATGTTTCTAACAAGGTAAGTGCTTACACAAGTGTGCATGATAAGCGCTCCTTCAGCTTATATTCAAGTGGTTATGAAAAACAGTTGATTTCCCCATTAGAAACTGTCAAGCTTAAGAAAGAAAAAAATCTTAAAGGAAAGAATATATAGGTGACGAATATGATCGAAATAAAAGTGTCTGCGATAAGCGACGGAGAATTTAATAGAGGTGTATTTGCTAAGCAAGATATTAAAAAAGGAACGCTTATTCACGAAGCTCCTGTTATCGCTTATCCTAATAAAGAGCATGATTTTATTGAGAAAACAACACTAGCGGATTATGCTTTTGAATATGGAGTGAATCATACGGCTATTCTTTTGGGATACGGTATGCTGTTTAATCACTCGTATACACCCAATGCTACGTATGAAATTAATTTTGACAATCATACCTTTGATTTTTATGCATATACGGATATCCAAGCAGGAGAAGAAATTCTCATCAACTATAATGGAGATGAAGATGATCAAGAGCTCCTTTGGTTTGATCGTGAAGATGAAGAAGAACAAAAGTAAAAAGGTAAGCCCATCGAAAATCGATGGGCTTTTTATTATGCTTTTTTATCTGGATACATAGTCGAATTCAAACGGATGAATTGGTAAATATGCGTAATAATAACTTTTAAAACGGCATATCCAGGGACAGCTAAAATGATACCGATGATTCCGAATAAGTTTCCGGCGGTTAGAATGACAAAAATGACTGTAATCGGGTGAATGTCTAGGCTTCTTCCCATAATTTGGGGAGATATTACTTTACCTTCAAGCAATTGAACAACTGCCCAGACAATGGCTAGTTTTACAAGCATGAAAGGAGAGGTAATAAACGCAATAATAATGGCTGGGATAATGGCGATAATAGGACCAAGGTAAGGCACAACGTTGGTTACCATGGCGATAATCGCTAGAAGTAATGCATAATCTAACCCAATAATCAGATAGCCAATGAAAAGCAGTACACCTATACAAATCGCAACAAAAATTTGCCCGCGAATATATGCGCTTAATGCGTGGTTCATGTCGGCTAAAATGAATTTAGCTTCAGAACGAGAGCGGTTTGGAAGCAGTTTTACAATGTAATTAGGTAAATTTTTCCCATCTTTTAATAAGTAAAAAAGAATAAAGGGTAAAACGGCAACCGATAATATAATTTCTGTAATGGTGCCGACAAAGTTCACAATCCCGCTTGAAAATCCAGAAACATATTTACTCAAGTGTTTTGATGCATCTTTTGAAATCTTATCTAGGTCCGTGTTAGCCGACTGAAGACCTTGTTCGACATATCGGTTATTCGAAAGGTTCGTCACCGCATGCTGAACGTCATGCGTCAGCTCTGGGATATTATCAATAAGACGGTCAACTTGATTTTTTAGAGGCGGAATAACCGATGAAATAATAATGGCTAATGCGCCGATAATCACTATGTATAAAACAAGAATGGAAATAATTCGTTTTACACCTTTTCGTTCTAAAAAGTCAACAAGCGGATTAAATAAATAAAAGCAAATTCCTGCTAAGATAATCGGCAGTGCGATTGTTTTAATAAAAATAGAGATAGGAATTAAAATAAATCCGATTTTTGATAACGAAAAAATAGTCATGCTGAGAATAAAAATAATAATTGTATATACAACAAATTTATTATTTAAGATTTTTTCTCGGAAAAAAGTTCCTTTCTGAGGTCTAGGTTCCAAGCTGTTCAACTCCTTTTAAAAATAAATGTATAGTTATCATACCCTGATTTAGACTAATTTAAGAGGGTTTTTTACAAAGAAGTGTGCATACTAGTAGAAAATCTTCTAGAAAGAAGGGGTGGAATCATTGAAAGAAGACAAACAACCATCGTATGATGATTTCTCTACAGTAGAAAAAAGCCATGAGTATATAACCGCTGAAGAATTTCCAGACGGTCCTTTCGGTTCTCCTGTTAATCAAAAACTGGGGAAATCTACTTCATGGGAAGAAGGGCAGCGAACGTATAGCGCATTTAATTATGAAAACAAAAATCTTCATGAAAAAGCGCAAAGATTATTTCCAGGCGCTCATCCTGTACATGATAACCCAGAGGAACATGAACAAAATCCAAGTTAATGTCTTTATTATGCTCTGAATATATTGCCCTATCTTTTTGCTGAATTATGTTGACAATAAGCAATTTAGCCTGTAATATAAAACGTAACTTATCACTGTTTCTACAGGATTCGACAAAATTTGATTTACTTAAACTTGTGATCTCAACTTCTATTTACAGCTATTAGAGCGCTGTAAGTAGAAGTTTTATTTATGTTATCGATAAAAAAGAAAAAAGCAGGTCTGCTCAAGCAGGCCTGCTTTTTTTATTATTGAACAGCGTCAAATTTATTTACTTTCCACTGAGAATTAGATTTATAGAATGTGACAGTGCGTTTTACGCTGCCGCCATCTACAGTTGGAACTGTGAATTCATAAGAGCGAACCGTTGCTGTTTGATACACAAGCTTTGTTTTTGCTTTTGACCACTCTAACATGCTGAATCCGTCGCCGATTGGATGTGCAAGTTTGCCGTTATATGTGATATAGCCGTAATTTGTTAATCCTTTTTCTACTGCACTATTTGTAAATGTCTCAGATAAGTAGCTTGATAGCTCAGCTTTTGTATCAAATTCAGGGCAAAGATACACGTAATCAGTTCCTTTATATTCAAATGTACGTTCTGTACATGGTTTGTTTTTATAACCGTGCAGAGCACTCCAGAAATGATTGCTGGCACTAGCTGCAATTTTGACAGCATTTGCATCCGTTAGTGTTGTAGATGTTGTTTGTGCTGTAACTCCAGTGCTTAGTGTAAAGAAAATAGCGATTGATGATAAAACTAGTCCAATTTTTTTCATTTCTAACTCACTCCTAATTAATTAACCTTATTTATGTAACAATTATGTGTTTTATATTTCTTTTGTTACATTTATATTACAATAAATCTGTAACAAAAGAAAGTGTTTTGTCTTTTTTTCTTAAATTTTTTTAGTTTTTTAGTAGTTTCTAAAATAGATATAGTAAGGGAATCACCAGTTAAATGCTGATTCATCAATGTTTTTAGGCGTTTCTTTCTACTTTTTAATCTTTTTGTTACAAAAGGATTGTTTGTAACAAAACTGTAATAAAAGAAGCTTAATACCTTTACGATACAGAAAAATAAAGATAAAACGGTGAAAGATCGATTCTAAAAGTTTGTTTTCCTTTTTTAGGCATATTTCTTTTTAGGTTTTGAGGTTTTTAGTAGAGTAGATTAAAAAGAGGCGAAATGATGAAAGGCATTATACATAGTGAAAAAAGTGGAATAGCAGGCATGAAGTACAGAGATCTTCAGGAGATGCACCCTGAAAGAGGAGAAGTAAAAGTAAGGCTAAAAACAGCAGGTTTAAACCGAAGAGATTTATTCGTTATGAGTAATCGAGGCAAAGGAGATAAGCCTTTTATCCCAGGTTCAGACGGTGCAGGCATTATAGAAGAAGCCGGGGAAGATGTAAAAGGTTTAAAAACTGGAATGGAAGTGATCATTAATCCAAGTCTGGAGTGGGATCGTATAGAGGACATTCCGTTTACGCCTAAAATTTTAGGTGTTCCACCGAATGGGACGTTTGCAGAGTATGTAATCATACAAGCGAAGAACGTTGTGCAAAAGCCGCCTTATCTATCTTGGAAACAGGCGGGGGTTCTTTCACTATCCGCTTTAACTGCTTATAGAGCTCTATTTACAAAAGGCCAATTAAAAAAAGGAGAGCATCTACTTATTCCCGGTATAGGAAGCGGAGTCGCGACCTATGGATTGTTATTCGCAAAAGCTATCGGAGCTAACGTAACAGTCACTTCTAGAAGTGATGAAAAAAGAAAGCAAGCCCTAAAGTATGGAGCGAATTATGCATTAGACAGTAGAAGTAACCTAACAGAAGAAATCAACGATAGAAAAGTAGATATTATACTTGATAGTGTAGGGGCAGCTTTATTTCCGACGTATTTTGAAATACTAAAGCCAAATGGAAGAATTGTTAATTTTGGGGCGAGTTCTGGAAATGAAGTTGAATTGCCTCTAAGAACTATTTTTTATCCTCAATTCAATATACTTGGCACATCTATGGGAAGTCAGGAAGAATTTGTGGACATGATGAATTTTATAGAGAAACATCAAATTAAACCAATCATCGATCGATTCTATCCGCTGTCAGAGGTAGCTGCAGCTTGCGAACGATTAGATAAAGGAAAACAATTTGGCAATATAGGTTTACTTATTTCAGAATAAAAAAAGTCCCCAGCGCTAACTGGGGACTTTTTTATATAATCAAACGTTTGTTTAAATGAAAGAAACACGATAATAACAGTTTTTTAGCGCTTTTTTATCATAACCACCAAGCTAATAAAAAGGTAACAAATCCCCCTAGTATCAAAAATCCCATGCTGTATTTGAGCGTGTATTTGAACAGTTCACCTTCTTTTCCAGCCAGTCCCACTGCTCCGGCAGCGACGGCAATTGATTGAGGAGAAAGCATTTTAGCCATTACGCCGCCGGCAGTATTAGCTGCTACGAGAATAACTGGCAAGACATTAATTTGCTGAGCTGTAGTTAGCTGCAAGTTGCCGAACAGCGCATTATTTGATACGACAGATCCCGTTAGAAATACGCCAATCCAGCCAAGGAATGGTGATAAAAATGGAAAATAAGCAGCCGATGTAGCGAGCGCCAATCCAAGTGTAGAAGACTGACCTGAATAATTTGAAATAAAGGCAAAAGCAATGACCATCATTATAGTAATAATAGGTCTTGATAATTCTTTTACGGTTTCTAAAAGAGTGGTCCATGCCACTTTTGGTGATACGTTAAGCAAGAAAACTGAAAGGACACAAGCGATAAGAATTGCTGTACCTGTTGCTGCAAATACGTCTATTTTTAAGACAGCAGCATAAGGCGTAGGATCTTTTACTAAAGGCGCTGCTTTAATTACGTGATTGTGTAAAAATGGGACGTTAATAAGCAGGTTCATATGTTCAAGCATTGTTTTGACAAAAGAAATGCTCCAAGCCGTAACGAGTATCGTTAAGAGAATAAAAGGAGACCAAGCCTTTAAAATCTGTTTTGGTGACAGGCTGAAGCTTTTAGCTGCTGCCGGGCTTGTTCGTTTAATATAAAAAGCAAGAGCAAGCAAACTCACAATAGAAGATGTGATATTTGGAAGTTCAGGGCCGATGTATGTAACAGTTAAATACTGTGTCAGTGCATAGGAAACGGCTGTGATGCTCGTTGCTTTCCATACGTCTTTTAATCCTTTTATCCCATCCATAATAAAGACAAGTAAAAAAGGGATAAGAAAAGAAATAATCGGAAGCTGCGTGCCAAGAAAATGAGCAATTTCTTTTGGATCTATGCCAGATACTTGTCCTGCGACAATAACAGGAATCCCCATGGCGCCAAACGCTCCTGAAGCTGTATTAGCAATTAAACATAGCGCCGCTGCTTTTAACGGTTTGAACCCAAGTCCAACTAGAAGCGCTGCTGTAATGGCAATCGGAGCTCCAAATCCCGCTGCCCCTTCTAAAAAAGCATTAAAGGAAAAAGCAACAAGCAGCATTTGCAAGCGGGGGTCATCGGTTATTGAAATAATAGATTGTCTGATGGTAGTAAACTGTCCGCTTTTGACAGTTAGCTTGTATAAGAACACCGCTCCGATAATAATATAGCTGATGGGCCAAAGTGCATACAGAAACCCATAGCCTGTGGCTCCTAAGACCATTGAGGCAGGCATATCATAAAAATAAATAGCAATAATCATAGAAAGAAGCACCGTAATACCGGCAGCAATATGTCCTTTTAATTTCAAAAGAGTTAAAGCAATAAAGAAAAAGATAATGGGGATGAGTGCAATTAGTGCAGAAAGCCAAATATTATTTAACGGATTATATACCTGAGTCCACGTCATATTCATACACCTCTACTACATATTTAAAACAAGGGAGCGGGGGGGAGTCCCCCGCAAAAATCTTTAGATGTTACACAAAAGCTCTGTCGCGAGTTTGCTTAAGAATGCTAGCAGAGTGCTCGAGCTGCTGCTGTTCGTGAGGAGTTAAATTCAATTCAATAATTTGACGCACGCCGTTTTTATTAATGATAGCTGGTACGCCGATATACACATCAGAAATACCGTATTGTCCTTCTAATAAAGCAGATACCGTTAAAATAGAATTTTCATCATCTAAAATAGCCTTGGTAATGCGTACAAGCCCCATTGCAATTCCGTAATAAGTCGCTCCTTTTCGATTAATAATATGGTAAGCCGCATCGCGGGTTTGTTCGAATAGATGCTGCATATCGGGTTCTTTTTCAATAGCGGCAGTATTGATAAAATGTTCGAGCTTCACACCGCCAATTTGCGCGTGGCTCCAAACAGGAAATTCCGTATCTCCATGTTCCCCCATAATATAAGCGTGGACGTTGCGAGAATCTACTTCGAAATAGTCGCTTAACAAGTAGCGGAAGCGAGCTGTGTCAAGAATCGTTCCTGAACCAATTACCCGTTCGTTTGGTAATCCTGATACTTTTTGTGTAACGTGTGCGAGAATATCAACTGGATTTGTTGCCACTAAAATGATGCCGTCAAATCCACTGTTCATAATATCTTTTACAATGCATTCAAAAATTTTAACGTTTTTTTCAACTAGATCTAAGCGTGTTTCCCCTGGAGCTTGATTAGCGCCCGCTGTAATAACTACTAAATCAGCGTCAGCACAGTCTTTATAATCTCCAGCCCAGATTTTCATCGGTGTGGCAAATGGCATTCCATGATTGATATCACGTGCTTCACCTTCTGCTTTTTCTTTGTTCATATCGATTAACACTAATTCATTGGCAATACCTTGATTCACCATTGAAAAAGCGTAGCTTGAGCCAACAAATCCGGTTCCAATTACAGCAACTTTTCGTGTTTTTGGCGTAAATTGTGTTTTCATTTGTATCATCCTTTGAATTTTATTTTGTGATGTTTTTCACAATGTTAGTGTAACAAGAATAAATACCCTCGGCTGTGATAAAAATCACACCTTAAAAAATAGGAAACAATTTTACAGGGTGATTTAAAAAAGGTTCTTCTACATGAAGTGCCACATTTAGAAAGATCTTAAACGTTTAAAGTGTTGAGTAAAGGCAACTTGTTTTGCAGAAAGCTAAAGAGTTTAACATTCTCTATTTGTATGTTAGCAGCCAATAATGTTTCTATAGACCCACACGAAATCCATTTGTTACACTAAGTTTGCTTATTTTTAATAAAGGAGTTGAAGGGATGGAGAACTACTATGAGCAAGCCCAAAAAGGCGCTTGGGTTAGTATCTTATCATATATCTTTTTATCGGCATGTAAACTTACTATTGCGGGTATCACCGCTTCCTCTGCATTAAAAGCCGACGGTCTTAATAATGTTACAGATATTATTGCATCCATTGCCGTCTTAATCGGCTTAAAAATTTCTAAAAAACCTCGCGATAATGATCATCCCTATGGACATTCCAGAGCGGAACATATCTCTTCACTTATTGCTTCTTTTATCATGATGGTCATCGGACTAGAAGTATTGGTCGATGCGGGTCAGTCATTATTTATGGACAAATCTGAAGCGCCTAATTTACTGGCTGCTTGGGTAGGTCTTGGAGCAGCTGCTGTTATGGGTGGTGTCTACCGATATAATATTAAGCTTGCTAAAAAACTTGATAGCCAGTCTTTATATGCGGTTGCTAAAGATAATTTGTCTGATGCACTTGTGAGTATAGGGGCTGTTGTGGGAATTTTGGGCTCACAATTCGGCTTGCCCTGGCTGGACGTGGTAGCTGCTTTTGCTGTGGGAATTATTATTTGTAAAACAGCCATCGAGATTTTTAAAGAAGCGGCTCATTCCTTAACGGACGGGTTTGATGAAGAAAAGTTAGAGCACTACAAAGAAAGCATCGAGCTTGTAGAAGGTGTAAAAGAAGTAGAAGATGTGAAAGCGCGCAAGCTTGGTAATCAAGTCGTGATTGATGTAACGGTTAAAGTAGATCCCCATTTAAATGTTATCAAAAGCCATGAAATTGCTGATCAAATTGAACATATGATGAACGATGAGCATCAAATTAAAGATACGCTTGTTCATATTGAACCTGATGCATACGAAAAGCAAAAATAAGACCAGCACGTTCTTTCATTGTGAAAGGATGCGCTGGTTTTATTTTGCGGGAATTTGAAATAAATCACAAAAACTTCTTCAAAAATGAAAATGAAAAGCCGTTATTAGTAATATAAAGATTTTTGTAGAAGGGTGAGGGAATGAAGAGGTTAAGTGCAAAGCTCGTAGTATTTTTTAGTATTTTTATAGCTATTTTATTATTAGTTGTTTCAGGGGCTGTTTATCAATTTACCAAAACGCAAATAGAACAAGATGTAGAAGTTCAGTCTCAAAGTCAAGTGAAAGAGTTAAAAGAAACCATTCATACGTACTTAGACATGTATAGTCGTTCTTTGCTGACGTATAGTGAAAACGATGTAATTGTTAATTTTGTTAAGCTGGAAGGAGATCAAACAAACCAAGAGGAAAATCCGTATTTTACATGGAACACAGTTCAAAAAGAGTTTACGCAGTTTAAAGAAAAGTATCCAAACCTGGCACTTGAATACATAGGCACTAAAAATAAAGGAATGTATTCTGTTCCTAAACAAGAGTTTGGTTCAAACTATGATCCGACTTCAAGGGTATGGTACAAACAAGCAGTAGAATCACCTAATGAGGTTATTTATACGGATCCATATGAAGATGCAGCAACAAAAAAGACGGTCGTGACAATTGCAAAGGCTATTTTAGATCCAGATACTAAAAATGTGCTGGGCGTTATAGCTACTGATTTAGACTTAGATGCATTAAAAAACATTGTAGGTAAAGCAGAAGTAAATCACGGTGGGTATGCATTTTTATTTGATCAAAATGGCACAGCGCTCGTTCATCCAACAGAAGCTGGGGAAAATTTGATGAATCAGCCATTTATGAAAAAAATGTACGGAGCAGACCGGAATAGAGATTTCATGAAGTATACCTTTCAAGGTGAAGAGAGAGTGATGGCATATGATACTCTCGAAGGGACGAATTGGAAGATAGGAAATGCCTTTATTTATAATGAAATGCTCTCAAGCGCTCATCATTTACTGACTGTTATTGTCTGGATTGCGTTAATTGGCATCTTATTATCAGTGGTGTTAACCGTCTTCTTCTCAAGAATTATTACTAATCCGATTCGCCGCTTGAAAAATGAAGTAGCCAAAGTAACAGCTGGCGATTTAACGGTTCAGGTGAAGACGAAGTCAAAAGATGAAATCGGTGAGCTTACTCATTTGTTTAATGATATGGTAGCCAAAATGAAAACATTGATTGGTACGGTTCAGACGTCTGTTGAGACAGTAAAAACGTCTGTTGAAGACTTGAGTGCCGTGTCTGAAGAAGCAACTGCATCCAGTGAGGAAATCGGCCGGGCTATCCATGAGATTGCCAGCGGTGCCACGCAGCAAGCTTCTGATGCTGACTCTACTAATCATAAAACGATGAGTTTATCTTCGCAAATTGAAGAAGTCATTGAACAAAATGCACAGATTAATAAAATGACGATTGAAGCTGTAAGCATCAATGAAAAAGGTTTAAAACAGATGCAGCTCCTTCGCAACCAAACTACTGAATCGTCTCAAACGATTCACGCTGTTCAAGCTGTAATGGAAGAGTTAACAAATAAGATGAAAAAAATTGAATCTATTATTTTCACCATTAATAGTATTTCAGATCAGACAAATTTACTTGCATTAAATGCTAGTATTGAAGCAGCTCGTGCAGGAGAACATGGCAAAGGATTTGCGGTAGTAGCTGAAGAAGTGCGAAAACTTGCTGAACAGTCCTCTCAGGCCACTGAACAAGTTCGCCATACGATTGCAGCGATTCAAGGGGAAGTCGCTGCTGCGCGTGAAGAATGCAACCGTACAGAAGAGCTTTCAAAGTCTCAAGACTTTGTGGTAGGAGATACAGAACGAGCTTTTCATGAAATTGCAACTACAATTGAACAAGTGGCGGCGGCTGTCGAACATGTGACAAGCAGCATGGACAGTATCGATGACCATAAAGAAGACGTGGTAGCGGCAATTCAAAGCATAGCAGCTATTGCACAGCAATCAGCAGCGGGAACTGAAGAAATTACCGCTTCTACAGAAGAACAAATTAGAGCTATTTCTACTGTTTCTCAATCAGCTGAACATCTGCAAGAGATTAGTGAAGAATTGGCGAACTTGATTCGTCAGTTTAAAATTCAATAGAAAAAAGAGGTTAGAAGAAAAGTATTTTAGTTAAAGGAAAATCCGAACGATGAATTGAGATTCTTGATAAAGAATTCAACTCGTTCGGATTTTTTTATTGATATGGTGAACGCAGGTTTCATGTAGGTGTCTCAAGCGGTTCAGCGCACTTCTTCTATTTGTTTGCCCTTAGCTGGTTATGTCTTAACCTCTCTTTTATGTTTAATAGGAAAGCAACTTGATGTAAGGTAAAAAGACTTGCTGAGTTGGAGGTGCAACAGCTGACACACGCTGATGTGTAAACGGATGTATAAAAGAAAGCTTAATGGCATGTAAAGCTTGCTGCTGCTCTTTTAATCTCTTTCCTCCATAAAGAGTATCACCAAGTAATGGATAGCCGATGTGACTCATATGAACACGAATCTGGTGAGTGCGTCCGGTTTCGAGCGAAAGTTCAATAAGCGTTTCGTTTTTTGCTGTATTGCGTTTTAACACCCGATAACGTGTTTTGGCAGCTTGCCCCGTTCTAGATACTCTTCTTCTTGTAGCGTGGTGACGATCGCGTCCAATGGGTTCATTGATGATTCCGTCCTCTTTTTTTATGATTCCTTGGACGAGGGCAATATAAGTCCGATTAATTTTACGTTCAGCCAGCAGCTGATCAAACACAGAGCTTGCTACAAAATGCTTCGTGAATAAGATAGCACCTGATGTATCGCTGTCCAAACGGTGAACGTGTCTAGGCTTTGTTTTGAGGCCTATTTTTTGAAAATAAGCAGCTACAGCATTTAAAAGAGTTTTTTGGTCTTGCTCTGATGAAGGATGAGTATCTAGGTTTATTGGTTTGTTTACGATTAGTACGTGCTCATCTTCAAACAAAATCTCTATATCAACATTGTAAGGTGTTATTTCATTAGGCTCTGCTTCAAAAAAAGGGAGTGACACTTTATCATTTTCCTTAAGAGTGTTTCTCCATGGTAAAGGCTCACCGTTTATAAGCACATTTTTATTCATCCGAAACTGATGCAACGTTTTTTTAGGAATATGCCATTTCGTTTTTAAATAATCTTCAATTGTTTGCCCTGCATCATTTTTTGCGATTTTATCTTCTAGCCATTGGCCGTGTATACTCATATTTAATCCCTTCCTTACATACTAGTAAATATCCTTTAATCTTTTAAAAGAACTTGTAAATAATTAGGAGGAAATAACTACCTGAAGTTCTCGTTTTATGTTTATGTTATGCTAAATAAAGAGACATAAGTTAAGAGAAAAAAGGGGGGGTAACCATGAAAATTGCCCAAGCAGCTCCGCCAGAAATGGAGAATTACATAGAAGAGTTGACTGAACAGCTTCGCTATGACTTGTTACCTCGGTATGTATCTGTAGATAAGCTTAATCCTGATGAATTATTAAATCCAGATTATTGTACAGACCATTTATATAATGGCTTACTCGATGAAGCATTGCAAGTCATTAGTAGCCTTCAGACAATAATTGCCGTGATTGAAGCGATTCAACATCGGCCGATTGAAGAAAGCGACTGCGAGCAATTCGAAAAAAATATTGCAATTTTAAAAAAATACGGGTTTTTATTCCCTATTTCCATTGAATGTTTTGCAAAAGAAAACAATTTGATTACGTATTCGTATGAATCGTTTTATAATTCATACATAAATTAAAGAAAAAAAGCATGTATCACATGCTTTTTTTCTTTTTAATCATATATTTCAGACTTCTATTAGACATTCAAAAAGAGCTTGTGATATGGTCAAACTTGTATAAATCCATCACAAAAAACAAATAGGAGCGAAAACATGACAAAAGCAAAATTATGTTTTATCGGTGCAGGCTTTCACGCATCGACGAACATTTATCCGTCCGTTATTGAAGCGGGAGCAGAAATTAAAGCAATTTCCACACGCAGTATGGAAAGATCAAAAGCTGCTCTTCAGCGATTTGGGAGCAGCGGTACGCCATACGATGATTATAAGGAAATGCTGAAGCAGGAAAAGTGCGACGGAGTAGTAGTTGTGGCACAGCCTGAAGATCATCCTGCTTTGGTGCTTGATTGCATTCGAGCGGGAAAAAATGTTTATGTGGACAAACCTTTGGGGATGAATGAAAGAGAAGCAAAAGAGATTTCAGATGCTGCTAGGGAAGCTGGCATAAAAGTAATGGTAGGTTTTATGAAGCGCTATGCACCTTGCTATATAAAACTAAAAGAGCTAATTGAAGAAGGAAACCTTGGAAACGTCCGTTCATTTCAAGCGAGATTTGCTGTAGACAGTACCCCTTTTTGTAAAGATGAAGAGCAGTTTATGAAGCTTGCTGCCATACATATTGTTGATCTTGTCCATCACTTGTTCGGCGAAGTCGTTCACGTGACAGGGTTTAGAAATAATCATGGTGAGTATATTTCAAATAGTATTTCGCTGAAGTTTGAAAACGGTACGGTAGGAAGCCTGTATTTTACTGGCATGACAGCGTGGTCTCGCGAAAGCGAAAACTTATTAGTGACATTTGACAATGGCTTTGCTTTTGCTGATGAAGTAAACGCATTGACTATTCACGAATCTCAGACTTTTGATGATTTACCATGGAAGTCATTAAAAGAAAACGACCGTGTGTTTACACCTACTGCTTCTCCAATGTCAGGAGCATATCGAGATCTTTACCTTCGTGGATTTGTTGGAGAGATGGCTCATTTCATTGAGTGTTGTACAAGTGATAAAGAACTTCTTTCCAGTGGAAGTGACAATGTAAAAACGATGAGATTATGTGATCGAATACTGTCATCTTTAATGTAAAGAAAGCTTTAAAGAAAAGAATGTACGATGAATAACTTTCTGTAAATTATGTAAATCATACTGAATAATGTTATGATTAGACAGGTCGTATAAACGAAATTGTTTACCTTTCATAAGATTACAGAACGTTTCAATCTTATTACATATGTTTAAAATTAGCCTAAATGGTTTCTTTTTACGCCTATATCATATACAATGCCCCCTAGATGATTTTTTCGAATAGCTAATAATCGTTTGGGATTATGAAAGGAGATTAATCATGAAAAAACTGATGTATACATTGCTCATTGGGTTAATTGCTGCAGCTTTAACAGCATGCGGTTCGAACGATGATGCAAAGCAATCAAAAAGTGATGATCAGAAAACTGCACAAACTGAGAAGCAAAAAGAGGCTCAGGAAAAGCAGGAAAAGCAAGCAAAAGAAATGCAGAAGAAATTAGATAAACAAAAAGTAGATGAGAAGAAAACCGTAGCAGTTGTAAACGGTAAAAAAGTTTCTGGTGAAGAATATAATGCGGCATTATCTTCATCACAAGCCCAATATCAACAAATGGGACAAGACCCAACATCTAAAGAAGCAGCTAAACAAGTAAAGCAGCAAACAATTGACAATTTAGTAGGTCAAACGCTGCTATTGCAAGAGGCTGAAAACAAAGGCTATAAAGCAACTGATGAAGAAGTAAATAAAAAGTTAAAAGAAACGAAAAAGCAGTTCAAAACAGATAAACAGTTTAAAGCGGCTTTAAAAGATGCAGGACTAACTCAATCACAATTAAAGTCTGAGCTGGCTGACAGCATTAAATATCAGCAGTACGTAGATAAAGACATCCAAACACCAGAAGTAACGGATAAAGAAATTCAAGATTATTACGATCAATTTGCAAAACAAAGCCAAAGTCAAGCAAGCGGCGGTAAAGAACAATCTCAAATGCCAAAGCTTGAAGACGTAAAGCCTCAAATTAAGCAGCAGCTTGAACAACAAAAGAAACAAGAAGCATTAGAGAAAAAAGTCGAAGAACTTAAGAAAAATGCAAAAGTTGAAGTGAAGCTTTAAATACAAATGAAACGGTCCTTTAAAGGGCCGTTTTTTTGTTATGTACATTTATTGCTTCTTGTCAGTAAAAAGGGGTGCGTGAAAGATTTTATTGTATTTTGACTTATAAGGTAAAAAGTGTTCTGATGGTTTGCCTTTCATCCTATACTTTTCTTATATAGATATAAGAGAAATTGGGGGAGTCAATAAATGAAAAAGGTGGCTGTTTTTTTTGTTGGGCTTATTTTTTTACTCGCGGGGATGGGTCTGACAGGCAATGCGTCTGCGGCGTCAAATCAACTTATTATTATTAATAAATCTACTAACACCCTTGCTTTTTATGATGGAGGAAAATTAGTAAGGACGTTCAAAGTTGCGACAGGGAGGCAGATGAGTTATACACCAGAGGGTACCTTTAGCATTGTAAATAAAATTAAAAACCGGCCTTATTATAAAGACAACATTCGGGGAGGAGATCCTAGGAATCCGCTAGGTGATCGCTGGCTAGGATTAAATGCGCGGGGAACATATGGAACGACGTATGCTATTCATGGAAATAATAATCCAAGTTCTATCGGGACTTATGCAAGTTCAGGGTGCATTCGTATGTATGATGAAGAGGTACGCTGGCTGTTTGACCGCGTTCAAACCGGTACAAAAGTGGTTATTGGTCAATTTCATTCTCAAAGTTTTGATTCGATCGCTGTTAAAAACAAATACAAAGTAAGCAGTGCTCCAGTCGTCCAGAATCTTTGTAAAACGAAAAAGCTCTCAAAAGGCCAAATTGGTTTTGTAACGATTCAATCACCGATGGTTTTGTTAAAAGAAGAAAAAGGAAAATGGGTAAAGATTCGTACGTTAAATCGCGGTGAACGCTATAATGTATATAAAATAAATGGCATTAAAGTCTCTTTAGGACCAGGATTTATTGAAAATTATCCTAATAAAAAAACATCCATAAAATTAGATATTTGCAAATAGAAAATAAGGCTGAAACAATAGTATTTTAGCCTAAGTGAAAAACGAGCCATTGATCAACATGTTTGATTGGTGGTTCGTTTTTTTATTATGGTGAACGCAGGTTTCATCTGTTTTGTTCCTTCTAGCAGTTGATGGGAGAGAAAGGCAAAGACTCCCGCGGAAAGCGAAGTGTTGGACGGAAACCAAAAGCGTGGTCACAAGCTATTCATAAGAGCTAATGTATTCATTTGTTCGTCTTTAGATTGGATTTATTTCGTTATGTCTCAACTTCATTTTTTGAATTTTTAATAATGTTTATTATAATAAAAAACAGGGAAACTAATTGCCTAATGAAGAGAGAGAAAGGGTTGTTTTAGCGTATGTCTACAATAGATTTATCAAAATTCGAGAAAAAAATGATTATTCGTAACATCAAACCGGACGATATAGATGAAATTTTAGCACTTCAAAAACTATCATTCCCGGGAATGGATCCGTGGAAAAAAGAACAGCTTGAAAGTCACCTGGCCATTTTTCCAGAAGGACAAATATGTGCAGAGTACGACGGGGAAATTATCGGATCTTGTTCAAGCTTGATTGTGAACTTTGATGAGTACGATGATCAGCATACGTGGGACGATATTACAGACGAAGGATACATTACAAATCATAACCCGGAAGGCTACAATCTGTATGGAATTGAAGTAATGGTTCATCCAAAGTATCGCGGCATGAAAATAGGACGCCGCTTGTATGAAGCGCGTAAAGATTTAGCACGTGAATTGAATCTGAAAAGTATCATTATCGGCGGAAGAATTCCTAATTACCATAAGCATTCAGCTGAAATGTCGCCTAGAGAATATGTAGAGCAAGTTATTCATCATAAAATTTATGATCCAGTCCTATCTTTTCAGCTAATGAACGGATTTACGCTTATGCGTATAAACCCTGGTTATCTTCCTGACGATCTAGCTTCTAATAAGTATGCAACGCTGATGGAATGGAACAACGTAGATTACGTTCGCCGTTCAAAACGCCATTTTAAAACGTCATTCCCAGTGCGTATTTGTGTTGTTCAGTATATGATGAAACAGATCAATTCATTTGAAGAGTTTGCAACACAGGTAGAATATTATACAGATGTTGCTTATGACGCAAAAGCCGACTTCTGCGTATTCCCGGAAATTTTCACAACTCAGCTAATGTCTTTCTTGAACGAAAAGATTCCAAGCAAAGCGGTTCAGCGCGTAGCAGGATATACGGAAGAGTACATTGAGCTATTCACTAACTTGGCGGTTAAATATAACGTAAATATTATTGGAGGATCCCACTTCGTCGAAGAAGATAATGGAGATATCTTTAATATTGCGTATTTATTCCGCCGAGATGGAACAATTGAAAAGCAGTATAAAGTGCATATTACACCTAATGAAAGAAAATGGTGGGGAATTAGCCCAGGAGATAAAGTTGAAGTGTTTGATACAGATTGCGGTAAAATTGCCATCCAAATTTGCTATGACATCGAATTTCCGGAGCTTGCTCGTATTGCTACCGATAAAGGTGCAAATATTATTTTTACGCCATTCTGTACAGAAGACCGTCAAGGCTATCTGCGCGTAAGATACTGTTCTCAGGCGCGCGCGATCGAAAACCAAATTTATACGGTTATCGCAGGTACAGTTGGAAACCTGCCTGAAACAGAAAACATGGATATTCAGTACGCTCAGTCTGCTATTTTTGCACCGTCTGACTTTGAATTTGCACGAGACGGTATTGTAGGAGAATGTAATCCTAATATTGAAATGGTGGTTATTGGAGATGTAGATTTAGAAATTCTTCGCCGCCAGCGTCAATCAGGAACGGTTCGTCAATTAAAAGACCGACGCCATGACGTTTACAATATCAAATATAAAAAATAACGCAGTTTCTAAAAACATCATGCAAATGCATGGTGTTTTTTATTTCAACTTTTGCCATAATAAAAACTATTACAATGAATTTTGTGGACTAACCATGGAAAAGAGGGGAAAACATGAGTTTTCATGGACAATCGGTATTACCCGCTGTTCGAGATATGAAGCAATTGGAAAAGTTTTTAGCAAGTAATTATGAGTACGGAGTTCTTTTAGACAATCAAGTGGGCATGCTAAAAGGAATTATGAAAGAAGTCCATAAGCATGAAAAAAAGCTAATTATTCATTTAGACTTAATTCATGGCTTAAAGCACGATGAATATGCGGTTGATTTTTTGTGTCAGGAGTTTAAGCCTGCGGGAATTATTTCGACAAGAACAAACGTTATTTTAAAAGCTAAACAAAGAGGGATTTATGCCATTCAGCGGGTCTTTTTATTGGACAGCACGGCTTTGAAGAAAAGCTATGAGTTAATGAAGAAAGTAAAACCGGATTATATTGAGCTTCTTCCTGGAATTGTGCCCACTTTAATCCAAGAAGTTAAAGCTGAAACGGGCATTCCGGTGTTAGCTGGAGGTTTAATACGAACGGCAGAAGAAGTTCATAATGCTTTAGAAGCCGGGGCTTCTGCTGTTACAACATCAAATAGAGAACTGTGGAGTATTTCAACTTAAAAAAACTGTTTGACAACGCTTTCATCATCTAGTAAACTTCTAGATAAGTTAATAGATGTGAGGGAGAATAGGAGATCCACGGTATAGCCTTTTAATGATTTTATTAGGGGGATGTATGGTGGATTTTCTTATTTTCTTGTTACTTTAATTGTTTTCATACAAAGGGGAGGTTATTTATATGCAAGCATTCTTAGGAGAAATAATTGGAACAATGATTTTAATTATCCTTGGCGCTGGTGTATGTGCGGGCGTCAATTTAAAAAAATCGTTTGCTGCTAATTCAGGATGGATTGTTATCACAATGGGATGGGGAATGGCAGTAGCGATGGCAGCATATGCGGTTGGTAATATGAGTGGGGCACACTTAAATCCAGCGTTAACCTTAGCGCTTGCTATTACAGGTGATTTTCCATGGTCACAAGTACCGATCTACATCTTAGCTCAGTTTATTGGAGCCATTCTTGGTGCAACAGTTGTTTATTTACACTATCTTCCACACTGGAAAGAAACAAAAGATGCTGGTACAAAATTAGGCGTATTCGCAACGGGGCCAGCAATTGCTAACCCATTTGCAAACGTTTTAAGTGAGGCAATTGGAACGTTTGTATTAGTAGTAGGAATCTTAGCAATTGGAGCAAATAAATTTACAGATGGATTAAATCCGTTAGTAGTAGGATTTTTAATCGTAAGTATTGGTTTATCATTAGGAGGAACAACAGGCTATGCCATCAACCCGGCTCGTGATTTAGGACCTCGTATTGCTCATGCTATCTTGCCGATACCTGGCAAAGGCAGCTCGAACTGGAAATACGCTTGGGTGCCAGTAGTGGGTCCTTTAGTAGGCGGATCAATTGGCGCAGTATTTTATCAAGCGGCATTCTTAAATAAAATGTCTAGCAGCTTATGGATTGTCTTAAGCATTGCGGTGATTGTTTTAGCTGTTATCTACGCTGTTTCTAAACAAAAGGCAGCACAAATTCAATCAGCAGTAGTACCAAAAAAATGAATGCGCTTTACCATCTAACTATGTACAATAAAGAAACGACACTATACAGAGAATAGGGGATATTGATATGGAAAAATTTATTTTATCTTTAGACCAGGGAACGACAAGCTCACGAGCAATGTTATTTAATAAAAAAGGTGAAGTTGTACATGTAGCTCAAAAAGAGTTTACACAGTACTTTCCAAAACCAGGTTGGGTAGAGCATAATGCAAGTGAAATTTGGGGTTCTATCTTAGCAGTTATCGCATCTTGTTTATCTGAGTCAGGTGTTCATGCTGATCAAATCGAAGGAATTGGAATTACCAATCAGCGTGAAACAGCAGTAGTATGGGAAAAAGCAACAGGAAAGCCAGTATACAATGCAATTGTATGGCAGTCTCGACAAACGTCTGGCATTTGTGAAGAGTTAAAAGCAAAAGGATTAAACGATACGTTCCGCGACAAAACGGGATTATTAATTGATGCATACTTCTCTGGAACAAAAGTAAAGTGGATTTTAGATAACGTAGAAGGTGCACGAGAAAAAGCAGAAAACGGTGAATTGTTATTCGGAACAATCGATACATGGTTAATTTGGAAGCTATCAGGTGGAAAAGCGCATGTAACGGATTACTCAAACGCATCCCGTACGCTTATGTTCAATATCTACGATTTAAAATGGGATGATGAACTGCTAGATATTTTAGGAGTACCGAAATCTATGCTTCCAGAAGTAAAGCCTTCTTCTGAAGTATACGCTCATACAGTAGATTATCACTTCTTCGGTCAGAGTATTCCAATTGCGGGAGCAGCAGGAGATCAGCAAGCCGCTTTATTCGGACAAGCGTGCTATGAAAAAGGAATGGCGAAGAACACGTATGGAACAGGTTGCTTCATGTTAATGAATACGGGTGAAAAAGCAGTTAAGTCCGATCACGGTTTGTTAACTACATTAGCATGGGGGATTAACGGTAAGGTAGAATATGCGCTTGAAGGCAGTATTTTTGTAGCAGGATCTGCTATTCAGTGGCTTCGGGACGGTTTAAGAATGTTTAAAAATGCGGCTGAAACTGAAAACTATGCAACGCGAGTAGAGTCTACAGACGGCGTATATATCGTGCCGGCTTTCGTAGGACTTGGAACGCCATATTGGGATAGCGATGTACGGGGAGCGATGTTTGGATTGACTCGTGGTACAAAAAAAGAACACTTTATCCGTGCAACGCTTGAATCACTAGCTTATCAAACAAGAGATGTATTAAGTGCAATGGAAGCCGACTCTGGAATTACATTAAAAACACTGCGTGTAGACGGAGGAGCAGTTAAGAATAATTTCTTAATGCAGTTCCAAAGTGATGTGTTAGACGTTCCGGTTGAGCGTCCTCAAGTGAATGAAACAACAGCTCTTGGGGCAGCATATTTAGCGGGTCTAGCGGTTGGCTACTGGAAAGATTGCGATGAAATTGCGCAGCAGTGGAATATGGAAAAATCTTTCGAACCAAATATGGAAGAAGAAAAGCGTGAAGAATTATATAGCGGCTGGAAAAAAGCCGTGCATGCAACAATGGCTTTTAAGTAATTATTTGATAAAAATCCTTTAATTAAAAGTGCATGTATGATATAATTTACTCAAGTTAATAAATTGGTTGGAGAATCGGAGAGACCACAGATCCATATGTAGGCATACTATATATGTGATTTGTGGTCTCTCTTTTTGGTATATTGGAAAAAATTGATATCTTTGAAAAATGAAAGGGGAATGACGTATGTTTTCAAGTCAAACACGTTCGAATAAATTGGTAGACATGACACAAAATCAATATGATTTACTAGTAATTGGTGGGGGAATTACTGGTTCGGGTATTGCCCTTGACGCGACTCATCGAGGTATGAAAACGGCATTAGTTGAAATGCAGGATTTCGCAGCAGGAACATCTAGTCGTTCAACGAAGCTTGTTCACGGCGGCCTACGCTATTTAAAACAGTTTGAAGTTAAAATGGTAGCTGAAGTTGGTAAAGAACGTGCCATCGTATATGAAAATGGCCCTCATGTAACGACTCCGGAGTGGATGCTGTTACCTTTCCATACGGGTGGAACATTCGGTAAATTCTCAACTTCAATCGGACTGCGCGTATATGATTTCTTAGCTGGTGTAAAACGCTCAGAGCGCCGCAAAATGTTTAGTGCACAAGAAACGCTTAGCCGCGAGCCATTGGTGAAATCTAAAGACTTAAAAGGCGGCGGTTACTACGTTGAATATAAAACAGATGATGCACGTTTAACAATTGAAGTAGCTAAAGAAGCTGCCGCAAGAGGAGCAGATTTAGTCAATTACACAAAAGTGGAAAACTTCATTTATGATAAAGGAAAAGTAGTAGGGGCTGTTGTTCGTGATCAGCTTACGAATAAAGAATATAATATCTATGCGAAAAAAATCGTCAACGCTGCAGGTCCATGGGTGGACACGCTGCGTGAAAAAGATAATTCAAAAAAAGGCAAGCAGCTTCAATTAACAAAAGGAATTCACTTAGTTATTGATCAAGAGCGCTTTCCGTTAAAACAAGCCATTTATTTTGATACACCTGATGGACGTATGGTGTTTGCAATTCCGCGTGATGGAAAAACATATGTGGGCACAACAGACACGGTCTATAAAGAAGACGCTAGACATCCGCGTATGACTGTAAAAGACCGTCAATATGTTATTGATGCGATTAACTATATGTTCCCAACGGTTGATCTTACAGTAGACGATGTGGAATCAAGCTGGGCTGGTGTTCGTCCACTTATTCACGAACAAGGAAAAGACCCTTCTGAAATCTCGCGTAAAGATGAAATCTGGACATCGGAATCAGGTTTAATTACGATCGCTGGAGGGAAATTAACTGGGTACCGTAAAATGGCTGAAATTGTCGTAAATCGCGTAGCTGAAGATTTTAAAGCAGAAGGACGCGAATTTGAAAGCTGTCAAACTAAACATTTACCGATTTCTGGAGGTAATGTAGGAGGTTCAGGTGGGTTCCCAACGTTTGTAGAGCAAAAAGTCAAAGAAGGCATCAAACTAGGGTTATCACGTGACGCTGCTGAAAAGCTTGTAAAACGCTATGGCTCAAACGTAGATAAAGTATACCGCTACATGATTGAACGTCCGGATCAGCTAAAAAACAGCGACCTTCCAGCTAGTGTATTTCTGCAAATTCAATATGGCATAGAAGAAGAAATGGTTTCAAAACCAGTGGACTTCTTTATTAGACGTACGGGCGCTTTATTCTTTGATATCAATTGGGTAAGAAGCTGGAAAAAACAAGTGATTGCTCATATGGCCGAAGAGTTAAAGTGGACGCCTGAGCAAACAAAAGCTTATACGGATGAATTAGAACAGCACCTTCATGACGCAGTTGTACCAGTAGATGAAAAAGTTAACCGTATGACAGGTATTTCATGATAAAATAAAAAGTACCTCAAAATTTGTCAATACAGCCATAATATAATAGCAGGAAGTCAAATTTTGACGAAGAAATATAATATGACTGTTAAAAAAAGAGAAAGACGATTACTCGTTTTTCTCTTTTCATACATATTTACATTTATATAAGGGGGCTTTTTTTTATGAGTTGGAAAGAAACGTATACATCTTGGGTTAATCATCCAAATTTAGATCCTGAATTACGTCAAAATTTAGACGCAATCAAAGGTGATGAAAAACAATTAGAAGATAGTTTTTACAAAACATTAGAATTTGGAACAGGCGGAATGCGTGGGGAAATTGGAGCGGGTACAAACCGTATGAATACGTATACAATCCGAAAAGCTTCCGAAGGCTTTGCTGAGTACATTAAACAAGCTGGCGAAGAAGCTATTAACCAAGGAGTAGTCATAGCGTATGATTCTCGCCACAAATCCCCTGAATTTGCAATGGAAGCAGCAAAAACATTAGCAAGTCACGGAATTAAAACGTATGTATTTGAAGAGCTAAGACCAACACCTGAACTTTCATTTGCAGTGCGTGAGTTAAACGCATTTGGAGGTATTGTTATTACAGCGAGCCACAATCCTCCTGAATATAATGGATACAAAGTATATGGTCCAGACGGTGGTCAGTTGCCGCCAAAAGAAGCTGATGAACTAGTTGGCTTTGTAAATGCTGTGGAAAATGAACTTGCATTAGCTGTTCAATCTGAAGCGGAGCTAAAAGAAAAAGGTCTTATTGAAATGATTGGTTCAGCGATTGACGAAGCATACAATGAGAAACTAAAAACGATTTTAATTAATCCAGAGCTAGCTTCTGAAACAGGTAAAGACTTAAAAGTGGTTTTTACACCTCTGCATGGTACAGCTAATAAGCCAGTTCGCAACGCGCTTCAATCCATCGGTTACGAAAATGTCACGGTTATTGAAGAACAAGAACTTCCTGATCCAAATTTCTCGACGGTTAAATCTCCGAATCCTGAAGAGCCTGCTGCATTTGAATATGCTGTTCGTAAAGGAAAAGAAATTGATGCAGATATCTTAATCGCAACGGATCCAGATGCAGACCGTTTAGGAATTGCTGTCAAAGATCCAAGCGGCGAATATGCGTTATTAACAGGAAACCAAACGGGTGCTTTATTGCTTCACTATTTGCTTTCTCAAAAGAAAGAAAAAGGCGTGCTGCCTGCTAATGGCGTTGTGTTAAAAACGATTGTAACGTCAGAAATCGGCGCACAAATTGCTCGTTCATTTGGACTGCAAGTTGTTGACACTCTAACAGGTTTTAAATTTATCGGTGAAAAAATTAAGCAATATGAGCAAACGGGCGAGTATACATTCCAATTCGGTTATGAAGAAAGCTATGGCTATTTAATTGGTGACTTTGCTCGTGACAAAGACGCTGTACAAGCAGCCATTCTAGCAGTAGAAGCTTGTGCTTATTATAAAAAGCAGGGCATGATACTATACGAAGCGCTTCAGCAAGTGTTTACTAAATATGGTTTCTATCGTGAAGGTCTGAAATCTTTAACGCTTAAAGGAAAAGAAGGATCTGAGCAAATTCAGCATATTTTGGCTACATTTAGAAATGAACCTCCTACTGACATTGCAGGATTAAATGTTTCGGTTGTAGAGGATTATACATTAAGTGAGCGTCAGCATATTAAAGCAGGAAAAGTAGAAGAAATTACATTACCAAAATCAAATGTATTAAAATATATCTTAGAAGACGGTTCTTGGTTCTGCCTTCGTCCGTCTGGTACAGAGCCAAAGGTGAAGTTCTATTTTGGCGTCGTGTCAGAAGATGAAGCAACAAGCATTGCTCATTTAGAAGCTGTACAAACAGCTGTAATGGGTGAAGTAGAACGTGTATTGGATAAAGTGAAAACGGTATAAAAGTAAAGCCTGCTCAAACTTGAGCAGGCTTCTTTTATGATACTTTGTTTGATTGCGTATTTGACAAGTACGAAGAAGATCGTAGGGCTTTATAAATTTTCGGAGCAAGCATAGCCCCAAGAACAGTAAAAATAAGATCCTTTACCGCAAACCACGACATAATCTTCCAAGCGGCTGCATATGTCATTGCAGGAGCTTCAAGCCAGTAATTAACTGCTGCATACATATACGTAGTACCAATTAAATAAATAACCGCAATACCAACTAGCGATGAAATTAAAAAGATAGAAAAAGTTGGCTTCCCGCGCATTTCCATAATTTTTCCTGTGATAAATGCTGCTACGATATAAGAAAGCAAAAAGCCGCCGGTGCTTCCAAATAAAATACCAATTCCTGCTTTAAATTGAGCAAATACCGGGGCGCCGGCAATGCCAATTAATACGTATACAATCATCGAAATAGAACCCATTCGGCTCCCAAGTAAAAGTCCTGCTAATATAACAAAAAAAGGCTGAAGTGAAAGAGGCACGCCGCCTACTTGTAAAAAAGGTGCCCAAGAAGTAATGTTTGCACCAATAGCCATCAGAGCCGCAAACATACCGGCTAGCGTTAAATCTAATGTGCGAAACCTTTTATTAGTACTCATATATGTTCCTCCCAGTATGTACTGAAATATCTTAGCGTATGTACTGAAGATTGTACGTCGAATTCACTTTTATGTCAACGATAAAAATAAATGTGTTTACATATATTATGTAAGGTTTTTTGAAATAAAGTATGCATATTTTTAGTGCAACATAAAAAAATAAAGAAGGGAATTCATCCCTTCTTTGTCCAAGTGTGTGTATCAAAAATACTAGTACAATGATTCTTCCAGAAGCTCCGGGTTGTGCTCCGAATATTCCGTTGCATGATCAATGTAGCGTAGTAAAGAATAAAGCTCTTCTTGAATGATGCGGTAGTTTCGTTCAAAATTGTAGGCGTGCAAAAAATGTTCAATCTTTTTTGAAAGAAAATCGTCGTCTGTTCGAACCATTAAAATTAATAAGTTATCCCATTGTGAACGGTGTGTGTAATATAAAGCTCGATCATAATCAATTACATCCATTAATAACGTTCCTCCTTTTGAGGAGTTGAAATTAGTGTATGATATTTGCGGGAATTCTTACGCTGTAAATGTTGGGCAAAAGACCAGTGCATAATTAAAAGAGGTTGTAGTCATTATGCAAGAAGAATAAACGTACAGCACCGGATAAATGATAAGAAGAGCAAAGAATGATGCAGCATAATAGGTATATTACATCCATTATTTAAGACAACTAAATAAAAATCCCCTTTTCTTGAAAAAATAAAGCTTCTTTTTGATGAAAACACATGAATTGACATGTTTGTACATAGATTGAAGTAAGGAGTGAAAGGGGGAGCTGTCGTGAAAGAAGCAGATTATAAGCAATTATACCGTGCGATTGATGAAATTACGGAAATAGCTAGCGGTTTCGGCTTAGATTTTTATCCGATGCGCTATGAAATTTGCCCGGCAGATATTATTTATACGTTTGGTGCATATGGGATGCCAACTCGTTTTTCACATTGGAGCTTTGGAAAACAATTTTACAAAATGAAATTACACTACGATCTGGGATTGAGTAAAATTTATGAATTAGTTATCAATTCAGATCCTTGTTATGCATTTTTATTGGATTCCAATGCGCTTATTCAAAATAAATTAATTGTAGCTCACGTGTTAGCCCACTGTGACTTCTTTAAAAATAACAGCCGTTTTGCTAACACTAAACGGGATATGGTAGAAAGTATGGCAGCGACCGCTGATCGAATTAAAGAATACGAAGTAAAGCACGGTAAGCGTGAAGTAGAAAAGTTTTTAGATGCTGTCCTATCGATTCAGGAACATATTGATCCGTCCCTTATGCGTGCCAAGCTTTCTTGGAGCATAGATGATGTAGAATCATCGGAAGAAGAAATCATTTCTCCTTACGATGATTTATGGAATTTGGATTATAAAGAAAAGAAAAAACCAAAACCTCCAAAATCTTTTAAAAAATTTCCGCCTCAGCCTGAAAAAGACATCTTATTATTTATCGAAGAATACAGTCCTTATTTAGAGGACTGGCAGCGGGATATTTTAACGATGATGCGAGAAGAAATGCTTTATTTCTGGCCGCAGCTTGAAACAAAAATTATGAATGAAGGCTGGGCTTCTTTCTGGCATCAGCGCATTATTCGAGAAATGGACTTAACGAGTGATGAAGCGATAGAATTCGCCAAGCTAAATGCAGGGGTTGTGCAGCCGTCTAAGACGGGAATTAATCCATATTATTTAGGATTAAAAATCTTTGAAGACATTGAAGAACGCTACAATAATCCAACAGAAGATATGATTCGCCGGGGCGTCGAGCCCGGATCAGGAAGAGAGAAGATGTTTGAGGTACGTGAAGTTGAATCAGATATTTCCTTTATCCGCAATTACTTAACAAAAGATTTAGTCATGCGGGAGGATATGTACTTATTCCAAAAGCAAGGGAAAGATTACAAAATTGTCGATAAAGAATGGACAGAAGTTAGAGATCAGCTTGTTAATATGCGCGTAAACGGCGGATTTCCTTACATCACAGTAACCAATGGAGACTATTTAAAAAATGGAGAGCTCTATTTAAAACACTGGTATGAAGGAATTGAATTAGATGTCAAATACTTAGAAAAAGTGGTACCTTATGTTCATCAGCTTTGGGGCCGCCCCGTTCATTTAGAAACGATGATGGAAGGCAAACCTATTGCCTTTACGTATGATGGAAAAACAGTGCATAGAAAGCATTTGTAAAAGAGAAGACCGCTTAAACAGCGGTCTTTTTGGGTTTCTGTAACTTATCCATATAAATTGAAAAAATAAAATGAGTATGCGATAATTCAATGAGAATTACTTTCATTTAGAAAGGAAGATAAGATGTTTGTTGTAAACGCAAGTTTTGAAACAGAAAAGAAATTTGAAGAACAGCTCAAGCAAAAAGCTAAGAAAAACAAAACAGAAATTGAGGCAGCCAAAGGAAATTTATCGTTCGAATGCTGGAAAAAAGATTCCGCAGATAAAGTTGAATATGTCTTTGTATCCAAGTGGGAAGATAAGCAGTTCTTTCAAGCGTGGATCTCAAGAGAAGAACATGTGAACGAACATAAAGAAGCGAATAAAAAGAAAACGAAAGTATTTTCTGAAGCTATGGAAATCAAGAAAACGCTGCGTTTTTATGAGGCGGTAGAAGAGGACATTCTTTCCTAAAAAAGCATGCTTGACTTTCCTAAATGTTGTAACTATAATGATTACAACAAAATAGGAGTGAGAGCAATGAAAATTAGCAGTCGATTCACCGTGGCCGTTCACATACTATCTTTAATTAAAGTAGATAGCAGTCATCCTAGTACTTCAGAGTGGATTGCTAGCAGTGTAAATACAAATCCTGTTGTTATAAGACGAGTAATTGGGATGTTAAAGAAAGCTGGACTCGTGGGTGTAAAAGCCGGAGCTGGCGGAGCTTATCTATTGAAAGATTTAGAAGAGATAACGTTGTTAGACGTTTATCGAGCGGTGGCGGCAGTGGAAGAAGGAGAATTGTTTCAAATGCATGAAAATCCGAATGTGGAGTGTCCTGTAGGAGCCAATATTCAAAGTGTTCTTGAATTGATTTTAAAACATTCTCAAGATGCCATGGAACAAGTCTTAGCTGATGTGACCATGAAAGAATTAGTGACGGATTTAATAGCAAAAATAGATGCATAATAACATGCTTCTGTTCGTGAAAAAACGGAGAAACCTAGGTTTCTCCGTTTTTTTATAGCTTCACAATTGTTCGTCCTCGAGCTTGTCCTTTTAATAAAGTCGGAAGTACCTCAGGGAGCTGTTGTAGTGAAATTTCCTGCTGAATGAAAGGTTCTAAGCTCTCAGGCTTAAAGTCATTAGCGAGTCTATTCCAAATCTCTTTTCGAGTAGGCATTGGACAGTAAACAGAATCGATACCTAATAAATTAATCCCTCTTAAAATGAAGGGAAAGACGGTTGTTGGCACTTTGCCTCCAGCTGTTAGCCCGCTGACAGCTACAGAGCCTCCGTACTGAATTTGACTGAGAACAGAAGCTAGAGGCTCTCCGCCCACAGGATCCACCGCAGCGGCCCATTTTTCCTTGCCTAATGCTTTTAATTTACCGTTATAAACGTCTTCACGCGCTACAATAGAGGAAGCGCCAAGCTCTTTCAAATAAGCTGCTTCCGAGCTTTTTCCCGTACTTGCTTCCACTGTGTAGCCTAATTTTGAAAGAATGGCAACCGCAAAGCTTCCTACACCTCCCGTAGCGCCTGTTACAAGCACAGAGCCATTAGATGGACTAGTATGGTTTTCCTCTAAGCGATGCACAGATAAAGCAGCTGTAAAGCCAGCTGTTCCGATAATCATTGCTTCTTTTAACGTTAGATTTTGAGGAAGAGGGACAATCCATTCGCTGCGTATGCGCGCATACTCACTATAGCCTCCAAAGTGTGATACGCCAATGTCATAGCTTGTTGCAATGACACGATCACCTTCTTTAAAATCAGGGCTGTCAGAAGATACAACGACGCCTGCTAGGTCGATTCCTGGGACAAATGGGTAGCTTGTCACAATATTTCCGTTTGCGATGCTGGCTAAGCTATCTTTATAATTCACCCCTGAATAATGAACGCGAATAAGTACATCGCCTTCTGGCAAATCGTTTAGCGTCAGTTCTTGGACGGACGCCTCCACTTGGTGTTCACTTTTTTTATCTACGATTAATGCTGAAAATGATTGCTCCATTTTATTTCTCCTTTCTATAATGAGATGTATACATCTATACATAGATTACCTTATTTCTATACCCATTATAGAAAATAGTAAAAGAAGTTCCTAATACTTTGATTACGAAAGGGATTATTTCATTGTAAAATAGCGGTATAGCTATTAGTTAGCAATACATAGAAAAGAGGAGAAGAGAAATGAGTACAAATGTATATTTTAACCACGATGCAGGCATCGATGATTTAGTATCGCTTTTTTTACTGCTGCAAATGGATGATGTAAAAGTAACGGGAGTATCTGTCATTCCCGCTGACGGATATCTAGAGCCAGGTATCAGCGCAAGCCAAAAGATTATTGATCGTTTTGGAAGTTATGATATCGAGGTAGCCAAATCTACTTCACGCGGCATGAATCCATTTCCAAAAGAATGGCGCATGCATACGTTTTATGTGGATGCACTACCGATTTTAAATGAAAAAGGGGAAGTACAAACAAAAATAAGTCAGCTCCCTGCTCATGATCATTTAATCGAGACATTGCAGCACACAGCCGGGAAAACAACTTTATTGTTTACAGGACCGTTAACAGATTTAGCAAGAGCATTGGAAAAAGCGCCGGAAATAGAAGAGAAAATTGACAAGTTAGTATGGATGGGCGGTACATTTCAAGAAGTAGGAAACGTGCAAGAGCCCGAACACGATGGAACGGCGGAGTGGAATGCTTTTTGGGATCCAGAAGCAGTAGCGAAAGTATGGGAAAGCAAAATTAAAATTGAGATGGTTGCTTTAGAAAGCACGAATCAAGTTCCCTTAACGCCCGCTATTCGTCAAATGTGGGCTTCACTTCGAAGATATGAAGGAGTAGACTTTGTAGGGCAGTGCTACGCGGCTTGCCCGCCGCTTGTACACGTTGAAACCAATTCAACATATTATTTGTGGGATGTACTCACAACAGCATTTACAGGGAATTCAACACTTGTGAAGGTAAAAACCGTTTCGAGTATTGTGCATACAGAAACACCGAGCCAAGGAAGAACAGAAATTTCCGAAGAGGGACGACCTGTAGATGTCGTATATGACGTCACAGCTGAAGCATTCTTTACGTACATTACCGATTTAATGAAAAAAGCAGTAGTCAAATAAAGAAAAAGGTTGCACATGAAAGTGTGCAACCTTTTTAATGAATCATATTCAAGAATTGACGTGTCCGCTCTTGCTGAGGATTTGAAAATATTTGATCCGGTGTCCCTCTTTCCATAATGACACCTTGATCCATAAAAATAACTTCATCCGCTACTTCACGGGCAAAGCGCATTTCGTGAGTTACCACCACCATCGTCATTCCTTCTTTTGCCAAGTCTTTCATCGCTTGAAGAACGTCTCCTACAAGCTCAGGATCAAGAGCTGAAGTAGGCTCATCAAACAGCATAACTTTTGGATCCATCGCCATTGCTCTGGCGATGCCAACACGCTGTTGTTGTCCGCCAGACAGCTGGAAAGGATAAAAGTCGAGCTTGTCTCCTAAGCCAACTCGTGTTAATAATTCTTTCCCTCTTTTTTCTGCTTCTTGAGCGGAAACACCTTTTACAATTACAGGACCTTCCATAACATTTTCAAGAGCATTTTTATGAGGAAACAAGTTATAGTTTTGAAAGACCATACCTGTTAGACTTCGAAATGAAGTAATGTCTTTTTTACGAACAGGCTTGGTAAAATTCATGCTTTTTTTATCAAGTTCAATCGTGCCGTCTGTTGGGATTTCTAACAGATTTAAGCAACGTAAAAAAGTAGTTTTACCCGATCCAGAAGGACCGATTAATACAATTACCTTGCCCTGTTCAACTTCTAAATCAATCCCTTTTAATACTTGCAAATCACCGAATGATTTATGCAAATTTTTGATATTAATCATATAAAAAACTCCTTTAGCTACTCGAAACGGTTATTTAGATACGTAACGATCTAGTCTTATTTCAATGCGTCCTTGGATAATGGATAAGATTGTACACATAATCCAGTACAAGAGCGCTGCTTCACTATAAAGAAGTAAAAATTCATAGTTAGTCGAAGCAATTTCTTGAGCTTTACGGAACATCTCAGAAACAAGAATAAGCGATGCAAGTGACGTATCTTTAATAAGGCTAATAAAAGAGTTAGATAATGGCGGAATCGATACACGTGCTGCTTGCGGTAAAATAATCCGTCTTAACGCTTGGGAATAGGTCATACCAAGTGAGTAACCAGCTTCCCACTGTCCTTTAGGAATAGATTGAATCGCTGCTCGGATAATTTCAGATGCATACGCACCTACACTTAATGAAAATCCAATAACAGCAGAGATAAATGGGTCAATTGTTATATCTAAATTGGGTAAGCCGTAGAAAATAATAAATAATTGCACAAGCAGCGGTGTACCTCGAATAATCGATACATAGATGCGCGCAATTATATTTAAAACTTTTATAGATGATAAACGAGCCAAGGCTGTTAAGACAGCTAAAATGATACCGAGTACAAACGTGATTAATGTTAGTGGAATAGAATATTGAATAGCTCCCTTTAGCATTGGTAAAAGAGATGATTGAGCGATTGAAATCAATTGATTCAATCGCTCTCCATCAGGAAAAATATTATTTAGGAGAAACATCTTCGCCAAACCATTTCTTAGAAATTTTTGCGTATGTTCCGTCTTTTTTCATATCTTTCAATGCTTTGTTTACTTCATCCACTAACTTACCGCTGTCTTTTCTAAACATAAAGCCGCTTGCAGCACCATCGGATTTTTCATCCGCGATTTTGATAGGTGCGTTAGGGTGCTTTTTCTTATAGTCAAGGAACGATAATTTATCATTGATTGTAGCATCAACACGGTTTGCGCTCATTAGTTCTACTGCTTGAGCAAAACCTTCAGCACTCGTAATGTTTGCACCATAAGATTGAGCCATGTCTTTATAGTTACTTGTTAATGACTGCGCTGATTTTTTTCCTTTTAAATCTTTAAATGATTTGATATCTTTTTCGTCTTTACGAACAATTAATACAGCCCCTGACTGGATGTATGGATCAGAGAAATCGTATTTTTTTTGACGATCTTCACGAATACCAACTTCATTAGCAATCATGTCAAATCGTTTAGCATCTAATCCAGCAAACATGCCATCCCACTGTGTTTCTTTGAACTCAGCTTTTACGCCAAGACGTTTAGCTACTTCTTGAGCCAATTCTACATCAAACCCAGTTAGCTTTTGTTTGTCATCATGAAAAGTGAACGGAGGGTATGTACCTTCAGTTCCAATTGTTAATACGCCATCTTTTTTCACTTTATTATATAAATCTTCTTGTGAAGATTTATTGTCTCCATTGTTTGCTTCATTTTTTGAGCTAGAACCGCATGCGGCAAGCACAACTGTGAAAGCTAATAGTAGCGACAAAAGTGCAGCAAATTTCTTCATTTTCTAAACCCCCTAGTATTCTGATAGGAAATAATACTCTGTGATACTAAACAAGAACACAGCAAAAGTCAACAAAAAAAACTTATACGATTAATGTGACTTAAAATAAGGGAAATATACCTTCTATACACGGTTTGTCATAAGGATACAGAAAGATTTTAAAATTTGGATTAAGTGGATTTTTAAGGGATATTTGAGGAGTAAAAAGGAAGTTTCATGCGACGATTTTCTCTTTCATTTTTTCATGACTTTTGGTGCAATAAACATATAGTTAAATGTTAAGGTAGAAATAAATTCCTTATGGTACACTTAAAGAAGAATTTATGAAACGGAGCGATATGATGAAAGCCATAAACTTAATCTCAATTGCCTTTGGCGCTATCGCTGGTACATATGCACGTTATTTGCTGAATCTTTCCTTATTATATACGGGCTATCCAATAGGAACGGTAATCGAAAACCTATTAGGAAGCTTCATACTAGGCCTATTAACAGGATTTTTTGTGTGGAAAAAGCCAAAAGAATGGATAAAGCTTGGACTAGGAGTTGGCGTGTGCGGCGGTTTTACAACGTATTCAACGTTTGCAGGAGACGTCATTTCTCTCACTCAGCACCATTTATTTGGGGGAGCCATTTATGTCATTGTCTCTTTAGTAGGTGGAATCCTTCTTGCTTTAGCAGGCTATCTATGCGGTGAAGCGGCAGGGGAAAATTTAGTGAAAGTACATGAGGTGAAGTAAATGAGCATAGTGAGCTTGGCACTTGGTGGAGCAGCTGGAGGAATATGCCGTTATCTTTTGGGTTTAAAAGTTACAAAAGCAGTTTCAAACCCTCCTTTTCCAGTATCAATGCTGTTTGTAAACTTGCTCGGTGCGTTTGGCCTTGGTCTTTTTTACGGTAGTTATTATGGAAAGGTTCCGAGTCATGCTTATGATGATTCAATATTTTTAATGATTGGCATTGGTTTTTTTGGTGCCTTTACCACTTTTTCAACGTTTAGTGTGGAAACCGTACAGTTAATTCGAGAAAAATCTTATCGGAAAATGTTGGCTTACGTGGGGATTTCAGCATTTGGAACAGTTGGTTTATTTACAGTCGGTTTAATTGCAGGAACGTTTTTATTTAAGTAAAGAGAACGTTTCTAGTAGGGAAAAACAAAAAGACGGAGAAGTAGAGAATGGATAGAAAAGCAGAAGTTTGGAAATACATTTTGTTGATTGTAGCTGTTGCAGGTCAGATCATCGGTTTTTTATTTTTATTTATAAATGTTGTGGCGGCATTTATTTTTTACGGTTTTTATATTCTAACTTTTATTATGTTACTCCTGCTGTTTATATGGGATCGGAAAAAGGAAAAAGACAAAGAAGAATTTGACGACTATACCGATTACTAACTATATAAAAAGCAGAATGATGCGGTGCGCCGGGCCTCTTAGTAAAGAAGCTTAAAAGATACATCTATAAAAGGAAGAGAGCCGTAAGAGCATAAAGAGATATTGTATTTACATCTAGTTGTGTTATAATTTTAAGTGCAAAAACAAAATCAATAAATAGCAATCACTAGGGGAGCTTTTTGAAGCTGAGACGAATGTATTTCGGACCCTTTGAACCTGATCTGGTTTGTACCAGCGTAGGGAAGTGGCGATCATGTTTACATAACGATACATGCTAACCACTCTACGTTGTAGAGTGGTTTTTTTGTATGTAATCAAGCCCTCTACACAAGATGAAGTGATTGAAATTTCTCTTTATTCTGAACGGAAAGGTTTCGATCATATGGATATTCCTAAATTTCATGTCATTACAACAGATAAGCAGCCAGTTAAAGAGGTTCGGGACATTTTAACGGCTATTGAGCCTTTTGTGGGTGTCATTCATATTAGAGAAAAAAAGAAAACGGCAAAGCAGATTCAATGTTTGCTAGAAAGCCTGCCATTTTGTCGCTCTAAAATTATTGTAAATGACCGAGTTGATGTAGCGCATGCTTTAAAAGCAAAAGGCGTACAGCTTGCCTATCATAGTTTAGATGTTTCGTGTGTTAGAGACGCATTTCCTTCTCTTATTGTGGGAAAATCAGTTCACTCTGTGGAAGAAGCTCTAGAAGCTGAAAAAGATGGCGCTCATTATATTCTATACGGACATATTTATTCAACTCATTCAAAAAAAGGATTAAAAAGTCGAGGGATAGCAGCGCTAAAAGAAGTAGTAGACGCTGTGGAGATACCAGTTATTGCGATTGGTGGGATTACACCTGGAAATGCCAAAGAGGTACTGCAAACAGGAGCACATGGTATAGCTGTGATGTCTAGTGTCATGCTTGCGCAAGATCCCCTTAAAGCGATTAAACAATATTCTCATATATGGACATCTGGAGGTGGAGAAAATGAAGCAGCATTATGATGTACTGTTAGTCGGAGGAGGCATAATTAGCTCTTCTATCGCTTATCATTTGTCAAAACAAGGAGCATCAGTAGCCATTCTTGAGCGCAATCAAATTGGTTGTGAAGCTTCAAGTGCAGCCGCTGGTATTTTAGGTGCTCAAGCTGAAATTGATGAAGAAGGTCCTCTTTTAGACCTTGCTATTAAGAGCAGAAGCATGTTTCCTGAGCTGGTGAAGGAACTAAAAGAAAAAACGGCCATCGACGTAGAGCTCATTCAAAAAGGCTTATTAAAAGTCGCTGTAACAGAAGAAGATGCACACGTATTAAAGAAAAAAGCCGCTCAGCACCACAGGTGGGATGAACATGTAAAATGGATTGATGTAAAAGAAGCGCGTTTGTTAGAACCCGGGCTCTCTCCAGACATATACGGAGCCATTACAATACCGGGGGACGGCCAGCTAGCTCCGGCTAAGTTAACGCAAGCTCTTGCTCATGGAGCCTTGTATCACGGAACAGATATATTCGAATACTGTGACGTTCATTCTCTTATTATGGAAAATGAAACAGTAAAAGGTGTACAGACGTCCAAAGGATCTTTTTATGGAGAAAAAGTAGTTATTGCAGCAGGCTCATGGGCTAAACGCTTTATTTCTTCTGAACATTTAGGTCAGGTGTTTCCTGTAAAAGGGGAGTGTATTGCTTTGCAAAGTCATAAGCCTTTGCTTTCTAAAACGATATTTTTAGATGAAGGTTTTTACTTAGTGCCAAAGACTGGTGGAAGAATCGTAATAGGGGCAACTAAGCTACAGCATGATTTTACCAAGACGGTTTCTGCACAAGGTATTCAATTTTTGCTGAATAAAGCTTCTGCGCTTCTGCCGGCTATTAAAGAAGCCACATTTGAAAAAGCATGGGCAGGTCTTCGTCCACAAACAAATGATGGCTGGCCTTATTTAGGAGAGCATCCTGAAATAGTGAATCTACACATGGCGTTTGGCCACTACCGAAACGGTATTTTATTAAGTGCTGCAACTGGAAAAATTATGGCTGATGCTTTGTTAAGGAAAAAGCCGAATCATTCATTTTTTACATCATTTCAGCTAACTAGAGTAATGGAGGGAGTTCATTGAATCTAATCATTAATGGTAAGACCGTTACTGTTGGAGAGGAAATTGAAACGGTTCAGCACTTGTTGCAGGCTCAGAACCTGCATGAACGAGTGGTAATTGTTGAGCTAAACAAGAATATTTTACAAAAAGAAGAACATAGTGATGCAAGTTTAAAAGATGGAGATGCGTTAGAAGTCGTTTCATTTGTAGGAGGAGGATGAAGAGTATGTTAAAAATTGGACAATATACATTTAATTCACGTTTATTATTAGGAACAGGGAAATTTCCGGACTTTATGACTCAGCGTCAAGCGGTAGAAGAGTCGGAAACAGAAATTTTAACATTTGCTGTTAGACGAATGGATATTTTTGATCAAAATCAGCCTAATTTACTAGAAGCGCTTGATGTGAAGCGTTTCACTCTTTTGCCTAACACTGCTGGAGCAAAAAATGCAGAAGAGGCCGTACGTATTGCTAAATTAGCAAAGGCTTCTGGACTTTGTGATATGGTGAAAGTAGAAGTAATTGGATGTGATAAGACGCTGCTTCCTGATCCAGTTGAAACATTAAAAGCTAGTGAAGAACTGTTAAAAGAGGGCTTTACCGTTTTACCTTACACATCAGATGATGTTTTACTTTCGCGTCGTTTAGAGGAGTTAGGCGTACATGCCATTATGCCAGGAGCTTCGCCTATCGGTTCAGGTCAAGGTATTATTAATCCGTTGAACATGCGTTTTATCATTGAACAATCAACTGTTCCAGTAATTGTAGATGCAGGTATTGGAACGGCTTCAGACGCAGCTCAAGCTATGGAGCTAGGAGCAGATGGTGTGTTATTAAATACAGCTGTTTCAGGAGCAAAAGATCCTGTGAAAATGGCTCGTGCTATGAAGCTAGCGATTGAGGCAGGAAGAGCAGCATTTGAAGCAGGACGTATTGAAAAGAAACAATATGCAACGGCAAGCAGTCCAACAGAAGGGATGAGTATCGGTTGATTAATCGTTATTCCCGCCAAGAACTGTTTCAACCTATTGGAAAAGGCGGACAGCAGCTAATTCAAGAAAAGCATGTTCTGATTGTAGGAGCAGGTGCTCTTGGAACAGGGAACGCCGAGGCCCTTGCGCGAGCGGGGGTAAAGAAAATAACGCTCATTGACCGGGACTATGTAGAGTGGAGCAACCTTCAGCGTCAGCAATTATATAGTGAAAAAGATGCTGATAAAAGAATTCCAAAAGCAATTGCTGCTAAAAAAAGGCTTCACGATATTAATCATGATGTAAAAATAGAAGCGCACGTAGCAGACGGTACCCCTCAAGTTTTAGAACAGCTTGTTGAGGGGGTAGATGTTATGATTGATGCGACCGATAATTTTGACACACGCCTTGTAATGAATGATTTATCACAAAAATATGATATTCCTTGGATTTACGGAGCTTGTGTAGGAAGTTATGGAATTAGTTATACGATCATACCAAGTGAAACACCGTGTTTATCCTGTTTGCTTGAATCTGTACCGCTTGGAGGGTTAACATGTGATACAGTGGGGATTATTAGTCCTGCTGTACAAATGGTAGTCGCTCATCAAGTAACAGAAGTGTTAAAAATATTAGTCGGAGACTGGAATGCGCTCAGGAGGGAACTTGTTTCGTTTGACGTATGGAAAAATGAGTATACGAGCATCAATGTGAACGTGTTTCGCAAATCTGCTTGCCGCTCATGCGGCAGTGAACAAACCTATCCCTTTTTACAATATGAAAATCAAACGAAAACAGCTGTGCTATGCGGAAGAAACACGGTACAAATCCGTCCGGGCAAATCAGCTAAGCAGCCGCTGCAGTCTTTAGGTGAACGATTAAAAGAAAAAGGATATAAAATTGAACAAAATCCGTATCTGCTTTCTTTTTATGTAGATGATTACCGTTTAGTTATGTTTCAAGATGGGCGCGTCTTTGTCCATGGAACAAATGATATAGTAGAAGCAAAGTCACTTTATCATCGGTATATTGGGTAAGAAAGAGATGGAGGTTTCAAGCATGACAGTACCAAAAGCATTAACCATTGCTGGATCAGACAGCGGTGGAGGAGCAGGCATTCAAGCTGATTTAAAAACATTTCAAGAGCGTAACGTTTTTGGCATGTCTGTTATTACAGCTGTGACTGCACAAAATACAGTTGGCGTTCAAGGAGTTTATCCTTTAGAAGTAGAAGCAGTTGAAACGCAGTTAGATTCAATTGCCACTGACTTATTTCCTAATGCAGTGAAGACAGGTATGTTGTTCAGTGCTGATATTATTTACGCAGTGGCTCGTAAAATCAAACAGTACGGACTGCAAAATGTTGTAGTTGATCCCGTTATGATTGCAAAAGGCGGTCAGTCTCTTCTTCAAAGAGAAGCCGTACAGGCTCTAAAAGAATTATTGCCTCTTTGTGAAGTCATTACGCCGAACATACCGGAGGCGGAAGTCATCACGGGTAAAGAAATTCACACGATCGAAGACCGAAAAGAAGCGGCAAAACAGATTCATGAGCTAGGTGTAAAGCACGTGGTAATTAAAGGCGGACATGATCAATCTCATCAAGATATGATTGATATAGTGTATGATGGTCATACGTACGTTGAAATCACGCATGAAAAGATGAATACAAAGCATACACATGGAACGGGATGCACGTTTGCTGCTTGCGTCACAGCTGAACTAGCGAAAGGCAAAAGCGTGGTTGAAGCAGTTCAAATCGCTTCCGATTTTGTTCACTATGCGATTAAGCACACGCTTGAAATTGGTTCCGGGCACGGTCCTACTAATCACTGGGCGTATGGAAAATACTTTCGTTCAAACATATAAAAAAACGTGCCTACAATCTAGGCACGTTTTTTATGAAGAAGGAATATGGGTAGGAATCTCTCCATCGATGCCTAAATAATAATGTCTAAGGGGCTTTAAATTATCATCAAGCTCATAAACAAGCGGCACGCTTGTAGGAACATTCAAGTTCGCAATGCCATCAGGGGAAATGTTATCCAAGTACTGCATCAGAGCCCTAATCGTATTACCGTGAGCGGAAATAATAACCTTTTTGCCAGCTTTAATAGAAGGAGCAATAGTTTCGTCCCAGTATTCTAGAACCCGCTTTTCTGTATCAGCTAAGTTTTCCGTTACAGGAAATTGTCCCTTAGCTAATTCCTTATACTTAGGGTTGGAAGCTTCATAGCGAATATCTGTTGTCTCTAAAGCAGGAGGGCGTTCGTTCATCGACCTTCTCCACAAATGCACTTGCTCTTCTCCAAATTTTTTTGCGGTTTCTTCTTTGTTCAAACCTTGAAGAGCCCCGTAGTGCCGTTCATTCAGCCTCCAAGATTTATATACGGGAATCCACATGAAGTCCATTTGATGTAAGACAATCCACAGAGTGCGAATGGATCGTTTTAAAACAGAAGTATAGGCAATATCAAAAGTATATTCGTTTTTCTTTAGCACTTTTCCAGCTTCTCGCGCTTCTTGCAATCCATTTTTAGAAAGATCTACATCCGTCCAGCCTGTAAATTTATTTTCAAGATTCCACACGCTTTGTCCGTGCCGAATCAACACAAGTTTTATCATCGTGTTCTCCTTTCAACAGTGACTAAGGACTCTATTCTTTTTTATTATGAGAAGGAAAGAGTTTTTTATCCTAAAGCCGGGGAAAGGAGTTTTTATCATTTAGAAAAAGTGATGCCGAAAAGTAAAGCTTTAACTTTTTTACGCATATGATAAAAATAAAAAAGGGAAGGGAAGATAGTGAATGAGTGACCAAGAACGTCAGATTCAAGCGCTGCACGGCCAGATTGAAGATTTAAAAGAAGAAATGTATCAGATGAAGCTTGATATTAGCACATTAGAGAAAGAAAAAGGAAAGCCTGTTTTGACACCGGCTCTCGTTGGTCAAATAGGAGGTTTTGTTCTAGGTGGATTAGCTATAATCGGTATTTTCTGGATGTAGAACTTCTCGTTTTGAAAACGAAAAGTTCTCCTGATTTTTCAATAAGCAATTCCAACGCGGCATTTGGAAAACTTTTGAGCCCATATCTCATGGTAGGTAAAGTGAGCCGTATCTCCCGTTGAAATTTTAACGGCATCAGCTGGTAAAATATCTTTTTCCACTCGGTATGTGCCTGTTATTTCACCCTCAGGCAAGTATGTTGGGCATATAACCGTCCAGTTTAGATCACTTTCCTTCAAGTGTAAGTATCCTTTTAAATGATCTTCTGCTGCTCTCGTCGTTTTACGCTTTGATTCATTTGATTGAAAACGATACTTTTCTGGTTCTGTTCGTGATTGTAAGATGCCTGCAGTTCCAATAGTAAGAATACGATGAACGCCGTAATACTTCATGCTGTTTATAATAAGCGGCATACTTTTTGAAATCGTCTCTGCACCATCTGTATTTAACGCGCTGACTACGATATCTTGGTGCTTGAGGGCAAAGTTGATATTTTCTTGATGAAGTACATCGCCTTGTAAGATATGTAGGTTTGGATGACTAACCTGTAGCTTATTGCGGTCTCTAACAAGTACAGTAACGTCGTTTTCATCTTTTAGCATCATTTTTAATAAAGACTGTCCAACTCGCCCTGTAGAGCCTAATAGTAAAATTTTCATTGGCTACACCCCTCTATAAAAGATAGTATCTATTCTTTAGGATATACAATCTGTATACTTATTCATAATAAAAAGCATGCGTAGCATAAAGTAATACAAAGTTGATGAATGAAATATTCACCAACAAAAAAATTTGATATGATAAAAAGACAGAAAAATCAAAAAATAGGAGAGTGAATGTCTTTTGGGAGACTTGCCTCTGAATCAAATGATGATATTAGTCGTTTTGCTTATGTTATCAGCTTTCTTTTCATCTGCTGAGACAGCCTTTTCAAGCGTAAATAAAATTCGTTTAAAACATTACGCTGAGAAAAAATATCGGGGAAGTAAAAAAGCGCTGCATATTGCTGAACACTTTGAGCAGACGCTATCGACAATTTTAGTAGGAAATATTGTCGTAAACATTGCTGCGTCCTCTTTGGCAGCTAAAATTGCCCTCGATATGTTTAAAGGAAACCTAGCACTTGTGATTAGTATCATCGTTATGACCATCATCATTTTGATTTTTGGTGAAGTCTTGCCAAAATCGTTAGCTAAAGAGCATGCCGAATCTTTTGCGCTGATGATTTCTTCCTTGTTATTTATTATTATTAAATTGTTAACCCCGATTTCCTTCTTATTTTTACAGGTGAAAAAAGGAACTTCTCACTTGTTAGCGTCTGCTCCTACACCAACGATTACAGAAGATGAAATTAAAGTGATGGTAGATTTAAGCGAAGAAGAAGGAACGATTAATAATATTGAAAAAGAGCTAGTTCATCGTTCACTCAATTTTAATGACATTGTGGTGGGGCAAATTTTAAAACCTAGAATAGATGTCACAGCAGTTGACGTAAATGCCGATATTGATTCGGTTTGTCAAATGTTTCTTGAAGAGAGATATTCAAGAGTCCCTGTATACGAAGATCATATTGATAATATTATTGGCATTTTATCAGAAAGAGAATTTTTAACCTGTTTAGTCCAAAGAAAAGAGATTTCTATTCGTGATTTGTTGAGACAACCTATTTTTGTAGTAGAATCCATGAAAATATCTGTTCTATTGCCAGAGCTCCAAAAAAGTAAGGTTCACATGGCAATTGTAGTTGATGAGTTTGGGGGAACGGCCGGTCTTGTGACCTTAGAGGATATATTAGAAGAAATTGTAGGAGAGATTTGGGATGAACATGATGAAGCTGTTAAGTATGTACACCAGATAGGGGAAAAAGAGTACGAATTTAACGCCGACATCCCTATTGATGAATTTTTAACCTATATAGCGGTTAGTTCTCCTGACAGTACGTGTCATACCTTAGGGGGATGGATATATGAGCAGTTTGATCATATTCCTGCTAAAGGAGACTTTTTCTCATATGAAGAGATATTGTTTACCATTAAGGAAGTAGAAAATCGACGTATTCGCAAAGTTTCCGTAAAATCATTTGCGAATAAGAATGAGGAAGTTGATTAAAAGAAACTAGAAAGCGCTCCAAGAAATCTTGGAGCGCTAAAGCCATAATATGAAATTAGTTAATATTAGTACTTGCCGCCTAGGTTTTGCTCAGCTAATTGTACTAAACGTTTTGTGATTTCGCCACCAACAGATCCGTTCGCACGAGCTGTTGCATCTGGTCCTAAGTTTACACCAAACTCACTAGCGATTTCGAACTTCATTTGATCGATAGCAGCTTGAGCACCAGGCGCTACTAACTTGTTTGATGAATTTCTGTTTGATGCGTTTTGATAATTTGCCATGTGTATTCATCTCCTCGTTAGATAAAATAGATTGTAATGGTTGAGTTAGCTGGAGTTGAACCAGCCGAGCAGATGGATCGATTAGATCTGCTTGCCTACCGCGGCGTAACTCAATGCTTGCGAGCTGTTGTGCTCGGTTGTTACTAGTATTATGGCGAAAGGAAAAAAAACATATACATAGAAATTTGTTGGTAATTTATAGAAATTTTTGTGTGGAGTTTGATAAAGAGTAAGAGAGTTTTATTCCGTGCATATTATAGGTATATATTGATCAGGTAAAGCGAGGTGTGCGGATGTCGATTTGTTCCTTATGTAATGGGTTTAGTGATGTACAAATGACGTGCAAAACATGTGGAGGAGTGCTGGGGGATATGGGCAAAGTCAGCGATTATTTTGATGATTACAGTGCTTACATGGAAATCGATCAGTTAAAAGTAGAAAATGGGTATCCTAGTGACTTAGCAAATCACCAATGTATTCATCTCTTTTACTGCTCTACTTGTCACAGTGAAGAATTCAAGCAAATACAGGAATAAAAAAAGACCCCTAGGGGTCTTTTTTTATTCCTGCTCAGCACGGATGCGCTGTTCAGATTCTGCATCAAAGAAATGCGCTTTGTTCATATCTAATGCTAAGTCCAGAGACTGAAGCGGTTTAATATCTGTTCTTGAATCTACGCGTGCTACAAAATCTTGTCCGCCAAGTTTAGAATAAAGCATGGTTTCAGCTCCCATTAACTCGGATACATCGACTTTGATTGTAACTTTTGTGCCAGGTGAAGATTCAATAAATACAGGCTCATCATGGAAATCTTCAGGACGGATGCCTAAAATAATTTGTTTGTTTAAATATCCTTGCTCGCGAAGTATTTTCATTTTACCTTCCGGAACTGCAAGAAGAGAATCGCCTACTTGAACCTTTCCGTCTTTTAACGTTCCGGTTAAGAAGTTCATAGCAGGAGAACCAATAAACCCGCCTACAAATACATTTTCAGGTTTTTCATATACTTCTTTTGGTGTACCAACCTGCTGGATAATCCCGTCTTTCATAACAACCAGACGAGAAGCCATTGTCATTGCTTCGGTTTGGTCATGTGTTACGTAAATTGTCGTTGTACCCAAACGCTGGTGAAGCTTCGCAATTTCAGAACGCATTTGCACACGTAATTTCGCGTCTAAGTTTGATAAAGGTTCGTCCATTAAGAAGACCTTAGCATCACGAACGATTGCACGACCTAGAGCTACACGCTGACGCTGTCCGCCGGATAATGCTTTTGGCTTACGCTCTAAGTATTGCTCAAGTCCTAAAATACGAGCGGCATCTTTTACGCGGCGTTCGATTTCATCTTTTGGTAATTTACGAAGTTTTAAGCCGAAAGCCATGTTGTCATATACGCTCATATGCGGATACAATGCGTAGTTTTGGAATACCATTGCAATATCGCGATCTTTTGGAGCAACGTCATTTACACGCTTGCTGTCAATATAAAAATCACCTTTGGAAATTTCTTCTAGCCCTGCAACCATACGAAGCGTTGTCGATTTCCCGCAGCCTGAAGGCCCAACAAATACAATAAATTCTTTATCTTGAATGTGAAGGTTAAAATCTTTTACCGCCGTCACATCTTTATCATACATTTTATAAATATGTTCTAAACGTAATTCAGCCATTTCCATTTCCCCCTTGTATGTACTCTGTGAAACCGTTTTCTTAACTCTAGTGTAATTTTTTTTAATGAAACGGTAAATGGCAAACATGCACAAAAAAAAGAAAGAGTTTTCGTGCATTATTAACGAAAACCCTTTCATTTTATTCTCCATCTTGCAAATTTTTTAAAGCAAGAATGGCTAAGTAAGCAGACACAGCTCCTGTGAAGTGTTTGATATCAAGGTGTGTGCGATCAATAAATTTCTCAATTCTATACTGCAAGCTGTTACGATGCATGTACAATTTCTTAGCAGCAAGAGATACGTTTAAATTACATTCTAAATAAACTTTAATCGTTTCTAAAAGATCTCCATCATCTTTTACTAAGTCAAGTAAATGTATCATATGGTTTTGAATTGCCTCTGAAGACTCTTGCAGAACCAAATGGGGTAAAACGTCGGCAAAATGGATAACATGGTTTTGTTCGACTGTATGCTTAATTTGATAAAACCATCTCTTTTCACGCTCAAAAATTAATCGCGGTGAAGACGGAAAAAAGTGAATTTGTCCCTCAAAGAACTGAATCGAAGTTTCAAAATCATGACATAGCACCTCGATAGAATCTGATAAATTTTCAGTTAAGTCATTAGGATCATTAAAGGTTTCGATAACGATACCTGATTGTTTATCAATCCACAACACAGTAATCGAGGTAGAATACAAGGCGTGAAGCGCATTTTCAAACTCTATTTTTTGTTCAAACAAACGTTTAATTAAAAACTGGGTGAAGCGAAAAGAATGGTGCGTATGATGAGAGTGAATGACTTTTTCAGGTGCTTCAAATAACAGGTCTGACCAATACAATTGCTCTGGCGTCAGTAAAGAAACTTTCTCATCATAAGGGGTTAAAAAAGCAGAAAGTAACGCCTGCTCTTTTTGAGATAAAGCCGTGTGTTCAATTCCAATGAAGCCTTCATCACATGAAAACCATTTGTAACGCTCAAATTGAGAAGGGATTTTAGCCTTAATCATTTTATCCCCAAATAGTGTGTGCAGCTGTTTCATCTGTGCTCGTTCCCTTCGGTGAAAGCTTACTATTCATAAACATGAAAAAGCATAAGCTCATGAATATAATCAATTAATTGTGTTTCATCTATTTGATTAGAAAGCGCAGTTTTCCATACAATTTGTCCATCTTTTAAATAATCAGCCTCATAATAAACCCGATTCATATAAAACGAGATGTGCCAGCCCGGCATTCGATTATTTTGATACAGTGGTTTAACCTGAAAGTGTGAAACCATAAAGAAAATCTCCTTTCTCAATTAGTTATTATAAGCTTACCATGAGAAAAGGAGATGAAAAATCATTTAATCTAAAAATTTTGTTAATTTGTAAAATATGTTGCATATGTGTTTAGCACCTTGCGTTTGAATATCTGTTTCATCAAAAATCATCGGTTTTGCATTCACTTCAAACAAATAATACTGTCCTTGGGCTGACTTTGCCATATCAAGAGAAAATTCTTCAACCAGAGGGAAAGACTTTTGAAGGACTTGCCCGCACGTATTTACAAAGGACGAAAGAAAGGAAGTATCTACTTCATCTTCAAGATCTTGAAAAGATGAAATGCTGCCGCCGTTTAACGTATGTGTTGTAATGGATTGATAGGGACTATGTCGAATACCGACACCGCTAATAACATATCGGCTATCTTTGTGATGGGCTAAAATACGTAAGTCATAGCGCCTGTCTTTGAATGGTTGCGTCTCAATCGCTTCTTGAATGAGATAAGCAGACCTGGGAAGGTCAATTGCTTGTAAAGAAGAAAATTCTTCTTTGCGTTTATGATCTTGATAAATAATCGTATGCTTATGGGAAGATAATCGAAAAATTCCAGCACCTTTACTGCTGTTAATAGGCTTAAAGTAAAGGGAAGAGTGTTTTTGCAGAAGCTTAGCAATATCAATTTCTGGTGTTAAACGATAGGTTTTAGGAAGGTGAGAAGATAGCAGTGGATCCTTTGAAAATAATTGATATACTTTCCATTTTGAAAAAAAAGCGGAATTAAAAAGTGGGATGTGCTTGCCTTTAATTTTTTGATGTAAAGATGTCAGCTTCTTGGTTTCTGATTTTCTTCCTGGATAACGATTATATATAACGTTTGGCAGCGGCAAGGTTGTTTTGATCCACTGCTTTTTTGCACCGTCAAAGCAATACCCTTCAAAGAAGTGATGAGACATTGTTTCTTCAGCGAATAAAGCAAGAAGCCCTCCTTTTTCTTGCAGGGTATGATGTAAGAGTTCTAATAAAGGACGCTGTTTTACATTCAGTTTTTCCAAAACAGCTTTGTTCGTTAAAACCCCCACAATAGGACCAGCTTTTTCTCCTTTTAAACGAAGAAAAGCTTGAGTAGAAGAAATGTTTTGAGTAAAGGGAAGTTCAATTTCTTGAACTCCCCATGTGTAAGATGCTGAAGGGTTGTGATGAAACCACTGTTGCTCTTCTTTGTGATAGTAAATTGTAATCATATGCTGATGCCTTCAGGTGTATTTAGATAGTATCCAGATAAGTAAATCGCGTATTCTAGAGAAAGTTTTCTAGTTTGTTGGTCCGCTTTTCGTAAGGCAGGGTGTGAAAAAATAGAGCGACCGGGCTTAGAGTTAGCTTCAAACAGCCATACGTTTCCTTGATAATCCACTCCAAAATCGAATCCAAGCTCTCCAATTAATCCGTTCAACTCCTGTTCAAGCACATGACTAATTGAGATAGCGGCATCTTCTAGCTTATTTTCAATTTCTTTTTTGTAAGAAGGGTTAGTGAATATTTTGGCTGTAGCTTCAATTTCTCCGCCGTAATCAAGATGCGTAGTGATGCTGTTGGGACCGGCCACTTTAGCAGCTAGAGCAGTAAGCATCCATTGGTTATTCCCGTCTTTATTCGTATGCACGCGAAAGTCTACACAGCGCTTTTCTTTTTTGATTAATGAAATACCTTGCTGAGCAATGTAGGAAGGGTTAGTAAGTAAATATTCAAATTCTGATAATAGATCCTCTAAGGTTTCTTTTGCTTGAACATGAAGACCTTTTTCTCCTTTGTAAGTCAGCGTGTACATGGAATCCTTAAAAGATAGGGTATAAATGCCGCGGCCTAAGCTTCCGTTTTTCGGTTTTAAATAAACGGTTTGATGAAGAAGCAGAAGTTTCTTTATTTGCTCACACGAAGGACTTTCAACCGTGTAAGGTAACAAATAGGCTGTCTGCTCGTTCAGTTTTAAAAGCTCATGAATTTCCCACTTGTTGAAAAAATCAGGATTAAAAAATGGAATGCCGTAATCAGTCATCATCTTTTCTTTAATGAACTTAAAAGGAGCTAACCCCTCTGTTTTTCGATTTGGCAAACGATTATATACAACGTTAGGAAGCGGGATTTCATGCTGTGTCCAGCCGCTTTCTTCATAAAAATAGCCGTTTATGGTCCCGGTTTCCCAGTTGATATGATGAGTTCCAAAAATAAAAGGCAGGCCCCCGGTTATACTTGCAGTAGAAAGAAGTTTAGCTAAGTGAAGGGAACGCTTTCCAATTGGCCGCAGCAGAGAACCAGTAAAACCAGCGGATAACACACCGATTAAAGGTCCTAAGTGAATGGTCTCATTCACAATAATAGGATGCATCATATGGGCGAAAGGAATTTGAAGTTTTGTCATTAGCTCAGCTGAAATCTGAATTTCTTCACGTTCTGAAGATTGTATAAGGCATGGAGCTGTCATTGTTCCAAAGGCTGCTTGTTTCAAGGAGTCTTTGTAAAGAGATGCAGGAATAGAAAGATCGCAGCCCAGCTGCTCTACTACAACAAGGCGAGTAAGAGTTTTTTTCATAGCATTACTCCTTACGATACGATAGTGTGTTAGCTAAATAGACGCAGTAAGACAGGACATTTTTATACATGACTTCTTTTTGTTCAGGTGCGGTCTCCATTACTATTTTTCTTCCCGGTTTCGAATTTAAATCTAGAATCCAGATGCTGAAGTCTCTCGAGATACATAAATCAATACCTAATTCAAAAAGAGAAGGAAAGTGATTTTCCAGCACGGACGGAATCGTTTTACAAATGGTGCTGATTTCATCCATTACATATTGACGATGAACGCGAGGGATGCGAGGCAGCAAGTTCTCAAAAGGTACAATAGATGCTCCTGAACTTACATTTGTTACGATGGAGTCCCGTTCACCTTGTCTAATTCCTCTTCCAATTTCTTTCCAATTACCATCGTTTCCTTTTTGTAATAGCAGTCTTATATCAAAAGGAGTGCGTTCATAAGGGAAAAATGAAATATGGGGCTGAGCAATATACAGTACATCACGGGTCGTTTTCGTAAACCAGTTCTTAAACTCTTGAAAAGAGAAAAACAGAATGGTGTTTACAATATCATTTTGTTGATAAGAAGCTTCAATTTCACGTCCGCGCTGTCTTAATTTCACAATTCCTTTACCTTGTGAGCCATTGGCAGGTTTAATCATTAGGCTATCGTTTGTTCGAAGCAGCTGAACAAGTTGCTCTACACTTTCGATTGGAGTGGTAGGAGGAATATATGAAGATAAATAGCTATCTTTTTTAATTACTTCATAGACATCTAGTTTATTGGGTAATCCATGGCCTAAAAATGTAACATCTTCCCGCTGTTTAAGCCAGTTTACAATAGGGCGAGCCTTTTTAGAAAGCGAGTCTTTTCGATAAAAGCAGCGATCGTAAATAAACGAAGGAAGTAAGAAGGAATCTTCTATCCATTTCTTTTGTTGTAAATCGTAGCGGAAGCCTTCAATATTTTCGGTGTTAGGATGAATGTTAAAAGGAGTAAAACGGTATATTTCAATCGAAAACTCAGAAGCATGTTTAGCAATTTCTGTCACGTACTCCACTTCTTGCTGTGGGTGAATCGTTAAAAAGCCTAATGAAATCATCGTAAATCCTCCTTGGGAAATTGAAAATTTGTTGCATGCAGACAATAGTCAAGCAGTGCTTTTGTTGATGGACGGACGGAGAAAGCGCTTGAATCGGATTGTTTGGAAGGTTTGACATTTACTTCAATAATCCAAGGCTTTCCTTCTTGATCAATCGCTAAATCAATACCGAATTCCGCATAAAGTTCAGACGGATGAGAAAGCTGTGTGCAAATTTCAATCGCAATCTCTTTTAAAAGTGAAAGGATATGGCGCGTAGTTTTTGAATCATAGAGCTGATTTAACACTTGATGAGGAGGATGAATATCTCCTCCACGGGCAAGATTTGAAACGAAATTGCCGGGTTTTGATACACGTGTGACAATGGACGTGATTTTCCACGTCAAGTCGTCTTTTTTATGACAGAGAATGCGGAAATCAAAAGGGCACTGTTTGTATGTCTGCAGTGAAATTCCTTCTTGGATGAGGAATCCTTGCCTTTTTAATTGACTATAAAGCGTTTCAAATAAGTCATAAAGAGATTCATATTCTTTTTCATACGTCTGCGTAAACGTTGTATAGTCTAAAATATACTTCTCTTTTTTTGAAATTTTAAAAATGTTTTTTCCTTGGCTACCATGAACGGGCTTCAAAAAAACATCGTCATGGAGTTCCAAAGCGTCAAGAAGATCTTGCCGTGAACGAAGCTGATACGTTTTTGGCAAATATGGAAGCAAGTGTACGACATCTTTAAGCTGTTGAAAAACCGTCCATTTATTTAAATAGCGTGCGTTAAAGAAAGGAACGTCATGTTCTTTTAAAAATGTTTTAAAGGTTTGAAAATCAGCGGTTTGCTCCGTTTTCCTGGCATGAATCCGATTGTGTACGATTCCCGGAAAGGGAACGTCTGAATAAACCCATCGATCAGCGCGATAAACATATCCTTTAGGGGATAATGACTGCACGTCGCTTAATTTGCTCACATAGCAAAAACACCCTAACTCCTTGCAAGCTTGAACAAATTCCTTACAAAATACAGAAATGGAGCCAAAGAGTTCTTCATCTTCTCGAACTTCTGTTATGATGCTAATTACGGGTCCCAACCTAAACGAGTTCTCTTCATAAATGCCTCTCAGCTGATGCGTTTCATAAGGAAAGCGAAAGTCTGTAAATAGAGCTTCTGACATCATGAAACAGCATTCTCGATGCTGAAAAACGGTGGCTTCGACTTCTTTCGTAATGGAGCCTACTGTTAGCGTAAACTCGTGCTTGCACTTCACGCGGGAGAACAGAGCAGAACTAATGTAAATGTCGCTGCTCATATGGTTCTCTAGTGGTTTTAGAGAGATGGTAAAAGTATTCATAAACGAATCCTCTTTTTCTTTCCTTTAGTAGGCGAATGCTGATATATACTATGAGGAATTAGCCCAATCTGTGAAGAGAATTTATCGTTTTCTGAGAAAATAAAGGTCTTAAGCTGAATTTTATATAATAATTTGTTATAGTTAGGGAAGTCAAGAAATTATAGAACTTAATTAGGAGGAACTTAACGTGTCTGTAAACTTACATGATGTAGCAAATGATTTAGAAAAAGCAATTCGTCAAAGCGACGATTACACAAACTTAAAAAACTTATATGCAGCAGTAAACGCTGATCAAGGTTCAAAACAATTATTTGAGCGTTTCCGTACAATGCAAATGGAGCTGCAACAAAAGCAAATGATGGGCCAAGAAATCACTGAAGAAGAAGTTCAGCAAGCTCAACAAACAGTTGCAATCGTTCAACAAGATCAAAATATTGCGAAGCTAATGGAAGCTGAGCAGCGTATGAGCATGGTAATTGGTGAATTAAACAAAATTATCATGAAGCCACTTGAAGAACTTTACGGTGCGGCTGAATAAGAGATAGAGGAAAGAGGAAAAGAGAAATCTTTTCCTCTTTTTTTTGTGCGGAAATTCCTTCTAATTGTGCAGTTCTGCTCATAAGCTTAGTAACAAGGCTACACATGCCGACTATCATGAAAAGGTCATTTATAACCGTATCCTAACGGATTAGACATCTATGAAAGAAGGGGTTCTCATATGGCTTATCGATTGCTAGCGTTGAATATTGATGGAACCATTTTAAATAGCCAAGGGCGCGTTACAAAAGAAACGAAAGACGCAATTCAATTTGTGAAAAATAAAGGGGTTTACGTTACGTTAGTAACAAACAGGCATTTTCCGTCTGCTAAAAAAATTGCTCGGTCACTTAAAGTTCATCCAGCAATGCTAATTACTCATAGCGGTGCCTTTATCGGAACATCGATAGACAAACCGATACTAGATAAGAGAATTAGCGAGGAAAAAACATTTAATCTCATTCAGCTTTTTGAAAATTTTAATTGTCATGTCCGCATTTTGCATGAAAGGTTTTCAATTGGAAATCGTGTAAAGCTTCCTAATAATATTGTAGCTAAAAGTGTGTTAAAAACGGGAGAACCGCTCTTTTATCCCGTGCAGTTCGTAGATTCATTAGGAGATACGCTTCGTGATGAACCTGTTTCTACGCCAAAAATAGAAGTGTATTTTGCAGATCGTAGAGAAAAAGAATACGCGGAGCAAACAATTGCTAGTGCAGTTCCGGATATTGAATGGTTTTCGTATCCAAATGAAAATAGATGTTATATTACGCCAAAAGGAGCCACAAAAGCTGCAGGCGTTCGTTATGTAGCAAATCGTCTAGGGATACCAATGGAAGACGTAGTAGCAATTGGAAATTGCTATGATGATTTAGAAACGATTGAACATGCAGGAATGGGTGTGGCCATGGGCAATTCACCAACAGAATTAAAAATGCTTGCGGATTGGGTTACTCGTTCTAATAATGAAAATGGTGTAGCCTATATGGTAAAAGAATTATTTAGAAAGCAGCAGCGCCTTGGTTATCTTCATCAAATTGACAGCTTTCGTTTAAAATAAATAAAGGAAAAAAGAGGCTAGTACAAAAGTAGTTTAGCCGAAGGAAGATCCGAACGATGAATCGAGATTCTTGATAGAGAATCCAATTCGTTCGGATTTTTTTATTGGAAGAGTGGACGTAGGTTTCATATATGTAGATAATTCTAGCTGTTGACTGGAGGACAAGGCGAAGACTTCTGCGCGAAAAGCGTAAGCGACGAGAAGGCTCATCGGCCGCCCGCGGAAAGCAAAGCCTTGCCTGGAAATCAACAAGTGTAACAAGCGGTTCAGCTCATGTATCTCATTTGTTCGTCTTTAGATTGAATGAATGTAGTTATGGTTTAGTCTCTTTTTTCCGTTTGTTTCCTGTCCGCGCATTCCCTTGAGCTGAGCACCTTGACCGGACATACGTAGGTTTTGTAAACTGATTACTTAGATAGAATTGATTTGAAAGGTGATTATATTGAACATTTATATAAAAGGTATAGAAGATGAGCGTTTTTTACGTCCGCTTCACCGAATTTCAGATTTGTTTTTTGAAGAAAGCAATGTCTCCTTTGAGGATGATAACGAAGCTCAGCTGAAGGTCGAAGTAGAGCTAAAAGTACATGAAGAAATTTATGCGAAAGCAGTGCTGCATGACGCTGAAACGGACAAGGTGTTTACAGAAGAGCTTTCTAAATCGTTTACGCCGTATGAAACAGAAAAAGAAGAATTTAAGCAAATAAAAAATGTGGTGCTTCGCGTCTACTTATCTGTACTACAGGAGTATACAAGCATCGTTCAAAAATGGGGTATTTTGACCGGTATACGCCCGACGAAGCTGCTTCATATGAAACTGCAGTCAGGCAAAAGTAAAGAACAAGCGCATCGTGAGCTAAAGGAAGAATATTTAATTACCGATGACAAAATTAATTTAATGCAGCATATTGTAGATCGTCAACTAGCAGCTATTCCCGATTTACATGAGTTAAAGAATGAAGTCAGCATTTATATAGGCATTCCGTTTTGTCCGACGAAGTGTGCATACTGTACATTCCCAGCCTATGCGATTAACGGACGTCAAGGATCCGTTACGTCATTTTTAGGCGGCTTGCATTATGAAATGCGTGAAGTAGGAAAATGGCTAAAAGACAATAACATCAAGATTACAACCGTCTATTATGGTGGAGGCACACCAACGAGCATTACCGCTGAAGAAATGGACATGCTGTATGAAGAGATGTATGAATCGTTCCCGGATGTACAAAATATCCGTGAAATTACGGTAGAAGCAGGAAGACCCGATACGATTACGGAAGAAAAACTAGCTGTTTTGAACAAATGGAATATTGACCGGATTAGTGTAAATCCGCAGTCTTATATTCAAGAAACCTTAAAAGCTATTGGACGCCATCATACAGTTGAAGAAACTATTGATAAATTTCATCTTTCTCGAAAAATGGGGATGAATAACATTAACATGGACTTAATTATTGGGCTTCCAAATGAAGGTGTAGAAGAATTTCAGCATACGCTAGACGAATCTAAAAAATTGCTTCCTGAATCTTTAACTGTTCATACGCTATCGTTTAAACGCGCGTCTGAAATGACTCAAAATAAACGGAAATACAAAGTGGCAGATCGCTATGAAATTGGTGAAATGATGGATTTAGCAACCGAGTGGACTCAAGAACAAGGGTATGAACCTTATTATTTATATCGCCAAAAAAATATTTTAGGTAATTTAGAGAACGTTGGATATTCATTCCCTGGTCAAGAGAGCCTGTACAATATTATGATCATGGAAGAAAAGCAGACGATTATTGGTCTTGGATGCGGGGCATCAAGTAAGTTCGTGCATCCAGAAACAGGCATTATTACAAGGTTTGCGAATCCAAAAGACCCAAAATCGTACAACGATGGATTCGAGCACTACACACAAGAGAAACTCAAGATTTTAGATGAATTATTTATGAAATAAAAAGGTCACTTTTTAGTGATCTTTTTTTATTTCCGGCAGGGAAATGTCGGAATATGTTGAATATATAAAAAAGTTGTAAGCGTTTTCTTATTATGACGATGCGAGGTGCCGCTTAATGATGAATGTACAGTTAACCGTACCATCTATGATGGAAAGAGCTGAAAAGCTGTTTAGTAAAAAAGAAGTGATTTCTAAATCTTCAAAAGGAATTCAGCGTTTAACTTATAACCAGTTAATAAAACGGACTCGGCAACTCTCTAGTATGCTAGAACAAATCGGAGTGAAGCGAGGAGAAAGAGTCGGGACGTTTGCATGGAATCACCATAGACATCTAGAGGCTTATTTCGCCGTGCCCGGAATAGGCGCTGTTCTTCACACCATCAATATCCGGTTAGATCCTGAGCAAATTGTATACATCATTAACCATGCACGCGATAAAGTTATTTTATTTGATGAATGCTTTTTACCTTTATTTGAAAGTATTCATCAAAAGCTTCCACATGTTGAAGCCTATATCATTATGTCAGATGAAGATGAACTGCCAGAAACAGGCTTGCCAGTTTATCATTACGAAAATTGGATTGAGCGAGGGGATGCATCGCATTCTTTTGTTCAAGATTTAAACGAAGAAGAACCGGCAGGTCTTTGTTATACCTCTGCTACTACAGGAGAGCCAAAGGGCGTTGTATATTCTCATCGCGCTATTTATCTGCACTGTATGGCGCTAGGGCTTGCTGATAGTGCTGGATTATCAGAAGCTGATACTGCTATGCCTATCGTTCCAATGTTTCACGTGAACGCATGGGGAATTCCTTTTGCTGCCGTTTGGTTTGGAACAAAGCTCGTGCTGCCGGGTGCTTTTTGTACTTCAGAGACGATTGCTTCTCTGATTGAACAAGAGAAAGTAACTCTTGCTGCAGCTGTGCCTACCGTTTGGCTAAATTTTTTACAAGAGTTAGAAGAAAAACCTTACGCAGTTGACAGTTTGCGAGCTATTTTATGCGGTGGATCAGCGGCTCCAAAAAGCGTCATTCGAGAATTTCAGGAAAAATATCAAATTGAATTTATGCATGCATACGGAATGACGGAAACAAGCCCTGTGGTGACCGTCTCCCGCTTGAAAAGCTATCAGTACAGCGAAGACTTTGAGTATCAGCTCAACGTAAAAGCAAAGCAAGGTTTCTTAGTTCCTGGGGTTGAAATGAAAGTAATAGGTCAAAATGGAGAAGTTGCTTGGGATGGAGTGGAAATGGGTGAGCTATTACTAAAGGGGCCATGGGTAGCTTCTGAATATTACAAAGATAAAAGAACAGAAGATACGTTTAAAGACGGCTGGCTGTATACCGGAGATATTGTGACGGTTGACGAAGAGGGAACAATCAAAATCGTAGACCGAACAAAAGATTTAATTAAAAGCGGAGGAGAATGGATTTCATCGGTTGATCTAGAAAACGCTCTTATTGCCCATGAAGCTGTTTTTGAAGCCTGTGTCATAGCAGTCCCTCATAAGGTGTGGCAAGAGCGTCCAGTGGCTTGTGTCATGTTAAAAGATGCATACAAAGGTGTCGTTTCATCAGAAGAGCTGCTCGGATTTTTAGCGCCGCAGTTTGCAAAATGGTGGCTTCCAGATGACATTTTATTTATGAATGTAATTCCAAAGACAACGGTAGGAAAATTTTTAAAACGTACGCTTCGTGAACAAGTCCTTAATCATTATCAGAAAGGGTGAGTAAGATGACCGTCGAATTAAAAGTAGTAGAACTAGTTTTGCAAGAGCGTATCGCCACAATTTCGTTTAACAGGCCGGATGCCTTAAATGCATTAAACGAAGAAGTGCTAGAGCAATTTATTCAATGTTTAAAAGTTGTCGAAGAAAGCGAAGTGGACTTTTTAATAGTAAAAGGAAACGGAAAAGTATTTTCAGCAGGCGGAGACATTAATATGATGATGTCACCTTCACAATCAGAACGTTTTGAGCAGGTGATGGATTTGATTAATGAAGCCGTGCTGACTTTATACAGCCTTCCTCAAATGACGATAAGTGTACTGCACGGTGCGGCAGCAGGGCTAGGGCTCAGCATTGCGCTTGCTTCTGATTATATTATTGCAGAAAGACACACAAAAATTGCGATGAACTTTATCGGTATTGCTCTAATTCCAGACGGAGGCGGTCACTTTTTACTAGAAAAGCGCATCGGTGCTCATCGTGCAAAACAGCTAATTTGGGAAGGAAAGACATTAAAAGCAGAGGAAGCTCATCAATTTGGCATAATTGATGAAATAAAAGAAGGAGATTTGGCGAAGCATGTAGAAGATTATCTCTCATATTGGCTAAAAAAACCTTCACGTGCTTTGAAGGAAACAAAGCGAATTTATGTGGAGACATCTGTTTCACAATTAAAGCAAGTGCTCGCGCTTGAGAAAAGAAGTCAGTTTGCTATGAGCCAAAGTTCGGATCATAAGGAAGGTGTACGTGCGTTTCTGGAAAAGCGAGCGCCTGTTTTTAATCAAAGTGAAAAAGATATTTCCGAAAATTAAGTGAACTAGTTTAAAAGCCAATATTTTTGTCTATCATATTGATAGAGCATGTTTAAAAGTTGCAAAACAGTGGTAACACAAGATAATGTAGAAACTAATGAGGTGATTGGAAATGAACAAAACAGATTTAGTAAACGCAGTGGCAACAAAATCAGAGTTAACAAAAGCAGATGCATCTAAAGCAGTTGATGCATTACTAGAAACAATTTCATCAACGCTAGGTGAAGGTGAAAAAATTCAGTTAATCGGCTTCGGTACATTTGAAGTACGCGAGCGTGCTGCTCGTACAGGCCGTAACCCTCAAACGGGTGAAGAAATGCAAATTCCAGCATCAAAAGTACCGGCATTTAAAGCTGGTAAAGAACTAAAAGAAGCTGTAAAGTAATATAAAACGCCGGAAAGCTAAACCTTTCCGGCGTTTTGTATTAACGATGAAACAATACAAGTTTTCCGCTAGAGCTAACGCATCGATGCGTTTTTTCTAAATAGGAAAGCTCTTCTAACTTCTTGGTGCCGATAGTCTTTGCTTCTGTCTCAGAAGCTGCTTCAAAACTTTCATCTATTAATTTTTCTCCAGTCTTTTCAAAAGCGGTTAATGTGTAAGTACTCATAAAATCTACTCTCCTCTTATAGTATAATTGTAAGCGTATTCAACATATTTCTCGTCCTATTCCTCTAAATCCTGCTAAGGTTTACAGATATCATTTTTTTCCATACAATAAACATAGGTTTATTTACAAAGGAGGAATTAAATGTCTCTTTCTATCCGTGAAGTTTCAAAAAGGTACGGTGAATTTACAGCTGTAAATGAGCTATTCTTGCAAATTCCAAAAGGCGAAGTGTTTGGTTTTTTAGGTGCAAACGGTGCTGGCAAAACGACGACGTTTCGAATGATTTTAGGGCTCATTGAACCAACCTCAGGTCACATCCAATGGAATGATAAATCTTTAACTTACAGTAGAAGTCATCTAGTTGGGTACCTTCCAGAAGAAAGGGGATTGTATCCGAAATTAAAAGTCAAAGATCAGCTTGTGTACCTTGGACGGCTGCGCGGAATGAAAAAAGCGAACGTGCTGCAAGAAATGGAGCACTGGTTATCTCGATTTAATATTCCTCAATATGCTTCGAAAAAAGTAGAAGAGCTATCCAAAGGAAATCAGCAAAAAATTCAATTTATTGCCTCCGTTATTCATCGGCCCGAGCTGCTTATTTTAGACGAACCTTTTAGCGGTTTGGATCCTGTAAATGTAGAGGTATTAAAAGAAGCGGTGCTTGATTTGAAAAAGCGCGGAACGACGATTGTTTTTTCAAGTCATCGAATGGAACATGTGGAAGAACTTTGTGAATATTTATGTATTATGCATCATGGCACGCCTGTTGTGTATGGAAGGCTGCCGGAGATCAAGCGTTCATTTGGCAAGAAAAACGTCATTGTACACGGAAAAGGTCCGTTTGAGAGAATTACAGAGCTTGAAGGCGTTGTAAAGGTGAAAAAAACGGTTGAAGGCATAATTGTTCAAATTCAACATGAATCCGTATCGCAACTCATTTTTCAAGAACTTAAACACTTTTCATTTGTATCTAAATTTGCAGTGGAAGAGCCTTCATTAAATGATATTTTCATTGAAAAGGTAGGTGCTTCCTATGAATAAATTTTGGGTCATTGTCTTTCATACATATCTTAATAAATTAAAAACAAAATCTTTTATTATTACGACGATTATTACTGCTCTTATTCTAGTTGCTCTTACAAATATGGAGAAAATTATCGACGTTTTTAATTCAGACGATAATGGAACAAATGTGGGTGTCATCTATGAAGTGGAAAGCGTATATACGTTGTTCAAACAAAATGTAAATGTCATGGATAAAGACATTCATTTAAAAGAATTTACGTCTGAGTCTAAGGCAAAACAAGCGGTAGAAAGCGGGGAGCTCGATAGCTATTTACTTTTATCCTTAAACGATAAGCAGCTGCCTCAAGCTGTGTACAAAGCTAACTCTTTGGCCGAATCAAACCTTTCTTCTACCTTAGAACAGGCGGTACAGCAAACAAAAGTGGCTATGGCTACAGTAAAAATCGGGTTAGAAGAAAAGCAAATTGATCAGCTTTACAGCCCTGTTTCATTTAAAAAGAAAGCGTTAGTTGAAAATGCTAAAACAGAACAAGAGCTAAATCAAGCAAGAGGTCTTGTGTATGTGCTGCTGTTTGTTATTTATTTTGCCGTTATCATGTATGGGAGCATGATTGCGATGGAAGTAGCTACTGAAAAATCATCCCGCGTTATGGAGATCCTTGTATCGAGCGTATCACCTATTACACAAATGTTTGCTAAAATCATTGGAATTGCACTGCTCAGCTTAACACAGCTTGCAGTGATACTGAGCGTGGGCTACACATCATTAAAAGCCAGTGTGGAAACAAATCATAACGGTATCTTTTCTTACCTCGGATTTAATGATGTTCCGCTGACTACATTCGTGTATGCATTTGTCTTTTTCATATTGGGGTACTTCCTTTTTGCTACGCTGGCGGCTTTTTTAGGTTCTCTTGTGAGCCGTATTGAAGATGTACAGCAAATGATTACGCCCATGACCCTTGTGATTGTGGCCGCTTTTTTAATTGCTATGTTTGGACTTGGTGATCCTGAAACCACAATCATTACGGTCACATCTTTTATCCCGTTTTTTGCTCCGATGATTATGTTTTTGCGTGTAGGTATGTTAAATGTTCCTATGTGGGAAGTGAGTGTATCAATAGGGATTTTAGTTGTGACGATTACTGCTTTAGCTATATTTGGTGCCCGTGTGTATAAAGGAGGAGTCCTTATGTATGGGCAATCTACCTCTTTTAAAGATATTAAAAAGGCGCTGCAGCTAACGAAAAAAGAAACATAAAGAAGTGAGAGGTTGAGACAAAAGTAGTTTAGTTGAAGAAAGGTCCGAACGAACAACCTAGATTCTTGATGGAGAATCCAACTCGTTCGGATTTTTTAATTGCTATAGTGACCATAGTTTTCATGTATGTAGTTGCTTCTAGCGGTGTATTGGAGAACAAGACGAAGACTCCCGCGGAAAGCGAAGGCTTGCACGGAAATCAACAGCAGTGTCTCAAGCAGTGCAGCTCCTTTATCCAATTTGTTCGTCTTTAGATTGCATTGATTTTGTTATGTCGCAATCTCATCTTTTATGAAAAAGCGTCTACCCGTGCATTCGGTGCCAAGCGATGGTAAAATGAAATGTAAAGAGCTGTAAATAAGCGGACGAAGCGATAAGAGCTTCGTTATCAAATACATAGAATGAAGTGGTAAGGAGGAAAAGATCATGACAAAAGGAATTGCTCAATACGAAGTAGGAGAGCAAGTTGATCTTTATTTTTTAATTAAATCCTCAACGAGAGGAATTGCAAGCAATGGAAAGCCATTTTTAACGGTAATCCTACAGGATAAAACAGGTGATATTGAAGCCAAGCTGTGGGATGCATCCCCAGATGACGAGGAAAATTATGCTGCTCAAAAGATTGTGCGAGCTGCTGGAGAAGTAATGAATTACCGCGGGCGCAACCAGCTGAAAATACGCAACATTCGTCCTGCACAGCCCCAAGACGGAGTACGCACATCTGACTTTTTAGAAGTGGCGCCTTTATCTCAAGAAGAAATGGTCGAACATATTACAAAGAGCATATTTGAAATGAAAAATTCGAATGTCCAGCGCATTACTCGCCATTTGTTTAAAAAATATCAAACGGAATTTTTAGAATATCCGGCAGCAACTAAAAATCACCATGAGTTTGTATCAGGACTTGCCTACCATGTGGTGTCTATGCTGAAGCTGGCTGAGTCATTTTCAACCCTTTATCCAAGCTTAAACCGCGACTTGCTGTACGCTGGAGTTATTCTTCATGACCTTGGCAAAGTATTTGAACTTTCAGGTCCTGTTTCGACGATATATACAGTCGAAGGAAATTTGCTTGGCCATATTTCGATTATGGTGAATGAAATTGGAAAAGCGGCAGAAGAATTAGCGATTGAAGGAGAAGAGGTTATGCTTCTTCAGCACCTTGTGTTATCGCATCATGGTAAGGAAGAGTGGGGAAGTCCGAAAAAGCCGTTAATTAAAGAGGCTGAAATGCTTCATTTGATTGACAATGTAGACGCTAAAATGAATATGCTTGACCGAGCATTAACAAAAGTGAAGCCCGGTGAGTTTACAGAGCGTATTTTTGCACTGGATAATCGCTCATTTTATAAACCAACGATTGATTAAAAAGGTATAAGTCTTTCTTCCTTCGCATATAGTGGTTGTAAATAACTGTGATGGGGGATCAATATATGGTGACACTACCAATTTGGATTTATTTAGTTGTAGCAGGCATTTTCTTTAGTGGATTTATGGCGATTCGTGCTGCACAACATGATAAGCAAGTGGATGATTCGTTTATTGAAAAAGAGGGACAAGTCTTCATTGAAAGAATGCAAGTGGAAAAAGAAAGACGCAACAGCGATTCCATCTGATTATATAAAAGAGCCTGTCACATGAGTGACAGGCTCTTAGCATTACTGCTGAGGAGTTTCTACGCCAGATTGACTATCTGTCGCACCTTCTTCAAAAATTGGTTTTACATTTTTATCTTTGACTTCCACTTTTGCTTTATCAAGCTCTTTTTGAATCTTCTTATTCGCTTCTGCTTGATCTACTTTTGAACGTTTGATTTGCTGCTCAAGTTCGGGTTTCTTTTTCTCAAACGATTCTACTTTCTTTTTATCGACTAGTTTAATGATATGGTAGCCGTACTCTGTTTTGATTGGTTTACTTACTTCACCTTTTTTCAGCTTGTAAGCCGCTTCTTCAAATTCTTTAACCATTTGACCTTCACCGAAGTAGCCTAAATCGCCGCCGTTAGCTGCAGACTGCTGATCCGTTGAATATTCTTTTGCCAGACTAGCAAAGTCCTCGCCTTTTTTGATTTTCGCTTCTACTTCGTTTGCTGTCTTTTCGTCTTTTACTAAAATATGACTTGCGCGAATTTGAGGTTTTTGAGCTTTATATTCATCATAAGCTTTTTTCAGCTCTTTGTCCGATACCTTAATGCCTGCCGTAGCAGCTTTTTCACGGAGAATATCAACTTTTAGCATATCTTTGACTTCTTTTTCGCCTTTTTGCTTAATAACTGAATCCACCTGATCACCGTATTGTTCTCTTAGAATGTTCAGCTGCTGATCAAGCTCTTTATCCGTTACTTTATATTTTTCACTCAATACTTTTTCTTCGGTAACGCTTCGTACGAGTGTATTAAATTGGTCTTGTCCGATTGTATCTTTCATTTGCTTATACAAATCACCTTGAGTGATATTGCCTGCTTTTGTTTCTACAATTACTTTTGAAGAATCGTTGGCATTTGAAGCATCATTTCCCCCACTGCATGCTGATAAAGCAACGAGGCTGGCTGCCGTTGTTAGTGCAACTAAGCTTTTTTTCATACGTAAACACTCCTACTCATCATTTTTACTTATGTAGCTTGACTCAAGATTTACTATATCACATTTCCTGATGTTAGCAAATGAAGTTAAAACCACGTAAATTTACATTTATTTTCCACTAAGCATGGAGTGATTATACGCTTATGATGGCTTTTTTATAAAGCGTTTTCAAAATGGTGGACAAACTCACAGAGTAATCTCCAAACGAGAAGAAAGAGAAATAAATTATGGAGTTTGGGCTAAAAGCCTAGACGTTTTTTGAGCTGATGCATAAGATGCAGTATTAGTAAACAAAGGGGGTGCTCAAATGAGCGGAGGCGGATATGGAGGCGGTTTTGCACTATTAGTTGTACTGTTTATCCTATTAGTCATTGTTGGTTGTGCATGTTACCACTAGGAAACAGATGAATATAAAAGGAAAGGGGCGATAGATATGGGTTCTTACGGATGCGGATACGGCAGTGGATTTGCGCTATTAGTCGTATTATTCATCTTATTAGTTATCATCGGAGCTAGCTGTTTTTGCTAAGCCTATAAAAAAGCGGTGAGACATCTCACCGTTTTTTATGTAAATGATACTTCAATATAAGATGAAACTAATAAAATGGTAATTAATACATTAATCGTACGAAAAACTTTAGGCTGTTTTTCAGCTGGAATTTCTTTTTGAATACACAATGTATTTGTTAGTGCATTGATGTAGAATAAAATGAATAGTGCAAATACAATAAAGAATATGTACATAAAAATCCCCCTAACAAAATCAGTGTGACGAAGACAAAAAGTCTTATAGTCATTTATATAGTACAGCTTTGTATGAATTTACAAATATCTATATTAACATTACCAAAAAAGCGGTAAAATAGATAGTTATATATACAGTTGAGCAAAGAATTTCAAAAGGTATTTACACAGAAATGCGGTTTTTATTTTATAAAGGGTAGTTAAGAAGTTGAGAAATAGGTTTTAAACGAAATAGCAAAGTGAATGGATAAGAAATGAGTAACAATTACCCATTGTGCAAAAGGATTGTTAAAAAGGACAGAGGGATTTATATTAATATATGCAGTGAGTACATAATCAGTATATGAAAATCTTTATACGGTGCTACTTAAACAGGAAATGTGAATGACGAAGAAAGAATTATTTGGAAGAACATGAATGAATCATGTACAATATGGAGTAGAGGTATATGAACGTTGAAGGAGTAGGGGAAGCGGATGGAAACTTTAGAATCTCGAGTATCACGTTTAGAATATTACATAAAACTGTTATCTGGGACATCTGAACAAGAAGCTAAACCATTTATTGATTTAGTGGTAAGAAATCAGCTTACAAAGAAGGAAGTAGAGGAAATTTTAATTCTGTGTGAAGATACAAAAAACGAATATATTGAGCAAAAAGCGGAAGGTCTAACAGACTTTGTTCCGCTTCTTACACAATTTGTTGGCATGCTGAATTATAAATTAACTCCCAGAGAGACGGTCGAATCGCTTCGTTATCAACCTTCTTATCAAGATGTGATGAATGAATTTTTTGAAATTATTCAATGGATAAGGGACTAACCATTAAGAGTTTGAAATAGTCTCCTGGTGGTTCTCTTTATCTTTCTTGACAAGCTTGCCATCTTCTTCAGTGAATTCTTCTTCGATATGATGGAAAGATCGCTCGAAGATATCCATAAAATCTTCACCGTAAATTTTGCGGATGACGGTCATTAGTTCCATAAACTCAGGGAATTTGCCGTACAAGTCGCGCAACGGAAGTGCGCCGCTGAACACTGAATTATTAGAAGGTTCGTAATGTTCCATTAAATCTAATAAAATGGCCTCGCCTTTATCTGTCAGCTGAATGTACGTATTTCGCTTGTCGCTTTCTTTTTTAGAAAACTCGAGTAAACCTCGTTCTTCTAGTTTTTTGGAGAAGTTAAATGCAGTAGAAACGTGCATAACTCCAAATTTGGCAATTTCGGAAATGGAAGCCCCGTTTAAATGATAGGAAATCCATAAAATATGATGCTCGTTAATATTAAGGTCATAAGGCTTAATCCATTGCTGCCAATCCTTCTCTACGGTTTTCCAAAGGGCTTTACTTAATTGGGCAATGCGTTGGCTAAATAGAAGTGCTTCTTTCAAACTGTAATCTTGATCACTAGTCTTTTTCATCTTCTCCCACCTACTTAGTCTCTTTTTTTATTTATCTTCTATTATGCCAATAAAATAAAAAATTATAAAGATGTAAATTTACAAAATTTTAAAAAATTAAAAAAGAAGGCGTCTTAACCTTCTTTTTTGTCAATTTTTTCATTGGGATTTTTAGTTGTCTGTACATGTTCCTCTAGGTTTGACAAAGAATTTTGGATTTCTTTTAAATGATGCTGAAGGGATTCCTTATGAGGGACAATTTCTTCTTTAAACTGACCAAGGGTAGTAGAAAGGTCACTTGCGATATTTTTCACTATAGTATTTCCTTCTCTGGCGGTCATTTGTACTTGTTGAGAAACAGCTTTTATTTTTGTTGAGAGCTCTTGTTGTGAAGCGTTAACTCGGTCTTTTCGAGAGCTGACACGCTGTTTAAGTTCTCGTCCTGAATATGGAGTAACAAGAAGCGTTGTAATAGCGGCTACGGTGCTTCCGATTACTGCTCCAGCTGCTAGTTTTTTCATTCTACTCATTATTTATTTCCTCCTATGTAGTAAAGTAATTGCTAACACTTCCTTCTGACATAATCATAAAAAAAATAGCATAGATTGATACAAAAGAAGGAGGTTATCAACATGGGGTAGCTTTATTCATTCTTTTGATGATTAGCCTGAGTTTTTTTCTGGCTGCCTTTAAATGGTTTAGCCTTACGACTAGAACGGCATCATATCCACCTAAACATGTGCTGAAACAAAAGTCTCTTACATGTGCGACAGTGGCTTTTGCGAGTTTTTTATTGGCGCTTATACTTTATTATGTAACCTAGGATGAAGAACTTAAACCTTTATTACATAGTAAGTCTTCATACCTATTGTATGGGCTGCAAATGAAATTTAAGTGAAAAGCATTCTGTACCATTTCTTTTTAAACAAAAGAACCGCCGGCTGTCTCTAAAAGATCAGCAACATACTATAAATGAACCGTTTTATCTAAAGGTCCGCCACGCTTTGGTGGGCCTTAGCTTTTGGTGTAAAAAAAGAGCCTGATTCTCAATTAAATCAGGCTCTTGACGTTACGATAATTTTGCTTTGATGCTTGTGCGTTTTAGAACGGATTGAACAATTGGGTAAATAACGACCATAACGATTGTATTCACTACTGTTGCAGGTAATACAACTGCAGCAACAAGCGCCATGACGCTGTTTCCGCCCGGTAAGCCGACGATTAGCGCGGCAGCAGACAAGAATACGGTTCCTGATACGAGCGTGCCAACAGCTGTTAAAGCAGCGGCAACTGGTGTTTTAATACCTGTTGCTTTTTTCACAAGCATAAATAATGCAAAGAAAACAAATGCTGTAATTGGTTTATCAATCAAGTTTGCAATTTGTCCGCCAGGAAAGCTTGTTGTTAAAGCAGAAATAACCGCTGTGGTTAAGCTAACCAATGCAACATTTTTTACGCTAGGAAACAACAGGATTGCTAAAAACATCATTGTTAACATCATATCTGGCTTCATTCCAAATAAAATAGGAGGTACCACCGTGTGGAGAACCGCTCCAATTCCGACTAATAACGCTAAAGAAACTAAAACCTTTGTATTCATTTCTCATCTCTCCTCTTCTAAGCTAAGCTCGAAATATACCAATAGTGCGTCTATGCCCATTGCATATATTTACATACTGATTATAACATATTTATGTGAAAAAAGGATCTGTTAATTCTGCCAATTATGCGTTTGCCTGTGCAAATTCATCCATAAAGGCGGCAAGAGCTTCACACGCTTCAAGCGGTACAGCATTGTAAATAGAAGCGCGGCATCCGCCGATTGAACGGTGTCCAGCTAATCCTACGAAGCCTTTTTCTTTTGCTTGCTGTAAAAACGCAGCAGTTAACTCATCGGTTGGTAAAGTAAACGTTACGTTCATAATTGATCGGCTTTCCTCTGTAGCGTGAGGGGTATAGAAACCATTTGAACCTTCCATGCTTGTGTAGAGTAACTTAGCTTTTTTATGATTTTGGGCTTCAATTGCTTTAACGCCACCTTGTTCTTTAATCCAATCTAAAACAAGTGAAAGCATGTAAATGCCAAACGTTGGAGGAGTGTTGTAAAGAGAGTTGCTCTTTACGTGTGTCTCATAATTCAGCATTGTTGGTAAACCTTCAGGAATACGTTTAAGTAATTCTTTCTTCAAAATGACAACCGTGACACCAGATGGTCCGAGGTTTTTCTGAGCACCAGCATAAATGAGTGAGAACTTAGATACATCAATTTGACGGCAAAGAATGTCGCTTGACATGTCGGCAATTAAGTCTACTCCTTCGATAGAAGGGTAGTCAGCCCATTGTGTACCAAAAATGGTGTTGTTGGACGTGATATGCAAGTACCCAATTTCTTCTTTTGGAAGCTTTACATCATCTAAAGCTGGAATAGAGCGGTAGTTCTCTTCTTTAGTAGAAGCAACAACTGCTGTTTTTCCAAGTTTCTTTGCTTCTTTTAATGCTTTTTCCGACCATGATCCGGTTAGTACATATGCACCGACTTGATCGGGAGATAAAAAATTCATTGGAATCATAGAGAATTGCAGGCTTGCTCCGCCCTGCAGGAATAAAATTTCATGTGTATCTGGAATGTTAAGCAATTCCGTGAGTGTTTCTTTAGCATGTGTTAATACATCTTCAAACTCTTTGCTGCGGTGTGATAATTCCATCACAGACATACCTGTATTTTTAAAATTAACTAGCTCCTCTTGAGCAAGTTGTAAGACAGGTAGGGGAAGCGCAGACGGACCTGCATTAAAATTATAAGCTCTGTTTAACGTAATCACATTAATTCCTCCTCAAATTAGTTCGAACACTCATCATACAAAATGGCTAATGACTGATGTCAGAAAGAATATCATTATACTATCATGAAAACCATTGATTGTGGAGGTAACTTTTCAAAAATTTAAATTAATCTGTAAAGAGAAAATAATAGAAAAAAGATAAATAAAAAGTATACGCAAACATGTTTTGGCAAACATGTAAATGAAATGTTTATATGCTATACTGATGGAAGAAATAATGTGGAGGAACAGAATGAGAGTATTAAAATATGCCATATTAGGGCTCTTAGATCAGAAGGAGCTCAGCGGGTATGACATTACGAGGCTTTTTAAAGAAGAGGTCGGTAATTTTTGGAGTGCTAAGCACAGCCAGATTTATCCTGAGTTAAAGCGATTAACAGAAGAGGGATTTATTCGCTATGAAACCGTGATTCAAGGCAAGAAATTAGAAAAAAAGATGTATTCGATAACGGAAGAAGGAAGAGCCGAGTTAAGCAAGTGGCTCACTACGATTGATCCTATTCCTGAAACAACTAAAGATGAATTTATGTTAAAAGCTTATTTTGCTTCATCCATGTCAATAGAAGAGTTAAAGCAGCAAATAGATAATCAGCTATCAAGCAGGAAAGTGAAGCTAACCTTTTTAAAGAAACGAATGGATGACCTTTTGGAACAAGTTAATCATCACATTACCGTTTCGTCTCCTCAATTTGGTCATTATTTGGTGCTATCTCGCGCTCAAGACCGGGAGACAAGCTATATCAATTGGCTTGAACGTACGCTGAATTTAATTGAAAAAGAACAATAAGAAAAGGTGAGCGGATCATGACTTGGTGCATAAAATCATTTCAAGAGCTGACAAACGATGAACTCTACGAAATTCTACAGGTTCGCACCGCTATTTTTGTTGTCGAACAGAAGTGTGCTTACTTAGAAGTAGATGGAAAAGACAAACTTGCTTATCACTTGTTCAAAAAAGAGAATGAGAAAATTATCGCATACCTTAGAGTTTTACCAAAAGGAATTAGCTATCGGGAAGCTTCTCTTGGGCGCATTATTGTAGAACAAGCACAGCGCGGTACAGGTCTTGGAAGAGAACTAGTAGCAAGAGGAATTGATTTTTTAGAAAATGAGTTGCACGAGAAGACAATTAAAATTCAAGCTCAAAGCAGACTTCAAACATTTTATGAATCGTTTGGTTTTAGACCTATTTCCGATATTTATTCAGATGAAGGGCTTCCCCACCTAGATATGCTAAAGACACCTTAGAAACTTCACCAATTGTGTGAAGTTTTTCTATTTCTCAAACGGGTAAGGTGAAAGAAAGATGTTAGGCTTTAGTACTGCGCAGATAGAATCGATATGACTACTACTAAATTAGTAATTTATGAATAAGATAGATAATGAATTTGTTTCTTTTTACTTATTCTTTGATTTTAAGTAAGTGATATATTGAAGAAAGTAATAATATTGTATATAATGATTTTTGTAACAAAAATGTAACATTTACGTAATATTCTTAATGTTTATTGAGAAAGAAATTTGTTGTACATATTGCTTGGAGGCATTTTTATGAGTGCAAAGGAAAAGAAAAATAGGTATATATATAGTTTGGATGGACTTCGAGCTTTCGCTGTTATGTCTGTTATTGCCTATCACTTAGGATTTGGATGGGCATCTGGAGGATTTCTAGGAGTTGACGTTTTCTTTGTATTATCAGGGTATTTAATTACCTCGATTTTACTCGTGCAATCTTGGGAAAATCCTTTGGGGAATTTGAAGCATTTTTGGATCAGCCGAACGAGAAGACTTCTTCCGGCTGTGTATGTGATGGTAGTATTGACTGCAGCTTGGGTTATTTTATTTAACCGGCCATTGTTAACAACGCTACGAGGCGATGCATTATCGTCTATTTTTTATATGAGTAACTGGTGGTTTATTTTTCATAAAGTTTCATATTTTGATAGTTTTGGGTCACCGTCACCATTAAAGAACTTATGGTCACTGGCTATTGAAGAGCAGTTTTATATTGTGTGGCCACTTGTTTTATTGTTGGGTTTAAAATTTATCAAAAAGAGAGGGATTCTTTCTCTATTCATTTTAGCTGGAGTAATGGTCTCAGCTATTCTAATGTCTTTTTTATATGAGCCAGGAGGAGATCCTAGCCGTATTTATTATGGAACCGACACTCGGCTGTTTGCCCTTTTAATCGGCTGTTTACTTGCATTTGCCTGGCCGATGTATCGTTTATCATCAAAAAATCTTCCAGCCGTAGGCAAGCAAGTATTAAACGCGGTAAGTATGGTGAGTTTCTTTGTATTTATTCTCTGCGTATGGAGCGTTGATGAGTATACTCATGCATCTTTTCTTTATCAAGGTGGAATGCTGCTGATTTGTTTAAACGCTGCTGTACTGGTTGCAACAATTAGTCATCCTAGTAGTTTTTTAGGAAAAGCTCTGTCGTTTAAACCGCTTCGCTGGCTTGGTACTAGATCATACGGCATCTATTTGTGGCATTATCCGGTTATTGTTCTTACAACGCCTGTATCCGAGATTGGCCGCCCGGTCTATTGGCATGCGCTGCTACAAGTAGGCCTTACATTTATCATTGCTGAACTTTCTTACCGTTACATCGAAGTGCCTATCCGCACACGCGGCTTTCGCTATTATTTCCGGCACTACCATCCGAGAGAGCTTTTTAAATGGCGTAATCTCTCTCGTTCGAGACAAGCGGTTTTGGGCAGTCTCATTTTCTTTTTGGCGCTGTTTACAGCGGATATGACAAGCTTTGCTATTAGTACGCAGCAAAAGGATGAAACGACAGCAAAAGAGACAGAGGTTAAAATTCAAACGAATCATAAAGAAAATGCTTCAACTTCTGTCAAAGACAAGAACAAAGCGGATGATAAAAAAGCAGAGAACGCGGAAAAGAGTTCCGGGGAAGAAAAATCTGATGCCAAAGAAAAACAGCAGCCGAATTCTTACAGAGATGTTCTTGCAATTGGAGACTCGGTCATGCTGGATATTGCTCCTAATCTTAAAGAGATGCCGCTTAGTATTACGATTGACGGAAAAGTAGGAAGGCAGCTCAATGAAGCACTGCAGCTAACTCCTAGCTATCAAGCATTTAATAATCCGAACAGCGCAGTGATTATTGAGTTAGGAACAAACGGCTATTTTACAAATGAAGAACTTGAACAACTGTTAAAAGCTTTTTCACACGCGGACGTTTACTTAGTGAATACGCGCGTTCCTCGTTCGTGGGAAAGCACCGTGAACAAGAACTTGAAAGCTGCTTCTGAAAAGTTTGATCACGTCACGCTCGTAGATTGGTACTCAGAGGCTTCTAAGCACCCCGAATACTTTACATCAGATGGTGTCCACTTGGTACCTGAAGGATCAAGAGCATTAACAAAATTGATTGAAGAACGTATGAATTTAGAAGTTAAGGCGGAAAGTCGTTCATAATAAGTGAAAAGCCGCACGATGTTTTATACCACAAACTGATTAAACATGTATTAAATGAATAGATAAAACAAAAAAAGCTTACATGTGTAAGCTTTTTTTGTTTCAAGAAAGGCGAGAAGAAATATTGCCAGCGATTTCTTGAAGTTTTTCAGGCGTGTATTCGCTTGTATGCTCTTTCCATACAGCACCGAATCCATCGCCTTCCCCATAGCGAGGAATAATGTGCATATGATAATGAAACACGGATTGACCAGCTTTTTCACCATTATTATTTAAGATGTTTAAGCCGATTGGGCTGTATGTTTCTTTAATTGCATTTGCGATTTGAGGAACCACTTCAAACAAATTGCGCGCAATTTCCGGCGTTAGTTCGTGAATGTCTTTTTTATGTACTTTTGGAATCACCAGCGTATGACCTTTTGTTACTTGACTAATGTCTAAAAAAGCTAATACGTGTTCATTTTCAAATACTTTTGCACCTGGGATTTCACCGCGAATAATTTTGCAAAAAATACAGTTTTCATCATGTGTGCTCATTATGTTCACCTTCCGTTACCAATATAAATGTATGGGTATACATGTACGTTTATTTTACCACAAAGTAGAAATGCAATCAGCAGGCAAGAAATAGCTGCTGGTATTTTATACACAAAAACGGGATGCAAACGATTATGCATCCCGTTATGTGAAGAAGGAAAAAATAGCTTTTAATGCAGCATATGATCTTTAAGGAACACCTCATTTACGTAATTGCATTGCCTAATGACACAGTAACTTGAAAAAGTATATTCTCTTTAACAAACACCTCATTTAAGCATTGAGCTAAAAAAATATACAATGTGAACGAAATCGTTCTTGGTCTTTGACAAACACCTCATTTACACAGTAATAAATGAACATTATTGTCTACCCATTATATATATTCTTACTACGTTCATGACTACCATCCCCTTATGAATCAAACATACATCGATTTACACTAAGGTTTTCTGAAATATGCCTGCTGTAGACACCTCATCCCAAATGTAAGAAGCTTTGTAATGATTAGTTGTAATCAATAACTTGTTTTCCTTCTTCCCTATATAGAATGTCCCGATATTTCGATTATATTCTGGAAAAATTAACCGAAAAAAATTGAAAACGATGTGAGGAAGAAAAAGATTTGGTACAATAGAGCAAATAGCGCTTGCGCTTGGAGACAAAAAAGAACAAATAAAAGGAGATCGTGATGGGTTCTTTATTGCAAATTAACAATATTACAGGGGGATATACAAAAACTCCCGTCTTAAAAGATGTATCGTTTGATGTAAACGCAGGTGAATTAGTCGGATTAATCGGGTTAAACGGGGCCGGCAAAAGTACAACGATTAAACATATCATTGGATTAATGGAAGCAAAAAAAGGAAGTGTATCCATTAATAATAAAACCTTTCAACAAGACCCAACAGGTTATCGAAGTCAGTTTACGTTTATTCCAGAAACTCCTGTGCTATACGATGAATTAACATTAAAAGAACATTTAGATATGACAGCTATGGCTTATGGACTTGAGCCTCAAACATATGAAGCCCGTCTGCAGCCGCTTTTAAAAGAATTTCGTTTAGACCGGAAGTTAAAATGGTTCCCTGCGCATTTTTCAAAAGGAATGAAGCAGAAGGTTATGATTATGTGCGCTTTTTTGGTTCAGCCGTCTCTTTATATTATTGATGAACCTTTTTTAGGGTTAGACCCGCTTGGTATTCAATCTTTACTTGATTTGATGACGGATATGAAAAAGCAAGGTGCAGGCATTTTAATGTCCACACACATTTTGGCGACCGCGGAACGCTACTGCGATAAATTTGTTATTTTACATAACGGAGAAGTAAGAGCGCAAGGAACGCTTAAAGACCTTCAAGAAGAATTTCAAATGCGCAATGCTACTCTTGATGAAATTTATATTGAATTAACAAAGGAAGAAGGCTATGAGTAAGATTGATGCATTATGGAAGCAACGGTTTCAGCAGTATTTAGTGGATATAAGAAGATATACAAAATATATCTTAAATGACCACATTAAATTAGTGTTAATTTTTGCGATTGGCGGTTTGGCCTACTATTATCAACAGTGGTTGAGTACATTAACACCTGCGTTTCCTTCAGCTGTAGTGATTGCGATACTTATGGGATTGATTTTAACCATGGGTCAAATTCAAACGTTTTTAAAACGACCTGATTTAGTCTTTTTACTTCCTTTGGAGACGAAGCTGCAGCCTTATTTTAAAAAATCTTTTTGGTTTACCTTTACGATTCAGCTTTATATTTTATTATTTGCAACTGGTGCAGCAGCACCTCTTCACGTAAAGGTAATGCATGATTCTTACTCAAACGTTTTTGTGTTTTTTCTGCTATTACTCATCTTGAAAGTTGTAAACTTAGGCATGTCTTGGTGGGCCGTATGGTTTGAAGAAAAGTGGGCGAAGTGGACAGATTATATCGTCAGGTTTTTCTTGAATGCAGTTTTTACGTATTTCTTATTTTCGCATGCATACGCATTCTTTACAGGAATCGTAGCGGTAATTATGATTGCGCTAGCCATTTATTATCGCTCGCTTACAAAAAGAAAGCCGATTAAATGGGAAAAGCTAATTGACTTAGAAGAAAAGCGCATGGGCTATTTTTATCGATTAGCTAATTTATTTACGGACGTTCCTCAGGTAAAAGAGCGAATTAAACGCCGTAGATATTTAGATTGGCTAGTAGCACGTATTCCATTTCGTCAAAGTGCCACTTACCATTACTTGTACACCAGAACATTTTTGCGATCAGGAGATTATTTAAGCTTGCTCGTTCGCTTAACTGTCATTGGCGGATTTTTAATTGTAGCTGCGCCGTTTCAATACGGCAATATAGTGGTTGTTTTATTTGTTGTGTACATGACGGGTTTTCAATTACTCCCGCTTTGGAAGCAGCACAAACAGATTTTATGGCTTTCTCTTTATCCAGTTGAAGCTAAAGAACGAAAAAAGGCATTTTTGGACGTATGGAAAAAAGCGCTGTATGTACAAATTCTTGTACTCGCCATAGCGGTGGCTTTTTCTAATCTAGTTGCTGCACTGCTTTCCGTGGCAGCAGGTGCTATATTTATTCACTTATTTGTAAATGCATATGTAAATAAAAAATTAACGTAAAAAAAGCTCCGAATGGAGCTTTTTTTACGTTTTTAGACTACTTTTGTGACGAAGATAATATCCGAAAGCGATAGACGTTCATCGCTACTTTTGTGAGATGGTCAAGAAGCTGATAATTAGCATACGCACCTACAACAGCTCCAATTCCCGGCATCAGCTGAAACATTTTCACAACATCAATGTAATCGCGGTATTCTTGTTGAAAAGCTTTCCAATCAAGCTCAAGAAGTTCCTCTTTCTTTTCCTCCCAGTTTTCTACTACTTCAAGCAGCTTCGTTCTATGGTCATCGCTGCAAAAAGCAAGATGAAAAATATACAGCATATAAATGCGTTCTTCTTTTTCTTTTACATCAAAACCATACGTAGCGGCAATGTCAAATAAGCACTTCATTTTTATGGAAAGAAGAAGCGGGAAATCTGCTGCACCTAAAAGGAGACCGCCTGCACCAGTACCAGCTCCTTCTACAGCAGCAGTTTTTTTGTACTTAGGTATGAGCTCCAAAATTTTTTTCTCTTTTTCTTCAAACGAAAGACCGCTGACATCTCTTTTTTTAGTAGTGAAATCGGATCCAACAAGCGTGGTTTCAACCATTTTTTTTATGCTTTCAGTCATAATCTTATGGACTTTAGCAGGGATTTTTTCATTTATTTTAAGCTGTAAAGATTTTGCGGTCCGTTGAAATTTAGAAGGTCGTTTCAACATGCTGAATTTCCAATGTTCAGCTTCTTGTAACACTTTTTCTTCATACGTATTCAAAAAAATCACCTCATTTCAGTCGATATAAATACTACGTTTTAAGTGAGGAAAAGGTTCCTGAAATAAAACAACAAGCACTCGTTTGCTTATCTGTACGAATGCTTGCTGAATGATTAATTCGCTTTTATTACGTTTTTAGAAGGAGCTTGTTCTCTTAAATACTCAACAGCAGCCGTACCAAGCGTTTTAGCTGCGATAAGCATTGCTTTTTCGTTAAAATCAAATTTAGGATGATGATGAGGATAAGGAGCATCTACGCCTTCTGGCTGAGCTCCTGTAAAAAAGAACGTTCCTTTAATATGCTGCAAATAATAAGAGAAATCTTCCCCAGTCATGTGAGGCTCCGTTTCTTCGACTGTATGAACTTCATCGATTTGAGAAGCAGCAGAAGCAAGAAAGGCCGTTTCTTCGGGGTGGTTGACGACGGAAGGATAGCCACGCGTATAACTCAGTTCATAAGAAGCATCAGCTGTTAAGCATGTACCTTGGACAATTCGTTCGATTTCTTTTTCGACATCATTTCGTACATCTTCATTAAATGTTCTTACCGTTCCAATTAGTCGAGCAGAATCAGCAATAATATTAAATGCATTTTCCGCTACAAAAGAACCTATGCTCACAACCGCTGAATCAATTGGGTTTACACGCCTGCTTACAATTTGCTGTAAATTAACAACAAGCTGAGAGGCGATGACGATTGAATCTTTTGTTTTGTGGGGCTGTGCACCGTGTCCGCCTGCTCCTTTGATCGTAATTTCAAAGCGATCAGCAGCAGCCATAATAGGGCCCGTTCGATATTGAACGACACCAGTTGGAGTTAAGGACCATAAATGCGTTCCGAATATCGCGTCTACACCGTCTAAGCATCCGTCTTCAATCATGGACTTGGCGCCTCCGGGAGCGTACTCTTCAGCGTGCTGATGAATGAAGACGATTTTACCAGGGAGAGAATCTTTTATTTCAAAAAGCGCTTTAGCAAGGACTAAAAGAGTAGCCGTATGACCATCATGACCACACGCATGCATCACACCCGGAACAGTTGATTGATATGGTACATCTTTTTCATCTTGAATAGGAAGGGCATCAAAGTCGGCTCTCAAAGCTACAGTAGGACCAGGGTTTCCTCCTTGAATGCTTGCTACAATGCCGTTTCCTCCTACATTTGCTCGGTAAGAAATACCGATTTTGTCATAAAAAGATCGAATGTAGGCAGCGGTTTGAAATTCTTTAAAAGACGGTTCTGGATACTGATGCAAATATCGGCGGATTTGAATCATTTCATCAAATTTTTCTTCAAGTAAAGTATGTAGCTTGGGATTCACGTGACCATATCCTTTCTGTATAAGTTGAATAAAGTTTTGAATTTTTTGACATTTTAATCATTATATCATTATCTATAAAAAAGAAAAGAATGTAAGCGTTGTTATTGGAAAAAGTAATTGAATCATGAAATATTTTATATACATAATAGATACATAAGGTGAGGAATAGGGATAAAGAATGAGTTTTTTACCAATTTTCTCATGAGATAATAGGAGGTAACGATATGGTAGATTCACAAACTGTATCTCTGTACAAAAAATTGATGTGGATGTTTGGGGGGGCAGGTCTTGTTTTTTTAGGAGTGTTGTTTGTTGTGTCGACAGATTCTTTTCAAGGAGACCACTGGCTTGTTTCAGCTATAGGTGACAGCACTATTCTTCAGTCAGCGTCATCTATTTTTCATGGCTTGTCTTTTTTAGCTTCAAAAGTGATGATTATGGTTCTTTTAGCTGTACTTCTCGTTTTTTTATTTTTCAAAAAGGACTATATCGGTATGATATCGGCATTTTTACTTATTTTAAGCGGTGATATTATTAATAAAGCAGTTAAAGATGCGGTAGAACGAGGACGTCCTCTTGAAGGCATCGAAGGCTACAGTTTTCCAAGCGGCCATGCAATGATGGGAATTCTTATCTATGGTCTGATTATCTTTTTTCTCACAAATCATATGAACAGTCAAAAAGTAGCCAAGCGGTATCAGCTTGTAATTACTTTAATCGTTTTATTAATAGGTGTGAGCCGTATTCTATTAAGAGAACATTTTTTAACAGATGTCTTAGCTGGCTACAGCTTAGGGCTTATGTGGCTTATTGTAGGCATTTTCTTCTATACGCTTGTTTATGCCTACATAAAACCTTCAGCGGAAAAAGAGTTTCCAAAAGGCATGTAAAAAATATATACATATGGCCCCCTTCATAAAAAGAAGGGGGCTTTTGTTTAAACTAAGAACATCGCGACAATTGTTGTAACGACTAATCCAATCGCTACAGGTTTTAAATTACGTCTGGCGAGTTCAAACGGACTGACTCCGCAAATCGCAGCAGCTGGAATCAATGCCCATGGAATCAATGTACCTCCCCCAACCCAAATCGCAGCAATTTGCCCTAAAGCAGTTAGGGTGGCAGCGCCCGATCCTAAAGCAGATGCAAATAAATGAGAGACAGAGCCTACAAGTGAAATGCCTGAAAAGCCTGAACCGTCTAATCCGGTAATAGCTCCTAGAGCAGTTATCGTTACAGTGGCGACCTGTGCGGTTAACGGCACTGTGGAAGCAAGCGCAACGCCTAGGTCATTTACGAGTCCATGTGATCCTTTCGGAAGAAAGTCACCAATGATTTTTGTGAATCCAGCATCTCCTAAATAGAAAAAAGCTGCAATTGGAATAACGGGACCGAATACTTTAAAACCAAACTGCAAGCCTTCAATCAAGTAGGAAGTTGTTTGTTCGAGACCTTTTCCTTTGTGAGCAATAAGTGAAACCACCATTAAAATAAACAAAGCCGTGCCGCCAACGAGAGCAGTCGCATCTCCTCCCTGTAAATGAAGGGCGAACATTGCCCATACGTCTATAGCAAAGAAAAGGGGAACTATAATGGCTAAAGCCCGGCGTATTGAAGAAGAAAGAGGTGTGGACTGGACAGAAGAACTGTTTGTTAACATTGTCGGTTGAGCGTGAATTCTATTGTGCTTCATATCTTGTTTTAAAAAGTAAAAAGCAGAGAGTGTCGTAACAACTCCCATCACAATGACCAGAGGAACACTTGCTTGAACCACCTCGTGAACTGGCAGACCTGCTGCGTCAGCTGTTATCTTAGGAGCAGCTTGAATAACAAAGTCTCCTGAAAGCGCAACGCCGTGGCCGAATAAATTCATCGCTACAGCTACGCCTATAGCTGGAAGCCCTACGCGGATGGCTACTGGTAAAAGCACGGCTCCAAGTAAAGCAACGGCTGGAGAAGGCCAGAAAAAATAGGAGATGGTCATCATAACTAATCCAATAACCCAATAGGCAAGAGCAGGTGTTTTAATGAGGCGAGCAAAAGGTGAAATCATCGATTCATTTATTCCCGTAGCCATTAAGACTTTACTCATAGATACAATAATTGAAATAATTAAAATGGTAGGAAGCAGTTCTGTAATGGCATAAATGAAGCTGGAAAAAACAGCGCTGACGGAGTGGCTTAACGAAGAGGTAGCCGTTAAGGAAAGCAAAAAAATCCCGAGTATACAAAGGATACTCGTATCTCGCCGCATAATCATAAAGCCGATAATGAAGGCGATAAAAAGGACATACATCCAATGAAGAGCTCCAAGCTCTATGCCCATAAAAATTCCTCCCGATAGGTGATGTAGTATACAATATGACGTTTGTGCCTATTGTGATACTCGCCTACTAGGAGGATGTTTACTTATTTAACTACGTGGTATGAGGTCACATAAGAAGGGCGAGAGAAAATCGATGGCTGCTGATCCACGCCTTCTGACGTACCGCGTTTTTTGTGTGCTTCATTATAGGCTTTTGAAGACTGCCAATCGCTAAATGAACTTTCATCTTTCCACCCTGTAAAGATAATGTATGTGTCATTTTGCAGTGGACGAAGCACACGAATAGCTGAGAAGCCTTCTTCATTTTCAATTAAACGAGCTCGTTGGCTAAATCGCTGTTCAAACAAAGGACGGCCTTCATCTGTAACTGAAATATTATTTAGTACAGCAAATCCGCTATCTGCAAGATCTCCAGAAGCATCTAATACTTCATAAGCATGTCCTTCTTTAAAAATTGTATCTCCATCTGTTTCGTGAACTAGTGCAAATTGATCGTCATCTTTGTGAAGCAGTAACAAACGTTCACTCGGATGTTCGTCGATCAACTTCTGAAGGTAAGGGCCTGTTCCGTAAGTAATAAAGATCTTCATGGATTATACTTCCTTTCTAATTGGGAATTGCATACAATTTACAATTGTAAATCATACTAAAATTATAGAATTTTACACACAAAAATTCAAAAATTGTGAACTTCTAATGAAGATGGTAAAGTAAAACATTGATGAAGTTGTTTTCCATATTATCGAAAGTTTAGAGAAAGAAAAGGGGTGGCACGATGTACAAAAAAGGCTTATACGCAATTGCTGCCTTAGTTGGAATTTTTCTATTAGGATTGATTGGATATATTATCATCTTGTTTCTTGGAAACTATGTAATTGATGAGAAAAAGATCGTCATGGACTCGGCTACGAGGTTAGTGGACGAAAATGGAGACGAATTAACAAAGCTCTATGTGAAAAATCGAGACTTGGTTTCAATTGATAAGATTCCAAAGCATGTGCAACAAGCATTTATTTCAATTGAAGACGTTCGTTTTTATGAACACCACGGAATCGATTTTAAATCTATTGGTCGAGCATTATACCGAGATATATTGGCTGGAGGAAGTGTTGAAGGAGGAAGTACTTTAACACAGCAGCTGGCTAAAAATGTGTTTTTATCTAATGACAAAACGCTGCTTAGAAAAACAAAAGAAGTAGTGGTGGCCATTAACTTGGAGCAGCGTTACAGCAAGCAAAAACTGCTTGAAATGTATTTGAACCAAATATACTTTGGACACGGAGCCTATGGAATCCAAGCTGCATCCAAGCTTTACTTCAATAAAGATGTCTCCGAATTAACGGTAGAAGAAGGTGCACTGCTCGCTGCACTGCCAAAAGCACCGAATTCTTATTCTCCTATTTTACATCCAGAAAAAAGTATAGAACGTAGGAATGTTGTGTTAAATGCCATGCAAAGAGCAGGTTATTTATCAGCTGAAAAAAATGTCCGTTTGCAAGGAAGAACGCTGGGGTTGAACGTAAAGGAACAGGCTAAAAACCCAGCTTATTTAACCTATATCGATATGGTCATTCAAGAAGCAGAGAAGAAATACAGCATTTCGGGCAATGAGCTTCTGCGCGGCGGTTATACGGTCAAAGTACCGATGAGTACAAAAGTACAAGAAGCCGCCTACGAGCTGATGAAAGAAAATCGTTATTTTCCAGGTACAGATAACAGTGCCCAAGGTGCTTTTGTATTAGTCGATAACAAAAGCGGAGGAGTTTTATCTGTTATGGGAGGACGAGATTATGTACAAAAATCGCTCAATCGTGTAAATGTCAAAAGACAGCCAGGTTCTACGATGAAACCTATTGCAGTATATGGCCCTGCGTTAGAAGAAGGTCAATTCAAGCCTTATTCTTTGCTGCAAGACAAGCTTAGAAGCTACGGGGGATACACACCTAAAAATGTAGACGGTCAATATGCTAAAAAGGTAACGATGTACGATGCCCTAAAAGATTCTAAAAACGCAGCTGCTGTCTGGACATTGAATCAGCTAGGAGTTGAAACAAGTAAGCAGTATCTCACAAAGCTAGGAGTTCCCTTAGAAGATAAAGGGCTTGCGATTGCTCTTGGAGGATTAAAGGAAGGCGCTACACCGCTTCAATTAGCAGGAGCGTACCGGGCATTTGCTGAAAACGGAGAAAACATCCAACCGTACTTTATTCAAGAAATAAAAGATCAAGACGGAAAAGTAATTGCAAAAGCTGTTCCCGACACTCACAAAGCATTTTCAAAACAAACGGCTTGGTATATGACAAAAATGCTTCAAGGAGTTGTTAAAGAAGGAACGGCAAAAAATGGAGAGTTTAAAGGAGAGTTAGCAGGAAAAACAGGGTCTACTTCGTATACGAATGTTAAAGGAGCCACAAGGGATGCTTGGTTCGTTGGATATACGCCAGATGTTGTAGGAAGCGTGTGGATGGGATATGATTCTACAAATGACCAGCATTATTTAACAAAAGGAAGTTCTTATCCGACTCTATTATTTAAAGACATTCTCACAAGAGCTGGTTACGACGAAGCTGCATTTCAAAAGCCAGCAGGCGTTAAAGATTTGCCAAAACCAATACGCTTAGAGCAAGTTAAAGACTTAAAACAAGAATTAACATTCCATCCATTTGGTTTGCTAACGGTAAATTTATCGTGGACACCTTCACCGGATAAAAGAGCTGTTTATTATGTTTATGAGAAAAAAGGAGATAAAGCGGAAGTAATTGGCAAAGTGAAGGGAAAAGGAGCATTTGAAAAGGAGCGTGTGAATCTGCTCGACAGTCCTACTTATTATGTAGTTCCTTACAATTCCCAAACAGAACAAAAAGGAAAAAAATCCAACGAAGTAACACCTGCTCTTTTTCAATAAAAAAAGGAAGAGTAGGGCGAATTTTTGACATTTTTAGCAGGTGGCTATACAAGTCGTAAAGAAATGGGTATAGTGACAAGTAGAGAATATAACGTGAAACTTTAATCAGTAGAGGAACCGGTATGTTCCTTTGCTGATTATTGTCTGTCTAATCGAAGAAAATACGGATGGAAGACAATCGAGAAAGGTGGAAATTATGAGTCAAGGAACGTTTAACGATACTTTTTTAAAAGCCTGTAGAGGGGAAAAAACGGATCATGTTCCGGTTTGGTATATGCGCCAAGCAGGGCGTTCACAGCCGGAATACCGAAAGCTAAAAGAGAAGTACTCTTTATTTGAAATCACTCATCAGCCGGAGCTTGGGGCATACGTAACACGCCTGCCCGTTGAACAGTACGGAGTGGATGCAGCTATTTTATATAAAGATATAATGTCACCGCTTCCTTCAATTGGAGTGGATGTTGAAATTAAGTCAGGAATTGGTCCCGTAATTTCGAATCCAATTCAATCTTTAAGCGATGTAGAAAAACTAGGAGAAATTACGCCGGAAGAAGATGTTCCGTATGTATTAGATACGATTAAGCTGTTAACAACGGAACAGTTAAACGTACCTCTAATTGGCTTTGCGGGTGCTCCTTTTACAGTGGCAAGCTATATGATTGAAGGAGGACCTTCAAAAAATTACAATAAAACAAAAGCATTTATGTATACGGAACCTAAAGCATGGTTTGCACTAATGGATAAGTTAGCCGATATGACGATTACATATGTAAAAGCGCAAATTGACGCTGGGGCAAAAGCCATTCAAATCTTTGATTCATGGGTAGGTGCTTTAAATGTAGCGGATTATCGTTACTTTATAAAACCTGTTATGGAACGAATTTTCACCTCTTTACGTGGAAAAAATGTACCGCTTATTATGTTTGGAGTAGGGGCAAGTCATTTGGCAAAAGAATGGCATGATCTGCCGCTGGATGTAGTGGGATTAGATTGGCGAACGCAGCTGGATGAAGCACGTGCATTAGGCTTAACAAAAACACTGCAAGGAAACTTAGATCCTGCTATTTTGTTAGCTCCATGGGAAGTTATTGAAGAACGTGTAACAGAAATATTAGATAAAGGGATGGCCAGTCCTGGTTACATCTTTAACTTGGGGCACGGCGTTTTTCCACAGGTTCAGCCGGAAACGTTGAAGCGTTTAACAACCTTTATTCATGAATATTCTGCAAATAGACAATAAATTGTCAAATAATTTGGAGCGCTAAACTTTGAATTTTTCTTTTTATTCATGGCAAAATGAAGACAAGTATTGAATCTAACAAAGAGGTGTCGAACACATGAGTAAAAAAGTAATGGGATTACTTGTAATGGCATATGGAACGCCATATAAAGAAGAAGATATTGAACGTTACTATACACATATCCGCCGCGGACGTAAACCTTCACCGGAAGCCTTAGAAGATTTACAAAACCGCTACGAAGCAATCGGGGGTATTTCACCTCTTGCAAAAATTACGCAACAGCAAATGGAAAGTCTGGAAAAGCGCTTGAATGAAGTACAGGACGAGATTGAATTTAAAGCGTATCTTGGCTTAAAGCATATTGAACCGTTCGTTGAAGATGCAGTAGAAGCGATGCATAAAGACGGGATTAAAGAAGCGGTCAGCATTGTGCTTGCACCTCACTTTTCAACGTTTAGCGTAAAATCCTATAATGGGCGCGCCAAAGAGACGGCTGAAAAATTAGGAGGACCAATCATTCATTCAGTAGAAAGCTGGTACAGTGAGCCAAAGTTCATTCAGTACTGGGCTACACGTGTTAAACAAACGTTTGATTCAATAGACGAAGAGAAACGCCAAAAAGCCGTGTTGATTGTTTCTGCGCATAGCTTGCCAGAAAAAATTATTGCAGCAGGAGATCCATATCCAAATCAGCTTCAAGAAACAGCGGATTTAATTGCACAAGCAGCTGGTATTGAACATTATGAAATTGGCTGGCAAAGTGCCGGAAATACACCAGAACCATGGATTGGTCCGGACGTACAAGATTTAACAAGAGAATTGCACGAAGAAAAAGGCTATACATCGTTCGTGTATACTCCGGTTGGATTTATCGCAGACCACTTAGAAGTACTTTATGATAACGACTATGAATGCAAAGTGGTGACAGATGAAATTGGGGCTGATTATTACCGCCCTGAAATGCCCAATGCACAGCCTGAATTTATCGATGGGTTAGCTACAGTTGTGTTAAAACAGATTGCCCGTTAAGTCAATATAGATTCTTTGTACGTTGAACAGGGATGAAAAGTAACTTATAATCAATATAGAGAAAAGTAAGAAGCGAGCTATGGATTTCCATAATCGCTTCTCTTTATATTGAATTTTACAGAAAAGGCGATGATAACATGACGGATAGACGAAAAAAGGTTGTCATCATCGGTGGAGGAATAACAGGTCTTTCAGCTGCCTATTATTTGCAAAAAAAAATAAAGGATCATCAGCTGCCAATTGATCTTCAACTAATAGAAGCGACGCATCGGCTTGGTGGAAAAATTCAAACGGTCAAACGAGACGGGTATTTATTTGAAAAAGGTCCGGATTCATTTTTAGCGCGTAAGCTAGCTGCTACAAAACTGGCAAAAGAAGTAGGGCTAGGTAGGGAGCTAGTCGGAAATGAAAAAGGAAAATCCTATATTCTAGTAAAAGATACACCGCATGCGCTGCCTGATGGTGCTGTAATGGGGATACCAACCAAGTTATCTCCTTTTATCACAACAGGGTTATTTTCACCTGTTGGCAAGCTGCGCGCAGCAGCTGATTTTTTTATACCGAAGACAAAAAATCAGGATGACCGTTCGCTAGGCGTGTTTTTTAGAAGACGGTTTGGTGATGAAGTTGTTGAAAATTTAATTGAGCCTCTATTATCAGGAATTTACGCAGGAGACGTTGATCGCTTGAGTTTACGATCAACATTTCCACAGTTTTTGCATGCTGAACATAAGTACAGAAGCTTAATTGTTGGAATGAAAAAGCTAAAAGAAATTCACCCACAGCACGGTGATGATTCGGAGTTCAAAAAAAATAGTGTTTTTTTAACATTAAAAGAAGGTCTTCAATCGCTAGTAGATGGGGTAGAAAAAGCAATAGATCCTGATATTATTACAAAAGGAATAAAAGTAGAGAAAATTTATAAAGAAGATACCGCATATGAATTGTCGTTAAATAGCGGGAAAGTAATAAAAGCAGACAGCGTTATTGTAACTTCTCCTCATGCAGCTGCTCAGTCTATGCTTTCGGAATATAAAATATTCGAACCGTTGAAGCATATGCCTTCCACTTCAGTAGCTACTGTTGTGATAGCCTTTGCACAAGAAGCGCTGCAAGACAATCTAGATGCAATGAACATCGCCGTTTCAAGAAATAGCGATTACACGATTACGGCGTGCACGTGGCTGAATAAAAAGTGGCCGCATGCGGTTCCGGAAGGAAAAGTGCTGCTGAGATGTTTAGTTGGACGAACCGGGGATGAAGCTGTAGTGGATCAGCCTGACGATGAAATTTTTAAAATTGTCCTGGAGGATTTGAAGAAGCTCATCACCATTTCTGCTGAGCCCGAATTCTACGCGGTAACGAGATGGAAGCAGTCAATGCCTCAGTATACGGTCGGGCATCACGATATGCTAGATACGATGAACGAACAGCTTGAAAAAGAGCTTGCCGGCCTTTATGTAGCGGGAAGCTCATACGAAGGTCTCGGTATACCGGAATGTGTAGAGCAAGGAGAAGATGTGGCTAAAAAAGCGGTTAAATATGTGCAGCAACTGTAGAAGTGGAGCGATGAATCAATGCTCCGCTTTTTTGTCTACTACCTGTAGAGAAAGGTTATACTAAGAGAAGAGATTGTGGTTGAAAAGCAAAAGAAACTTGTGCTATAGTAAAACCGTACTTGTTGACTGAAATATTCATTTGGTCAGAAAGAAGGGGATAACGTGGCTATAGATCGAAAGCAATCAGTTGTTGATGCAGCGTCAAAATCATTTGCGCTGTTTGGATATAAAGCAACGACTATGGAGCAAGTGGCGAAGCTTGCAAATGTCGGAAAAGGAACGATTTATACTTTTTTTAAAAACAAAGAAGAGTTATTCGATGAAATTGTGACGCGAATGATTCGAGAAATGACAGATGCAGCTGAAACTGTCATTGATAGCAACCGTCCTTTTTTTGAAAATGCCCAAGCAGCTATTTTTCGAATCTTAGAATTCCGCACCGAGCATCAGCTCATGCTGAAGCTGGTACAGGAACAGCAGTTAGGCACTACAGCAGTGCAAGAAGTGCTGGTGCGAGTAGAAGAAGAGATTTTGACTTATATAAAAAACAAAATTGAAATTGCGATTTCTAAAAAAGAAATCAAACCGTGCAACCCGGAGCTCACAGCTTTTTTATTATTTAAAATGTACATTGCACTCGTCTATGATTGGGAAAAACGGCATGAGCCGCTTTCAGAAGAAAAAATTGCTGAATTAATTGAACTATACTTTTTACGCGGTCTGTCTCAGTGAGATAGGCTTTTTTCATAGAAAAAACAAAAAAGGTCTCATGACGAGACCTTTTTTATTGTTCATTATCATCTTTTTTTACGCCGTTTAATTCTGTATTTCCTGTTTTTGCATCTTCTTCTTTTTGCTCTACTTCTTTTTCGCCTTGTTTCTTAAGGTCGAAGTAAGCTTTAATAACTTCACCAGTAACTTGTTTGCTTAATGAATTCGAAGTTCCGGCTACATAAGCAGAAGGAATAACAACCGCTACTGCTACTTCCGGATTATCATAAGGCGCGTATGAAACGAATGTAGAGTTACGTACGCTTACGCCTTTGTTGAAGGTTTCAGCTGTACCTGATTTACCAGCAATGTTGTATTTTGCATATGCTGTACCGTTTCCTAGAGCTCTACCAGTTCCATTTGTGACTACGCGACGGAAACCTTGTTTAACAATTTCAATTTCTGATTGGCTCATCGTAATACGATTTAACACTTCCGGTTCAACAGAACTTTGAATACTTCCTTTTAGCTCGCTATCAAGCTCAGGCTCGCGGATTTCTTTTACTAAGTGCGGTTTCATGCGATATCCACCGTTAGCAATCGTTGAGATGTACTGAACAAGCTGAAGCGGTGTGTACGTATCATACTGTCCAATACCAAAATCCAGTGCTTTACCTGGTTCGTTTGTTACGGTATTACGAATACCCGTTGATTCGTTTTCTAATTCGATGCCCGTTGAAATTCCAAGACCAAACTGGCTATAGTATGAGCGCAGCTTGTTAAAGATAGACGGTGGAATGTTCAGTTTACCGCCAGGGCGGTACGTTTCACCAGCCATGCTCATAACCGTGCGGTACATGAACACGTTTGATGATTGTTCCAAAGCTTTTTGAATACCTGTTGCTCCAATTGGGTGAGACGATTTTTTAATTGTTCCTCCAGCAAACTTCATCGGCGCATCGTAAAAAACCGTACCGGGCTGAATAGCCCCTGAATCAAGTCCTGCTAGAACGGTCGCTCCTTTAACTGCGGACCCTACTTCATAAGAAGTTGTCATGTTACCAAGAGCAAAGTCTTGTACTTTACGTGCCCCGGTTTGCTTATCAGTAACAAGCTGTTTTCCGCCCATCGCTAAAATGTCTCCCGTGTGAGGGTCCATCATAATAGCAAACGCTCGGTCCATTAATCGTGTTCCTCTGTCTCCAGAAGTGACAGCTTTTGTTAAAGCATCTTCGACTTGCTTTTGCAGCTCCATATCAATTGTTAAAATTAAGTCACTGCCGCGCTGACCTTCTGTAACGGTCTCTTGGCTAACTAAGTTGCCAGAGCGGTCCGTTATGTTTTGCACGCGAGCTTTTTGACCGCGAAGAACGTCTTCGTACTGCTTTTCTAAATAACTTTTTCCTACTCGGTCGTTACGGCTGTAGCCGTGGGACAAGTAGTACTGTAAGTTTTCGCTTGGCAATCCTTCATCTGCCGATGTGATTTTACCAAGCAGCGTGCTAAGTAAGCCATCGTATGTATACATACGGTCCCAGTAAGTTGTTGTATCAACGCCTGGCAAGTCACCCAGCTGCTCACTAATAACGGCAAGCTCTTTATCTGTTAAGCCGCTTTTAATAATTTGAGCAGTTAACGCGTAGCCGCCTTCCATCTTGCTTTTAATAGCAATCACTTCAAGGTCATCTTTCACCGATAAAAGTTCGTTTTTGGTGATGCGCTTCAGCTGAAGAGGATACAAATCATCTTCAGAAAGCTGACCTTCTTTTACTTTTTGCTTATCTGCTGCGGTAATTTTTTTCGCAGCTGCTTTTGGATGAGTTGCAATCCAATAATCTTTTAAGTCGCGTTCTGTTAGCTTAATCGTATTTTTATCTTTCTTTTTATCCGATTTGCCAAACACGTCTGTTGTAACAGGAACATCAATAAGAGTGGCAAGCTTTTTAGCTACTTTTAGCTTGTCTTCTTGAGTGACGCCCTTCAAACGCGTGTACGTGACAGCGTTCAACGGTTTATTATCCACGATAACGCGGTCATAGCGGTCTAGCATCTTTCCGCGAGGAACCGGTGAATCTACCGTTTCATCTTCTGTTTTTTCAACTTCTCGTTTATAGTTCTCTCCGTACACGATCTGTACGAAGCCTAATCGTAAAATGAGTGCAGAAAAAAGCAGGAAAACCACAATAAACAGCCAGTTAATTCGAAATGAGACATGTGTTTTTTTGCGCTTTTTAGTTTTCATGTAAACCCCTTCACTTTGTTTATACAAGTTAAAAAAATTCATAAATTTTCTTATGAATCTATCACTCTACATATTAACATAATTTTGTCTATAAATGTTATTAGGTGGAATAAAACAGCCAAAAAATTTATAGAAATTTTGGCGGAAGAAGAGAGACCTGTCGAAGGGTGCTGAAGGGGGTTGTTCAATATTTTCCACTCGGTTGTTCAATATTATTACCTGTTCAAATGTCCTAGAATCGGTAAAATAAAGAGAGATAGATATCAAGGGGGGCAAAACGAATGAAAATGAAAAGGCTTTCAATAATGTCTGGCGTGTTAGCAACATCACTTTTATTTGCGACAGCATGTTCAAACTCAGGTACGGATTCAAAAGCAAGTAAATCAACAGGATCAGGTGATCAAGTTGTTATTGATATGTTCCAGTTCAAAGTGGAAATTGCAGATCAGCTGAAAGAATTAACGGATGAATATACAAAAGAACATCCAAACGTAAAGTTTAACATCCAAACAGTCGGCGGAGGCGCGGACTATGGTGCAGCATTAAAAGCACAGTTTGCCTCTGGAAATGAACCTGATATCTTTAACAATGGAGGGTTCCAAGAAGCGCAAACGTGGAAGGATAAATTGGAAGATTTATCTGATCAGCCCTGGGTAGATAATCTGTATGATATCGCCAAAGAACCGATGACAATGGACGGGAAAATTTATGGTCAGCCGCTAAACTTAGAAGGTTATGGTTTTATTTATAATAAAGATTTATTTGAAAAAGCAGGCGTTAAAGAATTACCTAAAACGCTATCAGAATTAGAAGCAGCTTCTAAGAAGCTTAAAGCAAAAGGCATTACGCCATTTTCTAATGGATACGGCGAGTGGTGGGTGCTAGGTAACCACTTATTTAATATTCCAATGGCACAGCAAGATGATCCAGATGCGTTTATTAAAGGTCTAAACGAAGGAAAAGCAAAATTTGAAGGCAATGAAACGTTTAAACAATTTATGAATCTGTTCGATTTAACGTTAAAGTATGGAAATAAAAATCCACTAACGACAGACTACAATACACAAGTTACTCAATTTGCTTCTGGTGAAACAGCAATGATGCAACAAGGTAACTGGACGGTAAATATGATTACGAAAATTAATCCGGACATGAAAATGGGCTTTATTCCAATGCCGATCAGCAACGATGCAAAGAAAAATGATAAACTAGCAATCGGAGTTCCAAATAACTGGGTAGTGAACAAAAATGCGCCAGATGCAGATAAAAAAGCAGCGAAGGAATTCTTAAATTGGATGGTTTCTTCTAAAGAGGGTCAAAAATTCTTAGTTGAAAAGTTCAAGTTCATTCCAGCGTTCAAAAACATCGATGGAAAAGGAATCGATTCTTTATCTGATGATATCTTAAAATATTCTGAAGAAGGTAAAACATTATCTTGGAACTGGTTTAAGTATCCGGAAGGAACGGTTCAAGAAGTCGGCGCAGCAATGCAGTCTTACGCAGGCAAGCAAATGACGGAAGAAGAGTTTATGAAGAAATTAGATACAATTTGGGCAAAAATGAAAAAATAAACAAAAAGTCCGCGTGGAAAACGCGGACTTTTTGATGTGAAAAAATAGTTGGTTAGATTCATAGCTATGAAAAAATAATAGTCAATTGAAAGCGCTTTTAATGTATAATAATAGTCATAATGTATGACATTAGTCAAAGGAGGTTATTTGTGAAAGGCTGGAGCATACGCAAGAAATTAATTTTGTTTTTCTTATTCGCAACAGTTATTCCATTTTTAATTTCAACGATTTTTACGTATCAGTACACCAAAGAAACGGTTAAGAATCGATTTATTTCTACCAACTATCAAGTTATTAAAAACGGAAGCAATGATTTGAGCGATTACTTAAATGAAATTGCTAATATTACAAAAAGGCTGTACGGCTATCACCCATTTATTAAGGTGTTAGATGAAGGTGTATCAAGTGACTTAGGAGCCAATCAGCTGGAAATATCACGAACTCTTCTTTATTTATATAATACTCGTCCAGAGATTGAACAGCTCCATCTTTACATTGAAAACGGGCATGACTCGTATACAGCTTATAATTCGAAAGTGAGCAGCAGAGGGAAGTACGATAACATTTACACTCAGCCTTACTATTCTTATTTAAATAAAAATCATAAATTTCTTGTGATTGAGCCCACCCATGAAATTTATAGCTACAATAATTTATCAACGTTAATTGATTCACTTCCGAATCAAGTTATTAGCTTTCATCAGCGGATTGATGAGATTCCATCAGACAAGTTGTTAGCTTATCTATCTTTAGACATTAATATGACACAAATCCAATCTATATCGCAGCGTCTATATAATGAAGAGTCAGAAGATTTTTATTTAATGAACAACAAAGGGAAGGTTTTGTATTCCTCTGATTCAAGGGTTATTGGAAAAAATGAAAACTACGCGTGGATGAAGGCGCTCACTTCTCAAAAAGGCCATAGCATGGAATGGGAAGATAAAAGCTTCTCAGGCGTATTAATGTATGAAAAGCTTAAACAGCCCTTTGAGGACTTGTACATTGTGAAACGAATTCCTTACAGTGTTTTATATGAGGATGCAAGAAAGACAGCACTTATGAATGTATTAATTGGCCTGCCGTTTCTGTGTATGCTCGTTATCGCTACGCTTTTTATATCAGTACGTTTTACACAGCCGATTAACGTATTGATTCGCAATATGAAAGAAGTGGAAAAAGGATCATTTGAGGTGCGGTTTAAGTCGCTCGGAAACGATGAATTTGGTGTTTTAGGAAGGCATTTTACCTCTATGGTAGAAACAATTAATGACTTGATTGAACGTAAATTTCGATTGGAATTAGAAAATAAATCAACGCAGCTAAAAGTGCTGCAGTCACAAATTAATCCGCATTTTTTATACAACGCATTTCAATCGATTGGAACTCTTGCTCTTAAGCATAAAGCAGTTGAAGTATATTCTTTATTAACCTCACTTTCCCACATTATGCGTTACAGCATGAATATGAAAGAGGATATCGTTAGCTTAAAGCAAGAAGTCGATCACGTAAAAGCTTTCTTAAGTCTGCAAAAGCAGCGATTTGGTTCAAAGTTTGAGTATGAGTTAAATATCGAAAAAGAGGCAGAGCTTATGCGAATACCGAAAATGATTTTGCAGCCTCTTGTTGAGAATTCTTTTAAGCATGGATTTGAAACCCGCACAGGAAGCGGAAAGCTGTTGATTTCAGCTGAGTTGAGCGGTGAAGAACTGATTCTAACTGTTTCTGATAACGGAAAAGGGATAGGGCAACAAGAGTTGAATCAATTAAAAATGAGACTTCAGCAATCGTATAATCAAACAGATGAGCATATTGGGTTGCAAAACATTTATGAACGACTTCGCATCTACTATGGAGATCATGCTTCAATGCAAATTAGCAGTCAAGAAAATCACGATTTTACCGTTGTCATAAAGCTAACAACAATTGAAGAAAAGAGGGATAGTGATGAAAGTATTAATCGTGGATGATGAAGAGCATGTAAGAGAAGGAATAAAGCTGCTTGGACAGTGGGAAGAGCATGAAATTACAGATGTGATAGAAGCTGATAGCGGTGAGCAAGCGATTGCGCTTATCGAGGATCACGGACCGGAAATCATTTTTACTGATATGAAGATGCCTAATATCGATGGAATCGCTTTGTTGGAGTGGATTAAAGAGAATTCGCCTTCTAGCAAAACGATTGTGGTAACAGGGTATGATGACTACCACTATATGCGTAAAGCTATTCATTTTGGAAGTACGGATTATATTCTAAAGCCAGTAGATCCTTCGATTTTAAACGATACGCTTGTACGAGCTGTAACCCAATGGAAGAAAGAAGAAGAGTCCAGAAAAGTCCATAATAGCAGCTATCGTTTAATCAATGAAATGAAGCCGATTTATCGAGATCGAAAACTGACGCAGTTAATGAACAATTATTTGCTAAATCAATCAATCTATGAAGAGTTTGGTTTCCATCTGACTAGAGAATATGAAGTGGGAATTGTACGTGTAGATGAATCTATCATTCGTTCTTTTGGCGGTGACCGGGATTTAGCCTATTTTTCAATTTTAAATGTAATCAATGAAATGCTGATGGCAGAAGAAAATGGGGTAGCCTTCCGTTATTTATCAAATAAGTGGGAAATTATCATTATATTTTGGAATGATTTTGAACGCATAACCTCTTTGCTGACGACTTTACATACAGCCATTCGCCGTACGTTAGACGTGAGCTGTCGGATTGCAAGAGGGTGCAAAGTTTCTTCTATTGATCAGCTAATGAAATCCTATGAAGATGCGAAAAATTCGCTTTTATTAAGCAATGTTCTTGATCAAAATAAAGTGAAGGTCTACGGCGAGCAAGACGTTTTAGCAAGTGCTTTATTAATAAATATGATGGATTATAACAGTAAAATTGAAGAAGCGCTGCAAGTCGGGAAGTTTGAAGCCTTTTTGCCGGTATTCAACGAAATTATCACAGCTTTTGAAGCGCAAAATTATCTCTCATTAAAGCAAATTCTGCATTTTGAGCAGGAATATCAGCTGTTAAGCCAGCATTGGTTAAAAAGGTATCACATTCCTTATACGATAAATAACGGCCCTGAATATGTCCTTTCTTTTTTCTATAACCAGGATGGGCAGTTTCAGCTAGCAAAGTATGTAGAGAGAAAGAAGCGTGAAGTAAAGCGCTTTTTAAAAGTAGTAAAAAGGTATAGCAAGCAAAACAATCGCGACGTTATTTATGAGATCGAACAATATTTGCAGCAAAATTTTCATCGAGATGTGAAGCTTCAAGAGATATCGGAACGTTTCTATTTAAGCCGTGAATACATTTCGAGGAAGTTTAAGCAAGAATTTCAAGAAAACATTTCAGATTATATGGTGAAAGTCAGAATGAATAAAGCCAAATCCCTTTTACTAAATGAAGAACTAAAAATCTATGAAATTGCGAATATGATTGGATATCATGATGATAAATACTTTCGAAAAGTGTTTAAAAAAGTAGAAGGCATTACGCCAAACGAGTATCGCAGTTTGACCGTATAAAAAAAAGCTGAAACTGTTTTATAACAGTTTCAGCTTTTTTTATTTCATGATATCTAGACAGTGATCGCATTTATTTCCATAGCACTCATGCTGTTCCTCGATGTCGTTTCCGCATTCTACGCACTTTTTATTGGGTAATCTTTTGAAAAATTCAGTCATTTTTTCTAACATTTTAAATCCCCTCCGTTGTTTTTTGTTACTAACATTGTATTATAACAGATGATAAAATGTCAATTATGTTTTATAACAATTTAGCCTATTTTGCTATTCTAAGTGGTTATTTGTTATATAACAATGAGTTATTTTGATAAAATGGCCGAAACGAGTGCCTTTCAGTTAGTTTTCAAAAAAAAGTAGGGTATACTGAACGTAATAAAAATAGTACGAAAGGGTGATTAAAATGAAAGTAACTGTTATTGGTTTTTGGGGAGGATATCCAGCTGTTTCAGAGGCTACTTCTAGCTATTTAGTGGAGCACGATGGTTTTAAGCTGCTTGTCGACTGCGGAAGCGGTGCATTGGCTCAGCTGCAAAAATATGCAAAGCCAGAAGAAATAGATGCTATGATTTTATCTCATTATCATCATGATCACGTGGCTGATGTCGGAGTATTTCAATATGCACGCCTCATTCAGACTCATCTAGGTAACGCTGTTAAGGAACTTTCTATTTACGGACATACATATGATCAGGAAAGCTTCAACAAACTTACTCATAAAGGAATTACTAAAGGGGTAGAGTATGATCTGAGTCAAAAACTTGAAGTTGGGCCTTTTACCATCGAATTTATGAAAACGAAACATCCAGTCGTTTGTTATGCCATGAGAATAAGCGCCGGCAATCAAACTGTCGTGTACACAGCGGACTCTAGTTATTTAGAAGAGTTTGTTTCCTTCTCAGAAGAAGCAGATCTTCTTATTTGTGAATGTAATTTTTATGCCAATCAAGATGGAAGAGGCGCTGGACACATGACAAGTACAGAAGCCGGTACACTTGCTTCAAAAGCAAGTGTCAAACACCTCATGCTTACTCACCTTCCGCACTATGGAGACTATCAACAGCTAGTAGAGGAAGCCGCTGCTCATTATAGAGGTACGCTTACGTTAGCTGAATCAGGATATGTATGGGAATAACAAGGAGGAAAATGAATGTTATTTATTGATAATCAAAAAAACTATGATCCCCGAATTAACTTAGCAATTGAAGAGTATGCGCTCAAGCATCTAGACATTAATGAGACATATCTGCTGTTTTATATTAATGAACCTTCTATTATTATTGGGAAAAACCAGAACACCATTGAGGAGATTAATACAAAATATGTTGAAGATCAGCAAATTCATGTAGTGAGACGTCTGTCTGGAGGCGGTGCCGTTTATCATGATAAAGGAAATTTAAACTTCAGCTTTATTACGAAAGACGATGGAAATAGCTTTCATAATTTTAAAAAGTTTACCGAGCCGGTCGTGGAAGCGTTAAAGAAATTAGGAGTTAATGCTGAGCTAAGCGGACGAAATGATTTAATGGCCGAAGGACGGAAAATTTCTGGAAATGCTCAGTTTTCAACGAAAGGGAGAATGTTCAGCCATGGAACTCTTCTTTTTGATTCAGAGATTGAAAACGTCGTATCAGCGTTAAAAGTAAAAAAAGATAAAATTGAATCCAAAGGCATTAAGTCTATTCGAAATAGAGTAGCAAATATCAGCGAATTTTTAGAACAGAAAGTAACGGTGGAAGAGTTTAGAGAAATGCTGCTTCGATATATCTTTGACGGAGAAGAAAATATAACAGAATATAAACTAACGGAAAAAGATTGGGAAACGATTCATCAAATTTCTAAAGAGCGCTATCAGTCATGGGATTGGAACTATGGAAAATCACCTAAATTTAACTTACAGCACTCTCACCGCTTTCCTGTGGGACAAATTGACGTTCGTTTAGAAGTGAATAAAGGAAAAATCGATGCTTGCACCATTTACGGAGATTTCTTTGGAGTGGGGGATGTCCAGGAAGTGCAGGAAAAATTAACAGGTGTTCGTTATGAAAAAGCTTCTATTGAACAAGCCTTAGAAGATATCGATATTCCACATTATTTTGGTAATATTACAAAAGAAGAGTTTGTTGAATTAATCTATTAAGAAAAAAGTCTGCTATATCAGGCTTTTTTTCTTTTTAAACAGATGAGTCTTGTCAATAGAACAGCAGTAACATTATAATAGAATAGAAGAAGTAAGAATTTTTACATTATTATGACTTAATAATGAATGGTTGTTCATTCATTCGTTATTAAAAGGAGGAAGTTATGAGATGAATTTGTCAGCACAGCTTCATAAAACAGCTGAGCAATTTCCGCAAAAATCGGCATATGTTTTTATGGACCAGGAAACATCTTATGCAAATCTTGATGCATCGGTATCTAAGTTTGCTAATGGTCTGAAGCAATTAGGTGTAAAAAAAGGAGATCATATCGCTTTGATTGTCGGCAACTCTCCTCATTTTGTTGTTGGATTGTACGGTGCTCTTCGAGTAGGAGCTACTGTTATACCCATTAATCCTATTTACACAGCGGATGAAATTAGCTACATGCTTCAGGATGGAGATGTAAAAGCAGTTATTGCGGTTGATTTACTTTTCCCTATTTTAAAGAAAATCATTGGAAATACTCCATTTTTGGAACACGTTATCTTATGTGAAACGACAGATACAGTGGAAAATATACCTTCTTATTTTCACACGTTTTCGCAAGTTGTAAACAGAGGGGAAGCTACATATGATTTTCTGGAGTTAAAAGAAGAAGATGTGGCCATCATTCTGTATACGTCAGGAACGACTGGAAAACCAAAAGGAGCTATGCTTACACATAAGAATATTTATTCAAATGCTCAAGACGTAGCAGATTATTTAAGTATAAATGGGAATGACCGAGTCGTAGCTGCTTTGCCGATGTTTCACGTATTTTGTTTAACTGTTTCATTGAATGCGCCTTTAATGAATGGAGGAACGATATTAATTGAACCAAAATTCAGTCCATCTTCTATATTTGAATTAATTCAAAATCGACAAGCGACTATTTTTGCCGGCGTTCCCACAATGTATAATTTCTTACTTCAGCATGACAAAGGGAAAAAAGAGCACTTTCACACGGTAAGGCTTTGTATATCAGGCGGGGCATCAATGCCGGTGGCACTTCTAACCAATTTTGAACGTAAGTTTGGGGTAATGGTAGCAGAAGGGTATGGATTATCTGAGGCTTCTCCTGTGACGTGTTTCAATCCGATTGACCGAGAGAGAAAAGCCGGTTCTATAGGCACATCTATTATGAATGTTGAAAATAAAGTGGTAAACGAACTAGGAGAAGAAGTAGAAGTAGGACAAGTCGGCGAACTTATCGTCAAAGGCCCTAACGTGATGAAAGGGTATTACAAGCTTCCAGAAGACACGGAATATGCTCTCCGAAATGGTTGGCTGTATACAGGTGACTTAGCAAGAATGGATAAGGAAGGTTATTTTTATATCGTTGACCGTAAAAAAGATTTAATTATTGTAGGAGGATATAATGTTTATCCTCGCGAAGTAGAAGAAGTGCTATATGCGCATCGGGATATTGTAGAAGTGGCTGTTATCGGAGTCCCTGATCCTTCTTTAGGTGAATGTGTGAAGTGTTACGTGGTTTGCAATAATCAAGAGATAACGGAAGAGAAGCTTATTGCCTACTGCAAAGAGCACCTTGCTAAATATAAAGTGCCAAGTGAAATTGAATTTTTAAAAGAACTTCCTAAAAATACAACGGGAAAAATTTTACGGCGTGCACTGAAGCAACAAGTATCCCAGGAGTGATAAAATGAAAGCGATTCCAATTTGGAGGTGGTAAAAGAATGTCATCTATTTCTTATGAAATGAAGGGACATGTCGCCCATGTGATACTGAACCGTCCGGAAGCGATGAATGCTTTTAATTACGATATGCTTAAAGAATTGGAAGAAGTAATTGAAGGAATTCGTACTCAAAAAGATATTCGAGTTGTGACGTTTAAAGGAGCAGGTGAAAAGTCTTTTAGTGTAGGGGCCGATTTAAAAGAACGTAAAACCCTCTCTGATCAAGAGGTAAAGCGCAATATTTACAAAATAGGAGAAGTGTTTTCGAAGATAGAGCAGCTTCCTCAGCCAACGATAGCAATCATCAATGGATATGCATTTGGAGGAGGAATGGAGCTGGCTTTAGCATGTGATTTCCGGATTGCTTCAACCGAAGCGCTTATGGGTTTAACGGAAACAAGCTTAGCGATTATACCAGGCGCAGGAGGAACACAGCGTCTCCCTCGGTTAGTTGGAGAAGCAAAAGCAATGGAACTAATTTTAACAGCTCAGCGTCTCTCAGCATCAGAAGCGAAAGAATGTGGTCTAGTAACGAAGGTGGCTCCCGGATATGAAATAGAAGAAACAATAGATATTTTTATCTCTCTTTTATTGAAAAATGGGCCAATTGCGCTTCAGCAAGCAAAATTTGCTATCAAAGAAGGAATGAAGGCCGATTTGCAGACTGGTTTGCAAATTGAACGAAAAGCATATGAGTTAACGATTCCGACAGAAGATCGTCTAGAGGCGCTTCAAGCATTTGCTGAGAAAAGAAGACCTAGTTTTAAAGGGAAATAAGAAAGGGCTGTCTAATGGACAGCTCTTTTTTATTTTCTTCTATAAGAATAATAAAAAAGAATATGTAAAAACGCAGGAACAAAGAAGGCAAAGTTACAGCTGGCTTTTGCCTATAATATTTACTATAAGGCGGTGCAGTAGTCATTGTTCAAGTCTATAAATAATAGTTTTTAATTTTTTCTTTAAAAACCGTTGACTTTAGTTAAAATATATTTTATTATTATAAAGCGTCGTTGAGACATACTGTTAACAACGAAGCTAAAAAAATAATTTTAAAAAGTTGTTGACATTACGTTGAAAACTTGATAAGATTATAAAGTCGCTTAAGAGCGGCGGTTGAACTTTGAAAACTGAACAAAGCGACAAACGTCAACGTTAAATTTTATTTTTAAATGAGCAAGTCAAACATTTCTTCGGAGAGTTTGATCCTGGCTCAGGATGAACGCTGGCGGCGTGCCTAATACATGCAAGTCGAGCGAACTGATTAGAAGCTTGCTTCTATGACGTTAGCGGCGGACGG
>NZ_JAJEKD010000010.1:0-83729 GCF_021029645.1 Priestia sp. TSO9
GCAGCCAAAAGTTAAATGTATTGGCGTAATAGCTTTAATGGAAGGTCACTAACTAAAAGGAGGTGATTTTTGTGAAAAAAGTATTATCTCTTCAAGTTTTAGATTCAAAGAAGGATGTAGAGCTACGCGCAGGTTCATCTTTAAGTGTTAACTGCAAAGTAGTAAGTACAATTAGTTTTGCAGTTTGCTAATTTTATATTCTCTATCGGGGGTCTATGAATATTTTTCGTAGATCCCTAATTCAGTTTATTTACATAAAGTATTGAGAGGATCAGGATAGTTCATTATTAAGACATATATGTCAATAAGCTAATAACTAATTCTAATTTTCGATTACATTTTAATACTGAAAAAGAAAGGAAAAAATATGAATACTAAAAACAAAAGAAATTCAGTAATACTAGCCACTATAGTATCAGCAGTTCTACTTTGTTCATTGCTTATAGTATCTTCCCTATCTTCGCTTTCTAATACTGGACCCAATGTTAACAAATTTGGTGATGTAGGAATGTGGTCTTCAGTGGGAACAGTGTTAATTTTTTATCTTATACCTTTAATTATTTATGCACTGGGTGTTGATTCAATGAGAATTGTAATGGCTATTTTTTGTGGTTTAGGAATGTTAATAGCTATTACAGCACTTTTAGTAATGGTATTCATGGACATTTTTTCATACAATAGTATGATTATCTCTATAGGGGCGATAAGTTTAGGTGTGGCTGCATTCTTATCAAATATTATATGGTATTTTGTAGCTTTTAGAGCAAGTAATAAAGTATATGAATCATAAATATATAGACTGGTATCGCTAATTCGTTTCTTGTTATAATAGGAAGTTATGACTTTAAAGGTTAGTTTACTAAGTAACATAAATATTTGTATTAAACCAAAAACCCCCTTGATTCTTTGATATCAAGAGGGCTTTTGGTTTATCAATGAAAATTATTGCAAATAAGTATGATATTATATCTATGAAATTAATAAAAATAGTCTACGAAAGGATTTTTTTTATGGAAATTCCCAATAAAGAGCAATTAACATTCATTTGTGAAAATATGACAGAAACTTTTAAACTTTCATTCTTTCTTTTTAATAAAGAGAAAGAATTGATTTTTCAAATTTCTCCACATTCTTCCCAGCCTTCTCTTTCTCCTCATAAAATAGACCATATCAAGATACTTATCAATGAGGAGGTGTGTAATGATTATCCACTAATTAAACCAACGAAATTTCTTGAAAATTTCTTAATAATTAATTTGAAACATAAGGATAATTTTGAAGGAGCAATGGTTGTTGGTCCTTTTATGTATAAGAAGTATCCTCTAGGAATATTAAAAGAATTCATTAATAGTTTGGGTACACTTGAAGAAACGAAATCGCTTCTTTCATACTATGAGTCCATTCCTATAGTCAAAAGAGTAGATTTAATACGCCATGGGATTATTCTTTACTATATGATTTATCAAAAAGAGCTTGATTTACAACACATGTTTAAATTGAATAAGATGAAAACGGAAAATGTAATGGAAGATGAAGATACTTCTTTAATTGCTTCTGAAGATCACAATGCTAAGCATGAAAAATTACTTGAACTAATTAAAGAAGGTAATAGTGAAGAGATAGATAATTTTATTGATATTCTAGATCAAGAATTTCACTATGCATATTCTTCTAAGAGATATGATTTGAAAATTTTAAAAAGCTTGGCCCTTTCAAACATTACTCTTGCAGTAACCTCTGCCATAAGAGGTGGGCTGTACTCTGAAATTGCTTATGACTTAAGTAATATCTATGTTAAAAGTATAGAGAGCTCAGAAGATTTAGAGTGCATAAAAACTTTAACAAAAGAAGCATTTATTGATCTTGGACAACGCGTACGTACAAGTAAAAATAATATATATTCTAAAGAAATTACTATCTGCATGAATTTTATAAATGATCACATTTATGACATCATAAAAGTATCCAAATTATCTGAGTTAGTAAATTTACATCCTAGTTATTTATCAAGATTATTTAAAAAAGAAACAGGAATATTACTAAATACATATATTCAAAAAGTAAAAATAGAGGAATCGAAAGCGTTAATTACTTCTTCATCATATTCTATTTCTGAAATTTGTAGCTTGTTACATTTTGCTAACCAGAGCCATTTTACAAAGGTATTTAAAGAATTGGTGGGAATAACACCTTATAAATTTTTAAAAAGTAGAGAATTGTAGTCACCTACCAAATACATATACTTGATATTGGAGAAATTTTTATTTGCAAATGCTTGTGAAGCCTGATGTTCTACTTTAAGTACATCTCTAAGTGGAAATGAACATTATGTGACTAAATCATAAAAAGGTTGTAAAAAATTGTTAAGCAGCAAGAGAATCAGGAGTGGCAATGTCTTCAGATTAGGAAGCTTTTAAGGAGATTGTTCCTAATTCTACAATAACGATGATGTTTTATTTAAGATTAGTGATAAAAAAGAATTAAATAGTTACTATCTTTATATGAAAAGTAAGCTAGACCTTTTTGGAGATATGCACTAGAAACTTGATAATTCAAAGTAGTATCTAAACAAGAAAAGACCCTTTTATTAGGTGTCTTTTCTATTCCATTTTATAATTTTTGTACAGCGTATAGTAACAATTCCTCAATGTTTCTTTTACCTAGTTCTTTCGCTTTTTGTTGCAACTCTTCTTTCAAATCACTTGTTACTTTCACGCGTACCACTTCCAAATCGCTATCAATATAAATGCCACGGCTACGCTTGTTAATTTTCCCTGAGACAAGAACCGACTCTAATAACTCGACGATTTCTTGTGCTGATTCCGTCAGTAATACTGGTTTAATTTCAATCAAAAATTGCTCTTTCTCTTCTTGTGGTGTAATCCTCATATTGGTCGGGCTTAGATATTGATAGAATAAATCCAGGAGCTTATAAAGCTGTGATTTCGCATAGGCTGTTTGCTTAAAGGCAAACGTTGCATAGCCTTCTTTCGTAATCGTTTTTTTCGATTCAATTTTATAGGCTGCTTCATAGCCTCGATCAAGTAATTCTTCTACTGTTATCTCTTCATGTTGCTCTGTAACGGCCATAATTGGATCTTCTACCGAGATGATACGTGCAAACTGCTCTTTTTCTTCACCTTTTTTCACAAAAAGCTGAAATAAAGCCACATTTTGTTCAGCATGATAGAAATGACGCTTACTCGGTTTGCGCCCCACTTCATGTGTACGCTTAAACTCTTCTAAATCTTCTTCATTGACAAAATAACAATTAATGCCCCTGTATTCTTCTTGGAACGCCGGTAACAGTTCTTGTTTAATATACTTATTCACCGTCGTGACAGAGATATCGAGTTGCTTCGCAACTTCTTTTGTCGTAAGTCCTGGCTTTTTTAACTCTTCTTGTAAACGAACAACATCCTCGATATCAAATTCATAACGTCCTTCGATATGCCAGTCATCTTTATTAATAGGATTTAATTTTTCTTGTTGAATATATGTATAAATAGTTTTCTTTGATGAAATACCTAACATTCTCATTATATCTTCAATGGTAATAATTTTAGTCAGATTATCAATCATGACATACACTCCTATTCTTTTTCTTATATTTGATAATTAATTATATCATATTTATGTATAGTTATAAGGATAAAGTTTTTTTAACTGATATGTAAATAGTAAAACCAACTTATATAATATTATGTTTTACTATTTACTCTAACTGATGACAAATAGGAGATTTTTCTACAAACAATATAAATATTAAACTATTTATATAAAAAGTAAATTTACACTTTTACTTTTAAATAAGTTACAATTAATGAGTAATAAATATAATAAGTAACTTTTAATATATATTTAATTACAAAAGCATTAGGTATTTAATTAAAATAATTTATAGTTTGGCTATTGCTAGCAGAAATATTATCACAATTTAAAGGTTCTTTATCATCTATATACATATAAATATATACTTTACCTTCACATAGATAAGAAACTATTCCAACACAGGAAAAACCTATAAATAACAAGACATGCTTGATGAAAGGAGAAGTTTTATGCGAGATGTCTCATTAGTACATATCGGAACGGAAGTAAGAGAAAGAAAAGGGGATTTCAATAAAATCTTTTCATTGATGCTAGATAATAAATATTATGATGCATTAGAAGAAAGAAATGAGAATCACCAGAGAAAAAGTGAAGATATGTTCAGTGATTTTACGGATGAAGAAATGATGTACTACTATGTCCATCAGCGAAAGCATATTCGAAAGGATCGAGAACGAAAAGAAAATACAAAAACCGAATACTTACGGACTTTATTGCAGTTTTATCAGTATGCGGTAAAAAGTGAGTCGTTCTTGCGCCAAGATGTTGACTATTATATAGAAGAAACTATTTTTAAAAACCTACGTCCTTGGCATATACGGAACTACCAGGACTATTTAAGCACTGCATTGTTAGGGAAGGGCGGGAAACCTTATTCACCTGCAACTTTAGACGCGAAAATGACGATTTTAAAAAGTTTTATGAAATGGCTACATGAAACGAATTACATACAGCAACCATTGTATAAAGAAATCTTGAGTACATCATTATCTGAACAAGAAATTCCAAATCGAGATTTGTATTATCATGAAGTCAAACAGCTTCTAGATTACTATAAAGACCATCCTATTAATTATGGATTGTTAACGATGTTGGCCATGACAGGATTGCGTGTACAGGAAATAGCTAAAGCTTCATGGGGAGATGTATATCTAGACAGTTTAAGTGGCCATTATCGACTAAGAGGGGTAGGGAAGGGTGGAAAGAAATTTGATAAGTTACTTCATCCATCGCTATATGAACGCATTCTTACTTTTCGAGAACGACGTCATGTCAGTACAGTATTAAATTCAAGTGATCAAGGTCCATTATTACCAACTAAAGAAGGAGAGTTTTATCAATATAAAAACTTAAGTAATTATATTGTGCGTATCATTGAACGAACGGAATTACCTTTTATAAAAGAACGTAATAACAGGATTACGCCTCATTACTTTCGTCATTTTTATGCGATTTATAGTCGGCAGCAGGGAGCAGACATCTTTTTAATTCAAAAAGAACTAGGTCACAGTGACCGTAAGACCACCGAACGTTATCTGGAGAAGGTTTTGCAACGTGAACAAGAAATTGGATTGTTGTGGAAGGAACAAGATTTTTAATTCAAATATAAAAAGTCACGTATTATATAAAATAATTTTATCATAACTCTTTTCTAGGGATATAGATGTGTTAGTCTAAGGAAAGCCAAACAGAAAAGAGTGATTAACCTGGAAGAAATAAAAGAGCAAGAAATTGATTTTGATAAGGTGTATGACTATGCTGAATTCCCGGACAAAATTAGTGGCAGATGCGATAATTGCAACTCAGCTTACTTCAAAAGTTCTGTAAAAGGTGGCATTTTCTTACGTGAATGTCGAGAATGTGGAATGAAGAAGAGTATCTAAAAAATACGTGGTTTCAATATATAACATCTGGTCCCTTGAGAGTTTGAAGGGGCCTTGTTGTTTGTATTTAATAAGATTAACTAAAGATGCTTGAGTTTAAATGAGGAAGCTAGACATTCAACAATTATGGTTTAGGCTCAATATAAGAAGGAAGCTCCTTCGGTTGGTTTGTCCCTGTTACCATTAAAAGATAAGTAAATACAAAGAATAGAAGAATTATCCCTATTACTAAAATGAAACGAAAAAACTTCTTGATTTTTCTATGTCTTCTGAACTCATAAAAATTAAAAACATTATTCATACAAATCCTCCTCGTCTTATTTTTAAGAAACAAAGAAATAAAAAAGGAAGATAAAACCTCCCCACTTATAACTCATTAGGTAGTTTTATCTCCCGATATACCATTGTTTCACCTTTATTGTACTTAATATTTTAAATTGTCTGTTATTTATAGTGTTAGCAACATGGTACACAACATTGAGAATTAGACTTTGTGACATTGGAATTTCTGGATATAATACCTTTTATTTTTGAAAGGTAATTCTCTTTAGCTAATAAATTAGTATCATGTGTCTGTTGACGAGATGCATAATTCATCGCACGTTGTTCTTGCATGAGTATAAATTCTAGTTCATACATCATAATTACTCACTCCTTTTTAAGCTTCTTTCTTTTGCTCCTTATTAGCTTCACTTGAGCAACAAGTGCTCTTTTCTTCTTTTATCTCTACAATCTCGATATTGCAGCAATCTTTTTCTTTCTTATTTCCTTTAAAAATTGACATTAATCCCATTTTTCTTCGCCTCCATTAAAGTTCTAATACTAAGAATAAATAGCCTGAAACAGTTGCCATCAAAAACACTGATACAACAAATGCACTTACTAATTTCTTATGGAAAATACTCTTCAACATAATGATTTCAGGTAAACTTGCACCAGCACCTCCTATTAGCAATGCCATAGTCGGAGCAATAGGGAATCCATTAACAAGTAAAGCTTGAGCAATTGGTAACATCGTTGATAGACGAATGTATAATGGAACACCAATAATAGCTGCTAATGGGATAACCCACCATTGGTTTTGATCAGAAATAAATGTCAAGAAATTGGTTGGCACTGCCTCCTTAATAATTGCTCCTACGAATGCACCAATTAATATATATACGAGAACTGAACGAATTAAATCTATAGTTTCCTTAATGGATTCCTTAATGTTTAAAACAAGATCTTTTCTGCGACGTTCATCTTGCTCTGGGAGATTTCCTTTAATCATGACTTTTTTAACTTGCTCTTTATAGTTTTTCTTATTTAAATACCATCCAATAATCATAGAGAATACAAAAGTTGTAACGGTATAAATAGCTGTTACCTTTACTCCATAGATATAAGCCATTAACCCTAAAATCCAAGGATCCAATAACGGTGAAGTAAATAAATATGTCATTACTGTTTGGAAAGGAACATTACGATTGAGCATAGTTACTAGTAAGGGAATAGTGGAACATGAACAGAACGGTGTTATAAAACCAAGTAGTGCACCTGCTAAGTTACCTAGGAAAGGGTTTTTACTCCCCATCCATTTCTCTACTTTTTCAAAAGGAACATAGGCTTGAATAAAACTAATGAAAAAAGAAATACCAAGGAATAAAACTAATAAGTTCTTACTTAAAGATAGAAACTCCAATAATACTTTGGTTACTAAATCTGGCATAAAGCATTCCTCCTAATTCATTTAAACTTCGAAACTATGTATATTTACAATAGTTGCAAAATACAACTATTACTTTTAGAAAAAGAGGCATTAACAGCAACTGCTGTTTTTCATAGCCCCTAAAATTAAATCAATACTTTCTAAAACTTGACCCCGTTTATTTTCTGGTACGTTAGAAAGGATTTCTTGAATATATATATTCATCTGTTTAGCAATCTCATCTTCATATTGCTCACCTTCAGGAGTAAGCGTAATGGTTACATATCTACGATCAGTAGGGGATTGTATACGACTTACTAAGTTACGTTCTACCAATCCTTGAATGTGACGACTTAATGTACTGTTATCCAACCCTAAAGAAGAAGATAGTTCATTTAAAGATGGGGTTTTTGTGCGCTCCACTTCAAATAATATATGACTCTGTACTAAAGAAACCCCACAACATTGTGCACCTTCTTTTTCGAGTAAACCAAAGCGTCTAATTAGGATTTGAAGCATTTGACGAAATTGATGAGATTCTTTTCCCACTTCTACGTTGTTCATATTCTTTTCACCACACCTTATTTGCTTGTTGAAACAATTGTAAAATACAACTATTTCAATTGTCAATGATTAAATTGCCATTTTTTTCAGATTTTTTTGTTGACGGGTATTGAAATAGATTATATTATTTAATTAACAAAATAAAACATTTTAATAAAAATAATAAAAATGTTAATAAAGTTAAAAAGGAGTGTTAAATACATGTTAGCTTTAAATCAAAAATTAAATTCTTGTTTTGATACTTTCTTTACGGAAGCAGTCGAAGGGGGCACACTTCCAGAAAGAGAGAAAGTTGTAGCTATTTTAACTTCAGCTACTTTATTAAACGATCAGGATACGTTGAAGAACGCAGTTCTAACAGCTAAACAATTAGGTTTTACCAAGGAAGAAATCGGTCAAATAACGGGTATCGCGATTGCTGTTAATGCTCAAAAGTTAAGGGATCAAGTCGAGGTAAGGGTAGAAAGTAAACCATCTTCTACATGCTGCCAATAAGGAGCCAATCTATGGAGAATCAATATGTTATTTTAGTGAGTCCTAGGGATAATGAAGTTCAATTAGTAAAGGAGAAGGGCTATAAAATCATTTTATTAAGAAAAGAGATTTCATATGATGAAATTTTTGATGTGGATATACCTGTTGAAATTGATTTAAATGACGAAGAAGCTGTGTTAGAAAAGTGTCTCCAACTAACTAATCAGCTAGAGGTCATTTCAGTTTTTACCATGAATGAGTATAGAATTCCCTTGGCATCTAAGATAAGTGAAATGCTGCAATTAAAGTATCAACTACCTTACGAAGCTAGTTTAAGATGTAGAAATAAAAAAATGGCTAGGCAAAAACTAAATGAAGCTGGTGTAGGAGAGGTCCAATATCGTCTTGTTACTTCAGACAGTAACTTGGAATCCCAACTTCAAGGCATGGATTTTCCCCTTATTGTTAAACCTTCTAATGATTCAGGAAGTAAAAATGTTTACTTATGTAAGAACGAATCAGAAATAACAACAGCTATTAAACATATTGTGAAAAGTAAGAAAAACATTGTGGGCCAAACCATTGATTCAGACATACTTATTGAAGAGTTTTTAGATGGACCGGAGTTTAGTATTGAGTCTGTAACGGTTAATGGCCAAACTACTATTATTGGAATTACAAAGAAACTTGTAACTCCATATCCTCTTTCTATTGAAGTAGGACATGATTTCCCTGCAAACTTAAATACTAATGAAGAGAATGAAATTAAAAGGCTAGTAGAACAAAGCTTAGCTGCTTTAGATGTGGATTTTGCCGTTACTCATACTGAGGTCAAATTAACAGAGAAGGGTCCAAGAATAGTGGAAGTAAACGCTAGACCTGGAGGCGATGAGATTCCACACCTGGTGAAAGCAGTCACTGGAGTAGATCTTAAAGCTTTAGCTTTCCTTGTTACCTTAGGCAAAGGAATTGCTTCCATAGATTTGTCTTCATCTACTGTTCCTTCTGCCTCCATTCGATTCTTGTTAGCAAATAAGGAAGGGAAAGTGTACTTCGATGAACAGTTCCAATCTGCTTCTATAAAAGAACAGAAGTGGTATGTTAACGATGGTGAATCAGTCCAACGAACCGAGAGTAATTTTAATCGTTTGGGTTATTTTATTGTCTATGGAGATGAGCAGAGTCCTTCATGTAGTAAAGCCGATTCTGTAGAAAAAGAATTATCTATAACAATTAAGAACCCATTGGAGATTTAATTATGATTACAGGTGTTGAAAATAAATTTAAAGCGCTTAGTGATAAGACTAGACTTGCACTTTTACAGGAAATTTCCTGTTGTAAGGAGTTATGTGTATCCGATTTGCAGGATAAATTTCAAATTTCTCAATCTAAGTTATCCTATCATTTGAAATTATTAGTTGAAGCAGGAATACTTATACGTTGTGAAAGAGGAACCTGGTGTTACTATAAGGTAGATGAGAAAGAAGTTAAACGTATCTTATCGCCAACTATCTACCAAGAAATCATAAAAAACAGTGAGTCAGAGTAACTCACTGTTTTTTGTATTAAAAGCATTCTTTATAGGAATCTGCAGCTTTTTGGAAATCTCCTAACTGGAAGTAAACATCAGCCACCTTTTTACAGACATAATCACATGGCATAGATTGTTCTACCAAAATTCTTTTTGCTTCACTATAATTTCTTAATGTTTCTTCTGTATTAGATAATTTACAATTAATATCTCCTAAAAGTTCAAATGCTTGTGCCTTATGTTTATTAACATCATTTATACCTATAATGTCTTCACATATAGAAGAAGCCTTTACATATTCTTCTTGTAAATAGTACACTCTTGCAAGTTCTACCTGCGCGTTCATAATTCTCGCTTCTTCTGCATTCAAATTCTTATAAATGTTTATAGCTGTTCTCAAATCAAGTTCAGCTTGATAATAGTCTTCTTGGTAAGAAAATAAAATTCCTAGGTTGGTATAGGTACCGGCCTCATGGTATCTATTTTCACTAAGTTTAAAGTATTTAAGAGCCCGTTCATAAGAACCTTTGGCATCTTTATAACGTTTTAACTCCATATTACAAATTCCCAGAGCCATAAAAATTTCTCCTGATTTATAAAAGGTGCCTAGACTATCATTTAAGTCCCTTGCTTCTTCTAAAAAATTAATGGCAGAATAAAATTCCTTTAATTTACCGTGAACAACCCCTAAATTAACCAAGATGGATATTCTTATCATTCCACTAATTTGATCATAAATCATAATACGATAAGCCTTATTTAGAATATGAAGTGCTTTTTCATTATTATTAACCTGGCTATGGCTAGAGCCAAGAGAGTCTAAAGAACGAAGCATTTCATTCGTATGTTTACCTTTTTCAAGCTTTGAAAAACTCTTTTCAAAGAAAGTAATGGCGTGGTTATAGTCTTTTTTATGCTCGTAATACTTTCCATGTATCCACATTAAAATACCTTTGTCATATTCATTTAAATCGTTCCGGGACAAATATTCTTTATTTTGAATAAATGCTTCAACTTTATCAAATGAATTCGCATTTACTTGGTTTTCTGCAGTTTTTATTTCTTTTTTTACTTGGGATAAAAGTAAATCTTTATTTTCTATAGTTTTAAAGAAATCATCGACTGTACAATCTAGTTTCTCGCTTAACTTTTCTAATACATCAAATGAAGGCTGAACAAGGCCTTTTTCGATCTGGCTTAGATAGCTTCTAGTAATGATGCCCTCTGATAAATCTTGCTGCGTTAACTTTGATTCTTTTCTTAATTCTTTTATGCGCTGTCCTAACATAAAAACTACCCCAATCTTTTCTTTATTTACCTATCTCTATTATTAACATTTTTGAACAAAATGTAAATAGTTTGTTAAATGTTCAAAATATGTTGACAAGTAATTCCACATCTATTACTATTTACTTATGAATTAACATTTATAACAAAACTTATAAATGATTAAAAATGTTAACTGATGTTAAATGGTGTGAAAAAGGAGGAAGATAAAGATAAAGTTTGAAGATTACTAGTTAGTAAGGTTAACACTTCCATATTTATGATGACAGTTAGGGAAACTTAATTAAAATAATTTGAATATTCAAAAATGAAAGGGAGCGATGAAATTGAAATATAAGATATGGCTTATGTACGCTACGATGGCAGCAGCCGTTATTATCTCTATGGCAGATCCAGTTTGGCCACGAGTTTAAATAAGTAAAATAAATTGTTAAGAGGAACTCAAAAATACTCTAATAATGGAGGAATTGAAATGAAATTGAAGTATAAGACTTGGTTTATGAAAGCTACGATAGCAGCAGCCGTTATTATCATGATGGCAGACCCAGTTTGGCCACGAGTTTAAATAAATGAAATAACTTATTAAGGAACAATCAAAAATACTCTAATAATAGGAAATTAAAATTAAAATAAAATTGAAATGTAAGATGTGGTTTATGAAAGCTACGATGGCAACAGCTACTATTATCATGATGACAGATCCAGCTTGGCCATAAGAAGAAATTAGGGGGATTAATTAATGAATATTTTACTAGTTTCAAATTTTGAAGGTGGCTTTCAACCAAATACTATTGCTACAGCAGCCACTCCTTTAATTAAAGCAGGTTTTAACGTTTCAGTTTTAGATACTTACGTTGAAGGCATAGTGGAAGAAAAGTTTTCTGATAAAGATTTAATCGCAATTTCCGTTCCGTTATTTGATGCAGTGCATGCTGGAATCGAGATCGCAAAACGGGCCGCAGATCTTAACCCAGAAGCCCACATAACCTTTTTTGGACAACATGCCACGATTAACGCTAATCGTTTAGCTGGAAAGTATAGTAACTCCTGTATTTGTGGGGAGTGGGAGCACCCATTAACCCTATTAGCTAAACATCTTTCTGGCGATGTACAAGAAAATATCCCAGGCTTATTAAGTGCAGAGCAAGCGATAAAAGGAGAATCCATACATCCTTACATGGCACGTAATCACCTAGACATACCTTCACGAGATTTATTACCACCATTGTATAAATACCCTCAAAAGCAAATTAATCATATTTTAGGATCGGAAGAAGTTGTAGGCTCTACTGAAATTGCAAGAGGCTGTCACCACAAATGCTTATACTGTTCAGTATTTGCAGCATACGATGGCAAAGTCATTTTAGTTCCAGAGGATATAGTGTTAACAGATATTCGAAATTTAGTTGCAGGGGGAATGACTCACCTTACATTCATTGATGCAGATTTCTTTAATGCAAAATATCATGGAATCAAAATTTTACGTAAACTTCACGAAGAATTTCCTGACTTAACATATGATTTTACCACTCGCGTAGATCACATCTTAGAAAATAAAGAAACTCTTTTAGAAATGAAGAACCTAGGAGTCAAATTTATTACCTCAGCATTAGAATTCCCATCTGAAGAAGTACTTGATGCGGTTGCTAAGGATACTACTGTTTCAGATATTGAGGAAGCAATTGCCTACTTAAGAGAGATTGATATCAAGTTGAATCCAACGTTTATCATGTTTAATCCGTGGACGAAATTTGAAGACCTTACGACATTCAGAACTTTTGTAGAGGATAATCAACTAGGAAATATAGTAGATCCAATTCAATATGAAACAAGACTATATTTGTATAAAGGTTCCCCATTATTAAATAAAGACTCTATTAAAGCCTTAGATTTAGAAGAACATGAATTTCACTACGATTGGAAACATCCAGATCCTCAATTGGACGAGCTTTATTTTGAAATGTTAACACCAGCTGAAGAGGGCATCTTTAAGCGATGCTGCTTGAAATGTTAAGGAGGAATAACTAGTGGCTGAGAAATCTATGGTAACAGCTCCTGTTGGCCAAACGCATGTCTTGCCAAAGATAGACCCTTACGCAGAAACAAAGAAGAAACTGATAGCAGAGTTTATTGGAACCTATTTTCTTGTTTTTGCAGGGACAGGAGCAATTGTCGTCGACTCCCTTACAAAGAGTCTAACTCATGTTGGAGTAGCCTTCACATTTGGTTTGGTTGTATTGGCTTTAATTTATTCATTTGGACATATCTCAGGAGCTCACTTCAATCCAGCAGTCACACTCGCTTTTCTATTTCTTGGTGAAATCAACAAAAGAGAAGCTACACTATACCTTTTCACTCAATTAATCGCAGCTTCCGCCTCAAGCCTCACGTTATTACTTATGTTTGGGGACGTAGCGAACTTGGGAGCTACTCTGCCTAGTGGTTCTTGGACCCAAAGCTTTATTTTAGAATTCGTTATGACATTTGTACTCATGATGGTGATTTTAACATCAGCTGTACATGGTAAAGCCGTCAAAGCATTTGCTGGCATGGCAATAGGAGCAACTGTAGCTTTAGAAGCCATGTTTGGTGGTCCAATTAGTGGGGCCTCAATGAATCCTGCTCGATCATTTGGACCTGCAATCGTATCAGGTACAGTTAGTACGCTATGGATCTACCTAATAGCCACTGTATTAGGTGCCATTAGCGCTGCCTTCATTTATAAAATACTTCATGAAGAAGAGTAAATAATCAGGGGGAATGAAAATGAAAACTGCAAAATTAGTGTTACTTGGAGGATTTTTAGGAGCTGGTAAGACAACTACAATGATTAATTCTGCTTTAAAACTTGAGGAGCAAGGTTATCGTGTAGCCATTGTAACAAATGACCAAGGGAAAGAGTTAATTGATACTGAGCTAGCTCGCAAAAATGGTTTAGATACAAAAGAAGTAACAGGCGGTTGTTTCTGCTGTCAATTTGAAGACTTATATGAGAATTTAACTGGTTTATTAGAGGAAAAACAACCAGATGTCATCATTGCAGAAGCTGTAGGAAGTTGTACAGATTTAGCTGCTACTGTAATCCAGCCTTTAAAACAGTATTATTCAGAGCAGTTTAAGACTGCGCCTTTAACAATTGTTGTAGATCCAGCTAGATTAATGCATGAGTTAAATGCCACAGATGAAACAAGACCTTCTTTTTCACAATCAGTCAGCTATATCTTTGAAAAACAGTTGGCTGAAGCAGATATCATTACGTTAAACAAATTAGATCGCTATTCTTCTGAGGAAGTTGAAAAATTATATAACTATTTACAACAACGTTATCCACAAACGGTCATTCAAACAATTTCCGCAGAAAGAGGAGATAACCTTGATGTTCTGACAGAAACTTGGTTAACAACAGATTTAGGTGGAGATAAAGTACTTGATATCGATTACGAACGCTATGCAGAGGGAGAAGCTCAATTAGCTTGGATGAATATTTTGGGTGATTTAAACTCTGATCAAGACGTAGATCCACGTCAGTGGGCTAAAAGCTTCCTAGATAAATTAAATGCCCACTTTATAAGAGAAAAAATGGCCATTGCACATTTAAAAGTACATGTAGGACTTGAAAATGGATATGTAAAGGCGAGTATGGTTCATACAGGCGATGAACCAACGTTTACGGAGGAAAATGTCAAAAATGCAAAACAACTAAGAGTTGTTTTAAATATCCGTATTGAAGCATCTCCAGCCATCTTAAATCTAGTTGTAGCAGATGCCATTGGAGCTTTAAATCAAGAATTTAGAACGAATTGGACTGAAACATACAATGAGTGCTTTAGTCCATTACCACCAAAACCAGTTCATCGTTTATACGAAGTAATGTAAGGAGGAGATATAAATGAAATCAAGCGATTTAATCGAAATTTTCCCAAGTGTACCAAATGTTCAAGGAGATTGTTGTGATACAGATTCTAACTTGGAAGTAGAAACTGATTGCTGTGAAGATAGTCAAAGCTTTTATGAAGAAAGCCTTGAATTAAAAGATCAATTAAAAGAGCACTTTGATAAATCGGTAAATGTGCATCTTTATAATTATGATATTTCAATGGATCGCGTAATGGCTCAGAAAAAACTCAGCGAATTAATTAAACAAAGAGGATTTCAGCATATAAGCGAGGATACAATCCTTAAATATGTAACACCAGCTGTAGTTGTAAACGGGAACTTAATAAGCTTTGCAACTAAACCTCATCTAGAATTAGTAATAAAAGAAATTAACTAAGCGATAAGGAGCCAGCTTGCTGGCTCCTTATTCATAATAAGACCTATATATAAATAAAACATTGGCTTCTAAATAGAGAGATAAAATTCTTCAAAGGTAACAGACTATATCATAATGAAGGGGATTGAAGAAAGAGATGCAAAATCAAAAGATAAGTGAAGATATAGTAATTCAACCAAGGATAAGAAAGAAATTAAATTTTGGAACGAGCCCTCTAACAGGCTTAATCATCTCAATTGTAACGACAAGCTTCTTTGCACTAATGAATATTGTTCCTACAAGTTCCTTTTTAACGTTTATAGGGTTATGTGTTGTCGCATGGTTAGCTGCAGAAAATGGAGGAAACGATGTCTCTAAAGGTGTGTCCTCGTTAGTAGCTTCTGGCTATGCGAGTGCGTTAACAGCTATTATATATGGTGTTATCATGACAGCAATTGGAGGAGTATGTTCCTTTTTTCTTGCTTCTAAATTAGTTGGTTTATTTACTGCAGGTTTAATGAATCCAGACTATCAACTTACAGGCATTATGGCTTTAGCTATGGCTTTAGGAGCAACTCTTTGGGTAGCACTTGCCACTAAATTCTCGTTACCTGTTTCTACAACTCATGCCATTATCGGAGCAGTCATTCTAGTTGCATGTATTTCACAGGGGGTATCTAGTGTTTTATGGGGCAATCTTGGAAGTAAATTTGTTTTACCATTACTTCTTAGTCCTGTATTAGGTTTATGTATAGCTTGGTTACTTAATTTATTTATAGACAAAATTAAAATTAATCCACAAGTAGGAAAAGGTATTGCGTGGATATCTAGTGGCTTAATTTGTTTTGTTCGATCAGTCAATGATACGCCAAAAATTGTAGCAATTGCTTTACTAGTCTCAGTGTTAAATGGTTCCTCAGAACAAAGCAATACCTTACCATTTTCATTCTTCATTTTAGTCACGGTAGCAATGAGCCTAGGGAGCTTAATTAAAGGGCTGCCAGTCACAGAGTTGTTAGCAAAAAAAGTGACCAAATTAGATGAAAATAGCTCCTTATCAGCAGTGTTCACTACCACCTCATTAGTTATGGCATCGAGTCAATTTGGATTACCAGCTTCTACAACCCACGTAAGTACTTCTTCTATTATTGGAGCTGGATTAAAGAATGGACGAAAAGCAATGAATTTCGGAGTTATTAAAGAAATTATTCTATCATGGGTAGTTACTTTACCAGGAGCCGGGATTATTGCAATGGTCTTCTACTATATTCTAAAGTTACTCCTTTAACAGCTATTATATCTTTATACGATTTCCGAAGTAGAAGAACATGTTAGAGATTCAAAAAAAGCCTGTCTCCTTGAAGAGGCAGGCTTTTCATTTAACAACAAGTTTTAGGGGCTTTTTCATTTGGCCCTACATTGGAGCTAATTTTATGAACATCACTATTTGCTTTAGTGTAAAAGAATTCCCATTCATTTCCGTCCGGATCTGTTACCCAAAATTTATCTTGAACAGCATAACAACAAGTTGTATCCATCTCCTCACGAGCAAAGAATCCTTCTTTCGCTAATCGTTCTTTATGAGCAATTACTTCTTCTGCATCATTAACTTGGAATCCAAAGTGGTTGACTTGGTTCCCGTTTACCTCATCACGTACGTTTAGAGTAAAGTTAAGTCCTGGTTCATCTAATAGAAATTTCGCATAGTCTTCTTTTATCTTCTCAGGTTTTATGCCAAATACCTTTTGATAGAACTTAATCGATTGGTCTAAATTCGTTACGTTAATTCCTACATGAACATATTTCACTTAAAATTCCTCCTTAGTAATATAAGCACTACGTTAAATCAAAAAAAATTGATATATTCGGTAAAAAATAAGGATAAAATTATCCTTTTTCATTTTTAAATAAACAACGTAGCTCCTCAGATAATAAATGATTTAGCTCTTCGTTGTTTAGATCATAGTAATTCCAAGTTCCCTTTTTTTCTTTTGTAATCAAGTTAGCATCCAATAAAATCTTCAAGTGATAGGATAGTTTTGACTGGGATATACCAAAGAATTCAGTTAAATCACACACACATGTTTGACCTCGTTGACAAAGCTCATGCATAATTTCTAGTCTTTTTTGATCCGCAAGAGCTTTAAACTTTTGTTCGTATTGTTCAAATGTTTGCTTCATATCTTTTACTGTATCCATTACTCTTCTCCTTAATCAACTTTTTTTGATTTAATAGGTAAATGTATTGTATGCTTTTTCAAAATTTGTATACGTAGTTTTTCCGCGTAACATTGGATCATCATGAAAAAAACGTTTGAATATAAGGGTTTTAGCTTCGTTTTTGTCTATATTTTGTGTATTGACGACTAATCGGAAATAAGCATGAAAATACTCTACAGATAGGTTTCCTGAATTGTTAATTCTCATATTTTAACCTCACATTGAATGAATCAAAATTTCTTGATGTATTAATCATATCAAAAAAATTACAGAAATCAATTAATACATCAAAAAAAATCGATATAATAATTAAAGACTTAAGATAGGGGGAGTTTTATGAATGTTCGAATCATGAAAGAAGAGGATTTACCACAAGTTTTAAGTATTTATAACGAAGGAATTGAAGACAGAATTGCTACTTTAGAGGAAGATGTAAAGGATTTACCTTACATAAAAGAATGGTTGTATCATCGCAATGATCGGTATGAGGTTATTGTGGCCGAAAGAGAAGGAGAAATAGTCGGATGGGCTTCTTTAAATCCCTATTCTCATCGTTGTGCATATAATGGCGTAGCTGATGTATCCGTCTATATTCAACGTGAGAGTCGAGGAAAGGGGATTGGAAAAGCTTTATTGCACACCTTAGAAATTATCGCAAAGAAAAATAATTTTCATAAGCTAGTTCTCTCGACTTTTCCTTTTAATGAAGCAGGTCAGAAACTATACCGTAGTTTGGGGTTTCGAGAAGTTGGCGTTTTTTATGAACAAGGAATATTAGACGATCAGCATGTAGATGTGATGGCAATGGAGAAAATCCTTAAATAATTCGTAAAATCCTCTAAGGAATAATCTTGGGGGATTTTTCACATATAAGTAGAAGTTGATGTGAAGGTTAATTATTACATAAATTTCTTTATATATAAGTGAACAGTTAGATGGGTGCATGATAACAAGATGGGACTGATCTAACTTATTTAATCAAAAGGGTTGTAAATGTTTTAAAAAGCAAGTATATTAATACACATAAACATATAAGCAAATTATTATATATTAATTCTAGTTAACTAGGAGGTGTATGTACGTGGGTGTGAAAACAGTAGTTGAAATTGAAAAAGCAGCTCAAATTCTAAAATTGTTGGGTGATAAAACGCGCCTATCAATGATGAAGCTTTTACAAACAAATGAATGCTGTGTTTGCGAATTAGTAGAAATCTACAAGGCTAGTCAGCCATCCATTAGTCAGCATTTACGCAAGTTAAAAGATATTGGTTTAGTGAAGGAAAAACGAAAAGGACAATGGGTTTTTTATTCTCTTAACGAAGCACATGAAAATCACGATTTTATAATCAGTTTGCTTGCTTCATTACCAAGTCAAGATGAACGTTTAACTGAATTAGAAAAACAAGGCTTACGTATTAGTTGTTGTGAGTAATTGGAGGTTTAAAAATTGACATCAGTTGTCCTGGCGTCACTGATCTTTTTAGTGACATTAGTTTTTGTTATTTGGCAACCTAAAAACCTATCTATAGGTTGGTCAGCCTGTGGGGGAGCCGTCCTGGCTTTGCTGGCAGGAGTCGTTGATTTTCAAGATGTTCTGGATGTAACAAGCATCGTATGGAATGCGACCCTCACATTTATCGCAGTTATTATTATTTCCTTAATTTTAGATGAAATTGGTTTCTTTGAATGGGCAGCATTGCATATGGCAAGAGCTGCAGGTGGCAATGGTGTTCGTATGTTTGTATATGTTTCGCTACTTGGAGCCGTTGTTGCAGCCTTATTTGCGAATGATGGAGCAGCCTTAATTTTAACGCCGATTGTACTGGCAATGGTTCGCGCATTAAAGTTTGAAGATAAAATGGTCTTTCCATTTATAATTGCAAGTGGATTTATTGCAGATACAACGTCATTACCACTTGTGGTTAGTAACTTAGTTAATATCGTATCAGCTGATTTTTTTGGTATTCGATTTTCTGAGTTTGCATCACGTATGATTGTGCCAGATTTGTTCGCACTCTTCTCAAGCATTATTGTTTTATATCTATACTTCCGCAAAAGTATTCCTAAGAAGTACAATGTTGCGGATTTACAGAAACCAGTCGATGCGATTAAAGATGAAAAGATGTTCCGATTATCTGGGATAGTACTCGTTATTCTAGTCCTTGGTTACTTTGTTGGTGAATTTTTCGATATTCCGGTATCTCTCATTGCAGGAATTATTGCTGTTTTCTTCTTAGGAATAGCAAGAACAAGTCCAGCAGTGGAAACAAAAACAGTATTAAAAGGAGCACCGTGGGCCATTGTCTTTTTCTCCATCGGTATGTATGTCGTGGTATACGGTTTACGTAATGTTGGTCTAACAGAAGTGCTAGCCGATGTGATTCAAGCAACAGCCGATCAAGGCCTGTTTGCAGCAACCATTGGCATGGGATTTATTGCAGCCATTCTTTCATCCATCATGAACAATATGCCAACCGTTATGATTGATGCCCTTGCGATAGACGCAACACATACAACAGGAACGATTAAAGAAGCACTTATTTACGCCAATGTTATTGGATCAGATTTAGGTCCGAAAATCACGCCAATCGGTTCTCTTGCCACACTCTTATGGCTTCATGTTCTTTCTACAAAAGGCGTGAAAATCTCATGGGGAACCTATTTCAAAACAGGTATCATTTTAACCATTCCAACACTGTTTATTACACTTGTTGGTTTATATATTTGGTTACTTATTATTTCATAACATTTCTAAAGGAGATTTGACACATGTCTAAAAAAACACTTTATTTCTTATGTACAGGTAACTCTTGCCGTAGCCAAATGGCAGAAGGTTGGGCAAAAAAACATCTAAATAATGAAGAATGGGATGTACGCAGTGCAGGTCTGGAAGCACATGGGCTAAACCCCAATGCTGTCAAAGCGATGAAAGAAGCAGGCATTGATATTTCGAATCAAACATCTGATGTTATTGATCCTGAAATTTTAAATAATGCGGATTTAGTCGTCACGTTATGTGGTCACGCAGCAGATCACTGCCCAGTAACGCCTCCTCATGTAAAACGTGAACACTGGGGATTTGATGATCCAGCAAAAGCAGAAGGAACAGATGAAGAGAAATGGGCATTCTTCCAACGTGTACGTGATGAAATCGGAGAGCGTATTCACCGTTTTGCTGAAACAGGTAAATAATCATTAAAATTAAATAGCCGGGAGAGTTTCTCTCGGCATATCCTTTATCTTTTATATAAGTATATTATTATAAACTACTTTTAAAAAGGTATAGTCTACATAAAGGGAGATGAAATTATGAAGAAAGTAGAGATTTTTGATCCAGCTATGTGTTGTTCAACAGGTGTTTGTGGTCCTAGTGTTGATCCTGAATTAACAAGGGTGGCTTCAGCTGTATTCTCCTTGGAGAAAAAAGGGTTCGATATTACACGTTATAACTTAACAAGCGAACCAAATAAGTTCGTTGATCAAGTAGCAGTTAATAAGATTCTTATGAGTAAAGGTCCAGATGCTTTACCAGTGGTATTAGTGGATGGTGAAGTAGAGAAAACTGGAAGCTACCCAACCAATGAAGAATTTGCTGAATGGTTTGGTGTTAAAACTGAAGAATTAAAGAGCGAAAAACCACGCATGTCGATCAAATTAAATATTAATAATCCAAAATAGGGAGGTAAAAGAAATGTTCAAATCTTTTCAACCCGAAAAAATGGTTCAAACACCCTTTTTATTTTTTACAGGTAAAGGCGGTGTTGGCAAAACATCCATAGCATGTGCTGTAGCTGTTTCGTTAGCAGATAACGGTCATAAAGTACTGATTGTTAGTACAGATCCTGCTTCAAATTTACAAGATGTATTTGAAATTGACTTGAGAAACGAGCCAATTGAGATACCGATGGTGAAAAATTTATATGCTTGTAACCTGGACCCTGAAGAAGCAGCAAAAACATACCGTGAGAAAGTCGTAGGACCTTATCGTGGAAAACTCCCTGATGCTGTTGTTTCTACTATGGAAGAACAATTATCTGGAGCTTGTACGGTAGAGATTGCTGCATTTGATGAGTTTACAAATTTACTTGCTAATGAAGAAATGGTCAACCAGTTTGATTATATTCTTTTTGATACAGCGCCAACAGGGCATACACTTCGCTTGTTACAATTGCCTAGTGCATGGACTGGTTTCTTAGATGAAAGTACACATGGAGCTTCTTGTTTAGGGCCTTTATCAGGTCTAGATGAAAAGAGAGGTTTATACGCAAAAACGGTAGAAGCTTTATCAAATCCGGATCAGACGACTTTAATGTTAGTGGCTCGGCCCGATGTTTCTTCTCTAGAAGAGGCAAATAGAGCTTCAAAAGAATTAAAAGATATTGGCATTTTAAATCAAAACTTAATTGTGAATGGGTTAATGAGTCAATATGTACAAGGCGATGAAATATCTACTGCTTTTTATACTCGACAACAAGAATCATTAAAGAAAGTGCCAGAAGAACTTCAACAAATGGTTATGTATTCAGTGCCTTACGTATCTTACCCTTTAACGGGTATTAATCATTTACGTCGTTTGTTTAAATCAGAGACATTACCAGAAACCGAAATTAAAAATGTAGAGCTTTCTCCAGAAAAGTTATCCGAGTTTAAAGATGTTGTAGAAGACTTCTCTAAAAATGGAACAAAAGTTATTTTCACAATGGGTAAAGGCGGTGTTGGTAAAACAACAGTAGCATCTGCCATTGCAGTAGGACTAGTTGAAAAAGGCCATCGTGTTCATTTAACTACCACAGATCCTGCAGCCCATTTAGATTTTATTTTTAGTAATAGTGGAGCAAAGGAATTACTAAGCATCAGTCGAATTGACCCTAAAGCTGAAGTAGATGCTTATAAAAAAGAAGTACTTACAAAAGCTAGTGAGGAACTTGATGAAGATGGCATTGCTTATATTCAAGAAGACTTAAATTCACCATGTACAGAAGAAATTGCTGTGTTTCGAGCTTTTGCGGATGTGGTAGCTAAGTCAAATGATGAAATTGTAGTCATTGATACAGCACCAACTGGTCATACGTTGCTTTTACTTGATGCTAGCGAGTCTTATCATAAAGAATTGGAAAAAGCTACAGGAGAGGTTCCAGAAAGCGTTAAAACGTTACTGCCACGTTTACGTAATCCAAAAGAAACGAGTGTAGTTATTGTAACTCTTGCAGAAGCAACGCCAGTATTAGAAGCGAATCGTCTTCAGGAAGACTTGAAACGTGCTGAAATTACGCCAAAATGGTGGGTTATCAACCAAAGTTTGTACGCAACAGATACAAAGGATGCTATTTTAAAGGGAAGATCACAAGCTGAAAAAGCATGGATTAAGAAAATAAAGAACGAATTAACATCTAATTGTGCTATTATTCCCTGGCAACCAGAAGAGAAAATCGGTTACGAAAAAGTCAAAGAGTATATTCAATAATTCAAAGTGGGAAGTAACCTGTTTTAATAATGATTCAGACATTAAAATTATAGAGGTGGACAACATGAATAACAAAAATTATCAATCATTAATTGACAATCGTATTTTTATTGGTGGTGCAGCTGATGTAAAAGAAATAATGAAAAATGATAAAGTAGATGTGATTTATGACTTACGTGCAGAATCATTAGAACATGATGCTCCAGAAGTACGTGTTCATACGCCAATTGTAGATGATGCAGAAAACCAAGATGAATCTATTGAAAATGCAATTAATGAAGTAATAAAATCGTACAAGGAAGAGAAGAAGATTTACTTCCATTGTGCAGGAGGAAGTAATCGTACTGGTACGATTGCAATTGGAACTCTGTTAGCACTTGGAGAAGCTGATTCCATTGCAGAAGCCGAAGAAAAAGCAAAAGCAGCTCGTGCTAAAATTAATGTAAAACCTGAAATGAAAGCTTCACTTCAACGTTTATTTCCAGAAGCTTAACCAATAAATATAATTGAAGATAGGGAGAGATTAGATGAATATCACAGATGGAGCTAAAAAGATGTTAGAAGATGTATTCGCTGAACAAGGAGCTAAAGGCATTCGTTTTTACTCTGAAGGTGCTGGATGCTGTGGACCTCAAGTCGGTTTATCATTAGACGAACCTACTGAGGATGATACAGTCCAAGAAATTAACGGTATTCAAGTAGCTATTGAAAATACAGTACTATCTACAACTCAAGGGCTTACACTTGATGTTCAAGAAGGTCCTCAAGGTGCAGGATTTGTTTTGGTAGGAATGGATAACAGCTGTTGTTAATTAAATAATTAACTTTAAAACTGTAGAATATATGTGGTAAAAAGAGAAGGTTAAAATCTTCTCTTTTTTATTTACCTTTGTTTACTTCTTTTTAGGACCTAGAAGATACAATTCGTTATGCTGCCAGTGATTCTCATTACGTTCTACTTCAATTTTTGATACAACTTTAGATCTCCCATTCAGTTGATGAAAAATATACGCGACTAAGCCACGTTCCAACATATAAAGAAGAGCATATATTTTATAAACATCTAATGATCACCTGCTGCTGTATAGTTTCTTTTTATTTCTATGAGTAGACAGGCAAAATTGTGGGTTTTAATACAAATTTAAATTGTTTATATCTCAATTTCAAAAGTATTCTTAACAAATTGAGATATAAAAAAGCGCAGTCTAAGACACTCAAACGATTTTACTCTATCTATAAACTAACTCTATGCACTTACTATTATATTGGACCATAAAAGGCCCCCTTTCTCCTGAAATAAATTGGTTCCTAGAATATGTCTTATGTAAACTAGAAAAGGAAGTAAAGCAAACCCTTCTCATTTCTGAGTTAGGGTTGTAATTTTTATTTATACATGTAACTGCTGATTAACCAATCTCTTTACTCTCTCATAGGCTTTGACCTCACCTTGGTAAAAACATGCACTGTTCCAGTCTTCCCTTTTCTCCGCATCCTTTCTCCACGCATCAGATTGTTCTAGTAACTTATCAATGTATTCAATAAACTTCTTTCGTTCCATTTAATCACCTGCTTCTATTGGAATTGGAAATATTTATAAATTATTTTGATAAGTAATATTTCTAGAGTTTAGTGAGAATACCTGTTGGAATTTGATACAATCTCCAGGACTTTTAGGAATAAAAGAAATGACCCCCAGTAATGAAAGTCATTTCTTTTATTTTATTGCCTGTTTATGCTCATTTTAATAAGTTATTTTAATGCTTTTTTGATTTTAGAAACATTACTTATGTTAATTTAAAGAGAAATAAAAAAAGCTGCCAATACAGCTAGGCAGCCCTTCCTTAAATATCCCTAATTATTCTCTCTGCTATAAACCATAGAGGAGATATACTTATTTCTTTTGCTCGTTTGTTAATTTCTCATTGTTTTTTCTTTTTTCAGAAGTCGTAATATCTGTATCTTTAGTTTGACTTTCTGGTTTCTGGTTGTTTACTGGGGTTGCAACCTCTTCAATTTCTTTAATAACAGGAGAAGTTGTCACTTTAAGTTGAGCTTCTTGTTTCTTGTTGGGTGAAAGTTTAACTTTTTCCTCTTTTGGAGCATCAGAGGCAATTGCGGCAGCAACTTCTTGGTAACTTTGATCTACGTGATTATCCATGTTTTGATAGATTTCAGAGTCAGCAAGTTCAGGAATCACGGGAAGTTCTGACTGTTCAATTTTTGCTTCTTCCTTTAGAACAGTATCCTTCATCTCTTTAATCTCTTGAATTTTACGCTTACCAATGATGACTTCTTCCACAACTACAGGCCTCTTGGTTACTTCAACTCGCTCCTCCATAATAGGAATACGAATGATCTCGTTCTCTGTCAATGGGCTACCATCATACTGACCGTCTATGACCGGGCGACGTTCTACGTAGACTTCCTCACGCATAACTGGAACCTGGATAGTTCGTAGTTCTTCTACAATTTCCTTACGAAGGTTTATTTCCCCAGTCTGACCTCGCTCTTTCCTTACATTAAGCTGCTCTTCACGAAGTTGCACTGACCTATGCCCCTCTGTCTCGTATGGCGACTCCCTAACCGTAGTATGTGAAGGAATTGTTTGAGTTTCATCCACATCAATTAGGACAAGGATTTTCCCTTCCTTTACACCCATTTCACACTGTTTTGCAGTAAAGCTTTGAATCCCCATTCCGACAAGTTTTGAAGTTAGGCCACCAGCTTGGATAGTAGAAATCATTCCACCTGTCATCATGGTAAGAAAGCTGTCCATCATCACACCTGCCAACGAACTTACAGCTGGTGTTCCAGCTTCTATCATTACATTCGTTTCAGTCCCTAACTGTAAAGTATTATTGCTATCCTTTGCTATTACTAATATGTCTGTTTCACGATACCCCTGATGTTTTAACCCCTTAATTTCATGTATCACTTCTTGCTCCGAATGAAAAGCCCCTGCAACTCGTTTTCTCGTTCCCATTTTCCCTTCCCCTTAAATTTTAATTAAACGAAAACTTCTTTTCACATTTAATTCCATCCTTATTGTGTATATCATGTACCCAGTGGGTTTCTATTTAAAACTTGATACGGATGACTATGTAAATGACCCCTAAATTATAAAATGTAGAAAGATGAAGTAGAGGCAATATCCATATTCGGGAAAACTTTAGAGTTTTTATTGAAAAAGAACATTTGTTCGTATATAATATGAAAAAGGAAAAACTTCATATTTTTCCTTAATTGAAACATATAGGATATTTAATGCAGAGATAATTTACAATTAGTTTTCATGTGGGAGAAAAGCAATGAATTCTACATACCATCATTTAAAAGATACAAAAAAAGAAGAAGGACAAAAAGAATTACTTGAGAGAAACCTAGAAGCTCATAGAAGTAGAAGATGGGTAACCAACTCTATTTACGCTATGTCCCTACTTGTAGTCGTACTTTGTTTCTATTTTCATGTACCAAAGGCTGCAATTATTACTCTAATCTTATTTTTGATATGTGCAATTAGCGAAATACTGTATAGAGCGTTAGATAAAAAGATAGAACTACGGTTAAAACGGATTAAACAGGAGAAAAGAAAGATCATATTTAAAGGAAATAAATCCTAACAGCTTTTCTACGAATTCCTTTCTGCTATACAGATCTGAAATTATTTTTCACATGTGAACGAAGAAGAAAGAGTTAGCTTCATTATAGAATGAAGTAAAAAAGCAGTACTTTAACTATTCAAAGACTGCTTTCTGACTATATAGAAGAGAAAGATTAGCAAAAAATTATCCTTGATAAAGTTTATGACTATGCTGAATTTCCGAATAAAGTTAGTGTCCAATGCGATAACTGCAATTCATCTTACTTCAAAAGTTCTATAAAAGGTGCCATTTTTCTACGTGAATGTCGAGAGTGCGGGATGAAAAAGAGTATTTAAATATAGATGATATAGAAAAAGAGAAGGTTAAAAACCTTCTCTTTTTTAGTTTAATTGTGTTTTATCAATAGTTTCCGATGTGGTGTCGTAACCAGTCATCCCTTGGTACCCTGTATACGCACTACCATTAAATGCAGGAATCTTTTTAGAATATGATTCATATGTAGTAGATGCTTCAGCTACTCCTCCCGTAATTAATAATCCAAAAGCAGATACTAGGGCAAGTGCCTTACCTTTTTTCATATGTATTTTCTCCTTTTTTAAGCTATCAACCTTAGGAAATTTTGTTTCAATCCTTTATCCATGATACAATGCATTGTTCTCTCTTTTTTCACTAAGTAAATATAAGCTATAACAATTCTGATGAATATAGAACAGACCCCTTCCGAACGGAGGAATTCGAGATTAAAATGATCATTAATAAATTGAAAAAGATGTCTATAAAACAATGGGTGGTTTATTCCCTTATCGTGTTTTGTTTTGTCCTCTCCATCATTTTTGTGAATCATAATAGCTCATTCTACAAGCAGCCGATAGCTGAAGTGTTGAGCACCCATTTGCAAAGTAAAGAGAAAGTGACCGATCAGCATAACAATAAGGACCAAACCTATAAACAAAGTATCAAAGCCGAAATAAAAAACGGCAAAGACAAAGGGAAAGTTATTCATTTAGAAAATGAATACTCCTCATCTGGCGCTTATGATCAAAAGTATAAACCCGGTAATCAAATCTTCGTTATAATTGATAAGCATTCAAAAGAAAAGCACTTAACCGGATCCATTAAGAATGCCAAGCGAGACAAGTACGTTCTGCTTGTCGGATGGCTTTTCATCTTCACGCTCCTTTTTGTCGGTAAGGAACGGGGATTCCTTGCCTTGATCAGCTTGTTGGTTAATGCTGCTCTGATGTCCTTCGCATTGGATATTTACGTGAACAGTTCATACAAAAGCTTAGTTTTCATCTGCAGTATATTGGTCATCTTGTTTACAGTCATTTCGTTGCTGCTCCTCAATGGTGTAAATGAAATGACGTACGCTTCGATCACATCCACACTGCTGGGCATCTTCCTAACGTTAGGAGTTATGTATGCCGTGGTCCATTTTACAAATGGAAACGGATTAAGATATGAAGGAATGCAATTTTTGACTCGACCGTATGAAATTGTCTTTATGGCTGGCTTGTTGATTGGATCATTAGGGGCGGTCATGGATGTTTCAATCACCATTTCCTCTTCCCTCTTTGGGCTTTATGAAAAGAATGAAAAGATAAGCTTAACGGTACTTCGAAAATCAGGAATGGACATTGGGAGAGACGTCATGGGCGCATTAACCAACATCTTGTTTTTTGTTTATGCGGCGGGATCCATTCCGTCCATGATTTTGTATTTAAAGAATGCTTCACCATTAGGGTTTACCCTTTCCATGAACCTTTCCTTAGAGATTGCACGTGCACTGGCAGGAGGAATTGGCATTATGCTAACCATCCCAATCGCCGTGTACACATCTATCTATTTTATTAACCAAAAGAGGAAAAGAATATGAATGCATTAGTCATCCTGTCACTGATCCTACTTGTTTTAATGATTGTAATTGGCGGATATAGAGGAATGCGCTCTTTTATATCCTTGTTTTTGAACTTTGGTGTGCTTATGTTTACCATTTTTCTTATGCTCGGCCCGCAAATGAATCCAGTCATCATCACTTTAATTTCGTGTGCAATCATTAGTTGTATTAATCTCTTTTTCATTAATAACGTAGATCGAAAAACAGGAACTGCTTTTCTTTCTACAATTGTCACGATTGTTCTTTTGATTGTATTAATTGAGGTGATCGTGAACGTATCTATGATTCAAGGGTATGGTGAAGAAGAGACTGAAGAGCTTGCTGTCTTCTCCCTTTTTGTAGGCATTGATTTTGTTAAAATAGGAGCTTCTGTCATGATCATCAGTACAATCGGTGCGATTACAGAGGTTGCCATATCAATCACTTCATCAATGGGCGAAACAATGAAGCATCACCCTTCAATCAGCAGAAAAGACTTATTCTTGTCCGGAATGAGAATAGGAAAGGATATTCTTGGCACTGATACGAACACGCTGTTCTTTGCCTTTTTTGGAGGCTATCTCGCACTTCTCATCTGGTTTAAGGATTTACATTATTCCATCGGTGCGATCGTGAACTCCAAAATCTTTGGTGCGGAAATGATGACCATTTTCTTTGCGGGGATTGGAGTAGCTCTCATTATTCCGGTTACAGCTTGGATCAATACCTATTTTTCTGTGAAAGCGAGAGAAAAAGCATTGAAAGAAAGCAATGAGAACTAAATAGAAGAAACAAAAAACCCTCTTCGAATGATACGAAGAGGGTTTTACTCAGATTATTAACTGATTGAACCTTCCATTTCAAACTTAAAACCACCTATATATGAGATGATATTATTTAAAAACGTTCGTAAAAGTGGTGTGTCAATATAAAGTCGTTCGTACAGTGTTTTTATACTTTTTCGAACACTGAAAAGCGTTCGCTAATTGAATTTCATTTTTGTTCGTAAAGATATACTTTTATGAACTATATATTTTGTGTTATTGTTAAATTTATACAAATAATTCCACTTTAAATATAGGTTTAAATACTATATCCATAATTGCATAAAAAAACCTATTCCCTGGTGCTTTGATGTGGGAATAGGCTCAATGAGTTAAGATGACATTTCGAAAAATCTCCAATTAACATGCCTTTTTTATTTTACAACAAATCAAATTAGAAAACGATTACATTTTTTGTTTTAAACACAAAAAATTCGCAGCTTAGAAAGAGTGGTGGACTCGTTGGAGTTGGGTTTCAAGAACCAATATGCACGAGTATATATTTTCCTTTATCAATTACCTTATCCCTATTTACATAATAAAAAGAAAAGCTACTGATAAAGGATAAGTAGCTTTTCTTTTTATTATGTATCTTATCAGATTCAGCTCCATTCGTATATAAATCCCATTATTATACATAATAATAAAAATATACTTTCTCAAAAGGGGCTTTCGATAGTGAATAGAGAACAAGTCATTGAAGTTTATCAAGATGTTCTAGAAAAGAGAAGAAAAAGATTTCCTAATTATTTCTTTGTAGGTAAGGAAGGAAAAAAATATATGCGCTATATGACATGCTATTTACTTGAGCAACACTTATCAATCCCCATCGATAAAATCCCTTTTCAAGTAGGTGCCAATACATTATGGTCTCATCGTCTCAGACCCCCTGCTATGCTATATGGATGGAATTATTATGAAGTCATTGATAATGCCTATCCAGGAAAATTTAAACCTTGGCAATTCCAACAAACTCCTGATAAATATTGGGAGGGAGAAGAAGGAAAGAGAAGAGCTATTGAGGCAGTAAGATATGTAATAGAGGAAAAAATGAAGATTCCTATGGAAGAAATACCCTTTCGAGTTAATTTTAATTTTTTTAGACAACATGGTTTAGGTGGCGCCTTTACGCTTTTAGGCTATTCCCCTTTTCAAATAGTTGAAGCGATTTATCCTAGTGTCTTTAGGCCTTGGCAATTTGCTCATGTTCCCATGAATTGTTGGAAAAATGAAGAATATATTCGAGAGGCAATGGATGATTTCTTATTCAAACAGCTTCATTTCTCTTCCTATCAGGAGGCTTTTCTCCAATTAAAGAGAAGTCATTTTACCGATTTTCAGTTAACTGGTCTCTTTCAAATGGCTTTTGATTCCAGAATGAATAATGTAAGGAAATGGATAAATGAACAACTAAATAACACAGACGATGAATTATTTTATATGAATCTTAATTAATGAAAGAACTGATTGAAACGGGTAGCCTGAACTAAATTACCATTATGTCCATTTCCTATTTTTAAAAATGATAATTGATGAGTATATTGTTACTTGCTTTGATTTTTCTTCTTCATAAAAAGATATAAAGATTCAGCAAAAAAAAGAAAAAGAAGAAAAAAGAGTACAAATAATTCAGCGACTTCCATTACCCTAAATGGACTCACGGCGTTGTACAACGCCTGAGAAACATCAAATCCTTGAACAATATCAATACCTAAAGAAAAGCCCATTAAACATCCCATCATTAAAAGGCTAATACCTATGATTTTCATATCTATCACGCTCCATATAATAGGTTCTTCCCTTTCTTCTATGATGATACATAAATATTTATTGTTAATTTTTACATAAAAAACTCTTATATGGTTAAAGTAATAAAAACTGAAAGAAGGGTGCTTAAATCTATGCCTTCGTTTTTTAAAGATCGCAAACCAAAAAAGAAACGGCCACAGGGTAACGAGAATCAAACTACTGATCATCAAATAGAACGGATACAGGTTTCATTATCAGGTAACCTTAACATGATTAAGCAGAAAACCGGAAATAGTTCAGATGTCGTTATTCGTGAGATAAAAATGGGGGGGGATTCTGACATTAAAACAGCGATTGTCTATGTAGAAGGAATTGTAGACAATCAGTCGATTCAAGAGTATCTACTGCAATCTATGATGAAGGATGATCATAAAGAAGTAATAAATCAGCAAAATGCGATAGACCTGCTTTCTAAAGATATAATGACAATTGGAAACATATCTTCAATCACTAACTTGGATGATTTATTTGCATCTTTAATGGCAGGAGATACTCTTATTTTAGTGGATGGAGTAGATCAGGCACTGAGTGCTAGTACCAAAGGTGGAGAGAAGCGTTCCATTGCGGAATCTACTACCCAAATGGTAGTGCGAGGACCAAAAGGAGCATTTACAGAGTCTCTTGGGACCAACACAGCTATGGTACGCCGCATCATTAAGACCCCAGATTTATGGATGGAGTCTTTAAAAGTTGGGCGTGTAACAAAGACAGATGTGACGCTTATGTACGTACATGGCATTGCCAATGATAAAGTCGTCAAAGAAATTCGTCAGCGATTAAATCGAATTGATATCGACAGTATTTTGGAATCAGGATATATTGAACAACTAATAGAGGATCAAACATTGACTCCTTTTCCAACTATATACAACACGGAAAGACCTGACGTGGTAGCAGGGAACCTGTTAGAAGGGCGAATTGCTATATTTGTGGATGGAACCCCATTTGTGCTGATTGCGCCAGCTGTGTTCATGCAATTCTTCCAATCGGCTGAAGATTATTATGCTCGTTTTGACATTGCAACCTCAATTCGTCTTTTACGTATTTTTATGTTTATGATTTCGCTAATCGCGCCTGCTACCTATGTCGCGGTGACAACCTTCCATCAGGAAATGGTGCCAACCACGCTCATTGTAGCGATTGCGGCACAGAGGGAGTCCGTCCCTTTTCCGGCATTTGTGGAAGCTGTGCTTATGGAAATAACCTTTGAAATCTTACGCGAAGCAGGGATACGCTTACCTAAAGCTATTGGTTCAGCAGTATCCATTGTCGGCGCCCTTGTAATTGGTCAAGCAGCCGTTCAAGCAAGTATTGTGTCACCAGCAATGGTTATCATTGTATCAATCACAGCCATTGCTAGTTTTGCCACACCTTCTTTTGATATGGCGATTTCAGCTCGTTTAATCCGTTTTTTGTTTATGATTGGTGCAGCAACATTTGGTTTCTATGGCATCATTTTGTGCCTTTTATTGATGGTTGTCCATCTATGCGGCTTACGATCATTTGGAGTACCCTACATGGCTCCATTTGCTCCCTTCATCCCTGTAAACAATGCTGATACGGTTGTGAGATTACCATGGTGGACACTGAGACAAAGACCACGATTAATTACTGCTAATACGGTTCGAGAAGGGACAAATCAACACCCACACCCTCCTGCATCTCGAGGTATGGTGAATCGAGATTTTGAAGAAGGTAACAACAATGAAGCGTAAAGGTTTTTTTCTTTTATTAATGATGGCAATGACGCTCTTGCTCACAAGTTGCTGGAGTAAAAAAGAATTAACGGATCTTGCTATTGTATCAGCCATGGGTATCGACGAAACGAAAGATGGAAGATTTCACTTAACACTTCAAATTATTAATCCAGGAAACGTGGCAGGAGGTATGCAAGGAGGAGGAGGCAGTCAAAGCCCTCCTATTACCATCTATTCGGCTTCAGGGGATAATATAGTAGAAGCAAGTAGACGGGCTTCAGGCAGAATCTCTCGACGATTGTATTATGCTCATACAAACTTAGTCGTAGTTGGAGAAAGACTGGCCAGAAAAGAAGGACTTAATACGTTAATCGATGGTTTAGATCGGGATCCGGAATTTCGAAATACTTCCACTCTTGTGATTGCGAAAAACTCGACCGCAGCTGACCTTGTCAAAACATTAACGCCAGTTGATAAAATTCCAGCGAATAAAGTGCTAAAAACCTTAGAATTTACGGAAAGAAAATGGGGAGAGAATGTAAAAACATCACTCCAAGAAGTGATGAAGAGCATTGAGTCCCCTGGAAGAGGAACTGTCGTATCAGGATTTCGTCTAGTTGGTAATCCCCAGCAAGCACAAAAGCTAGATAACCTTCAGGAAAGTGAACCCGAGGCAACGCTTCGAGCTTCCGGAATTGCTGTCTTAAAACAAGGAAAGCTAGTGGATTGGCTGTATGGAAAACCAGCAAGAGGAACGGTATGGATTCTCAATAAAATCCAAGGAACGAATATTAATATTGATTGGGCAGGAAAGAAAGAAGCTATTGCTTATCAAACCGTACGACAAAAAACAAGTGTGTCTGCTCAAGTGAAGAATGGCAAACCTCATATTTCTGTTCATACACGTGTTGAAGGAGATATCGGTGACATGGAGGTACCTGTTGATATCACCAATCCAAAGGTCATTACAAAAATCGAACAATCCGTGAGGAAAGAAATTAAAAAAGAGCTAAAGACAGCTATTGAACGTGCCCAAAAAAACAAAACGGATATTTTAGGATTTGGCGAAGTAGTTCACCGTACTAGACCAAATCAATTTAAAAAATTAAAAACAGAATGGAATGATGTCTACTTTCCAAAGTTAGATGTAGATATCACAGTGGAAGCCTATGTACGTCGAGCTGGCTTACGAAATAAATCGTTTCTTTCAGGAGTAAAAGAGAATCAAAAGTAAGGAGAAGGAGGTGCCAGTTAAATGGAGAAAGCAAAAATCAGTGCCAGTCAGCTCTTTATTTTAATGGTCCTGTTTGAGCTTGGGAGTGCTTTACTGGTACCTCTCGCCATCAGAGCTAAACAGGATGCCTGGCTTGCGATTCTGCTCGGCATGTTAGGAAGTTTTGTTTTATTTTTAGTTTATCATAAACTTTATACCTATTATCCTGACCTTTTGCCTACAGAATATATGCAAAAAATTTTAGGTAAAGTGATGGGTACTGTACTTGCCTTTGTTTACATTCTTTACTTTATGTACGATGCCTCAAGAGTTCTACGTGATTTTGGTGAAATGTTGTTAACTTTTTCCTATCCTGACACGCCTTTATTCATTGCCAATGCATTATTAATGCTTGTCATTATTTACACCATTAGAAAAGGAATTGAGGTCATCGCTCGATCAGGAGAACTGCTTTTTATTTTTATGTATGTCCTTGCCGTTGGTGGCTTTATCTTAATTATATCTTCTGGGTTAATTGATTTTAAAAATTTACAACCTGTTTTGGAAGAAGGGTTACTATCATCGGTAAAGGTTGCATTGGCTGAAACGTTATATTTTCCGTTCACTGAAGCGATTGTGTTTACCATGATTTTGCCGTATTTAAATGATTCTAAGAAAGCAAAGGTGACCATGCTATGTGCAACTGGATTAAGTGGAATCAATTTGGTTATTATCATGCTCATTAATATTAGCGTGCTTGGAGTTAATCTAACTGCGCGTTCCGAATTTCCACTTCTTAGTACAGTCGCGAGCATCCAAGTAGCTGATTTTTTAGAACGACTTGATGTATTTTTTATGCTTGCTATGGTGATTGGGATTTTTTTTAAGGTTACCATATTATTTTATGCAGCCACCATAGGAACAGCTAACTTATTCAAAGTTAAGTCACCTTCAATGTTAGCGTATCCTTTAGGTATTGTTATTCTATTTTTATCTATCACGATTGCGAGTAATTTCCAAGAACATCTCCATGAAGGATTATATATAGCCAAGTTTATTCTGCATATTCCTCTATTCACAATAATTCCCCCTATCCTTCTTTTTATAGCTTTCTTACAAAAAAGGAAGAAGCATGGGGGAAACCATGTTTGACTAGCTAGTTTTCATATAGAATATTGTCTTTATAGCCTCATTTCCTAATAAGGTAATTACCCGTAGAAAGATTCTCTCTACACTAGAGTTACCTTTAGAACAAATCTCATCTTTATTACATAACGTTCGAAAGTGATAGAAAGTTAAATAACCATTCAAAAAAGCAGAAGGACGCTTTAATAAAACCAAAAAGGAGGTCGCAATTGAATGGAAAAAGCTAAGATTAGTTCTAGTCAGCTCTTTATCTTAATGGTTCTGTTCGAGCTGGGTAGTGCTTTACTGGTACCTCTTGCGATAGATGCAAAACAAGACGCTTGGCTTGCAATTCTCCTTGGAATGGTATTCAGTTTCGTTCTATTGTTAATCTACCACAAGCTTTATACCTATTATCCTGACCTTTTGCCTACAGAATATATCCAAAAGATCTTAGGGAAAGTATTAGGTACCGTACTGGCTTTTGTTTACATTCTTTATTTTATGTACGATGCCTCAAGGGTTCTACGTGATTTTGGTGAAATGCTGTTAACTTTTGCCTATCCTGACACACCTTTATTCATTGCCAATGCATTATTAATGCTTGTCATTATTTATACCATTAGAAAAGGGATTGAGGTCATCGCTCGATCAGGAGAACTGCTTTTTATTTTCATGTATGTCCTTGCCGTTGGTGGCTTTATCTTAATTATATCTTCTGGCTTAATTGAGATTAAAAATTTACAACCCATTTTAGAAGAAGGTTTATTCCCTGTCCTAAAAGTGGTATTTACTCAAACCTTGTATTTTCCATTTACAGAAGTCATTGTATTTACCATGATTTTGCCGTATTTAAATAATCCTAAGAAGGCAAAGGTGACCATGCTATGTGCAACAGGGTTAAGTGGAATCAATTTAATTATTACCATGCTTATTAATGTCTGTGTACTTGGTGTTGATTTAACTGCACGTTCACAATACCCACTTCTTAGCACAATTCAGAGCATCCAAGTAGCTAATTTTTTAGAAAGGCTTGATGTATTTTTTATGCTTGCTTCAATTATCACTATCTTCTTTAAAATCTGCTTGTTATTTTATGCAGCTGTCATAGGTACAGCAAATTTATTCAAGGTTAAATCACCTTCAAGGTTATCGTATCCTTTAGGGCTAATCATTCTCTTTTTATCTATTACCATTGCGAGTAACCTTCAAGAACATAACTATGAAGGGCTGAAGGTGGCAATGTTCACTATACACATTCCTCTTCTTGGGATTATTCCTCCTTTGCTTCTTCTTGTAGCTTTCTTTAAAAACAGGAAGAAGCATGAGGAAAACACATTTAACTAGCTAATTTTCATATGTAATATTGTCATTCTTGTTAAGCTCTCCAGTAAAGTTCTTACCCGTAGAAAGAATACTTTTAGCCTAGAATTAACCTTAAAGTAAATCTGCTATCTATTACATAACGTTTAAAAGATTGTACGTTATGAAAGGTCGAGAAAGCAAAAGATTAATTTAAATAAAATTAGAAAGGAGGTTCCAGTGGAATGGAGAAGGCAAAAATTAGTGCCAGTCAATTATTTATTCTAATGGTTTTGTTTGAACTAGGTAGTTCTTTATTGGTACCTATTGCAATGGATGTAAAACAAGATGCCTGGCTTGCGATTCTGCTTGGGATGGTAGGAAGTTTTGTTCTATTTCTAGTCTATAATAAGCTGCATTCTTATTACCCGGATCTCCTGCCTACCGAGTACATGCAAAAAATCATGGGTAAAGGGATTGGAACGGTACTTGCCTTTGTCTACATCCTTTATTTTATGTATGATGCAGCAAGGGTTCTCCGTGATTTTGGCGCGATGTTGTTAACCTCCGCCTACCCTGAGACTCCTTTATTCATTGCACATACTTTATTAATGCTTGTCGTTATTTATACGATTCGAAAAGGAATCGAGGTTGTAGCTCGCTCAGGAGAGATCCTTTTTATATTTATATATATTTTTGCCATCATGGGATTTATTCTCATCGTATGTTCAGGTTTAATCAAGTTTACAAACTTACAGCCAGTACTTGAGGAGGGTGTATTCCCCGTCCTGAAAGTTGCATTTACTCAAGCTATCTATTTCCCGTTTGCAGAAGCGATGGTATTTACAATGATTTTACCCTATTTAAAAAACCAAAAAAAGGCAAAAATGACGATGTTATGTGCAACAGGACTAAGTGGAATCAACTTAACTATTACCATGCTTATTAACATTAGTGTACTTGGGGTTGATTTGACTGCACGTTCACAATTTCCTCTTCTTAGTACCGTACAAAGCATCCAGGTAGCTGACTTTTTGGAACGTCTTGATGTATTTTTTATGCTTGCTTTAGTTATCGGTGGTTTCATTAAGATTAGTGTGTTGTTATATGCAGCTGTCATAGGTACGGCTAACTTATTTAAGATTAAATCACCTTCACGCCTTTCATACCCTTTGGGCTTCGTTATTCTATTTATGGCTAGCACGATTGCCAGCAATGTTCAAGAACATCTACATGAAGGACTAAAGGTAGAAATGTTTATTCTGCATATGCCTATCCTCGGGATTATTCCTTCTCTGCTTCTTCTTGTTGCTTTCTTGAAAAATAGAAAGAAACAGAGGTCATAAAAGGTTTATTTGCATTATTTCCTTCGAAGATGAGGTGGTTCTTACAATCTGTTAAACCCCTATAAGACAAGGCTTATCAGGGTGAATTTACACTATTTGAGGTGGTTTTCATGTATACCTGGTTTTATGATCATTTTGTTAATACAATTCTATTTCCTCTTACTTGTATAGTAATGGTAGCCATCACGTTAAGTACATATACATACTTAAAATTGAGGAAAGCAAATAATCAATAGTCTCTAGGAATTGTTGATTTTTAATATCGGTCTTTCTTCCCCCCCTTTAAAAAAGCTGATTATGTGTAGTTTACTTTTCGTCATATCATTAAGTGAAACTAAACGTATTTTATTAAAAGTAGTGTTATTGATTTTACTCCGTGTCGACAAATGAAACTTTTTTCTACAAAGTATTACGCTTCTAAATCACAGAATATCAATGATTATTTAACAGTTATTTCTTTTATTTCGACGCGAATTTTTCTAAAAAGATATACTTTTACGGATAAGATATTTAAATCTATTACAAGATGTTAAAGTAATTATTATCGTTAACAAAATAAAAGAGCAACCTCGGCATTGGCAAGCGAGGTTGCTTTCACATAAGGGGTCGTTCAAACGTATCCGAGAATGAACAACCCGACTATAACATATTTTTAATATTCATACTATTTCCGATGTGCTCTACATATGTATAAAAGGTGGTCTTTTTATACATCAACATCTCTTTGGTTGTGCTCCTAAACGTTAGTGTGTCAAAGATGTATAAAAAGCTGCATAAAGCAGAAATCGTAACCTCATCGGAATCCTTGCCTACCAAGGGTTCTTTTTTTTGTGTGTATTCCGGAAAGAGGTATTATGGTGCGACAAGAAGTCGCTTTCTTACAGTGTAGCTAACGCTACTTATCTAGACGCGAAGATGATCTCCATCCAAAACGGCATTCTTGGTAACGAGTTTGTCGGTTGCATGAGGAAATGCGGAAACAGAGGACAAATGCATGGTCCAGAATACTGCTAGGAGAAGATAGGCATGGTAAACGAAAGTGAAGGTTTGTAAGCTTCGTTACTCTTAGCTCAAGATAATGCATAGATTGGCTTGGGTCTTGGTAAGAGGAACAGTAGAATCATAATGCTACTCTGATGCGTCCCGCATCTTACCCGGAGTAAAGAACCTACCTACCCCTATCGTATCTGTAGAATGTGGAACTTGGTAAGCCCTATGTCATCTGCATCAGCAGTAGAATGACTGCAAAGTCAAACGATGTGACAGAGGGTATGGGATATGAGAAAAAGCTAAAGCCGTTAACTTGAAAGGGAACAGGAAAGCAGGAACACTGTATAACTGGACGGATATTGTCGTCTTTATGGACAATGACAGGCTCGAAAGAGCGCCCACTTCTCATGGGTCTTCAACACGAAAATAAAGTTGTGGCTATCTTCTAACGAAAAGGAGCGTGCTGTTATGAATACCTCTCTACGAGCGTCGGCGCACGTCTCGCATAAAGATTGGTACTCTATTGATTGGAGTATTATACAAAAATATGTAGCGAAGTTACGACAAAGAATTTATCGTGCCGAACAACAAAATCAACAAAGAAAAGTAAGGAAACTTCAACGTTTACTCCTTCGGAGTAAAGCAAATCTACTGCTTTCTATTCGCAGAGTAACACAACAAAATACCGGAAAGCGAACACCTGGTGTAGACGGCTATACGGTCTTCAAACCAAATGAACGTATCACACTATATCAACAACTGTTAGGATATAATGTCTTTCAACATCGCCCAAAGCCAGCGAAACGAACGTTTATCGCTAAGAAAAATGGGAAGCTAAGACCTCTCGGTATTCCGACGATACGAGATCGAGTGTATCAAAACGTAGTAAAGAACGCACTGGAACCTCAATGGGAAGTTAGATTCGAAGCCACTTCCTACGGTTTTCGTCCTAAACGAAGTACACACGATGCTATAAGTAACCTCTTTAACAAGCTGAACACAAATAGTAAGAAAAAGTGGGTATTTGAAGAAGATTTCCTAGGATGTTTCAACCATCTTAACCATAATTGGATAGTAGAACAAACATCTTCATTCTCAGGAAGTACTCTTATTAAAAGATGGCTCAAAATGGGATGCATAGAGCAGGATATGCTCCATAAAACAACAGAGGGAACTCCTCAGGGAAGTATTGTGTCCCCTCTTCTGGCCAATATTGCGTTATGTGGGATGGAAAAAGAGATTGGTATCTTCTATAGAAAAACACACAAATCAAATGGAAGATATAAAATCGATCCCAAATGTAAAATAGGACGTATTCTTTACGCAGATGACTTCGTCATCGTAACGGAAACGAAGGAACAAGCTGAAAGTATGTATCAGAAACTCAATCTTTACTTACAAAAGCGAGGAATTAAATTGAGTGAGGATAAAACCAGAATTACACATATCGAGAGTGGGTTTGATTTCCTTGGTTTTTCACTCCGACAATACAAAACGGAACAAGGCAATAAGTTATTAATCAAACCCAGTAAAGACAGTATCAGAAAAGCAAAAAGCAAGATAAAAGATACGTTCGCAGTGATGCGAGGACGACCCGTAAAAGAACTAATACGTGTTTTAAACCCAATTATTCGTGGTTACGGACAGTATTGGAAACATGTCGTTTCTAAAAAGACGTTTGGTTATATAGACAACTACGTCTTCTTGAAAATAAGGAAACATCTTAGACAATTGCATCCAAGGAAGTCTTGGAAGTGGATTAATAAGCGCTATTTTAAGAAACCCCACCATGGTGGAAATAATAAATGGATTCTCACATGTCCACTTACTAATATTCAATTGTTGAAGATGTCTTGGATTAAAATAGAACGACATGTCATGGTAGCCTACAAGAACAGCCCAGATGATCCGAATCTAAAAGAGTATTGGGAAAAGCGAGACCGAAAGGTCTTTAATAGCGAAAATACTTTAGATAGGATGAAACTCGCAAGGAAACAAGGATATCGTTGTGCATTGTGTAAGCAGACTCTACAAAATGGAGAGAAAGTTACAGTGCGAAACCTAGAGGTTTCTACAGGTAAATTGGCTAAATTAGTACATGTACCATGTCTTGAATAAGTTGTTTGGATAAAAAGAAGGCTTGAGCCGTATGACGGGAAATCTGTCACGTACGGTTCTTAGGGGGGCGGGCGCTCGTGAGAGTGCCTGCCTACCCGACTTAACTAACTTTGTATATGATATACAGCTTAAAAACAGAAAAACTCCCCCAATGCGTTAAGGAAGTTTTCTGTGTAAAATTCGAATAAGAAAGTCCGTAGATGCCTCACGGCGTCTTGTATAGTTTGCTCACTGTATTTAATATTATTCGAAATAGGCAAGTTTAATATAATAAAAAGTAGACAGAATATTTTATTAATTACTTTACTTTGTAAACGCTTTCATTTATACTGAGTGTAGGTTGGATGGCATGAGTGGCTGTCATAGTATTTAGCGTAGGTGGGGCTGATACGAGGAAACAGGGCATAAAAGAAATGTCCTTATTTGCTTAGGAAATATTATGGAATTCTTTCAAAGTTTTTATTTTTTCACTTAGTTGATTAATTAGAGAGGTGTTTTATATGAATAAAAATGAAGGTACTAACGTTTTTTTATTAATGTTGTCGGTAATCTCTATTTGTGCAGGATTGTTATTAACAAATGTTTTTATTTATTCTCCTATTATTGGTTGGCTTGTAGCAGTATTTTGTTTAATAATGAATTTTATTTATAAAGAGGAACAATTGAAATATAGAAAAAGAGAAGATTAAGAATAGAATCTTCTCTTTTTTATGGATTCTTATAATACGTTTTATGGTAACTAAGAGTAATATAGAAAAAACCTATTGGCTCATTTGAACTGAACCCAAAAAGTTAGACACGTTATTTAGGCAGCTAATGAGGATTGAATTCTGTATTCTACAGGGGTCAATCCTTTTAATTTTTTTTATTCGTAGATGGTTGTAATAGAGGATATAGGCCTCTAATTCCTGTTTGAACTGTTCTATACTTTCAAATTCTTGTAGATAGAGTAACTCTGATTTTAATAGACCAAAGAAGTTTTCAATAACCGCATTATCTAAACAGTTACCCTTACGGGACATGCTTTGAGTAATGTTATTTCCCTTCAATAAATGCTGATATTTGGTCATTTGGTAGTGCCATCCTTGATCAGAATGAAGAATAGGGCAGTCTCCCTCATTTAAACAGTCAAATGCTTTATGTAACATCGTAGTGACCAGTGAAAATACAGGTCTCTTGTCGATATGGTAGGAGATAATTTCCCCATTAAAAAGGTCCAAAATAGGTGATAAGTAAAGCTTCTCTCCGAATAGGTGAAACTCTGTGATATCGGTTACCCATTTTTCATTTGGTTTAGATGCTTTAAAATCACGTTTAAGGATATTTGGAGCGATTCTTCCTGTTCTCCCACGATAAGAACGATACTTTTTGAGCCGAACGAGGCACTTTAAGCCTAGCTCTTTCATCAATCGACAGACCGTCTTATGATTAATAAGATAGCCTAGACGGTGTAATTCTAGCGTAATACGACGATAACCATACCTCCCTTTGTGTTTATGAAAGATATGATGAATGGTTTCTTTAATTTCTTTATACTTGTCAGGGCGCTTAAAGGCTTTTATCCAATAATAATACGTACTACGAGCGATTCTAGCTACTTTGATAAGGTCGACGACCTTATACTCATGCCTTAATTCAAACACTACTTGGGCTTTTTCTCGCTCTTTAATTCCCTTGATGTTTGTACTAAGGCGTTCAACTTTTTTAAGTACGCATTTTCCATTCGTAAATATTCAAGTTCCTTTACTAGCTCTTCATTTGTTTTCTGTGAATCATTATTTTTAATCGAATTCTTCTTCACTTTTGGCGGCCTCCTGGTCTTGGCATACAGGCCGTCCATGCCCTGTTCTTCAAAGATTCTTCTCCATTTTATAACCGTTGAATATGAAGGGATATTAAATACAGAAGATGCTTCAAGAATAGACGCTCCCGTTTTTTCAATATACGTTAATACGTCCATTTTAAACTCGGCAGAGTACTTTGTATACGTTGATTCTAAACCTTCTTTCCCATGTTTTTTAAATAATGCCACCCATTGAATAACATCTGATGTATTCGCACCATATAACTCAGCTGTTTCTTTATATGAATATTGCTTATTGATGTAGAAATCTACAGCTTTTAACTTTGTTTCAAGTGTGTGTTTTGACATAAAAAACTGCACCTCCAATTATTAGTTTTTGTCTAACAATTGGGGTGCAGTTCACGCATAAGGTAGTTTTTTTCTCTAATTGGCATTTTAGAGATGATGCCTTACGGCGTCTTGAGTAGTTTGCTCTGTATAGAAAAAATTCATGTAATGAAAAGCAAAGAATTAGTGTTTTCTTATAATTAACATTTCAGCAGCATGGTCTAAATGTTTTTCTGATTCCTCCAACCGTTTTTGGGTGTTTACTAAAGATTTTTGAACAGATGAAGGTGTAACAGCTAGAACTTCAATACTCTTGGTTTCTGTACACACCAGGTGACCTATACCATCTTTCCATTGGATCGTACATTTAAAATTCCCAAATAACTTGTTACTTGTCTGTAAAACCAAATGTTTCGTTATAGAATCAGAATTAGCACCCTGCGAGAGCATTGATATCGCTTTACCTCGATCTTCTTCATGAATAATGGTCCATATATTAGACGTAGAAGGAAAATAGGTATGGGTTATGTTTGAAGAATTTAAAATTTTACCTTCTTGATTGATTTGAAAATAAGGAACAGGAATCCATTTAGTTTTACTAGTATCCATGTTCTATCTCCTTTAAATTAATAATTTCATTTTTAAGATATATATTATATACATCTTAAAAATGAATCACGGATGTTGTCAACTTTAAACTTTGAGGAAGTGTCTATTTTTAAGATATAGAAGACAAAAAGAATCCTTTGCCCATGTAGGCAAAGGATTTTCAAATTTATTGGAATTGGGGGGAATACGTTATTAGTCTGGCCAGTTTTGTAGATTCATATACATATATCTTTAAAAACAAATGTTGTCATTCACGATATATAAAAAATAACTTTGTCTCCGTTTTATTGTTCGTTAAGTAAATAATAAATTATTTAATTTATTATTAAGGTTTTACTAGTTACACATCTTGTAGACAAATAGAATGTTTTTCTACAAAGAATATAGAACTACTATAAGAGTTATGTGCTAGATTAAAAGTGACCATATATTGTTTTTACATCTAAACTAACCTTGAAAAACGTTCAATAGTCAGTCATCTGGTACGATGAAGATAAACGATACGAATAATGTTTAGAAAAGTCATATCTCATTAGTTATTAATTGACTTATAGAATTGGTTTAAGTTAACATTGAACAAACTTAATACTCAAAAGGGGAGTAGCTGTACAACAAAAGTCGTCACTACGAAACAAAATGTTTCCGGCTTTGTTGGCAATCTTAATTGTTAGCAAGACCTTTGCCTACTTTTTTAGTTAGGTGAAGTCTGTGTTTGTACATCAAGCGCTTTTATCTACTAAAAGGATAAAAGCGCTTTTTGTTTTTTATAGATTTAAAATGACTATGAGGAGTGATTAAATCATGTTCAAGAAACTGTTTGATTCACTAATGAATAATAAGCACAAGCGTTACAGTAGCAGTGATTACAGGAGAGGAAGATCAAAACCTTTTAAAAGTTATAGCAGCAGTGATGATTATAGGAAAAGAGATGGTCATCACGGAAGTTATGGACATCATCATTATAAGAGGAAAAGAAAGAGTGGAAGTTTCTTTAGTAGTTAAATGAGAAAAGGGTACCTCGTTCTAATGGCATTGGAGAAGGAGGTACCCTTAAAAAAATCTATAACTGAAAATAAAGCGTAACATATTCTCGCTATAAACAGTAGGTGTTACTGTCGGAGCATAAGTATATAAAGCTTGGTTGTTAAGCAGTTCTTTAACAAATAATCATTAGTATGTTCGTCATTTATAAAAAACCTGCCTACCTCATGAGAGCACTCTCTCTTTCCCCCCTTGCGCGTGAGCTGCTGAAAAAGAGGGGTTTTTTCTATGGTCCAAAAGAGTAATTAGGTTAACTAAAGCTTTACTACAACATTCTCCAAACATAAGCTTTTTTATTATTTTAAGTTTACCAACAGAATTTTTGAAACCGTTAAAGGTTCTACTTTATTTTCGAAATAATAATCCCTGCAATCATAATGAAAAAACCCAATGCTGTTTTCCAAGTAGGAACCTCTTTGAAAAATAGATAACCCATTAATATTGAAATTACTATCTCTATTCCTTTAGATGTAACTAAAACAAATGTTAAATTCTGAATCGCTTTAAGTCCAAATTTGATGCCGTATCCGATGAGCATATTGGCTATTAAAAATAGTGGAAAGGCAAAAAGTTGATACTTTAAAGTCGTCCAAAAGGCTGGATCAATATGCTTACTTTGATACGAAAATAATAGGTTTATTAGAAATAAACCAAAAAATAAAAAGGTAGCACCATAAAAATAACTCATCCGTATACACTCTCATCATAATCATATTTGTTATCAGTTTACCCAACAAATGTTTCTTTATGCTATAAAAATTGCCTTAGGTAAAAATGGTAGCCTTGATACAAAAAACTATGCTCCTTAAATAATAGTTAAGAGGTCATTTTTTATAAATGATCTTAAAAAATCAGGTTGTGATCTAACAGTCTTCTTTGGAAATTGACTATCATCAGATTAAAAACAAGAAAAGCCCTCAAATTATGAGGACTTCTCTTACCTATGAAATAAGAAATGGAATTTTCATTCGCATCTACAAAACGTATTGTAACATGTATTAGGTATGAAAAATAAGCTATTCAGACCCTAAAAAAGGTATTCTAAGATTCCAATTGGGTTTTACAGGGGAAAATTTTGTTATATAATGCCAATCTATTTATTGTTAAATAAAAAAGCTAACTTAGGTCGTCATGTGAGCTAGCTTATAAAGGAAACTTAATATGAAATTTGTTTCACAATAAGTCATATTGTAATTTTTTTCAATATCAATGGATTTAACACTGATTCTGTCTATCTAGATAAATTAAGGAGATACTTTTTCCACAGGTTCATTAGAAGAAATATTTTCTATCCACTCTTTTTTTAATATCTGCTTATATAGACCGTTATTCAATTCATCATCAATTAGTCAAGATAGTGTGAAGATAGTTCAGGTGAAATAGTAAAAGGAAATTGTCATGAAGAAAAATTCTACAGCACATTAAAATGGAATTAAATGTTTATACACCTATAATTGGGGGACTTATCTTATAAGAACATCACTATTTAATTGAGAGGAGAATAGAAAATGAACAATAATACTGGGACTGTAGAAAATAAAGTAGAGAATAAGCTAAACGAGATGAGTCAAGAGAAGAAAGACAGCATTCTTTCTAGTTTTAACGAATTCAAAACATACTTAGGTGATAAAGTCACAAAAGGTGAGAAATTGGGGTTGAATGATGACCAATTAACTTTGGCAGCTAAAAAAATAGCTGATTATTTGGCAAAACATGAGGAACCACAAAATGAAGAGCAATATTTATTACATGAGCTATGGAAAGTTGGAAGTGAGGAAGAACAACATCACCTTGCCCGTATGCTTGTTAAATTGGTTAAAGAATAATTTAAGTTACTTACTAGGATTTCAAACTACATGATTCATCTTACCCTATAAGACTATATCCATATAAAAGGACATTGCTTGTACAAGCAATGTCCTTTTTTCACTTTTTACAGTGTCATTGATTTCTACCATTTAGTATGTGGAATGAATGCTAAATTATACGTCCATTATTTTCTATGTATATACATCTCTGACAATAGGAAACTTAAGAGAAACAAGGAGGTGACACAACATGGCAAACAACAAAAGCAGCAACAACAATGAATTATTAGTATACGGTGCTGAACAAGCAATCGATCAAATGAAATATGAAATCGCTAGCGAATTTGGTGTAAACCTTGGTGCTGATACAACTGCACGTGCAAACGGATCAGTAGGTGGCGAAATCACAAAGCGTCTTGTACAAATGGCTGAGCAACAACTTGGCGGAGAACGTTTCTAACAAAACTTTATAATGATGGCTTAAGGAAGAATGGATATCCATTCTTCTTTTTTCTGTCTTTAAGCTTCTTCTCCTAATACTTAGCAGCATTCTTTATTTATATTTGTAGAAAATCTTCTACTTTTACATCCTTCTTTAACTTTTGCAGTCCTTTATTTATTCTGTAAATTGTGGAGTATTTGGGTATGTAGTTTTCGTCATTGCAAAGTCTAGATATAGTTGGACGACTTAATTTTGTTGCCTTTTCGAGTTCTAATTGATTAATGTCGTCTTGTTTATCTAACCATTTTCCAAACTTTGTTCGCTTCTTTCCTAAGCCTAGAATCATACAGCCATCTCCTTTAAGAAGAAGTATGGACATTATGTAACTTTTTTAATCATTAGAAAAAAAGTTACATATAGGACAAGCAGTAGTTCATATCATAAATTAAGACGTCAGAAAGAGACGTCAACTTAAACTAGCAGGAATGGAGCGAATCAAGTGACAAAAGAATTAGCAATCTCATTATTAAGTCGAAAAGACGTCTATTTAACGGTAGAGGGTAAACAGATATTAGAGGTCATTTTGAAAGAAAAAAACGCGTATGAAGAAAAATAAGAAGACTAAACATCAAGTAGACACCTATCGACCAACTGTACGGTATCACTCTATTTATCGTACATATGTAGATAGCCTTTTTCAGGCTACCGAGTTAGACCGAAATCAAATTATAAGGTGTGCGCTCTTTACAGCAGCGCACAACCCTGTCTTCTTAGCATTGATGAATCAGTATAAAATGAGTGACGTCCCTCTTCCTTCCTCTCCATGGCAACCTTCTTCCTACCAGTTATGGATGGAACAAGAACCAAACACCGAAGAGAAAGGAGGAGGCAACCATGATAACCTTGAGCGAAAAGGAACGTCTACAAACGCTTTTACGTTACTTGGAGCATCAACAGATGGCCAATCAGTGTCGGGAACTACTGCTCAATCCGACCGACAGTCTTCCACCAATGAAAAGACAGCACGGGTTACAAGACGTCAGCAACCGATTAAGAGACGAACAAGGGAGATTCCTACCTTACAATTATCAAACAATGGAGGAATTAGACTTGATTTTAGATGAAGAATTCGAGATACAACGAAAACTAAAAATAGATCCGATTGAAGGTTCTTATAATAGCTATGCGGTGAACGAAAAAGAAAAGAGGGACTGGAGTGGAAATATCTACTTAACTTGTGTTGCAGCAATTTTAGCCATTGCCTTTTTCACCTGACGTCTTTTTAGAATAGTGTCGATATTTTGGTCATAAACATATAGCATGAATACAGTTAAGACCGCCTTATAAACTGATACATAATGGGCGGTCTTTGTTCTAAATATGATTAAAAACGTTTGGGAAATGAAAAATAAAGAAATAGAGATATATTAAATGTATCTTTTTAGACTTGTGACATAGGAGGAATGTAGATGGAACATAGCCCTTGTTTTGAAGAATTAGTTTCTGATTTTGAGAAATGTTTAAATCGACATTTAAATTACAAAGAAAAAGAATTACTTGCATGGATAGTGAAAAAAGAAAGTAATAAGTCTGTTCAATAATTTACAGTTAACCTCTTCATATTTCAAAAAACTCTCTGATGTGTAGCTATCCTACCCATAACCGGTAGTTGCTACACAGAAAAACCTCCTACACCTTAATGTGTAGGAGGTTTGAATAGTCCCAAATAGTAGATTAGAAATAGAAGGTATTCGGCATTGTTGATTAATCTACCAATGCTTGTTTATCGTCTATTTCACCTGGTTTTGAATATGTAACATACGTGCCTGCCATCATATCATGAAGACTTCTTTTATCCTTACGGAAAACCACCATGAACACACTTACAATTAACGCAATACCTAATGTAAGACCATAAACAATGCCGGCTACAAGAACTCTTAATAGCATTGCTCCGACTCCAAGTTTCTTTCCATTGACTTTGACAATTCTAACTCCAACAATTCGTTTACCTATAGTATATCCATACCATAATATAGGTACAGCAACCGCATAGATGAAACCTATGATTGATGTAATGGGATCGTCACCATCAAAGTCTCCTGTAATAAGAAAACCGATAAGCCCCAAAGGAATACTTACAATAATACCATCTAATAGATTTCCTAATAGGCGTATCCAAAATCCTGCTGGTTTGATGACTTGATTCACTTTATATTTCTCCCCTTCTTATAAATTAACATTTTATCTATCTATATAGCTCCCTAGACGATGATAATATGATTAAAGAGAAAGGTAAAAAATATAAAATGATTTAAATTTATCCACTAATAAATAGAAATTATTCCTATTGTAAGACCACACATAAGACTCACGATGAAGACACGTAAAACCGTAGATCCGCAGCCTACATTTCGCTAAGGTTATAGTTAAATCGTTTGTATACCTTGTTTTTGTGTTGGTGATTCGTTTTCATAATGTTGATTATGACATGTTGCTCACTTCTCCAATGCACATTCACATCATGAATCATAGAAGGTTGAATTCCTTGAAGCTCTTTATATTGGTTAAGAGTGCTTCCGGGTTGTCCGTAGTACATTCTAAGAGAATCAGCCTTTTGTTTTTGCTCATAATCAAAGTAATCAGTGGTTTGTTTATATATCTTTTTTACTTCAACAATGTTTTGTTTATTAGGAGATGTGCTGGTCGTAAGTGAGACGTTACGTATCATGTTTGGCTGTTGCTCGTATTTATCCAAGAAGTAGTTCATCATAAATACGAGAAAAATTACTCCAAAGGATAACATGATCCAAAGCCACTTTTTCATGTCGACACTTCCTCTTTTATGATTGAAAATCAAAATGAGTAGATAATCTCATTGCGAAATAGCATTTTCTGCTATTTCGTATCCTTAGATAATAACATACTCAAAAACTCTTGAAAGTTCTCAGCCACTTTTGATGTAGCTGGATCACATTCATATGATTCTTCATAATCTAGGAAATCAACAGACGGATTGTTCTTATCATAGTGAAAATTTAAACACAAATAATCTCCCCATGCTAGCTTCGCAATTGGAATTAATTCAGATCCAATGAGATCTTCATCATAAAAATTCCGTCCTTGTTCTCCTAAGCAAGTTTCGCAGCAACCAATATCATACACACCATAAGGATGCTCACTAAAGTTTTTAATAATGCCTAAAAAACGTTCAATTTGACATCTCTTATTGATGATTGTTAGTGGTGTAGAATCTATTACTGTACATCCGTTATATTGTTTCAAGAATTCTTTATACGCTTTGGGCAATTGGATGCGAAAAGAAACTTCTATTTTTGCAATATCTTGCTCCTCTGGTAATGGATAAATGACGCTTTCCTTCACCAATCTCATTTTTATCAGTCCCCTTGCAATAGGCCATCTTCAAGGAAATACATTATGACTTTTGGTATTCATACATAACCGGAACTTTATCCATTTTAACGGTTTTGGCTACAACATAACGACGGTAACCGTCTTTTAAGATATTTGATCCTTTTTCAATCGTCAATGGCTCATCTAAGCGTCCTGTACGTTTCACAAAATCAATGACCTTTTGGGTTTTTTCAGGATTTGGACGTGTCTTTAAGAATTCTTCAGGTACGATAATATCATCAAAGTTCAACAAATCCTGTGTCCCTTTAGGTTGGTTCGGTAGTGTATTCTTTTTAGGTTCAGCCTTTTTCTCTTCTGTAGGCTCTTGCTTTGCTTCTGGCTGAACAGCTTTTGTTTCTTTCTTTTCTTCTTTTGCTGCAGGTTGAGAAGTAGTTACTGGTTTTTCTTCCTGTTTGGTAGCAGCAACTTCTTGTTGCGCTGCAGAAGCCTCTTGTTTGGCCTCTTTTTTATCGTTTGAATCATTACCTTCTTTGTCTTTCTTATTCGGGATAACAGTAATCTGGAAGCAGATTACGCCTACTTCACCAGGGCATTCATCAATCGGAATATCTAATGTGGGTTCTCCTTGAATTAAGATTTTTTCTTGCATAATGCTTTTTTTCGTGAGCCCTGTTTTGTTAAAAGCTTTCTTTGCAACAAATACCGTGTACGTAATAAACGTACTCTTCTTCAAGCCTTTAGGCGCAGATGGTGACCCTTTTTCACGCATATCAAAGGCAACATAGCGATCGTATTCTCGTAGTGGTCCTGTGGCTGATCCAGTTAAGGTAATTTTATGTGGCATAATGTTCTCCTCCTGCGTAGATATAGATTTATTTAATATTTAGAACAGTGTTCTAAATAAACATATCCTAATAATAATTCAGCTTATAAGGGATTTCTTTACTTTTTACATTTTCTCCTATCGTACATATAAACAGAGCCGATGCGCATACTTTGAGTATGGACTTGTAGCTCAATAGCAGAGCAGCCAGTCGTATTACACTATACAACTTTGGCGTCTTGCGGGTTCAAATCCTGCCAAGTCCTCCCTTAAAACACTGAATACGTTAAAAATGGTAAAAGTCCTTGCTATGCTTTAACTATTTTTAAACATTAAGAAGCTGGTTCTTTTAATTTAGCATGTTGCTCTAATAATTCCTGCTCCTTAGGTGTTAATGCTTGTCCTAAATCTTGTTTCAGTTCCGCCATTTCTAATGAACTGTACGTAGAGCAGTGTTCTTGCAGCAAGCATTCTTCTTCTGGTGTAAGCTCTTGCCCTAGGTCTTGCTTTAATTGAATCATTTCAAGCTGTTGTTCTAAAACTATTTCTACTTTCTTTGTACCCTTCCCTTGATCCTGCTCAGCCTGTAACCAATCAGGAACGATTTCTTTACGGATAATATGTTTTGGTATAAACAATTTTGTTGATGACGCTTCTTTATGTATAACTTTCTCATGAGTTGGATATACTGATGAATAATCCTGGTTTTTAGGATCCACCAACTGATAGAATTGGTTTTTCGCAATTTTATAGAGTAATTGGCACATATTATCTAAGGACAAAGATTTGCCTTTATGATTAGCTTCATGTACATATTTGTCTAATCCAATAATAGATGTATACGCAATTTCATGCATTTGCCCTTTGGTAATATCAATCTCTGTATCTCGTTTGACCGTTTTTGCAGCATTTTGAATGCGAGCATAAAAATCTTTTAATTGATGACCATACTTACCTGCGTAGACTTGATTGACTTTCTTAGGAACACCTTTGATATAAGTAAATGACTGTGAAGCAGACATTAAATGATTATTTATATGATTTACAGGTAAATCAAGGTTAATAAAGGCACCAGGTGATTTATCAGTCTTTAAGCTTGGTGTATCAACGTTTTCCACACTTCCTGGATACATCACAGGAAGCGTCACAGGAGTTGTCATTTCCTCTTGTTGGACCGTTTGTATACCTGTTGTATCATGGGCAAAAAAGATTTCGTCGCAAATCTGATTAAAGTTCTTATGGCTTTTAAGAATAAATACATAGCTATCAGGGTGAGTACCTGTTGCATCCTCTTTAATGTATCGTGCTACAAGCACAAACGGTGTCGCTTTTAACGAACGTACAAAACGAGAAACCGTACTTTTAGAAACTTCAAATTTCTTCATGAGCGTTTCAGAACGAATGGCTTGGATGCCTGTAGCCACTAGGTTATAGATGACATGATCGAGCATTTCCATTCTTTTTTTAGGAAATTCTTTATGTATGGCTGATTGGTTCTGTTTGTAATGGGTACGAATAATTTCTAAGAACTCTTCTTTCTTTTTCCGAAGTATGGATTTGTTCTTCCATAACCACTTAAACCGTCCGTTGAAGGTGTCTACATCTCTTAAATAGCAGGTCAATATTTTTGTCATTTGTTCATTATCTCCTTTAAGGAACAAAAAAAGACACTGTTTCCCTGAAAAAAGGAAAACAATGTCGTGATTTTGATGAACTAAGCCCTTGAAATAGATAGCTATTTCATATAAAATAAAACCATAAGTTTTATTTTATAGAAAAACTAACTCTATTAACAAGAGACTTCGACAAGTGTTTTCCCTACTGTATCTAGGGGGAACGGTTTAAGAGTGCTACCAACACGTCTTAAACAGTTGAAGTCTTTTTTCTATTCCGGTCATTTTTGTTAGTTTTATTATAGCGTTAATTAATCTCATAATTCAATAAGAATTAGTAATATATCTCAAAAGATTTAGATTTGCACCTTTTATGAAGTGAAAACCCTATCTGTATTCAAATGAATTTATTGTTGAAGGTATTAAGAGAACTTTCTCTGACAACTGCTACAAAAATAATAAAACAGCTTCTAATTACTGCTCAGTAATTAGAAGCTGTTTTATTATTTTGTGAACATTCTTTTCCATATGCTTTTTCCTTGTTCTTTTTGAATTTCGGTCATAGCTGAATGGATAGAATCTAGTTTTTTAAGTAATTGATCATTCACTTCTTTTAAACGCTGATTGTCTTGTTCAAGTTTATTCATCTGTTCTTTTATTTCTATAACATCTTTTTTTTCTGCCAAATTTTCAGATGGAAGCGTTAGTTGTTCTTTCTTTTCCATTTTTTTATCCATTTCTTCTATTTTTTTAGCAAGCAATAAAAATGCTTCTTTAAAGGAGTTTTCGTTTATATCTTCTTCCTCTGAATCTTTGTTAATAATTTTTGTTTGTTCTTCGCTCATTAAATTTGCTTTAATTAATTCTTCACGAATCATTTCATTTGGTGCATGTTTTCCGAACTTTTCTTTTAGTTCAATAATCTTCTCAATTTTTTTATCTTCATCAGTAAATATGTATCTTATTCTTCCAATTCTTTTATGTCGTACTAACCCGACTTCGCACCAGTCTCGCAACTGATGATTTTCTATATTAAATTTTCTAGCAACTTCTGAAATAACCATTGTTTCTTCGCTCATAATTGTACCTCCCTCATAAACGAATTAATCTAACTTAGTTAGTATCTTATTATATGAAATATTTTTAATAACTCAATTAAGTCTAACTTAATTGGTCCTGACTAATTAAATTAGACTTAATTTAAAGCTTGTCTTTATTATTCTAGCAGATTTTACACTTAACTGAATTAAATTTATTATATTTTACGTTATGTAGTTCAATTAAATTTGAACTGAGTCCTTCAAAAAACTACAAATCCATTATAGTTTTTTGAAATATTATAGTAAGTTTAATTAAAATACAATTAAGTTCAACTAAATGCATTTTAATTAAACTTTTATTCATTTCTATTTAATTTAGTGCAACTTATTTTATTTTAAGTTCAACTAAACTAGAGTTGTGTGCAATGAGGTGATTTTAAGTCAATCTTAAGTTGAACTATCAAGTTTGAATTAATAATTTAGAACAAAAAAGTTGTTTTTCTCATTTTATCCTCAATCTATTGAGGAGTTTAATAGCTAAGGCTACTGTGGATTCTGTTTAGATAATATACTTCTTCTGTAATATGATGTGAAACATATCTATGGAGGCATTATCATAAAAGCAGTCTTTTTGGCTGAAAAGATGCCTTATAGCTTATTTGTGGACATGCTGAGTAAACTGATTGTTTATTTATTGTGAATAGAAATCGTTACGAATAGGTAAACCCTTTTAAGGTTTTTGGACAGTGTAAGCTTTTTGAAGCACTTCAATGATTAATTCTGATGTGATTAAACGAGCAAAAATAGCACACAATTTCTTTAATTTGAATTTAATGAAGATGCTAAACAGAACGAACCACTTCGTATCATAGAGACATACTTAATTTCAGGCACCCATTGTCTAGAGAGATTTGATAAATTTTTGAAACGCTAGAATGTGTTTTGCTTTTTCGTCAATATGACCATAGCCTCTTTTTTGAATATCTATCTCTTATTTTAGCCAGAGTTTTTTTGAAGAATCTTAGCTGATTTTCTAGGCATTAGAGAGCTTTCCTATGTATTAAAAGATGTTAATACATCCACGCAGTTATAAATTGTTACTTCTAATTACTATATTCGCGGCTTAATTATTTAACCAAGTTTTTAGCGTGGTATAAATACATAACCAATTTTTTAAGTTATCATTTTATTTTCTCCCACTTATGATCATTTCCTGATTTTATCCAGTAGTCATAACTAATCCAGACTCAATTGAGTCTGGATTAGTTATCTTATTTGAATGAACATTAATTTGATAGAATCATCTTTTATTGGTGCATTTAGTATGTGTATACATAATTGAAATTAATTTAAATCAATTAATTACTAATTGAGTATAAAAAAAGTATAGATTCGACAGCTTTTAATTAGAAAAGTTGATATGCTCTATTTTAATTAAATTAAACTTCTTTTTTGTTGAGTTGATTTTAATTCAATTGATTCTAAATTAGTGATAATTAACTCGTTTTTTTAAAAAATTAGAGTTAGATTCTTGCAGAAGAAAAAAGAAAATCTAATTGTTTAGTTATATAGTAGGGTGATAATAAAATCTTAAAAAGTTATTTAGTGAATTAATGAAAAGTTTTCAATTTGAAAAGTACATGTCTTTAGTTTTTATCAAAAGAATAGAGAAACAGAAACAAAGATTTACTTTGATGCTAAAAGCATCCTGCTTCATGAATATAAGCAGAAAATTTTACGTGAAAAGATGAAAAAATGAATGAAAAGCAACAACATTTAGCCATGAAATGAAAAAACATAGGGAGACGCAAAGGGGACATAGCTCCAAAACAGGGGGACATAAAGGGGACACTGAGGTTTTATAGGGGGACGTGAAAGGGACGTACACCAAAAAAAGGGGACGCAAAGGGGACATTAAGCGACTTTCTTTGATATCACGGTTTTGCTAGGCTCTGCCTAGCCTATCACACCCTGTGATAGCAAAAACCCCTTATGCTCTTCTCTCTTTTGTAGTTGGGAACCACAATTTACAGGGGAGGAACGAATGTCATGGATATGTTTTTACAAAATATCAATCTGATTGCCGTTAAAAAAATAGATGAAATTGCGAAAGAAAAGAACATTTCTTCTTGAGGATTTGTAAAAGTAAGCTTAAAAAGGAGGGATGTACTAAGAGAGATAAAGGATTATGACAAAGGGAGAAAAGAGAAATTATAAAATGAATTCACGAAATTTTTTGCACGGAATATTGGAGCACATTCTACGGAAAAAGGAATGCAGCACAAGAAATGGAACGTAAAAAAAAGCAAAAGTTTGAAGGCAGAAAAATTTTCTTTCTTCATACTCGGAAGATAGAAGGAGGAAAGAAGCAGCAGGAAAACCAGGTAATCAAAATTTGATTATTATTAATAAGTACTACAACAAGCTTGCCTATTTTCACAATGGCTATATTAAAATCGTTGATCCAGTAGCAACTGGGTAAAACGTGGGATAAAACACCGGTTGGCTTTTTTAAAGTCGTGAACAAAATTAAAAACCGTCCTTACTATACAGGACATATTCCTGGGGGCGATCCTCGCAATCCGTTAGGAAAACGTTGGTTAGGGTTAAATGCAAACGGTACGTATGGTGATACATACGGCATTCACGGTAACAACAATGAAAGTAGCATTGGAAAATATGTGAGTCAAGGTTGCGTGAGAATGCATAATGCAGACATCGAAAAGCTTTATGCTAAAGTCCAAGTAGGCACACCGGTTGCCATTACATATTCTTATAAAAGCTTCGTTGATCTTACAAGCGTATACGGTTATAAATTCAAAGGCTATAAGATGAAAAATAATTAATATCTGAGCAGCATTCCATGTCTTTTTATCGTGGAATGCTACTCTTTTACTTTGAATTTTTATTTAAGGTCGATAAAATATTTATTTTTAATGATTACATAGATGTTATAAACAATAATAGAAGCATAAAAATTGTTAATATAAGACTGATGAAAATATTTAATATAGAAAGGATTACATTATTTTTAAATTTACGTATTCCAATGATGAGGCCGGATGTAACTATAGTCCACCAAAGGATATCAAAAAATAGTTCATTAAATTTTGCTGTAATTTCAGTGAAAAATAATACGATGAGTAGTAATTGTAGTAAAAGTACTCCAATTCCCCATAATGATGGTTTGTTTTGAGTATTTCTACGACGAGAAAGTACTCCAACTACTATAAAAACTAATATAAGAAATAAAACAAAGAGCATAATTAGACCAGTAAAACTCATTAAATTTCTCCTCAGTTTAACGTGTATTTCTCTTTAACTAACTAATCTCCTTAACCAATCTCGTTAAAGTTCTTTCCCTTACTTCATTTGTGACTGTTTTAAGCATCTTCTTCATCTTTGTACTCTAAAATATCACCAGGTTGACACTCTAAGGCTTTGCAAATAGCTTCTAAAGTTGAAAACCTAACGGCTTTCGCCTTGCCATTTTTTAAGATAGAAAGATTGGCCATCGTTATTCCTACCTTCTCCGATAGTTCCGTTACACTCATTTTTCTTTTAGCCAACATGACATCAATATTAATTATAATTGCCACTTTATCCACCTCAAACTGTGTAATCGTTCTCTGATTTTATATCAATTGCTTGTTGTAAAAGTCTTTTAAGAACCGCAGCGAATACTGCAATGACTAATGAAGCAAAGATAGGTACCATTCCCACTATTATAAGGCCTGGAGCATCGTCTTTGTCTGCTGCCAAAAAAACAAATGGCATCATTATCACATACAAGCCACTAATCACAAGTGCACAATACTTTATTTTCTTTAATGCTGTTACAGAAATGTTAGAAAACGCCTCGTTCTGGTCAATATAGATAAGAAGTCGAAAAGCCTGATATAACGTAAGAAAATAAGGGATAACTGAAAGGTACATAATGCTTACAGCAGGATATAGTATGTAGGAGTAATCTGCATTTGCTGTATTGTTAGCTAAATAAAATAATCCATATATACCTAAAGCAAGAACTGGAGCTCCCATAAAGAAAAGAGCTATCTTTAAAAATATTGTTGAACTTTGTTTCATAATAAAACACCTCATTTAATAAATTTCAAATAAGAATTTAACATATAATTTATCGTTTTACAATAAAAATATATCATATTTCATATTATTATTGTTGTTTATTCAAAATGACTTTAATTTTTAAAATGCAAAAAAACATTCTTTTATATAAATAGGGACTTCAATAAAATAAAAACTGTAGATGAAAATTCCATAAGGTAAACAGGGATTCTTAAATTTTTTATAGCACGATAGTCCAAATTCTTTGAGGTACTCCTTGCAACCTATTAGGAAAACGTGGGTTAGAATTGAATGAAAATGGTACATACAGTCTATATTGAACAACAATAAAAGCAGCGTTTTATGTCAACACACGGGGGGGTGCTTATTTTTTGTATTCTTACCATATAGCCCTTATCATAGAAGTAGATGAAAAATATGGATAAGGGGAAATGAGGGTGAGAGCCAAAATCGAAAAAGCTAATCATGTAGTGATGTTTACAGCAACTGGTGAGTTTTACGCACATGAGGTACCGTGTGAGCTAACAATTGGCTTCTTTACTTGTCCATCTTGTGGGGTAAAAGTATACCATAGAAAGGATCACTTCTTTTCCCGTAATCATGAGCGCACGTGTACGTATGTGAAAGAACAATTTAAAAGAAATGCAAGGGGATAGTATCAAGTAATTTGTGTAACTATTTATTCTCGTGCTAAATTACTTTCTTAAAAAAGAAGAGTTAACAAAATCCCTTTGTTTTTCTATAAGAATAAACAAATGATGCAGCAAAAATTTAATTCTATAAAAGGGATGTCTAGATTTCATGTCCCTTGCTTTATCTTTGGAGGTTGAGAAAAGTATGAAAACAACGGGTATTGTGCGAAAGGTAGACGAGTTGGGGCGTATTGTAATTCCTGTGGAGTTACGGAAGGTTCTTACTATTAAAGAAAAAGATCCTGTAGAAATATTTGTCGATGGCAATCATATTATTCTTCAGAAATACAAACCCAAAAATGAATGTATGATTACCGGTGAGGTGACCTCACAAAACAGGGAATATGCAAAAGGAATTATATTAAGCCCACGAGGTGCAGAAATTTTAAAGCATGAAATTGAGTTTAAATTTGGCATTAAAGCGTAATTTATAAGTGTTTCCGTATGGCATGGTGGCTAGGTCTTATCTTTTTTTGATTGAATCTATGCAAACTCTCCAGAGCAAGGTTCTGGAGAGTTCGTGTAGATATTTTTTTATTTTACAGCTTCTTTAAATTCTTTACCTGGCTTGAAGGCTGGAGCCTTTGTAGCTGGAATGACAATTTGTTCACCTGTTTGTGGGTTACGTCCTGTACGCTCTCCACGTTCACGTACTTCAAATGTACCAAATCCAGCAATTTGGATTTTTTCTTCTTTTGCCAGTGTGGCAGAAATCGTTGCAAATAGTCCATCAATGGCTTTTTTCGTGTCTTGTTTTGTTAATTCAGCCTTTGACGCCACAGCATCAATTAATTCACCTTTTTTCATAGTTAATTACCTCATTTTCTACTATGTATAGATAAGAAACATATCATAGCCACCTTAAAAAAGTCAAACATATGTTCTTGTAGATCTTCTTTATTAAAGAAATAGTATATTTTAATACAAAATAACTAAAATGCATCGCCCGTAAAGTTATACTTTTGCGGACTTTTCTTTAATTTTTAGCTACATATAGAATTTTCCATACTGCCCCTAATATCGATTTAAAAACAGAGTATTCAATTATTTTAATTTATTTTGTAAGCGATTACATGTACAATGGAAATAAGCTTGCTATCATTGTATATAACGTAGGCGGGGCCAGTACAAGATGAAAACAGCTTATCCTATTAAATATTTTGTTAATTTGTATGTATAAGAGATTGTTAGTTTGTCAATAATAAAAAATAGGGACTTGCATAAAGGAGGTCAAACTATTGAGCGAATATAAACAGGTTTTCTCTACATTTATTAATGAAGAGCGATTTGATTTACATTCATACCTTACTTATTTATTTATCAATGAATGTCAGGAAGATGTAGTAAATCAGTTAGAACAGAAATATGTAAAACAATAAATGTATAAATAGGAAAAAAGAAAGGGTAAATAATAATGAACGGAAAAATCGTGTAGGTGACTTTATCTTTCTGAGCAGAAAGAATAGGTCGCCTATTGGTATTTCTACTTAAGCTAACAGAGCAGGTTAGTTTAATATTTGGACAATTTGTTTTTCTGGTTTTTTTTTTTGAAAATAGATGGTTCTTTTTCAGCGTGAAATTGCTCTTTTAAAAAGCCCCTTAAATTTCTCTCTGTCTTCGGGTGTAAATGGTTTTGGCCCCTTTGTACGCTTTCCACTTTTTCGAGCCATTGCACTCAAATAACGCGTTTGTAATAATTGGTCAATGTTTTCATTTGTATAGCTAGACCCATTATGGTGAAGTACCACACACCCTTTTGCTAAACCTAGCGAAGCAAGACCATAATCTTGCGTAACAATTATATCTCCTTTTTCTACTAACCCCATAATCCGATAATCCGCAGCATCTGCCCCAGAGTCAACATAAATGGTTTCCACTCCTGATGGTTGTTCCACATTAGAAAAATGAGAAAAGCTAGTAACAAGGATAACAGGAATTTCAGCATTCGTACCTTCAGAAATAATGATATCTTTTACCGGACAAGCATCTGCATCAACATAAATTTTCATCTTTAACTCTCCCCGTAAATAAGTTTGAGTTGATGATAATGGAAGACTTATCCTTTGTCAAACGATAAAGATATTTTACCTAAAATTATTAAAAAACAGTTGTTGTATTAAAGCACGCGTTTGATGCTCTCTTTTTTAAACTGAGAAGCTAATTTTATCTCACGTAACCTTCTAAAGTATGAAAAAGATGTTATTATCACTTATGAAACCCATAATAATAATGTGTTTTCTATTTATTAGGAGTGTGGTGATATTTGTTTTTAATTCATTTATGTGAACTTTGTAATGTTGAGGAAATAACAACTCAAATAGATACGAAATATAAATGCCCTAAGTGTGGACTATTGACTGAAGATAGATGGATTGATGAAGAAAAGGAGTATGAATCATGAGTTTTAAGAGGGAGAATTAAATACCTTATACATATAAAATATACGTAACTAAGCGTCCTGAAAGGTAAGCAAAATAAAAAGCAACCTCGGCATTGGCCAATGAACGAGGTTGCTTTTTTTGTAAGGGTTTGTCCATACGTATCCGAAGTATGAAACATAAGTAGATTACCATGTTCTGTAATTAAGCACTAATTTGAATGTGTTGCTACATATACAAAATAAAAGAGCAACCTCTCGTCCACTGCAGAGGTTGCTCTTTTGCTACGTTGAAATTTGTAAAAATAGTCTGACCCGTAGTGTGGCATATTATGGTATCAAATGCTATTTTTGGGGTCTGAAGTATATGAATAAAAGGTGCGCTTTTTATTCATCGATTTAGTTGGTCCTTCTAATAAAAAGCCTAATAAATCAAGGATGTATAAAAAGCTGCATAACTCATAATTGAGACCTCTTTCGAACCCTTACTCCCAGAAGGGTTCCTTTTTATGATGTATTCCGGAAGAGTGTTTATGTAAACTAGCTTTGTATATCGTATTCATTTATTTCGCCCTCTTTATAATGTGTTAAAATGTAATTATAAGGAATAAGAGGTGAATATAGTTATGCTTACAGCTTTTGTAGTAACAGCTTCTATTTTAGTATTAGCTTGGATCGTTGGACAAAGAGAGAAACGCCACTAATTTTATATGTTATCCGTACGCAGAATTGAGATGATTATAAATGGATAAGAGAAATATGTTAGTTAAATCAATGTTTTTGTTAAGCTTACTTTCTGTAATGGTCTTTAGCTTTATTTTAAAGCAGGGAGTAACTGCATTACTTGTATCTGCTATTTTCATTGGATTAGCAGGGATTTTTATGAAAACTAAACCTACAAATAAAGACAGCAGCTAATTCTATATTGGCTGCTGTCTTTATTTGTTTCCTAGAATTCGTTTTATGAAAACTAGAGGTATGAAAAAGTTTAAACAAAACTTAAAAATAAAAGAAATTACCTTTTGGAAGAGGAGGGCGCTTTCTTGCTCATCGAATAAGGATCCTAGATAGATGTCTCAACGTTAACACCTCTCTTTTGTTAGTGTCCAATACAAAAATGGTTACAGTATTAATTGTTTACAATTGGAAAATAAAACATAATTTATTCTAATTACTAAAAATAACAATGTTATAATAAATTGGGTTTGAAAATAATTAACAACTAAGAGGTGATAAACATGATATTTCTTACTCTGTTTTTATTATTAATTATTGTAGGGTATCCAGTATGGGACTATTTTTATTTAAAGAAAATAAAAAGTAACCAACTAAACAAGTGGCGAATGTACGGAGAAATTGTTATTACCCAATGGATATTGGTCATCATATTTTTAGTCTATTGGCTTTTGACTAAACACGCGTTTAACAACTTATTTTTTATTAAAAAACCTTTATTTTCTTTAGATAAAGATTTTTTACTGTCTGCGGGAGTGGGGGCAGGAATTAGTATTGCAATAATTGTTTTTATGATTTCTTTTTCCAAGAAGGCTAGAGAGAAAATTTCCGAAGGATTAAGTGATGAGAGTATTCAATTCTTGTTGCCATCAAACTTCAAGGAAAGGCTGTTTTTCCTTTTGATAGCAGTTACAGCAGGAATTTGCGAGGAGATTATTTTTCGTGGTGCAATGTTTCATTATTTCGACCACTTACCTTTTGATTTATCTATCGTTGCGATTGGAATTATTTCAAGTCTGTTATTTGGAATTGTTCATCTGTACCAAGGCTGGAAAGGAGTGCTATTCACTTCCTATTTAGGTGGTATTATGTTTTTTCTTTTTGTGGGGACAGGCTCTTTATGGGTTCCTATCGGACTACATTTCATTATTGATTCGAAGTTTGTCTTTTTGCCTAACAAAAAGAGCCCTTCAAGTATAATTAAAGAAAATTAAAATCATTATTGTCGAGAAATACTCGAATAAATTATAAATACCTCCTAAAAGGCAAATTACGTTAACTACAAATCAAGCTCAATAGAATTCTAGTTATAGTGGATTAAAGGAAAGAGTATTAATTAGTATTACTTCAATGCAAAATTTAAGATAAATATTGACATCAAGGGTTGGGATAACATGCTACTACAAGAGAAAAAATTATACAGAATTGAATTTATAAAGCCTTGTCGGATATATGAGAGTAATTCACTAATGAGATTTAGAAACTCTAGTATTTTAGATATAAACAATCTAAAATCAGATCAATATGGAATTATTCCTAAAGGGGTTAAAGGATGGGTCTTAAAAAAGTGGGGTAAATTGTATTTCTCTCCTGATGACTATCAGGAAGACTTAAAATTCTTTACACCCTCCGAACAACCTCATATTCTTATCTCCTTAAAAAGAATAGAAAACCATTATAAAAGGATAATCTCATAGATAAATTTTGTTAATAACTAATAGAAAGAAAAGGAGCATCAATAAGTAATCAGGTGCTCCTTTTGTGCTGAGAAGAGTGTTTATGTAAACTAGCAATGTATATGGTATACAGTTATTAATCCCGATAAAGGTATAATTAAAGAGTAACACTTTTCTTATAAGGAGGGATGGCTTAATGATTGATAATAGATTATCTAAGATTAAGAATCATGAAGTAGATGCTGCTTTGAGTGAACTTACTGACACAGACATTTTGTTGAATTTCCAACAAGCAATTACGAGCTTATACCCTCATCTAATTCCCATACATGCTCATGCTTATGATGCTTGGGACGATATTGTCATTCCATTATTTTATGAAATGGTTTATAAGACGTTTACTTATAAATACGGTATTGAGATTGAGCCAAATGAAACACACGCTTATATGTTTAGCTTAAGGTGTTATGAAGGTATCCATCATATTGAATGCTTTCCAAAAATGGCATCCTTTAAAGGCATACTGAATAACGATTATTTTGAGGTGAACGATGAGGAACTAAAAGGAAGAAGGCTTGTTTTCAAGTCTTTTGGAGATAGTGTTCACTATTTAACAACTGGTTTGGATACTGAAAGTACTGATGCTGTTAATTTTGAACTAGTTGAGGTAGACGTTATATGTTCTCAATCAAACAGGACCACGGATATTGATGGATGTACTACATTTTTTATTCATAAAGACGATGTAGAATTTATGTTTATTGCTGAGACTTTTAATCAAGATTTATAAAAATAAAGAGGAGCTTTAGCTCCTCTTTTCACTTCCTAGAATGTGGATTATGTTAACAATAATGTCGTATACAATAGGTTTTCAAAGATGCATTTGTATAAATAATGAAAATATGTAACTTTTATGGAATTCATTCGTATATATTATCAGGAGGGGATAATATGAATACATCGAGTATTAATTGGGCAGATATATCTTTCCAAATTTTTTGGTTAATTTTATTAGTTTCTATGGGCTTGTTTGTCTGGAAAGTTATTAATGTTAGAAAACAAAATAAGCGTTTTAATAAAAACTGATAAGATCTTTGTACATAGGAATGTGATTTTAAGAGAATGGTGGTACATCTAGATGGCTTGTTGCAATCATTGTAAACACAAATGGAATGCCAAGAGCGTATGGTTACTGGGTTTTTCTAAGAATGGTAAGAAGTGTCCTAAATGTAATAAAAGACAATTTGTTTCTTTTAAAGGTGCTAGTCCTTTAATAGGACTAGGCTATTTAAGTGGAGTAGTTGCTATACTCTTTATTGTTTTTTTTCCGTTTCTTGTAAAACTAACAGATAAAGAAGAAACAACATGGTAGTAAGTTAAAAATAAAAAACGTATCTTTAAGCCTTTAGAAATAAGTATCTAAAGGCTTTTTATTATTGGTTTCCGATAAGGCACATTATGTTAATTAAACGAAGAGGCTTAGAAAAAATCTGAGTCTTTTTTTATTGTTTGCAAATTAACCATTGACTTAGAGCTAACTCTAAGTTGTAACATCTAAATAAAGGAGGAAATAGAATTGTATAGTATATCTGAAGTTGCTACGAAAACAGGTTTTACAGCTCATACGCTACGTTATTATGAAAAGATTGGGTTATTGTCTTCACCATTAAGAAAAGGTGGAAAAAGAAGATATACGGAAGGTGAAATTCGTCTACTCAAATTTATGAAAATATTAAAACAAACAGGAATGTCTCTAGAGGATATTCAAGAATTTTTAAAGGATGGATGTCTCCTAGAAAATATTGGTTCTTCTGCCATTCAATTAAAAAAAATTCAAACGAGGGCAGATATTTTAAACAAACATTTACTTCTTCTAGAAAAACAAAAACAAGAGATTGAAACAGTTATGAACGTAACAAAAGAGAAATTAGGGACGTATGAAACAATGATTGGAGACTTGAAAAATGAAAAGTAGAATATACCTTATGTTGATAGGTTTCGCTATATTTACAGGTGCTACATTCAACCTGGCTAAGTATGCTGTTCAGTATTTCTCCCCTGCAAGTGCTGCGGCATGGCGATTTGGCATTGCTGCACTCGTTATGGTTCTTATATTAGGATTACAGAAACAAATAAAGTCAAAAACTATTAAGGTTCATTGGAAAATGTATATCTTACTTGGCATCATAGGGATTTTTGGGTTCAATGCTTTTTTCTTTTTAGGAATGCAATATACGTCTCCTTTAAACGGGGCTCTCATCATGGGAACTAACCCTTTGGTAACTGCAATTTTTGCTTATTTTATTTTAAAGAATTCTATTACAAAACAACAGATGGTAGGTATCTCTTTTGCTTTAGTAGGTGTTATTCTTGTCCTTACGCAAGGTTCGTTAGAAATTATTCAAACATTATCCATTTCTAAAGGTGATTTACTTATCTTAGCAGGGAATCTATGTTGGGCTTTATATGGTGTATTAGGAAGAAAATATTTGAATGGTAGTTCTTCGATGGAGACCACTACTTATACAATGATTGTTGGTTCTCTTTGTCTTTTAATCTTAGGAGCTTTTTCACCAAGCCCTCAGCCCTTGTCTCACGTTACGTGGTCAGCTTGGGGAGCTATTCTCTTTATGGCTCTATTTACAAGTGTATTAGGCTATTTGTGGTGGAATAAAGGAATGGCTACGATTGGTGCAAGTAATACGTCTTTATTTTTTAATTTAGTTCCAGTCGTCACCATGATGCTTTCTATTTTAACGGGTGCCCTTATTACATTACCTCAAGTGATAGGTACGTGTTTAGTTATTGTAGGTGTTTTAACAGCTTCTGGCTTTTTACGCTTACGAAAAAAACAAAAGATTTCAGCCTCAGTATAAGAATAAATTGGTAAAGTCTATATAGAAAATATATAGACTTTATTACTACCGGTAATACCTGTTGTGTAAATTAGATTTGTATATGATATATAATTAAAAAAGAAAAATTTGGATAAAGGTATTGTTAAAATTATTTTTATTATGTAAAATTTTCTTATAAAACAGACTATGTGTTACTGGCGTAAACATGGAGGACCATGAGGAAGCACATAGATAACGGCCGTACGCCTGGGCAAAGTATTTGAACATGAGTTCAAATACTTTTTTTATTTAGAAAGGAGATTTTTAAGTGAAAGAAATTTGTTTACGATATGGGATGAATCCAAATCAAAGTAAAGCTAACGTTCAGAATGCTGAGAACACGCCTATTAAAATCTTAAATGGAGAGGCGAGTTATATTAACTTCCTAGATGCATTAAATGCTTTTCAACTGGTCCGAGAGCTTCGACAGGCGACTGGTCAACCTGCAGCTGCATCTTTTAAACACGTAAGTCCAGCAGGTGCAGCTGTGTACTCTCCACTAAATGAGACACTTACTGGATCCTATTTTGTTGAAGGCCTAGGCCTGTCTCCTTTAGCGATTGCTTATGCAAGAGCGCGTGGGACAGATAGGATGTCATCGTTTGGAGATTGTGCTGCTTTTAGTGATGAAGTGGATATAACTGTAGCTACTCTCCTCAAAACAGAGGTTTCTGATATGATTGTTGCACCAAGCTACACTCAAGAAGCATTAGAGGCTTTGAAACAGAAAAAGAAAGGAAAATATCTAATTTTAGAGATTGATTCAAACTATGTGCCTGACCCAATTGAAAAAAGAATGGTATTTGGAATTACTCTAGAACAACAAAGAAATGATGTACAGATTGGGAAAGAAGTTTTTAATCGTATTGTTACTACTCAATGTAATATTCCTAAAAATGCAAAGAGAGATCTTCTTGTTGCTCTTATTACATTAAAATATACACAATCAAACTCCATTTGTTTCGCATTAGATGGCCAAACAATTGGAATTGGTGCTGGACAGCAGTCCCGTATTCATTGTACGAGGTTGGCTGCTGAAAAAGCTGATAAATGGTGGCTAAGACAACATCCAAGGGCCCTTAACATGAAGTTCAGAGAAGGCATTTCTCGTGTAGAAGTGAATAATGCAATTGATGGATGGCTTAATGATGATATTACTGAGGTAGAAAATGAGCACTGGAAACAATGTTTTGAGGAGGTCCCTGCTAGGCTAAGTAAGAGTGAAAAACGAGAATGGCTAAAAAGGTTAAAAGGCGTTTCCTATGCATCCGACGCTTTTTTACCTTTCCGTGATAATATCGATCGTGCGGCTCAAAGTGGCGTTAAATATGTGGTTCAAACAGGTAATTCTTTACGAGATGAACAAGTTACACAGGCAGCAAATGAATACGGGATGATCATGGCACATTCAGGTATACGTGTATTCCATCATTGAGCTATGAATTAAATATAATTAGTCCAAAAGAGCCAAGACTTATAAAGGGACTGGCTCTTTTAAACTGTTTTCGATACATATGATTATGGTAACTACCTTTTATATCATATACATATAATTATCTTTCTTATGAAACGAGGTTATTATGAGTGTCTTTAATTTAATTCAGCTAATTTTTTCAAACGTTCTTTGTCTCTAATAATGTAGCCTCGTGACTGCTTTTCAATAGTATTTGATTTACATAGTTGGGCTAGTACATGGAGTAGATGGCGATATGATACACCCAGGTATTCGCATACTTCAGTATGTTTTTCTTTATAAAAGTTATCATCAGCCGACAACATTATAAAAGCAGCAAGACGGTTCTCAAGTGGATAGGCCTGATTTTGTGTATACTTTGCTGAAATTCTAGTTGCTTTCTCGCTTAAAAAACTGCATAAATATCTGAGAAATATAACATCTGTTAAGAGCTTATTTTTACAGGTATCAATAGGAATAGCCAAACAAATGGTTTTTGTGATAGTTTGTATGGCTTTAGCATATCGTTGTGAATTTAATAGTTCCACTTCCCCCATAAATGTTGGAGCTTGTAAAAAATTAATCAAGGACACTTTCCCATTTTCGTGTGTAACATAGAGTTTTGCCTTACCTTCAACAAGATAATAAATATATTGAGGATAGGATCCTTCCTTATAAATAAATTCACCACGTTCAAATTCGCAGACCTGAATAAATGGAGTAATTGGAAAGGAAAAAAGTGATTGAATAGAGTATTTCTCGACATAGTAACTTTGCATAGGGTCGTTTAAAAATTTCATTTTTTCTCCTACTATTATAAAAATATGAGATATCTCACATTATTTTATGTTTTTACATGCTATGATGCAATCAAAGTTGATAGATCAATAGGGAGATGTTTCATAAAGATGATCAAACAAGATGAATATTGGAATGAAGTAGCTAATAAAAAAGAATTTACTACGCCTTTTCAACCTGAATTATTCCTAACACATGTTAATCACAATGCTGTCATATTAGATTATGGTTGTGGGTATGGACGGACTTTATTGGAATTAAGAAGCTACGATTATAACAATTTACATGGTGTAGACTTTTCAGAAGAAATGATTAAAAGAGCTAAGTTTCATAACTCAGAAATCGATTTTCAAGTTATTCAAAGTGGGAAGCTTCCTTTTCCTAATGATTCTTTGGATGCTGTCTTACTTTTTGCAGTTTTAACATGTGTTCATAAAAATGAGGAACAAAACGCTATTTTAAATGAGATTAAACGGGTACTAAAGCCAGGAGGTATTATTTACATCAACGATTTTCTACTAAATAGCGATGAAAGAAATAAATTACGTTATGAAAAGGGACTCACTAAGTATCATACATATGGGGTTTTTGAGTTACCAGATGGGGCTATTTTACGTCATCATAGCGAAGAACGCGTGAAAGAATGGATAGATCAATTTGAAACCTTAGCATATAAGAAATTAGAATATACAACTATGAATAGAAATCGTTCAAATGGTTTAGTGTATATGGGGAAATTAAATTGAATTTATTACAAAGAAAATATAAAGGGAGAATTGTAATGGTAGAGAAATTAGAGCTAGAAAAGATTAATCTTCAAGAAATTACAAAAGATATTAAAGATCAACACGTGAATTTTCCTGTATCGAATATTAATAATCACTGCCTTCGTATAGCTGTATTTTCAGGCGAATACAAATGGCACTATCATTCTAATTCGGATGAGCTTTTTATGGTTTTAGAGGGAGAACTTTTAATTGATTTTAAAGGTAAGGATACTGCTGTTTTAAAACCTAATGATACGTTACTTATACCAGCTGGAACCGTACATAGAACCAGAGCGAAGCAAAGAACAGTAAACCTTTGTTTTGAAGATATAAATGCTGATACGATAATTATTGATGAGTAAATAAAATAACATAACCACTGTAAAAGCCATTTAAGATAGGTCTTAAATGGCTTTTACGTATATACAGATAAATCCCGATAAAAACATTATGGTAACTACATTTATATACTATGTACATTTCAAAGAAAGCTAGATTTTGCAGGATCAAGCTATATAATATGAGATTTTAATTTGATATAATATTATTTTGAATTTTTTACCACAAAACTCAATAGGGGGATACAATTAAATGAGTGAAAAAACAGCTTTGTTGCTTATCGATGTTCAAAACATCATGTTTTCTTATGAAGGTGGATCTTTATGTAATGAACAACAAGTACTTAAAAATATTACTTCTCTAAGGGAAAAAGCACACAAATCTAATGTGCCAATTATCTATATACAGCATACAGACCCCAGTTCGGATAGTATGCTTAGTGAAGGAAAAGTCACATGGGAAATCCATCAGGATGTCGGCCCCATACCAACGGATATAGTTATTCAAAAATCTTCTTGGGACGCATTTTATCAAACAACTTTATACAAAAAACTTCAGGAACTTGAAATCGGAAAATTAGTCATTGCAGGTATGCAAACTGAATTTTGTTTGGATACTACTTGTAGGAGAGCATATAGCTTAGGGTATAAAGAGAATATCTTAGTAAAAGATGCCCATAGCACATTTGATACGGCTGTGCTTTCAGCTTCTAAAATAGTAGAACATCATAATAATATGCTAGGTGGCAGATTCGTTACATTAAAAGAAGTAAACGAAATTATATTTTAAGCTAACAAAAAAACAGGATTAGATAGTGTCTAATCCTGTTTTTTTGTTAGCTTTGTGCTTTTGTGATATATGTTTTAACTGAAGGAGGTTGATATGTATTGAATTGATCTAATAAACCTTGTGGTTCTGTATCTACAAGAGCCATAGAACGATATTTTTCCTGTAGAAATTGTTCTTCTGTCATGTGATTAAATAAAGAAATAAGTGGTGTGTAATAATCATTAATATTTAATAATCCGCAAGGCTTCTGATGTAACCCTAACTGAGCCCATGTGAAAATCTCAAAGAATTCCTCTAGTGTACCTGGACCACCTGGTAATGTAATGAATCCATCTACAAGTTCAGCCATCTTGGCTTTTCTCTCGTGCATAGATTTAACAACGATAAGCTCTGACAGGTTTTTATGAGAAATTTCTCTTTCTTCAAGGAAAGTAGGCATGACGCCAATGACATGTCCGCCAGCTTCCAACACGGCATCAGCCACAGCACCCATTACTCCAACACTTGCTCCACCATATACGAGCGAAATATTACGTTTAGCAAGTTCTTTTCCCAGGTCCTTTGCACCTTGAATATAAAGGTCAGATGCTCCATTACTTGATCCACAAAATACAGCTATTCTTTTCATAAAGATCCCCTCCTATGTAATCACCGTTATTGATTATACATAATAATGGATGATTTGGTAAACTTAGTTGAAGTTAAAAAAGGAAGGTGGAACCATTTAATGAACGTAACAGAATTTCAACAATGGGTAAAGGACTACTACAAAATGAGAGGTTGGTCAGATTTAGATATCTTTATTCGAATTGGTTTTCTTGCCGAGGAAACAGGTGAAGTAGCACGAGCTATTAGGGCTTTAGAAATCGGAAGGGATCGACCAGATGAAGTAACTGGAACTTTGGAAGAAAATAAGAAAGAATTAACGGAAGAACTAGGAGATGTGTTAGGTAACTTGATTGTTATTGCTAACAAATATGATATTTCTTTAGAAGAAATATTCAGTTCGCATAAAGAGAAGCTTGCAGAGCGTTATTCTACTAAATGATATAGATGTGACAAAAGAAGGGAAAGTGAAGTCGTTTTATGAAAATTCATGATTTCATTTATGGATCTTTTCACTTAGAACCAGTCCTAGCAGAATTAATACATACTGAGCCCCTTCAGAGGCTGAAAAAGATTCACCAAGGTGGCGCAAGTTATTTAGTGAATCCAAAGTGGAATGTAACACGATTTGAACACTCTGTAGGTGTCATGCTATTGATTAGAAGGTTAGGTGGATCTATAGAAGAACAAATAGCTGGCTTATTACATGACGTTTCTCATACAGCTTTTTCTCATGTCATAGATTTTGTTTTAAATAATCCAGAACAGGATTTTCACGATCAAATATTTGACAAAATAATTCAATCATCAGAAATCCCTTCTGTTTTACAAAAGCATGGATTTAATATTTTGTCTATATTGCCTATTGAGAAATGGTCCTTATTAGAACAACCTCTTCCTTTGCTGTGTGCAGACCGCATCGATTATACGCTTCGTGATTTATCTACCTATAATATGATTTCTTCAGACAATGCTTGTAAATTTGTAGATGAATTAAGAGTGGTTGACGGCAAAATTTTTTTAAAAACAATTGAGGCTGCAGAATGGTTTGTTAAAGCTTATTATACGGAGGTCATTGACTTCTTTCTTCATCCATCAAATGTATATGGGTATGCTATACTAACGGATATATTAAAGATCGCAATGGCCAAGGAGATTATTCATTTTGATGACTTATTATCGGATGATGAAACAGTTTGGAGAAAGTTAATTGACAGCAAAGACCATGAAGTGCTACAAAAAATGAAAGATATGAGCAAAAAAGTAATAAATGATGAGGTAGATTATGACATACACCAAAAGAAAAAGGTACGGATTATTGATCCCTTTGTGTTAGTAGGGAACGTCCGAATGAAGAAAGCAACAGAGCTCTCCACCAAAGTAAGAGAATTAAATCAGTATGCTCTAGAAAAGTCTTTAAAAGGAACATTCATAAGAGTTCTTAATACTTAGTAAAGAGAAAAGCACCTTATTTAGTTAAATAAGGTGCTTTTCTTACATGTGTGGTTGATCATAGCTGCTTTTAATAGTTGATAAAAGTGAAATATACATGTACATATTTAAAATATAGGATTAGGTTATAATTTGTCCAGTCAAAAGGTAAGCAAAATAAAAAGCAACCTCATATCCCATGGCATTGGAAGGAGGTTGCTTTTTGTCATTCATACTCGTTGAAGAATGCATAGCACCGCAAGTAAATAATATCATATATTTACCATAATTACTATATTTTTCTTATTTTTCATATTATAAAGCGTGCACTTTTTATACATCTTATCTCCAATCACCTGAGGAGAAAAACCTGTTAGATCAAGGATGTATAAAAAGCTGCATAAAGCAGAAACAAGGCCTCATCAAGAACCATTGGGACTGACCCCTAATAGTGAGACAAATAAAAAACACCTTTAAGTTAAAAAACGGGTATATACTACCTAACAATCACTTGGAGGTGTTTTTTCTATGGGGACAAGAGTTAGTTATCCAGCAGAGATAAAAATAAAAGCTATTGAGATGAGATTAGCTGGTCTACCTGTCAAAGAAGTGCTTTCCCAATTAAATATTCGCAGTTACACCCAATTAAAAAGGTGGATGAAATGGTATAAAAATGGAGAAATGCATCGATTTGAACAGCCTGTAGGCAAGCAGTATTCATACGGAAAGGGACCTGGCTTTAAAGACGAAATGTCCAAATTGAAAGCAGAAAACCGGTATTTAACACAACAGATTGAGGTCTTAAAAAAGTACAAGGAATTGGAGAGGAAGTGGTCCCAGAAATCGTAGTGAACGTAGTAGAAGAGTTAAAAGATAAGATGCCAGTCTATCAAATCTGTCAGCACCTTGATATCCCTCGATCGACTTATTATCGCCGGAGGAAACAGGAACAATCAGAACGGACAAAGAAAAAGAAATGGATGGAACAACAGATCGGTGATCAATGTCAAAAACATAAGTTTCGATATGGCTATCGAAAAATTACAGCATTACTCAATCGAACGATGAAAATTAACCATAAATTTGTACAACGTGTCATGCAGAAATACGGTTGGCAATGTCGCGTAAAACGAAAAAAACGAAAGCAAACAGGGCAACCTTATCAGGTTGCAGAGAATGTATTAAATCGTGAGTTTCAAGCTGATCGCCCTCTTCAGAAATTAGTAACGGATATTACCTACTTGCCTTTTGGACCTAAGCAGTTGTATCTTTCAAGTATTCAAGATTTATTTAATGGGGAAATCATTGCATATTCGATTGGTGATCACCAAAATGTAGAATTTGTCTTAGATACGTTAAGCCAACTTCCTTTTTTACCTAAAGGATGTACGTTGCATAGTGACCAAGGATCTGTGTACACCTCGCATCTCTATCAACAAAAAATTAAAGAAAGAGGCATTACTATGAGTATGTCCCGTAAAGGGACACCCGCAGATAATGCCTCCATTGAATCGTTTCATTCCTCGCTAAAGTCTGAAACGTTCTACCTCGACGAGTTAACATATACGACGACCACCATCGTCGAACAAATCGTCGAAAACTATATTACTTATTACAACAATGCCCGTATTCAAACGAAACTAAACAACCAGTCACCAGTACAATACCGGCAGCTGGCTGTTTAAAAGGTGCTTTGAGTCCTGTCTCACAAACAGGGTGCAGTCCCCGTCCTGCATCAAGGGTTCTTTTTTATGCTATTTTCCGGAAAGAGACATTATGTTGACTAAAGATATATATGATATACACCGTTTCTTTGATCCATTTTCTGATAAAATAGTAATTAATAGTAACCAAATTAGAAAGAGGCTGATTAATGTGACGGTGAATGTTATTTTTAATCCATTCTTTGCTTTAATAATTCTTGTTATAGGGGTATGGATGGGAAGTACAGTTAACCAATTGTTTGGATTAGTAGCAATTTTGGGAGGCTTGTTATTAGGGTTCTCTAACTTATTCAAAAATGGTATAACAATTAATAAAAAGTCAAAGGTTTTACTTTTTGCCTCTTTTGTTTTTCTATTAAGTTTATTCTCATTAACTTATTTAGTTGTATCAACACTTTATCTTTAATTTCTAAAAAACACTTAAAGTAAATAAGCAGTTATAAGGATCTTCTAACGAAAGATCCTTTTTTAGTGGCAATAAGCCGTATTAAGTAAATTAAATTCAAGGATAATGTAATATATATATTGAATAATGTAATGTATATGTTACACTGGGACCAGGAAGGAATTGGTTTATATTGAAAAACAATGTAAAAATATTTCGTGTACAGGCTGATTTAACTCAGCATCAATTGGCTGAAAAAGTTGGTGTTACTCGTCAAACCATTAGTTTAATTGAAAAAGGAAAATATAATCCTACATTAAAACTTTGCTTAGAAATATGTTATGCAGTCAATAAAACCTTAGATGAGATTTTTTGGGTTGGTCAGGAGGAGATTTAAATGAAAGTAATAACAGACGAAAGACTTGTTATAAAAAATTTAAAAAATATTCGTTTTGCGTTTGCTTTTCAAACTTTAGCACTTGTGGGGATTGTAATATATGACGGTATTACGAAAGGATTCAATAATATTACCAATAATCCTATATGGCTAGTTTTGATACTTACCAGTGTTATATTAGGGTATTTGAACTTAAGTATTTCTGTTGACTCCTATGAAAATGAGAAACGAATTAGAAAAATGCCCTATTACTTATTAGTATTATGTTGTTTAGCTGCCGGAGTTTTCTTTGGTCTACTAACAAAGATAACATCTAATAGTAGCTTGGCTGATAGTATAATAATTGGTTCAGTTATATTTTTATGTTTTTTAGGAACTTTTTCATTTGGTTATTTTTTAATAAAAAAACGTTCTAAAGACGAGGAAGAATAAATTATAAATACTTCCCATAAGGAACATTGTGGTAACTAAAATTAATAAGTAAGCCTATTTATGTTACAGTGTACATAGAAACATGTATGAGTCTGGAGGCAAGGTTATGAAACGTGCAATAGGGATATTTCTTATTGCTCAAGCTGTATTAACGTACTTAACTATTAAGATGATTTATACTCCTTTTATCGTTAGAGTATTGGATAGAAATACTAGAGTTATGACAGTTTCATATAGTTTCCCTTTAACGTACTGGTTAATTTGCATAGCTTTGGGCATTATGCTTATAGTGAGAACTTACTTAGTTTTTGCTAAAGAAAAAAAGCAGATCTTTAATTAAAGGTCTGTTTTTTATTTCTACCGATAATTCGTTATATGTTAACTAAACAAGCATAAAAAATATAGCTATAAGACAGAACAACCTACTGCTCCTGTACAGTAGGTTGTTCTGTTGGGAATACGAATATGGTTTTAGTAGTAAATACCTCACGGCGTCTTGGGTAGTTTGCTCAATTTAATACACTTTATTCCTAGACAACATATCCATTTCTTTTTCTAAAAGTAAAATGTCTTCTTTCATCATTACTTTCATCTCGCCGAGCTCAAGTTGAATATATTCTTCTTTTAAACGTTCTAATTCCCTCACGAACAGGGATCCAGTAGAGTACCCGTAATTTATCACCAATGCATATCTCCTTTGTGTGCTATTAATATACCTAATTCCCGTTTATCTATATCAACAACCAATAACAGGAAAATCACCCCAAAAAAAGTAATCCTTTGCCCATATCAGCAAAGGATTTTCAAATTTATTGGAATAGGGGGGGAATACGTTAATAGTCTGGCCAGATTTATAGATTTATATACATATAAGTTTAAAAATAAATATTGTAATTGATTCTACTTAGAAAAGAGTAACCTTTCTCTTTCACCTATGTTTCACCATTCGTTAAGTAAATACTAAAGTGCTTTATGTATCATTAATGTTTTACTATTTAAACCAAGTGACGACAACTATAATGTTTTTCTAATTTCTTATAATGTTTATTATTTTTCATTGTTTTTATTTTTTGCTTTTCATTTCTTTAATAAAAGATGATTTACCTGTATACAGTATTAATAATATATAGAATAAAATGTTTTAATATAAGACTCTAGACGTATAGAAATTCACAGAATTAGATGTTAAAATTTTCTATGTAAATTAATGGTTTTAAATAGGAGGAATATTCATGAAAAGGTTTTACTTTGTACTTATAGTAATCTTAAGTATGTCTACATTTCTGTTTGGATGCAGTCAAAAGGAAAAAGACATGAAGAATAATCTGGATATAGGAATTGATCAAGCTCAGAGAATTGAAGTTACATCAGTAAAAGATCCAAATTCAGTTTTAGCCGTTATTGATAAAAAAGAAGATGTAAATACGTTTATAAAAAAGTTGAGAGTGAACAAATGGAATACTGCTGAAATCCCTTCAAATGCTAATAAAAAAGATATTTACAAGTTATATCAAAAAGAAACAATAAAATTAGGGGATAAATCAAATAAAGGTGAACAGAAACTCCAAAAAGTAGGTACAATTACAACTTATAAAAATAGTTCATATGTTAGTTTTCAAACGAAAGGTTTAAACTTTAATCTTAAAGTTCCACAAGATGTAGCTGAATATCTTTCTAATCAAAGTCATTTGAAATGATTAACCATACATAAGTGGTGAAGTTATAGCTAATTATTGTATTCATTCGTTTGTTTTTTAAAAATTGAATTTAGGATTTTCTAATAGAGGTTTTATGTCTATCAAATAATTTTGATATATAGAATTAAAGTAGTTCAGATTTATGAAGCCATGAAGAGTAAATATTTTTACACCATCTTCTTTACACTAATTTCATCCTAATAAGCTCCTTCTTAAACTGTTTGGAGCTTGGCTAATTATTACTTTAATAATTAATACATTCCTTACAAAAATAAAAAGAATGGTTGGCTATTATGCCAACCATTCTTTTTATTTGCTAGCTAATTGGAGCTCATTAGTTTGCCATTCCAGAGAGAGTTGTTGTTTAACAAGATCATTGTAAAGATTATGAGACTCTAACAGCTCTCGATGCGTACCCATTCCTGTTACTTTACCATCTTCCAAGATTATTAGTTTATCTGCATTTTTAATAGTTGCTAAACGGTGGGCAATTACTAATGTTGTTCTTCCTGTCATTAGAGATTCTAATGCTTCTTGGACAAGTTTCTCTGAATTACTATCTAAATGTGCAGTAGCCTCATCCAATAATAAAATTTCTGGATCACGAATCATAGCCCTCGCAATAGCCAACCTCTGACGTTGCCCGCCTGATAATCTAACTCCTCTTTCTCCTACCTCTGTTTCATATTGGTTCGGTAACGATTCTATAAAGCTTTCTAAATTTGCGTCAGCTACGGCTTGCTTCACTTTTTCTTGCGAAAATTCATCCAAACCATAAGTTAGATTTGAAATAATAGTACCTGACATGATTGGGGAATCTTGTGATACATACGCTATCTTTTTTCTCCACTCAGCTAATTTTATATTTTCAATCGATTGCCCTTTGTATACAATCGATCCTTCAGTAGGTTCATAAAATCGTTCGAGAAGAGAAAAAAGTGTTGTTTTTCCAGCACCACTTGGACCTACAAAAGCAGTGGTTTGACCTATAGGTGCATTGAAATTAATTACTTTCAAAGTTTCCTTTTCTTCAGAGTAGGAGAAAGATACATTTTGAAACGATAATAAATAATCTTGCTCATCAATACTAACTGAGTTAAAAATATCTGGTTCTAAGTCTGCTAATAGAATTTCATTTAAACGTTCACTTGCTCCCAAAGCTTTTTGAAAGTGAGTAAAGAAATTAGCCAATTGTGAACAAGGAACAGAAATTTGGAACAAATAAAAAATAATAGCTACTAAGGCACCTGCAGATATTTCTCCTGAAGCAACTCGACTACTTCCGTAACCGAATATTGCTACCAATAACAATAGCATTATGGTCATTGTTAAGGGCTGAATAACAGCGAGAATTTTCCCCTCTTTTAGCCCATATTGAAAAAGTAAAGTCATTCTATGTAAGCCTGTCTTCTTTTCATGTTCTTCTGCTAAAGATGACTTTACAAGACGAATATCTGATAGTACCCTACCTAAATCTCCTTGAAATAGTGCTGTTTCATCTTGAAGAGATCTTGATACTTTATACATGTTTCTGCCTAAAGGTGCCATTAAAAGAATTGCAATTGGCACGGCTGAAACCATTAATATTGTCATTTTCCAATCAATAATTACTAGTAAAACCACAGACCCAACAATAGAAATGATGCCAGTGACAAAGGGAATTAAATGTGACGTAATGAAGTCTTTAATGACCAATGTGTCATTAGTCATTCGACTCATCGTTTCTCCAGAGGAATTCTGATCAAAAAATGATATTGGTAAATGTAAAATTTGTTTCCACATAATTTTACGTAAAGTAAGTACCACACGTTGACCTATGTATGTCATTGTATAAACAGCCAACCCCGACATAACTAATTGTCCTAAGAAAACAATCGATAGAAGTATTATGGTCTTTGTACTGAGACCATGAAAGTTCATCTTATCTACAAAATCTTTAGTAAGAAGAGGAACTATTAAAGAGAAGGCTGTTTCTATCAGAATGAGTATAACAGCTAATATTAGAATCGACTTTTCTGGCAAGAAGGTATGAATAAATTTTAAAAAGCTTTTAATTCCTATTTTCTTTTTATTGTTGTTACTCAACTTCTTTCTCCTTTCTAAAAAACTACGAATTATAGGTAAGAAAAACAATAATGGATAATTAAATAGTTTGAATTTCATAGTTGTTTTGACTATATCTTTAGTCTAAAAAAGTTACTTAATTTTCCAATTATAATTCCTAATATTGTATTATAAGGTTAATCGAACCAAAAATCTACAAAATAATACAATTTTATATATTTTATAATATTTTCCGAAAAATCTGTTGACTTATTTTTTAGGTATATTATACTTTATTTGTAAAATAATAACTTGTTTAATTTTGCCATATTAGTTCTAAATATCTTTTTTATCCTTATTTAGGTAATTTAGAGAGTGAATGGCGGTGTCTTTTGTTGGGTAAATTAGACAAATATGATAATAATTTACTAAGTAAATTAGGTAAGGTAGAGTTTTGGGTTAATGGAAAGCGATCTTTAGGAAGTGCAAGTATTTTAAAATCTGTAAATGCTCCAATTATCGCAACTGCAGCTCATTGTGTATATGATTGGGAATCTAAACAGTTTTATGAACACATAAGATTCCTGCCATATTCGGAAGGTTTCAAGGTTGCATTTAAGCCAGTGTTAGCGTCCATTCCTAAGGAATGGGCTAAAAATGGAGTAGTAGATTACGATACTGGATTTTTGGTACTTGAGCCAGAAGCTTCAAATGTAATTAATTTTGAGGAAAAAGGAATTCCAGTCGCTTTTAATATGTCTCGCAACTTGGAATACGTCATATCAGGTTTCCAGAATGTATTACTACCATCTAAAAAACCACTTTTTAGTAGAGGGGTAGCTTGTGCAGATTCCTTCAAGCATTCTTCCCTACAAGGAGTACCAAGCAAAGGGAAGAGTGGTATGTCTGGGGGGCCCTGGTTTACAGAAATCGAGGGGAGATATGTACAAAACTCTAATTCTAGCCTTAGCATGAAATCCGTAAAAAATACGCTTTGGGGCCCTTACTGGGGGGAAACTATTGAGGCTGCTTATCAAGTGGCTTCTGGAGAGTTAAGTGGGGATTCTACGGTACTAGTGCACAAGTATTAATTAATTCTATGGGATAAAAGGGAGAGAAAAAAATGTCATATCACAAACAAATGTCTAATATTCTTCAATTGCAAAAAATGAAGAACTCATCCTCATTAGACCTTACTTCAAACTTGAGTGTAGTATGCAAAGAAAAAAGCACCATTAGTTTTTTTCTGTGTTTACCTAATGAGCAATAATTTTGATTGAAAACTTTCAACTACAAAGGAGGGAAGGAAATGTCTTATAACAAGCAAATGTCTAATGTTCTTCAATTGCAAAAAATGAAGAATTCATCTTCATTAGATCTTACTTCAAATTTAAGTGTAGTATGCAAAGAAAAGAGTACTATTAGTTTTTTCCTGTGCTTACCTAATGGACAATAATTTTGATTGAAAACTTTCAACTACAAAGGAGAAGAGAAAATGTCTTATAACAAACAAATGTCTAACGTTCTTCAATTACAAAGTATGGATATTACAAGAAATTCACTAACTAACCCTGCTATGTCAACTTCAAGTGCATTTGCATGTTGGCCAAATACAATAGCAAGCACACTGAGTATTGCAGTTTGTTAATTTAAATTAATATTTTTTGGTTAATCATTGGAGGTAGAAAAAATGGACATGAGATATCTAAGGTATGTTACACCTGGAGAAAAATATTATCAACCTCCTGAAAAAAAAGCAAATGAATCAGTTTTAAAGGTTTCTAATATACCGACATCTTGGAAAGAAAAGAAAGATGATCATTGGACTTATTATTTTCCTAGTAATACTATACTTCCTATTCAAGGTTGGAAAATTCATATTACTACAGTCTCTAATGAAGCCCAGAATACATTAGATTTAACTTCTAATTTTCTTTTTAGTGAGTGTATACCTTTTAAACACGTATCTAACATTTGGGAATTAGTCCTTAAAAATTCGAAATATGGTGATAGAGGAAGTTCAGGTAAATTTATTACAGTTTATCCTAAAGATGAAGAGCAATTTATCTTCCTATTAAACCAATTACATAGAATTTTAAAAGATACACCTCAAGGACCTTATATTCTAAGTGATAAGCGATGGCTTGATGGGAATGTTTATTTTAGATATGGAGCATTTGGAGAAATGTATATTCAGGAAGGTGCAGCCAAGATTCCGGCTATTAGGACGCCAGATGGAGGATATATTCCAGATTCTCGAGGTGCTTACTATGTCGTACCTGATTTTGTGCAAGAGCCAAAAGTAATTCGTGAGATGACAGAAGCGCAAGAAAAGGTTCTAGCAGAACATTCTCAACTAGATAACTATGATATTGAATCAGCTCTTCACTTTAGTAATGGTGGTGGAGTATACCTGGCTAACCATAGAGAAAACAATGAGAAGTTTGTGCTTAAAGAAGGTCGCCCCGGGTCTGGTCTTGATGGACAGAATAGAGATGCCGTCGCAAGATTGCAACAAGAAGCAATCGTATTAGAACGTTTAAAAGGATTGAATTGTGTTGCAAAATACGAGGGAATATTCCAAGCTTGGGAACACACTTTTCTAGTAGAAGAATATTTACCAGGAACAACTTTAAACACATGGTTAGCTGCGTATTATCCTTTTTCTGATGAACAGGATTCAGAATCATATTGTAAAACGGTCATTAACATTCTAAACCAGCTGAAACAGGCAGTTAAAGATATTCATTCACGTGGAATTGGAATGGGAGATTTACAGCCATCTAATATCATTATATCAGAATCTGAAGATGTGAAGATTATTGACTTTGAATCGGCAAGTGATTTAACAGATGCTAAGCATTCAGGACTTATGACACCAGGGTTTACGGGATCAACAAAATCAACTAGGGAACAAGCCGATTGGTTTGCGCTTCTACGTATAGCTAGACATGCTTTTCTTCCTATTGGACCTGTGCAAGATTTAGCTGAGAATATACTTATTCAACATGATAAATGGATCATTAAGAAATTCGGACAAGAGGCTATCAATTTGATTACCGAAATTCAGTATGAGTGTAACAAAAGGGACGCGAGACCAATGGATAGTGTTCTTAGCTCCCCTAATAACTATCTTGAAAAAAGCGATCTTCCAAAGATAATCTCAAAGATTAGAGATGCTATTGTTCATGATCTAAGTAAGGAAAAGCGACTTTTACCAGGAGATATTCGCCAGTTTGAGACATCTAGTGGGTTACTTAACGTCTTAACAGGTGGATTTGGGGTAATAATGGCTCTAGCACGTACAGGTAATTTACCTGATAAAGCTAGAGAGTGGGCTAGAAAGTTCGGGCAAAATGAATATATAGAACAATTGGATGATGGACTTTTCTCTGGAAAAGCTGGTATTGCTGGCATCCTTTATGAAATAGGAATGAAAGCTGAAGCTAAAGAAATATACGACTCCATTGAAAATCATTTAGATTTAGAAGACATCTCGCTTTCAACTGGATTAGCAGGTATAGGCTTAGCATTCTTATCAGCATCGACCTTAACGGATTTGGAGTACCTATTTGATAAAGCATTAGCTATTGCTTATCGAATAGAAAATCTTCTTGCACAGGATATTAAAATAAGACCAAGTGATTTTGATGCAGTACCAATTGGATTGATCGATGGATGGTCTGGAGTTTCATTGTTCTTTAGCTCTTTATATAATGTTACAAATGATAAACAATGGTTAAATCTGTCTATTTTAGCTATCGATAAAGATATGGAACAGTGTGTTCTTGAGGAATCGGGATTATATCAAGTGAAAGATGCCTCAAGATTTGTACCTTATCTTGCAGGAGGAAGCGCTGGAATTGGCTTAGCAATGATTGAATTAAGAAATTTACTTCATGAGAAAAAATGGGAAAGAGAACTTAGTGGTATTGGTCTTCTAACTCAATCAAAATGTTTCTATAGTTCAGGTCTATTTAGAGGATTGACAGGGCTTATAGTTACCGCAAATGCTATTGATATCGAATTTAATCTTCAGGGAAAAGAGAATCGTATAGACAAGGCATTAGAAACGTTAAACCTTTACCTTCTTGAAAATGAAGGAAGGTATTATGTGCCAGGAGATTACAGCTATAGAATTTCTGGAGATATTTTCTCTGGTTCTGCTGGTATGTTACTCGCCTTACATGATACCAAATCAAAAGGAATGTACTCTTGGTTACCTATACCAGAAATTACAAAAATCATTTCTTCATTGAGTAGCCAAAAGTTAAATGTATTGGCGTAATAGCTTTAATGGAAAGTTATTAACTAAAAGGAGGTGATTTTTGTGAAAAAGGTATTATCTCTTCAAGTTTTAGATTCAAAGAAGGATGTAGAGCTACGTGCAGGTTCATCTTTAAGTGTTAACTGCAAAGTAGTAAGCACAATTAGTTTTGCGGTTTGCTAATTTTATATTTTCTATTAAAGATTACTGAATAATATTATTCGGTATCCTACCATAGATTATAGAAATTATTTTTTCATTGAGCAGCCAAAAGTTAAATGTATTGGCGTAATAGCTTTAATGGAAGGTCACTAACTAAAAGGAGGTGATTTTTGTGAAAAAAGTATTATCTCTTCAAGTTTTAGATTCAAAGAAGG
>NZ_JAJEKD010000014.1:0-80016 GCF_021029645.1 Priestia sp. TSO9
AAGAAACAATCTTGATAACACGACTTTTCATTGTTTTATCCCCTTTTATAAATGTATTTTCATATGTAGTGTTCTTTTATAGCAAAATTAATTTTACTACACGAAACCATACGTTAATATAAAATAAATTGAATATTTTTACTTATAAAGGTGTAAAAAGTCATGTTATATATGATAATTAGTAGTAAAATGGAGGTAAATAGTAATGAAATGTACTATTTTAGGAATTTTAGTAGATTGACATTCTAAAATGATCTTATCTTTTTATCTCTAAGATACAGAAACATTAGTTTCAAACAGCCATTCGGAGCTTTTTTTTATTGAGACCAAAACTCAGAACAAAGAGTTGTTTACCTTTCTCAAATGATTGCACTAATAGAGGATAAAGGATCAACGATGGTCAAATAGAGAGAGAGGGGTGGTGTTGATGGAAAAGTAGCAAGAAATGCATCTATGCATTCGATGTATACCTAGGCAGGCACAGTGAATCGCAGGACAACTATAATTTAACTTATTTTAAAAATCCTATAAAAGGAGTAATGCACATGGAAAAAGAGCTCATATTTAAGTCTTATATGTTGCTATTTGAAATTGAAATAACAATAGTAAGTATCATCGAACATGAGATGATTACACAATATGGACCATTATGGCGACAACTTTTTTTTGTTAAGTGTGGAACTGACCTATATGACAATCTCCCATTACTATTCAGATTAACCCCCCTTCAAACTATCTTCACTGATCATGAATTATATGACTTATGTATATTAACAGATATTAAAAATACTCTAGTACAACTTTTACCCATTTCTCAAGATGACGTGGATCACCTTATTAGTGTCTTGCAGCACTTAAACCAGAAGAAAGCTCTCTTATTATTTATCTAATTATATTCAGTAATGGGTTGTTAAGAAGATCTTGTACCTAATAGAGGAACAAGTTTTTCAATGTGAGCGTATCGAATTAGAACGTGTGATATAGGAAGAAGAAATCTAGTCGTGATATACTAATAACAAACATAAAAGAAAATGGAGGGCACTATGACAAAACGATTAGATTTACGTGTCGATTTTGCGTTTAAATCGTTATTTGGCACACATGGAAATGAATCCATTTTAGCTGCCTTTTTAAATGCAGCACTTCGCTTTCCAGATGAAAAGAAGATTCAAACGGTTCAGTTATTAGATCCGCATTTTAATAAAGAAAACCAAGAAGATAAACGTTCGATTTTAGATGTACACGCGCAATTAGAAGATGGAAGCCGCGTCAATATAGAAATCCAACTTAATAATAAACATGATATGGAAAAGCGAACACTCTACTACTGGTCCAAAATGTATAGCAGCCAAATGAAAGAAGGCATGGACTACGGAGAGCTTTGTAAAACCATTACCATCAACATTGTAAACTTCCGTTATTTATCTCATATTAATCATTATCACTCCACCTTTCAGTTATATGAACGTGAACAAAAATTACTCTTAACGGATATGATAGAAATTCATTTTATGGAGCTACCTAAATTATTAATTAAATGGCGTAACAGAGAGGTAGATCCACGAGAAGATCAGCTTGTACGATGGTTATTATTGCTTGAAGCATCGGAAGATGAAGAAATCACTCAAGTATTGGAGGAGATTGCAATGCAAGAAGATCACGTGCTAAAAAAAGCAATAGATGAGTGGGAACGCGTAAGCCAAGATCCAGAAGTATTATTAGCTTATGAAGCCCGAAGAAAAGCATTGTTAGATGAGAAGTCAGCTTTAAAAAGAGCCGAAAGAAAAGGGAAAGAAGAAGCTATAAAATTAATGGCCATTGGAATGATCCAAGAAGGTATAGCGAGCAATATAATAAGTAAATTAACAGGGCTTTCTATAGAAGAAATTGAAAAGCTTCGTCATCAATAAATATAAAAAAGAGCTGTATCTAAAAGATACGGCTCTTTTTTCGAACATGGCAAATGTTTAATTTTCATGACAAGGAAATGAAACATCTAATCCCACTTTTTACAGTGTCATTTGTTTCTAAAAATTAGTATAGGGAGCAGACATAGAAATGATACATCCATTTTTTACCACGAATGCACTTCTTCTACAATAGGAAACTTAAAAGAAACAAGGAGGTGACACAACATGGCAAACAACAAAAGCAGCAACAACAATGAATTAGTAGTATACGGTGCTGAACAAGCAATCGATCAAATGAAATATGAAATCGCGAGCGAATTTGGTGTAAACCTTGGTGCTGACACAACTGCACGTGCAAACGGATCAGTAGGTGGCGAAATCACTAAGCGTCTTGTGCAAATGGCTGAGCAACAACTTGGCGGCGGACGTTTCTAATAAAACTTTATAATGATGGCTGAAGGAAGAATGGATATCCATTCTTCCTTTTTCCGTTTATAAGATTCGCCTGTTTATCGTATTTCAACACATCTAGAATGCTGCTTGTATAAAATTAAGAAACAAATCTCCCTTTTTAGTTAACTCCCCAGACATCTTGAGCAATTTTAATTATGTGACTAATTTTATTCCATTGTTCCTCTTCTGTTAACACATTTCCTTCTTCTGTACTTGCAAAGCCACATTGTGGACTCAATGACAAGTTAGCTAGAGGAACATACTGACTTGCTTCTTGGATTCTTTGCTTAATAATCTCAGTATCTTCTAGTGTAGGAAATTTAGATGTTACTAACCCTAATACAACAGTTTGATTGTTACCTGTAAAGCTTTTTAATGGTTCAAAATCTCCTGAACGGTTATCATCATATTCAAGGAAAAGCCCATCTACATCTAAGTTAGCAAAGATGGCATCGGATATAGTATCATAGCCGCCACTTGTGATATACGTAGATCTAAAGTTTCCACGGCAAATATGCATAGTAATGAGCATATCTTCAGGCTTTTTAGAAATAGCATCATTTAAGCAACTTACTCGAGTATCGATAATGTCTTTTACATCCATACCAAGCTTCTCAACAACCGCATTGATGCGTTCTTCAGAAACGAAATCAATCCAGGAAGTATCATCTAGTTGTAGATAACGGCAGCCTGCGTCGTAAAAGGCCTGAATAGCTTTTTGATAAGCAGCCACAGTATCATGATAAAATTGATCTCTGCTTCCCTTGTAATATGTATCTTCTTGAATTCGAGTAAATAACATGTTGGGGCTTGGAATAGAGAATTTAGCAACTTGGCTTCCATCACCATACTGTTCGACAGCTTCTTTTAAGAACGTAAAGTGTTCCAGCATATAATGATGATTGAAGTCTACTTTACCTACTACCCTAATCGCCTTATTTTTTGTTTTTGCACCTTTGAATTGGCTGATATATTCTGTTTCAAACTCCTCTACGCCTTCTAATCCTGATAAGAAGTCCAAATGCCACCATGAGCGTCTAAATTCACCATCAGTGATGGATTTAAGCCCTACCTCAATTTGTTTCTGGACAAGTTTTTCAATTTCTTTGTCCTCTACAGATTTTAAATCGCCCTTATTAATTTTCCCATTCGCATACGCTTCTCTCGCTTCTTTAAGGGGAATCGTTCGTAAAAAGCTGCCTACGTGATCAGCTTTAAATGGAGCCTTCACTAATGTCTTCGTCATGGTTTTATTTCCTTCTTTCTTTTCAAAATAAAAAACCTCTTCTTACAGATAAGAAGAGGTTAATAATCGTTATGGATTCTCTTCTTATCTTCAAGCAAATTGCTACTGGAATTGGCACAGTACTTTAACAGTCTGTTGCCGAGGCTTCCTAGGGCCAGTCCCTCCACCTCTCGAGATAAGAATATTCAATTTATTCAACTAGAAAAAAGGTTACACTTGTTTTCTTAGATTGTCAACAAAAATTCGAAAAATCAGAAATAATACACCTCTTACCTCATTACCTACTGCAGCAAAGGTTCTTTGTTATTTTTCGATTGGACAGGCAAGCTTACCGCAGTAGCTACATAGTATCTAAAGTATTGTAACTCCGTTATCTAATCAGTAGCTAGTTCAGTATTGCTACCTCGTTAATACAAGCCTTATAACTCTGTTGAAGCCATTTGTGGAATCTGTAAGGGAGCTGAGCCGAAGAGGCGAAGGGGGCGACCGAATGCGGGGAGCTAAAAAAACAGGCACTTCAAAAGCAAAAAAATTAAAAGATTGAAAGAAGGTATCAACATGAGAAAAACACAAAGGTTTCCTTTTCGAAAAATTTTTTCTCCATCCCCAAAACCACCTCTCAAGAGACCTCGTCCTTTCAAGGCTTATTCCTTTGTTCCTTTTAGTCCACTAGCCATGCTTGACCCCACTATTCTGACCCTAGGAGGCATTGTCTTAGGGGTTGCTATCATCGAACGAATATTAGAGCGATGGGGTGTCATTGATCTCGTTGATCAGTTCTCAAAAGTAATGCGCTTTATCTTGCCTGTCACCTTTTATGGGGCTCTATTTTACTTCTTTGCGACATTTATGTTTTAAGGAGGGTTCTAGATGTTTGAGAAACTAAAATTGCGTGGAAAGCTTATTAAAGCGTTTCGTACAGCAGAGATTTACCGGGTGGTGAAACGAGGAGACCGTACCTCCTATCTGTTTCCGAAAATTCATCAAATCGATAACCACCATACGTACACTCGGTACGCCTTTTCTTTACTAAATGGGATCGACCCTGAACTTTTAACGAAAAAAAGATGGGCCTTACGACAAGTATTAGGCGGTAACATCGAAATAAACGGCAACCTAAAGAATTTTAGTATCACCGTTCATCACAAAAGCCTACCTAAGATGCTCAATTATAATTATGAGGTTATTCATCCTCATATTGAGAAGATGGAGCTTCCTGTTTGTATTGGTCAAGATATCTATGGAAACCCCGTTTCATGGGACTTTGCGGATTTGGAAACCTTATTGATATCTGGTGAAATTGGAGCAGGAAAGAGCAGCTTAATGCGCGTGATTTTGACCACATGGGTGAAATATACACCGCCTGATGATTTGCGATTAGTATTAGTGGATCTTAAACGAGCTGATTTAGGTTTGTTTCATGGCATTGAACATGTGGATGCGCTTTGTTTTGAAGTCAAGGATATGAGAAAACCTTTTGCGTTACTACGAGCTGAAATGTATCGGCGAGGCGATTTACTGTTAGAACATGGCGTAACACATATCAGCAGGCTTCCTTTTAAGCTGCCTCGTATCGTTGTGGTAATTGATGAAATGTCCATAGTAAAGAGAGAAACGGAGCTTGTAGAGATGATTCAACAGTTTGCAAGCCAAGGTCGTGCGCTAGGTGTCCATACGATTATTGCCATGCAGCGCCCAGATGCTGATTTATTAAACTCTGCGTTAAAAGCTAATTTAAGGGTGCGGATTTCTGGAAGGCAAGCCGATGCCACGAATGCGAAAGTAGCTGGAGTACTCGGGGCAGAAGAAATTGATGCTGCAGCCAGGGGGCGCATGAAAATTAAAATTGATGAGGTGAAGGAGTTTCAAGCCTATTTCTTAGATGAAGAGGCTTGTAAGGAACTACTTTCACCTTATAAAACAAAGGTAAAAGATCCTGAACCTCAACTGGAGGTTGTGTCACAGTCTATCTTTGGATTGTTAGAGAAGGAGGAACAGCGATGAGCTTTCGGTTATCTCAGCGTGATAAAGACATCATTACGTTTATCAATCAGTTTCGGGCTGTGGATCGAGACTCATTAGTGGAACTGTTCTTTAAACAGCTGAAATCACCCATAAATGCGTGTAATAGCGTGATGGTACGTTTATATCGATTAGAGCTAATTGAACGCACTCAGCAGTATTCTCCGACGGTCTATTTACCTGTGGATGCGAAGATTAAAAAGAACTCTCAAAAAATATTACATTTCCTTTCCATTCTAGATATCTATAAACAAATGTGTACGTATAGTGTGCCTAAACAGGTTATTGTCGAAGATAAGCCCACAGGACGAAAAGGAGGCATTGAACCTGATCTCTTTTGTATCTTTAAAGGATCTCCTTTTTGGATTGAAATTCAACGTAATCATTATTCAGAACAGAAAATGCAGGCAAAGATTGACCTTTATGAGGAGTTCTTCTTTTCAGATGATTGGAAAGCCTTGCATTGGCAGCCTGAGGACCAATCAGCGATCTTCCCTTCTGTCATTTTAATTACACCTGTTCGGTATACTCTGTCTTCAGAGCATATTCGCATCATTCAAGTAGCAAGCATTCATGAATTAATGGAGAAATATAAGGGGTCTTCCAAACAAACAAAAGAAGTAAGGTCAAGAACCACCTCCTCTTCTGGGGGAATTAAAATCAACTTAACATAGAGTACTAGAAAAGTGTTTGTAATCACACAAAACAGGCTACCTCAAAATAATTAAAGGTAGCCTGTTTATACACCTTTCATCCGCGCATTTGCAAAGGGTTCTGAAAACAGCATAATCACTAACATAGAAAGAGTTAGATAAAGTTGAATCAATCCAGGCGTCTGCAGGAGACAAAACTGTCATACGCGGAGAAGGCAATGGATTTGCATACTGGTATCGAATGGAATTAATTCGTATAATAAAAGAGGATAAGTAGCAATACTAAGGCAACCGAGGAGGTGAGCGAATATGAGTCTACGAGAAGAACTACTGGCGCAGGAATATGAGGAAAGAAAAAAGCCGAGAGGATTCGTATACTTTACAGACGCTGACGGACAAGTTGTCGCTAAGACTTGCCGTGAATGCGGCGAATTAAAATATGCAAAGAACTATCATCATAAAAACGATGGGTTCGGTCACCTTGGACCATACTGTAAAGCTTGCGTTTCTATTCGTGACCGAGATTATTACATTGAAAATAGAGAACGAGTAAAACGAGTTAAAAATGCTTATTACCATAGGAAAAGAGCCGAGCAACTTTCTTTTAATTTATTTGAAAATAACGAGTAGGATTACGGCGGCCAATAAGGTCGCTTTTTTTGTTTAAATACTGATAAATTGACTAGAAGCTATCATTATTGCAATTACGCTTATTCGGTATGCATTATCCTTCGAACACATTCGTATTATACAAGTAACAAGCATTCATGAGTTGATGGAGAAATATAAAAGTTCTTCGAAACAAACAAAAGAAGTAAGGGTAAGACCATCAGCTTCTTCTAGTGGAATTAAGATCAATCTAACATAAGGAAATTACACGAGGAAAACAAGAAAAGCCCTTAATTAGTTAAGGACTGAAAGGGCTCTTCTTCGCTACGAATAAGTAATGGTTTTATAGTGGAACCATCGAGTCTATTTTATCATGTTTTTAACGTAAAAAAGTAATTTTTATCCTTTGAAAAGAAAATTTTCAAAATAAATACGACTAGTTAGAATTAACATTTAGGCTACGACAGTTAAACAGAAGAGATATAAGGAAACAAAGAGAAAGTTTAAGAAGGGCAATAAACTGAATGGAAGAACGAGAACTAGTCATTCTCTTAACGATAAAAAAGCGCTTCGTATAATTACGTAAGCGCTTTTATTTTATTCTACATCAGTTAGGGCCTATATTGTTCAGAAGTAATTACATCACCTTCCACGAGAACATAAGGGTGTGTTTTCATTAAAATAGTTTGGAGATACTCGGGCATCCTCTCTCCTTTGTATGCACAAATTAATGGAAATGAGAGTTTATTCACCGCATCATCCACAATTCTTTCAAAATCTTCAATGAGATGTAACGGATCTTCCATCGTACTCCATTCTACATGTGCCCATGATCTAAAAGAAAGATTATTTTCTAGATAGAGCTGTACACTCTTCTCAAAGTAAGCAAGAATAGCAGGAGGATGATAACTACCACTTGAATAATAGAAATCAAAGTTGTTTATACGATGAATTTTTTTCATTTGATCCGTGGTCAAGAGTGCTTTTAAATGGTTATGAATAAAAGGATAAAAACGGTCATTTTCAATAAGAAGAATGCAATCTCCAGCAAGAACCCCCTCTTGAATATAACTTACAGCTTGTTGTATATACGTTTCTTGCTGGTCATAAGAATACAGTATATGAACACTCTTTTGTTCTGCAAACAACTGATTCATTTTACTTTTCAATACACAATCCCTTCTTTCTTGTCGCTTTCTTATTATACGTGGATTGTGTAGGTAGAATATAGTGGTAATTTATTGAATTTTCAAAAATTAACTACGTGCATAAGGGGCGTTTTTATACATTACTCTAACCTCCGTCTTCAACCAAAGTCTTGTTAAATCAAGAATGTATAAAAGTTGTATACTCTGTAAAAAGAACCCCAGACAAAACCATTATGCCACAGGGAATTCTTTTTGTGATATGTACCAGAAGAGGTTTTATGTTAACTAACCATTAGTACAGAAAAGTTGTATTGGAGATGAATGGACTGGGTTTTGCGGGGATTTACCATTACAAGGCATACATTAACCAATGCCTTCTATTAGTTAGAATAGAGAATCTTATATACTTAAATTATTAATCTATATGTGTACGTATATAATATGTCTACCTCATATATCGAAAAAGTCATTGGCTTTTTTATTCTTGTCTATTGTTCTAGCCGTTCTCATAATCCTTTTTAGAGTAGATGCACTCGGAATGTATTCATTATTATTGCATAGTTTTGAAATTGTTGTACGAGATACCTTACTTTCTTCTGCAAAATCGCTTTGAGAGATACCTTTTTTTTCTAACCATCTACCAAACTTTGAGCGTCTTGGATTCTTCCACCACATTATCCTAAACCTCCTTTTTTAATATTTTGTCCATTCTGTTTAACTTTTTATACATTTTTTCAAAAAAAATGAACATAATGGACAAGGTATCTCTCATATTGTTTATTAAGACTTAGAAAGGTGCTCTATGAAGAACTGGGGTGATTACATATGACCAAGGAATTAGCTCTTTCTTTATTAAACTCAAAACATGCCTATTTGACTCTAAAGGGAAAACAGATGTTAGAGGATATTTTAAAGAAATTGAGTGATGAGGAAAAGAAATAAGAAGCTAAGATAACCTATAAGGATACTCAATTAATAAGTGGGATAAACTGATGGAAATAATTTTAACGATTTGAATATGATTTAATGCCCTATTGGAATAATGTCGATATTTTGGTCATAGTCATATAGCATGAATACAGTTAAGACCGCCTTATAAACTGATACATAATGGGCGGTCTTTGTTATAGGTATGAATAGATTTTGAGTATAATGGAAAATAAAAAACAGACTGCCTCAGAGAACGTAAGAACGCCTCTAACAACAGCAATTCCTAAATTATCACGCCAGAAAACACAATTTAATCAGTGAAGGAGAAAAGAGAATCCCATCTATCCTTATAGAGTCCTCTCATTTATGGAAGAAAACAATAGATACTATTAAAGTGTAAAATATAACATTTTCAGGCATAACGTAAGTTTCTATGCTTCTACAGAGCTACCTTTCTTATAAAAAGGCTGTTTCACAATATTAATGTGCAATGGAAAGGACTACTATGTGGGACCAGTAAGAACAATCACAAAAAGGTAGGATTTATTGAGGTAACTTCTTTTTCCGTAGTCGGTGTAATCTCCGTTGAATTCCATGTGCTGATCTACCGATTAGTTGGCCAATTTCTTGTTGAGTACGACCTTTTTGATAAAACATGTACCATAGACGGGCATCTTCCTCTTCAGTCCACTTTTTATTTTCATATTTAGGCCGATTAAAATAATCATATTTTCTTTGTTCCTTTACCCAGTCGGGTTCTGGAATAAGAGTATTCAGGGATACCTTAGAAAAATTAATCAGTTCCTTGTTCTGTTGTGCCCATTTCCAAAAGGCTGCTACGTCAATTCCTAAAAATGTTCGTGTGTTTGCTCTCAAGATGTTATAGGGCAATTCTCTTTTCTGAATCCAGTTATAAATGGTATGAACATCAACTTGCAGGCACTCTGCTAGTTCATATACTGTAACATTTCCCAGATGAACTCTTACGCCACGTATACCTAAACGATATAACCTAGACTCTAATGCTTGTATACTTCGCTTTAAGCGTCTAGATATTTGGTCAAGTGACTTAACTCCATACCATTTTACTAAGTATTCATCTTCTTTCTTTGTCCATCTACGTAATGACGTTTTTCGTACTAATTTTAACAGCCTAATTCGATTCGCAACAGAAGAAGGGCTCTTGCCTAAATGTTTTCCAATCTCTCGATTGTTCATCTTATTAATATTTACTTTTAAGAAAATATCTTGGTCAGGGGACCATTTTTTGCGTATGCCATTCTGGTTGTTGCGAAGTTGTAGTCGTGAGACCCGTTTATTAACCGATTCTTTACTACGATTTAAACATTCACCAATTTTTTGGAGTGTCATCCGCCCATATTGTTCTTTTAGAAATAAATCTTCTTCCTTCGTCCACAGTTTTTGATTTTTAGTCACTATATCTCCCTCCAATTCGCGACCTAGATGCATAGAAAGCTACGTATAGAGAATAGTAGTGAAGATGTTCATCTTACCTCAACAGAGATTAAATCCTGTTTCATTTACCTTTTTATCCATTGGACATAGGTTATCACTTTGTTTAGTCTGTTTTTGTCTAATTTGTCAGTGAAACTCTAAACAATCGTTCCTTTTTCTTTGAGTTCTTACTTTTGATACTCATATACAACAGGAACTTTATCCATTTTGACTGTTTTAGCGACCACATAACGACGGTATCCATCTTTTAAGATCTTTGATTCTTTTTCAATCGTCAAAGGCTCATCGAGGCGCCCTGTACGCTTCACAAAATCAATTACCTTTTGTGTTTTTTCAGGGTTTGGTCGTGTCTTTAAGAACTCTTCAGGAACAATAATATCATCAAAGCTTACAAGATCCTGTGTGCCTTTTGGTTGATTCGGTAGGGTTTTCGGTTTTGGCTCAGCTTTTTTCTCTTGTACAGGTGCTTCTTTGACTTCTGGCTGTACCGTTTCTGCTTCTTTCTTCTGTTCATTTGCTACAGGTTGAGAAACAGGTGCTTGCGCTTCTTCCTGTTTTTTAGATTCCGTCTTCTGCAGGGCCTCAGGAGACGCAGAAGCCTCTTGTTTAGGGTCTTTTTTCTCTTCCGATTGATTCTTCTCTTTATCATTCTTGTTAGGAAGGACAGTAATCTGGAAACAAATTACTCCTACTTCACCAGGGCATTCATCAATGGGAATGTCTAACGTTGGTTCCCCTTGAATTAAAAATTTTTCATGCATGATGCTTTTCTTCGTGAGCCCCGTTTTATTAAAGGCTTTCTTCGCAACAAACACCGTATACGAAATAAAGGTACTCTTCTTTAATCCTTTAGGCGCAGATGGTGACCCTTTTTCACGCATATCAAAGGCAACGTAGCGATCATATTCTCGTAAAGGTCCTGTGGCTGATCCAGTTAAGGTAATTTTATGTGGCATAATAGTCTCCTCCTGCGTAAATTATTAGTTATTGTTTATTTAGAACACAGTTCTAAATAAACATATTCTATTAAAACATCAGCTTCTAAAAGATTTCTACTTTTTTGATTAGGAAGCTGTGTCTTTTAACTGGTTGTATTGACGCAAACACTCTTGTTCCTCTGGCGTTAAACCTTGTCCTAAGTCTTGTTTTACCTGAGCTATCTCCAACAAGCTATACGTGGAGCTATGCTGCTGCAGCAAGTTTTCTTCTTCTAGCGTGAGTTCTTGTCCTAAATCTTGCTTTAACTGAATCATTTCAAGCTGTTGATCTACTGTAACTTCTGCTTCTTGTTTAGATTGACCTTGCTGCTGTTCTGCTTTTAACCAATCTGGAACAAGTTCTTTACGAATAATTCGTTTTGGTGTAGCCAATAGTGTTTCTTTACTTTCGTTATGTATAACTTCTTGTTGATTTGCGTATACTGATGAATAATCCTGGTATTTAGGCTTTGCTAATTCATAGAATTGATTTTTCGCAATTTGATAGATTAATCGACACATATCCCGTAGGGATAAAGGATTGCTTTGTTGATTGGCTTCATGCACATACTTATCTAATCCCACAATGGTTGAATACGCAATTTCATGTACTTGCTCTTTTTTAATCTCCATCTTCGTATCTCGTTTTACGGCTTTGGCAGCATTTTGAATACGAGCATAAAAGTCTTGTAGTTGATGTCCATACTTACCTGCATAAACTTGATTCACTTTCTTAGGCACACCTTTGATATAGCTGAATGACTGTGAAACAGACATTAAATGATTATTTATATGATTTACAGGTAAATCAAGGTTAATAAAGGCATCAGGTGATTTATCGGCCTCTAAGCTTGGTGTATCAACGTTTTCAGCACTTTCTGGAGACGTCACAGGACGTGTCACAGGAGTGGTCATTTCTTCTTGTTGAAGCGTTTGTATGCCTGTTGTATCATGGGCAAAAAAGATTTCGTCGCAAACGTGCTGAAAGTTTTTATGGCTTTTAAGGATAAATACATAACTGTCAGGATGAGTACCTGTTGCATCCTCTTTAATGTAACGTGCCACAAGTACAAACGGAGTCGCTTTTAACGAGCGTACAAAACGAGAAACCGTACTTTTGGAAACATTAAATTTCTTCATCAGCGTTTCAGAACGAATCGCTTGAATGCCCGTAGCCACTAGGTTATAGATGACGTGATCGAGCATTTCCATCCTCTTCTTAGGGAACTCTTTATGTATAGCAGATTGTTGTTGTTTAAAATGGGTACGAAGACTTTCTAAAAACTCTTCTTTCTTTTTACGAAGCGTGGACTTGTTGGTCCATAACCATTTGAACCGTCCATTGAAGGTATCTACATCTTTTAAATAACAGGTTAATATTTTTGTCATTTGTTCATCTTCTCCTTTAAGGAACACAAAAAAGACACTGTTTCCCTGGAAAAAGGAAAACAATGCCTTGATTTTGATGAACTAAGCCCTTGAAATAGATGTCAATTTCGTATAAAATAAAAACATAAGTTTTATTTTATAGAAAAACTAACTCTATTAACAAGAGACTTCGACAAGTGTTTTCCCTACCGTAATTAGGGTGAACGGTTTAAGTGTGTTGGTCGCACTACTTAAACAGTTGAAGTCTTTTTTCTATTCCGGACATTTTTGTTAGTTTTATTATAGCGTTAATTAATCTCATAATTCAATAAAAATTAGTAATATATCTCAAAAGAATTCTTTTTAACTGTTTTTCCCTAACAATAAATTCGTTTTATTATACAATTCATTTTAAAAAATGAGGAGGGTCAAAAAAATACCCCTCCTCAATATATTGAAAATATGTTATAATCAGTAACTTTTATAATGAGCTTACAACACTATAATAATAAAAAGCTTCTACTAGGTAGAAGCTTTTTATTATTTACCCATTAATTTTTCCCACCATGTTTTTTTCTTTTCTAACTCTGCACTAGCAGAAGCTTCTTCAATCATTCTTTTGCTTTCTGATAATCCTTTTCTTAACTCACCAATCAACTCAGTATCTTTTCTGTTTATCATTTGCTTTAATTCTTGATTGGTTTGGCTAACTTTCTGTAACTCTTCTACTAACTTTTGATTAAATTGCATTTGTTGTGTCATTTGTTGTTCTTGTTGTTGTAACATTTTTTTTATTTCACTCAGCTCATCGTTTATAGAGATAGAGCCTTTCTCTTCTTGATTCTTGACTGTAATAGTTATAGGAAGCCCATCACTTGCCAAATTATCGTTTACATCATCTTTTAGTAAGCCCTCACTATAGAGCTCACGGATTTTTTTTAATAGATCTAGTGATTCAATACTTATTTTATAGCGTCTACCTTCTTTTTTGAAATTCAAAAACTGTTCATGATTAATTAAATATCTTTTTAATGTTTCAGGAGGAATATTGGTATACTCAGATGCTTCTGGTACACCAATAAAATTTGCACTTTCAGAAGTATTCATTCAATCCACCACCATTTACTAATATTTTATGTACATTCACTCAGTTCATAGTCGTTCACGTATGATTTTTATGAGTATTCATTCGATTCACGGCTAATTACTCACCTTGTTTACTTATATTCACCCAGTTCACAGTCATTCACCTGCTGGGCTTGCGGTTGTTCACCCAGTTCACAGTCATCTGTTCATTTAATTTTATATGATTTCGACAAAAAATCAACAATTCCTGTTTCAAATTTGTGTATATGGTTTATATTATGAACTATTAAGATATTAGTTTAACTTAAGTTATACTTATGTGAATGGTAATGTGTTTTGTGGTGAATGTATGGTGAACTTATGTGGTTTTTAGTTTAACTTAAGTTTTGAGAGTCAGAAAAGGCGATCGTTAAGTTAGACTAAAGATCAACTTGTTGTTTTTGTTAACACCAATCTCTGTTTTATAAAAATAGGAGAGAACAATACAACAATAAACCAATAGCATTTATTATCTATTTTTAAGAATTGAATTAAGGTAATTTCTATTTCAAATGTAGAAAATGTTTATTGAGTTCATGGAACATTTAGGATTGATTAGAGTAACAAAAAATTCTTTTTTATAAAAGATGAAACTATAGACTATCATATGAATCAAAAAATGGTAAAAAAGCAGTTTTATTTATTTTAATGTGAACAAAAAGAGATTTCATATATTAGAAATAAAGGGAATGCTTCAGAAGGAAAAGGATCAGGTCAAGGCACATCTTTACAAGATAAAATGCAAGCCTCTGGTCAGAATGGAAGTACAAATGGAGGCAGCTCTTCTTTAGGAAGTGCGAGTACACCTGTTCATGAGGAAATCGAGACTTCCGGTTACGGTGGGAGTACAAGTGAAGGTAGCTTTTCTATAGAAATAAGTTACCCTATACCAACAAGAGAACCTTCTGCTTCCATGCCGACAGGGGTGGATCAAGCACAAGTGGTACGGGACAACGTCAAAGAGAGCATAGGAAAGGTAAAAGAACGTATTGATCATTCACAAACGGTCCATGAAACAAAACGCTCTTATCAAATTGGACGAAATACAGGGCGAGATTTACGAAACCTTGGATGAAAGAACCGGAATAAACCAGAAGAGAAGTAACAAGCGTTACTCCTCTTTTTTATGGAAAGGGGAAGAGTCATGGGAAACTATAATATTCCGAAAGAAATCTCAACGAAATTAAAGATTAATAAATCTCTTTATCTCTTTGATTTGTTGTTCATTATTTGCTTACTTATAGTCATGATGATGTTAGGTTTTTTCATTCATCCTATAATTCAAATTCCTTTTTACGTCTTTATGGGCATACTTGGTTTATTGATGATTGTTAGACCAAGCACGAATCCTCCAAAATGGATGTATGAAGCGTTATTGCTTACACTTGTACGAAAGAAGAGCACTTATTGTGCGGTAGATAGGGAACAAGAATAAAGAGAGCCATATTAACAATAAGGAAAAACCATCCCTGGTAGATAGGATGGTTCTGAATGGAAAGTCCAAGTTAACATTCTCAAACTTCACGTTTATTATTACCAATTTATGTAAAAGGTAAACGTGAATGGAGGATAATATATGGTAGAAATGAATAAATCTTCGCGTCTTACAAGCGCTGAAATCTCAAACCTTTGGAATACCTATATGAATGATAGTTTAAATATTTGTATCGTTACACATTTTCTACAAACGGTGGAAGACTCTGATGTAAAACTTCTTTTAGAGGAAACCATTAACGTAGCTCAAGGGCACCTAGTAGAAATAGAAACGCTTTTTCAACGAGAGGGAATTCCTAAGCCAGTTGGGTATCCAGTAGAGAAACACGTTAAACTAAGTGCGCCACGTCTTTTTACAGATGTTTTTTATATGGCCTATCTTCTACACATGAGTAAATTTGGGATGACCGCACATGCAGGTGGTATTACATTGGCTTGTCGGAAAGATATTCATCATTTATTCCATAAATATGTGGAGGAGGCGATTCTCCTTAATGGTGCTACACGAGAAGTCATGAAGGAAAAAGGTGTCTTTATTCGGCCACCTTATATGGATTATCCAAAGGAAGTAGAGTTTGTGACAGAGCAGAGGTTTCTGACCGGATGGTTTGGACACAAACGATCTCTACTTGCACTGGAAACCTCTCATTTATATATGACATCACTTAATAATGAACTAGGGAAGGATATCCTTTTAGGTTTCTCTCAAGTAGTGAAGGATAGTGAAATAAAAAAACATTTTATACGGGGCACGAAAATTACTTCAGATATTCTTTATCATACTCATAAGACGTTACATGAAAGCGATATTCCAGCTTCTATGACTTGGGATACGTGTGTTACGGACTCCACTATCGCTCCTTATTCAGAGCAGATTATGCTTTGTTTTGTTAATGCATTATGTGCCCTTGGAGTTGCAACATATGGAAGTGCCATGTCCCTAAGTATACGACATGACTTAGCAGCTCTTTATAGTAAATTTATTTTGAAATCAGGAGCCTATGCTGAGGATGGAGCGAATATGTTAATTGAGCGTTCTTGGATGGAGAAACCTCCTCAATTTATTGATCGTGATAAATTAATACGTAAGAATACAGAAAGTTAAAGGAACCATGGTTTATTAGTTAGTTTATTTTTGCAGAAACAAACATTTTACTAAACAAATAGTGTAAAAATCTATAGTTAGAACGTGTTTTTATTGAAACACGTTCTTTCTTTTTGTCTATTGATACAAGTTACTACTCATAATTTAATCAAGTCCTATTCAGGAGTTAAAAGGAGGATAAGTAAGATGGTGGTATTCGATGAAAGAGTATTGAAAAATGATCAATTAAAGTCGGTAAATACCTTGAAAAAAAGAATAGAGAAGTAAAACTCTTCTTTTTGATAAAAAAGAGATGGATAAACAGATCGATCGGGCAAAGAAAAAGAATCCTTTTTCTCTGTTACAACCTCCCAAGGATAGAAAGGAAAAAAAGAAAGAGAAACTACCGGAGGTAAAGAAAAGTGTGGCTGATATTATTCCCATTATAGATCAAAAAGATAGTGGGTTATTTCAGCTAAAAGATGAGGGAGGCTTTTTTGGAATCTGGCAGCTTCAAAGTACAGATATCAATGCCATGCATGACCAAGAAGCAGGGCGCAATATTTATACATTGGCCAAAACATATCAGGACGACAAAGATCCGTTTAAAATTATCTCGTTAAACTTACCCGTTTCAACTCAAAAGCAGCAACAGTATCTTGAAAAGAAAATTCGAGAAGCCAACAATGCGTTATCCCTTCGGTTTTTGCGAAAGAAATTAAAAGAACTTCAATATTTAGAATGGGGGCGAACCAATCGAGAATACTTTCTTTTTCTATATGGACCGACTGAACGCGCTGTAAAAGAGCGAAAAGACCAATTTATGCGAGATATTCAACTGGCTGTTCCTCTATTACCTGTTTCAGATGAAAAACAAATTAATCTTCTTTATAAACTCTACAATCAAAACGCCAAGCTTGGTAATAAACAATAAGAAAGGATGATAAACCGATGATGACTTTACCTTTTCGTAAAAAAGAGAAAACACCTCAAGAAATCAAGCGAAAAAAAGGATACAACCCTTATTTTGTGGCACAGATTCAGCTCCAAGGAGGCGTGAGCTTTAAAGAAAACCTTGTTCGAAACGGAGATGGGTATTCGACTTGTATTCATATTTATGAGTACCCAACGAACGTGAACGATTTTTGGTTGGAACCGATCATGAACATGCCAAATGCCATTACAACCTTAGATGTAGTAAGCGATGAGCGAAAACAAGTTGTGGAAGCCATCAATAAAAATATGTCAGAACAAAATGCACGGCATGTGAATGCCAAGGAAAACATTGATCGTATGGATGCACAAGAACAATATTTAGATATGAAAGAGTTATATCGTCAAGTCACAAATGGAGAAGTGATCAAACGAATACACCTTCGCATTTATATTGCAGAAAAAACGATGAAAAATAAAGCAGCACTACTATTTGGAGCGCTTGCCGTTGTGGTGGCAGGCGTGACCATTTTCAATATCTACCTTAACCATAATATCTCCAACACAACAGCTTCGAAACAAATTCAAGTCACAAATGACAGCTTAAAAGAAGAAAATAAAGAGCTAAAAAAACAACTAAGTGAAGTTCGCCCTTCTGCCCAAGAACAACAAAAACGAGATTACTTGAATACGGTTAATCAATTCATCGATGTGTCTTATCATCGTGAAAAAGAAGGATTTGAGGAACGAAAGAAAGTTGCAAAATCTATCATGGACAAAGAGCTTTATGAGCAATTTTATCCTTCTGAAAAGTTCGTATATGGAGATAGTTATACCTCGACTCCAAAGGATGTACAGCTTTATGTTCAACACTATGATGGAGGGCAAGAAGAGGTCGAAGTGATTGCTGAGTTTACGAATCATCTTGTCATAAAAGATGAGAATGTGGACAATCAAACGCATGACATTATCAAAGTTTCTTTACGAAAAGAAGCGAACAAATGGGTGGTTTATAGTATCGAAGAATTGAAAACAGAAATCATGAAATGAGGTGGAACAGGTGGCATTTAAAAAGCAATTGGAAGACTATCGGTTTAATTTAAATCGCAATCGATCATGGAAGTATACAGCCGTTTTAATCTTTTTCTTTATCGGTTTTTTATCCTTACTGACATCAAAATTTTACTTAAAAACAGAAGATCCCTTGTATCATACGAACACCTACGAATCTGTTTCTTCAAACATTACTGGAACCGTCACTATTGAAAATCGTGTGTATCATCCGGCTTCAAGTTCACTCGATATGGTCATCAAAATGGATCAAACGGATGAAGAAGAAGTAAGCTTTGTGGCACAAGAAAAAGCAAATCCAAACATCAAATTACCTGTTCATTTATTGTATGAAGATGATGGCTATTATGTGGTAAGAATCAGCGATTTATCTCCAAATTGGGAAGCACTTGCCTTTGATCTTTATCAAGAAAATGAAGAAAAAGAAACGGTAAACGTGGATGATGTAACGAGTGGTTCAGAAACAGATTCAACAGAAGAAATAGATGCTCATGCGTTAATTACGACACTCTATTCTGACCAACGAAAAACGAAAAGTGAAGAAGAGAAAGGAACCAAAAGCAAACAAGAATATGCACTTTTGGTCAATGATTTAGAGAAACAGTTTGTCAAAAAGAAAATGAAAAACTATGAAAAAGCAATCACCGTAGAAGCCAAACATAAACATCAAACTCAACAAGAAGTGAACGAGTTACAACGTGATATGAAGTACCAAGTGAATGAGGAAAAAGCTGATACCGAATCAAAAATTGCGATGAAAAAGGATGCCATTCAATCCAGTGATGAAAGCATTCAGCTTTATGAAGATGAACAAAAAAGTTTACAGGAAAAGCTCCAAAAATTGAATGAAAAGCAACAAGATTTAGCCATGAAGTGAAAAAAGAGGTGTCGCCACTGACTCGCCAATGTGTCGCCAGAGAGTCGCCAGACACCGTTTTGGAGTCGCCAGAGAGTCGCCACTTTGAGGGTTTCCGTGATATCACGGTTTTGCTAGGCTTTGCCTAGCCTATCACACCCTGTGATAGCAAAAAACCCTTATGCTCTTTCTCTCTATTTTTTGAGGAGCACCACTATTCTGAGGAGTTGACATGAAATATGGAAATTAAAATAAGAAATGTAGATCCTATTGCTGTTAAAAAAATTGATGAGTTAGCAAAGAAACATAAATTGTCTAGACAGGAATTTTTAAAAGGGCAGCTTGAAACACTGGCCTTTTTTCGTGAACAAGTTGAGCGAGAACATGAACTAGAAAGTTTGATAGAAAAGAATATGATTATGATGGAAAAATGTGCGACATCGATGGAAAACATGAACCACATTCTACTCGAAATGATTGGAGAAGTAGAAGAGTAAGTAGTGAGGTGAGGTAGAATGTCTAAGGCTATTAACAGAACGAATATTGTACCAGGCGTTGTAGTAAAAACAAAATTTATTACTTCTCATCATAAAGCCTTTCAGCAATATGTTGAATATGTAGATCGGGATGAAGCAAAACAAGAAGATAGGTCAGTAGCGCATTCCTTTTCTCTTTATCAAGATTATATGGGAAACCCTGATAAAACATCTTCATTATTTACACATAAGTATGATCGTTTAAAGGAGGAACAAAAAGCAAAACTGAAAGAAAGTTTTGAGGAAGCACAAAAAAATAACAGTATTATGTGGCAAGACGTCATTACATTTCATAATCCTTGGCTGCAAGAACAAGGGATTTATGACGCTCGAACACATACAGTCGATGAACGAAAGTTGATGTATGTTACACGACAAGCCATGAGTAAAATGCTTGAAAGGGAAAGGTTAAATGAGTCGGCTGTTTGGTCAGCAGCTATACACTACAATACGGACAACATCCATATTCATGTTGCAACAGTTGAACCAAATCCTACACGTAGTCGAGGAAAGAGAAAGCCCAAAACATTAGATGTGATGAAGTCAACCGTTGTTAATCAAATTAGGGATCGAGGAAAAAATCAGGATAGAATTAATCATTTAATCCGCAAAGAAATGGTTGACCAAAAGAAACAAGATTCTTCTTTTGCATGGCGCAATCGAGAATTAAAACCCTTGTTTTTAATGGTCTATAATCATCTTCCTCAAGATAAAAGGCAGTGGCAATATAGTTACAATACCATTAAGCCATTGAAACCTTATATTGATACATTGAGTGAAAAATATATCAAAAAATATCATCAAAAAGAGTATCAGCAATTAATAAAGAACTTAGATAAAGAAGTAAAAGAATTAAAGAAAGCATATGGGGAAGGGACGAGGGATAAAGGACGCTATGAAAATTATAGGCAAACGAAAATAGATGATTTATATAAGCGAATGGGAAATGCATTTTTGCAAGAAATGAAAGCTTATGATCGAAAGCAGCAAGACGTAAAACGTCTATTAGATAGAAAGCAGTCTGGGAATCAAACAGCGAAATACAAGCAGCATGTACCTGTACATTTTTCACTTCGCAAAATAGAAAAAGCGTTTAAAAGCGAATATGAAAGTTGGAAAAACCAACAGCATTATGAACGAATGCAACGTGAAACAGAACGTGATTGTAACCAACAAAACGACTATGAAAGGGGCTATTAATCGATGGAGAAGCAACGAATGAAGTTAGCTATTGAAGATGAGTCAAAAGCGTATATTGAATCATTTAAAGAGGAGCATGGATTGCGCTACACGGGTGATGCCATTGCACAAATTTGCAAAGAACATGAAGCATCTAAGAGTAATGAATGGTCATTAAAGTATATTACGGAAGTAGTGAGTCATCATCTCCATGAGTCTTTAAAAAATGAATTTCAAGCTTTATGGGAAGAGATTCATACATTAAAAGGTGAGATGACAAAAACAAAACTAGGAGCGAACGCAGCAGATAAAAATACACAAATTTTAATTGAATATATGAACGGTCTTTTCTTTCATCATGGATTTAAAGGATTGATGACCACCAGTATGCAGGAGATGGATAGTACAAGAGTAGCGAGGGAAACAGTTGAGAAACGAATTGCAAATCAGCGTCAAAAACGAATTGATTGGGAAGAATCGAGAGGGAAACAACAATCTCATTGATTGTTTCATATAAAAAGAGATTTAACTACTAAAAGGAGGAATTAATCATTATGTTTTTTAACAAAGATTTAGTGTTAGCTTCGATTAAAGCTGTAGGAGAGGATCATGCCATTGTACAGTATCAAGACAAAGAAGTAGAGGTGAATTTAAGTCCAGAAGAAGCGAAGGAGTTTCATCAATATGTCGTGCATCAAGAGAATATGTTGGTGCCCATGAATATCAAAACACAGAAGCTTTTTGTGGATTTAGAGGAACCTTGGTATGAACAAGAATTAGAAGAGCTTAAGGGGATCTCCTATCAAGAAGAGGAGGATGAAAATGAGTAAAGCGTATGCGAAAAAATCAGTTGAAGATAAGCGTAAAGAGGTTGAAGAGTTAACGAAAGGTATGGAGAATAAAGTCGAGCAGCATTTTCATTCTGCCGAAGAACTAAAAGACTATTTATCTTTTATGGGTAAGTTTTATCAATACTCGATGTCCAACACAGCTCTTATTCAGGAACAGTTCTTTGGTGCTCAAGCAGTTGGATCATTTAAGTTTTGGAAAGATAAAGGGTTCTCTGTCAATAAAGGGGAGAAAGGCATTAAGATCCTTGTTCCAAACAAAACGGTTCCCAAATTTAAAGATGAAAATGGGAAATTAAAGTCGATTAATAAAGCCACTCCTCAAGAAAAGAAGTTGATTCAAGAGGGAAAAAAAGAAGTCACTCAAGGCCGACTGTACTTTTCAGTCGGTCATGTTTTTGAGATTTCCCAGACGAATGCAAAAGCGAGTGATTTACCTAAGATCTTTCCGAATCGTTGGTTAGAAGGCAACGTGGAGGACTACAAGGCACTTTATAAAGGAATGGAAGCCATTGCTGAAAAGAATGGTATTTCTATTATTCAACCAAAAGAAGAGCTTGGCGCTGTAAAAGGAGTTTCCTATACCTTAACAAAAGAAGTTGCGTTAAATCCCCGTAACTCTGAACGTCAAAATGTAAAAACTTTGATTCACGAATTGGCACATGCGAAACTTCACACCAAAGACACATATCTAAACTATACAGCTGCCGAAAAAGAATTTCAGGCGGAAATGACAGCTTATACCGTTTCTTCTTACTTTGGCATTGATACGAGTGAGTATTCCCTCGATTATCTTTCACACTGGACGAAAGGAAAGAGCTTTGAAGATAAAACCAAGCTTTTAAAAGAAGTACATGAAACGTCCGTTGGTTTTATTGAAACAATTGAAGAGACGTTGGTAAAAGAACGAGAAAAAAATCAGTCACCGGAAAAAAACGATGAAAAACAGCAGCAAGCAGATCCTCTTTCTTCTGAGAACGTGCATAACAAGATGAAAGAAGGGTATGGAAATTATATACAAAAGCAACGAGAAGAATCCGTACAAGATGTAGACAGCATTCTAGAGCGTGTTACGGCTGAAGAAACCTACTATTCAACCAAAACACAGGCGATTAAAAATGGTTGGATGACAAAGGAAGAAGTCGTGAAACTTGAGCACCAGGTTGACTTAACGATGAATAGAAATGAAAAGGGGGTCACCCATGGTCAAGTTCAAGAACAATCTCTTACTTTTCAAGACCGTATGGAAGTGGGCAGTCAAATGCAACTCCAAAAACGTTCAAGTACAGGTAAACGAAAAAGAGAAGAACAGGATCTAGAAAGGTGAGAGAGCATACATGCTCTCTTTTTTTATGTCCAAATATAAATTAAATGGAGGAATCGATCATGCAAAAAGTAACATCTCTTTCAAATGACCAATTTAAAACAATCGTTTCCGATAAACGAGAATTAAAGAAGTATATGAAGCACCCACAAAATGAAAAAATTGAGGCAGATTGGGCGAACATCAGTGAGAAACAGCTGCAAGACATCCCTTCTGGTGCTGTTTACTTAACACAATCAGCTCTAGGAAAGGAAAAACCGCAGGTTTTACTTGTTTCTACGGATGAAAAAGGGCAAAAACAAGCCTATAAAAGTGAAGCAACCGTTGATTTTTTGAGAAGTCATGATGTGAATCCTGTTTTAGAGAAAGATCGAGAAACGCAGCTCAAAACAAGCTACCTTACATTTTTACAAGCGCATGAAAAAGAAAAGCCTCAAGATATTGATAGTATGTTAGCCCGGGTGAACGCAGAAAACGATTATGTGATGTTGAAATCAAGTGCTTTAAAGGAAAAACAGTTTACTTCTGACCAATTGAAAGGAATGGAAAATGAACTTTCTCATCAGTTTCAAGCACGAAAACAAACACAAGAAAAGGAGCAATATCAAGAAAATTACAAACAAGAAGTACTAGAAGTTATTCAGAAGCCTAGTGAAGAAACACAGTATAAGCAGCTATTTAAACAAAGTTTGTTAGCCCAATTAGGCATATCAGATGAAAAAGATTCTTCTAAAGAAGAGAAAAAGGAAGCTAAAGCAGAAAAGGCTCCTGTCGAAAAGCAAGAAACATCTCAAGAGAAAGAACAGCGTTTGGCCAAAATGAAGGAATTTGAACAAAAGCATTCCTTTGATAAGGTGTACAAATTGAAAAAAGAAGTGCTGCAGGAATTAAAAGAGCTGAATTTGACTGATTCTCAACGTGAGAAATTAACGAAGCTTGAAAAGGCGTTGGACACAGAGAAAAAGGATCACGACAAGCAGAAAAAAGAAGAGAAATCACAAAACGGATTTACAAAATTTTTTGCACGGAACAGTGGAGCATTTTCTTCAAAAAAACGGGATCAGACACAAGAAATGGAACGTTAAAAAAAGCAAAAGTTTAGACAGAGTGGGAGGGCTGAAAAGCTCTCCTTTTTCATATCGTGGAGTGAAGGAGGGATTTAAGTGGGAGAACGAAAACATGTCAAGGAGGAGGAGGTTATGAAAGCAAGAGATATTGATTTGTTGTCGTATCTGGAAGCCAAAGGCGAAACCTTTGTAAAAGAAGGAAAATACTATCGTCATACGGAACATGATAGTTTACTCATCAAAGGAAACATGTACGCATGGAATAGCCGGAATGAAACAGGATACGGGGCGATCAGTTTCGCTCAAATGTATTATGGGATGTCGTTTCCACAAGCCGTATTAGATATCAACAAAGGTGATTATAAAGAGCTTTCTCATTCGCATGAGCAACCGTCGGTTTCACCATCAAAAGAGCCTTTTCGCTATCCAAAAGAGTTAGAAGTAAAGGAGCAAAGCAAAATAAAGGACTATCTCATAAAAGAACGTAAAATAGATTCTCGGTTGGTTGACTGGCTTCTTCAAAAAGATTTAATCGCCCAGGACAAACGGAACAATGTCGTGTTTAAATGGCGTGAACATGGAGGTAAAGGAAAGGTAATTGGGGCGGATCGGCAAGGCACAGCTTCTATAAGTAATAAGCGTGGTTCCTTTAAACAAGTCTTACCGAACGATAACCCACATACAGGCTTTTCAGTTGACGTTGGTCGCCCAAATAAAATTCATTTTTTTGAAAGTCCAATTGATCTACTTTCTTATTGGAGTATACAAGAAAACCAATTGCAGAACACACGCCTTATTAGTATGAATGGTTTAAAGCCTAAAACGGTTGCACAATCTTATATCGAAGCTCGAAAAGAAGGCTTAGGTATCAAAGAAATGGTGTTAGCTGTCGATAATGACCAAGGGGGAAAAGAATTTATTGACAAAATGAACCAAATCGTTAATGCTGATTTAATAAGAGCAGATATTCCAAAAGGAGCGAAAGATTGGAACGACGAATTAAAGAAGAATGGAAAAAGCATTCAGCCTGTAGCATCACGTCTCCGGAATAAACAAACTGAACAGGAGCTTTCAATGAATGGATAAAGTGTTTCAAGGTGTATTTTACCTCTTTCTTATCATGATTTTAGTGAAACTTTCTCAATTTGCTTACCGTGTCCTTCGTGAACGGAGGTATATGAAAGAGTTAGCCCAGTCGGGTATGCCCTATATTGATAAAATGGATGGTTATCAGTTTGAAATTTATTTGCAGGCCCTTTTCCAACAGTTAGGATATAAACCTCAAGTAACCAAGAAGTCTGGTGACTTTGGGGCTGATTTAGTGATGAAAGGCAAAGAAAGAATTGTCATTCAAGCTAAACGATATGGAATTAAAAATCGGGTCAGTATTTCAGCTGTACAAGAAGTGTATGGGGCAAAAGCGTATTATAAAGCGAATCAGGCGTGGGTTGTGACCAATAGTTATTTTACGAAACAAGCGAAAGAGCTTGCAGCTGCATGTGATGTGACCTTATTGGATCGGGCGGATCTTCAAAAGTTTATTAATGAAGTAAACCCCGTTTTCAAGGCACGGGAAATCTTTGAAAATATCACACCCGAACCTCGTAAATGTCCAAAGTGTGGGCAAGATCTAATCGTACGAGATGGGAATGGCACTCGCTTTTTTGGCTGTTCCTCTTTTCCTTCTTGTCGTCATACAGAAAAAATTAATAAAGAAGTAAGTAAGAGCAGACCTTCAGTGTAGTAAGGTCTGTTTTTTTCTTGCTCTTAATAGGTGCTGAAATTCGGATCGAATGAGCAGTTATATGCAAAACAAAAGTTAATTTCGTCAGAGAGCGTTTCTCTGCATGTCAAAATCGTTGATTAATTAGGGTTTGATTTATAAATGATTGTGACGATAAAGCATCTTTCTAATTGAAAGGTGCTTTTTTTGTTTCTTATAAAAATATAAAAAAGAGGAGAGTTTTTATGAAGAACATTTTTATGAAATCAATGACCGTTCTTACATTATTAATGGTCGCATTATGTGGAGCAAATCAGGGGAAAACAGAAGCAGCAAGTAAGCCAGCGAATCAGGATTTAATCATCATTAACAAATACTACAATAAGCTTGCGTATTTTCACAATGGTTATATTGAAATCGTTGATCCAGTAGCAACGGGTAAAACGTGGGATAAAACACCTGTTGGCTTTTTTAAAGTGGTAAACAAGATTAAAAACCGCCCTTACTATACAGGACATATTCCTGGGGGCGATCCTCGCAATCCGTTAGGGAAACGTTGGTTAGGATTAAATGCAAACGGTACGTATGGTGATACATACGGCATTCACGGCAATAACAATGAAAACAGCATTGGAAAATACGTGAGTCAAGGTTGCGTGAGAATGCATAATGCAGACATCGAAAAGCTTTATGCTAAAGTCCAAGTAGGCACACCGGTTGCTATCACTTATTCCTATAAGAGCTTTGTAGAGTTGACGAGCGTGTACGGTTACGAGTTCAAAGGGTATCATTTAAAAGAAAATTAATCAAAAAGCAGTATTAACAATTTTTCTACGATGCAGGCATTAACCATGAATTAAGAAGCTGACTTTTTATACTCTACTGACATCTTGCAAATTAACCGAGCGTTTGAAAAATTAACTGTAAAGAGCTTAAAGCGTTACGCTGCTTATGCTGTTGGAGGACTTGCTTTGACAGCCGTTGTTATACTGGCCTTTACAATGGAGACAGGAACAAGTTCCAATTCAGTTACAGGTTCTGAAAAAGCTGTGGTAGTTGAAAATGTAACTCTCAAACAAAATAAGTAAACAATATGGGCGGCCTTTCTCGTTAGAGAAAGGCCACTTTTTTTGTAAGGCTGATTTTTACTTGTTCTTAAGACTCAGTCCATCCTCAAAAGCATTTCCTCTTTGGCCATTTCATCTAACCAAAATGGGACTGTGAGAGTTTTCTTTACCGATTTATTTAGTCTGTACCAGGTCCGTGATTAAATTTAGTACCTTTTCCAATAGCATAGAATTGACCGCCAGCAACATAGTGTATTGTACGCAATTCATCGGGAGCATCATCAAAAATCCAATGTCCGTTGTTGAATACTCGATCATCACTCCAAGCACCGACAATTTCACCCATGAAAAGATCATGTTCTTGTTCATTTTCAGAATTTGGAAGAACCTTGCATACTAGCCACCCAGCGGAACCTTCAACTAGTGGTAAATCAAACTCTTCTTGGTAAAATAGTGAGATCTTATCAAGTTTATTGTCTATTTCTTTAGAGCTGTGCTCACCAACATACAAGACAGTTTCCATTTGTTTAACAGTTGGAACATGTACTACAAAATAACCACTCTTTTCAACGAGTTCACGTGTGAAAGCTTGTTTGCCGATAAATGCCATCACTTTATTATTTCCCACCAGACCGACCCAAGCGGCTGCCATTACATTTTCTATCCCATCGTGTTTAGCAGAAATCATGGTTGTTGGACCTACTTGTAATAAACGGTATGCTTTCTTTAAATCAACAGGTTTAATTGCCATTATTCATTCTCCTTTTGTTTTATATTTCGATATTTCCAGAAATATAGATTTAAGTTCATACATTAACCGAGCGTTTGAAAAATTAGCTGTAAAGAGCTGATTTTTGCACGTAGACAAAGTGACCTTTACAATTTCTTCAGAAATGTTTTATAAAGGTGACACAACATGAATTTAACGCGCTTATAATAACGATAGATGATTTGCTTTAGCCTTTTTATCTAAAGTACTAGTAATGGATATACTCAGAATTTAGATGAGGATACCTATCAAGCAATTTAGGCATAATCCAGACAAGAAAAATCATACCTCTTAGTTCTATATTTCCTTAAGTATAGCAATATAGAACTAAGAGAAATTACTCCATTACATATGGAGCATACTTTCCAATTAACTCACGGTCTAGGCTGTAGTATATATATGTGCCTTCTTTATAAGTACTCAGAAGTCCGCAATCAGTTAATTGTTTTAAATGATGGGATAAAGTTGATCCAGCAATTGATTCAAGTTTTGTCCCAATATCCGAACAACATAAATTTGCTTCATTAGCAAGCAAACGAGCAATCTTTAATCCGGTCGGTTCACCGAGTGCTTTATATATTTTTGTCGCCTGCTGTAACTTCGAGTTATCCTCCATTGTTAGTACCCCTTTTTCTGAATGAATTAGATACCCCATATGAGTACAAGCTAACATTATGGTTGCAAGTATACTATAGAGATCTCATTTTCCTGATGGATGATTATATAGTATTGCTAAAGCCAACTGCACTTTAAAAATAAAATCCTCAAAACAGTACTATAAGCACAAATGAAAATAATTTATTACAATCGCTAATCCTAATTATCTTCGGTTAATTTCTTGAAGTTTAATTCTCTTTCATGATACATTGGATTCTAATACAAATGAAATGCATATTAATTATATAGGAGATAACAAAATTGATATGAACAAATCACAAATTGAACTTATTGTCCGGATATCAGAAACAGGAAGTTTTACAAAAGCCGGTGAAGAGCTACATATGACACAACCTGCGGTAAGTCGTACCGTTGCAACAATTGAATCGGAATTAGGAACGAAGTTAATTAAAAGAGATAAGAAGAATGGAATATCTTTTACAGATGTAGGAGAGAGAATATTAATTACTTTTAGAACAATCCTGAGTGAATTACAAAAAGTAGATGAATTAATTGTGGCTGAACAGGGGTTAGAAATTGGAAAGGTACACATTGGCGCTTACCGAACTGCTTGTACTAGGTTTATTCCTAAGATCATACGTGCAATGGAAAGTCAGTATCCTGGTATAGAAATCAAGCTTTCGGAAGGTAGTGTAGATCAAGTAAAAGAGTGGTTACGTTCCAGATGCATTGATGTAGGAATTATCATTCCTCCTGATAAAGATTTTGATACCTTACCTTTAATTAAAGATCAACTGATTGTACTTATGCACTCAAGCCATCCTTTATCTCAGAAAGAAACAATAAGTATTCCTGACCTACAAGGTGAAGATATACTAATTGGAAAATGCGGTTATGAGGTACAGATTCATGCTCTATTCAACGAGTATAACTTGACTCCTAAAGTACGGTTTGAGATGGATTATATAGAGACAGGATTAAGTATGATACAAGAAGGGTTAGGAATTACCATTACAACAAAACAAAATATTTGGTGGTTGCCAGACCAAGTTGTTGTTCGTGAGTTAAAACCAGATACGTATAGAGATATCAATATAGCAGTGCTAGATATGAAAGATATATCCAAAGCGACAGATGCTTTTATCCAAACAGCTCGTACCCTTTTTGCTCAAGAAGATGCTTAAATAGTACTTAAATAAACATGTGTTGCTATTTAGTGCATATAAAAAAGACAGCTGTTTGATTCAAAAAGTGGCTGTCTTTTTTATTTCTACTATTTATGAATGGTAGTGGCTAGGAAGAGTATTTATTGAATGCTTATAAAAAAGGTTTCTCTTTATAAGGAATATTCAGTAACACGGCTTATTGTATACCGTTATATACCTTGTTTAACAATGTCTTTAGTTGAGTATTTTCTTCATTACTTAATTGACGCGTGATGAAGAGGTGAGCGTCTTCAACTAAAGGTGAAAGAATTTTCTTTAACTCTTCCCCCTTTTCTGTAAGAAATAGATAGTGTAAGCGACGATCTCGTTTACTGTATATTCTTTTTAAGAGTCCTTTTTCCTCCATCGCATAAATCATTTCTACAATAGTTGTTTGTTTCTTATCAATTGCTTCTGCTAGTTCTGTTTGGGTGATCCCTTTTTGAGAATCTAGAACACTAATGATGCTCCATCGTACTGGAGTCATGCCATAAGGTTTGAGCTTTTTCTTGAAATAATTCATTGCTCTTACATCTGTTCGATGAATAAGATGGCCTGTTAAATCATGTAAATCCATAACGTCACCTCAGAAATGTGAAAAATATGTCTTAAGCTAATAATCGAGTAATATAAGTCTTTATTAGTAGGCGGTATCCATGTGTGATTCTATATAATCGCTACTATTTATCTGACCAAATGTATTCATGTGGCTAAACCTTCTCCTGCACACAGTAATATCATTCTATACTTTGAAAGTTGTTTAGCTTTTTTAAAAGCTAAAATAAAAACCACGATTTACTTCGTGGTTTTTATTTCACAGGTAAGCCCTCTGCTTTACCTTTAGCTGGTTTGGTGATTTTCCACCCTAATAAGATGGCAATGAATCCTATAATTATAAGAAGATATAATGTCGGAACAAAACTTCCTAGATAATCATGCAGAAATCCAATTATAAATGGGCCGACTGCACCAATCATATATCCAATTGCTTGAGTCATTGCTGACCAAGTACTTGCTTCTAGAGGGGAAGATGCCATATCTAATGGTAACAACAAAGTTAGCGACACAAGACCACCGGCACCAACTCCTAAACATATACTTGAAACAATAGGTGTTACGTTTGTAAAACATAAAAGGGATAAACCAATTATTATACTTAAGGTAAAGGTTGTAATCCAAAACCTTCTGCTCGGTAGCACTTTTAAAAGACTAGGTAATAAAAGAGTAGCTGGTAGCTGTGAAATCATAGCAATTGTACCTACAAGACCACCAAATGCTGGTGTCCACCCTTTTTCCTCTACAATGGCTGGTAGCCATGCTGCAAAACAATAAAATAGAAGAGTTACAATCCCTACAAAAGAAGTTAATAGCCAGGCTTTTTTGTTTTTTAATGGTAAAGAAGCCTTCGTCTTTTGTGAAAAATTACTTACAGGAATACGGGATTGTTTTATTACCATAAGCCAAAGTGGAATAGCGAGTAGAGCAAGAATACTCCAAAATGCTAATCCATTTTTCCATGAATTATTGAACCAGTGTTGAAGTGGTGTTGTTAGCCCAATAGAAATAGATGCACCCACTACCATTGAAGTAGAGTATATGCCTATCATCGATGCTGCCTTGTCTGGAAAATGACTTTTAATAAAACCAGAAAGCAAAGGGCTTACAACACCAATTCCTGCACCAATTAATAAAGCCGTTATTAACAGGTAAATTGAAGAATTTGTAAAGGCCCTTATAAATGTTGCAATACCTATGCAAGTTATAGCGAAAGTAATCATCTTCTCTGGTTGATAGCGATTTGCTAAACGACCAGCAAATAACGAACAAAAACCAAAACATAACAAAGGAATGGAAGTGAGCAAACTAGCTAAAGTAGAACTCATACCTAGATCCTTCGTTATTCCATGTAATACTGGGCTAACTGAAGTTAGACCCGGCCTAAGGTTAAATGCAGCTAGTATAAGTGCAAATAGAAACAATTTATTACGATTGACCATACTAATTACCTCCAGTTAATTTCTTGAAACTTAATCCTCTTCTATGGTACATTAGGCTTTTTTATAAATGAAATGCATATTTTTTATAACGCATATAACAAAAATGTTATGAGGTTGGGAATGGAAAACAAACATGGAATACAGCAAACTCTATTAGAAAAAAATAGAGTGAATGAAACTAATGTGAAAGTGAAATAAGTATACCTTTATCATTTTAGATGAATAAAGTAGAGAAACATATAATACTTAAAGACATCTGAACAAGTAGGTTTATCTTGTGAAAAAAGACCAATACGATATTGGTCTTTTTTATATTCATTATAAGTACAATACTTCATGTATATAGTTAACTTACTCTTATTAACAAGAGAAACATTTAACGTATTTTATTAAAAATAGCGTTAACTATTACACATCTTGTAGAAAAACTCACAATTTGTCGTCAGTTAGAGTAAATAGTAAAACCTTTATTTTTATAATGTAGTTTATATATTTACTCTTTTAAATAACTTAAATTTAATATTTAACTATATTAATAATTACTTTAATAAGGGCTTACTAGATACAAATTATTTTATAATTTATATTTAACTATCGTCTTTTTAATAATTCATCTAAAGGTAAGAAGATATAATAGGGAGTTATACGAAGTAGAGAGATTCGTTTTTAAGAACCAGGAATGTTTAGACGAAATACAAATAGGCGACTTGTTCCTTCTATTCAGAAAGATTAAGTCACCTACACTTTTTTTCATTCATCATTAGTAATCCTTTCAACGTTCAAAATTTATTGATTTACATGTTCCTTTTCTAACTCATTTACTGGATTCTCCTGGCACTCATTAATAAATAGATAAGTAAGGTACGAATGTAGGTCAAATCGTTCTTCTTTAATAAATGTAGAAAAGCCCTGTTTATGTTCGCTCAATCGTTTTACCTCCTTTGTCCATGCTCTTATTTCTTATTATTTCCTAACTAGCAATCTCTTATACATACAGACTAACAAAGTATCTTGTATTGGCACCGCCTATGCCACATACAATGACAGACACGCTTGCTATCCAACCCAATTCTCATTATAATTGAAAACGGTTACAATTTACATTATAAATGACAGAATATTATGATTTAAAAACAATATTAGTGTTTATATGAAAAATTCTTATAAATAACTTAAAAAAATAATACATAATATATAATTAGTAGGGAAAACTAGTCAAGATACTAAGAAGTATCTCCAGTCTAGAACCTCAGTAACCTATAGAAAAACTCCCTACGAAAATAGGGGGTTTTTGCTTTTTAAACCTTTAGTGACCATGATGTTCATTGCCTGTATAAACTAAAACCTGTTATTAGCTCTGAATTTGAAGTTGAATTCTTGTAATTGAATTCTCAATTCCATCCGCCATTATCTCATCAATCACGTATTCTTCATATGCATATTCGCCTATTTTTAGCCCTTTTTCTTCAACAAATTGAATAATTCGATTGTAAGCATGTTCAGTTTCATCACCTTTTTGATATCCAACAACATATAGTCCTTGGGGACGTACGTGATAATGTACGTTTTCTATCCCTTTTGGAATTTTGATATATAAGTGTTTGTAATTGTAAAACTCTTTTTTTTGGATTTGGTCTCTCGCAAGTATTGCTCCAATGGGATATCCTCTATCTAATTTATGAAGTTGAGTATAATGAATGAGATCCGGAATAACTGCAGTATATTTTTGTTCTGCTTCTCCTAATATATTTTCACTAACCATAAACTTTTCCTCATCTAAAGACTGCAATGAAATAGAGGAAAAGTCGGTTTTTAAGGCATGTTCTGCTAACTGTAAACGCGTTTGAATAATTGCTTGTAAGTGATTAAGATTATTAATTTTTTCTTCAATTTCAAAAGACTTTTCCTTTAAAAGTGTAATCATATTTCTTGGTTTTTTATCTGTTAAGAGAATTCTTATCTCTTTTAATGGAACACCAAATTCTTTAAATAAGGCAATCAATTGAAAGACTTCAAATTGATCATACGAATAGTACCTATATCCATTCTCTTTTTTTATTTTAGGTGAAAGTAACCCTATCTCATCATAATGAAACAGCGTTTGCTTTTTTACACGACAGAGATTCGCGAATTGCCCAGTAGTAAAGTACTTTTCTAACTCTTCACTCATAAAATCCTCCTTGACTATACGGTAACCATATACTTTATGATGTTCATTGTACTGGAAAGGAGATATAAACAGCAATGATAAGTTCTTTACTTTTTTTATGTAGGTGAAAAGAGTAATTGATGATGAATGTGAAGATAAAGTGATAAATAGAATTAAAATTTGTTTAATTAAAGAAAAGGAAGAGTTGGAAAGATGCAAATGATAAAAAAGACAAAATCCCCTGTGAGTCAACTTCTTCGAGGTATATGGTCAAAAAACCGTAAAGGAATTAGCCTTACGTATATACTCACCATTATTGAGAATGTTTGTGATCTTCTTTATGCTGCAACAACTGGTTTTGCAATCGATGGCTTGCTTAAAGGGAATCCTTCTAGTCTTATACCACTTGCTTTACTATGGGTCCTTCACCTAGGAGTTGGGTTGTTCAGACACGTTTACGATACAAAAGTATTTGTTGGGATTTATTCTAATGTTGCTGGAGATATGGTGGAGCGTCAGCGTGCTGATGGAGTAAAAGGAACTCGAATTGTAGGACGCGTCTCACTGTCTCGGGAGGTAGTAGATTTCTTTCAAATGGAGCTACCGGCAGTTGTAACAACGGTTATTCGATTTTTAGGCGCTATTATCATGTTATTTCTTTATGACCGGTTTATTGGGTTCTTAAGTTTATTGGCACTAATTCCAATACTAATCATAAACCATTGGTTCGGTCGACGTTCTTATCGTTTGAATCACGCACTTAACAACCGGATTGAAGAAGAGGCAGATATAGTCGTTCATCGTCCACTTACCATTGTTCAAAAACATTTTGCACGATTACGTTTGTGGCGTGTTGCTATTTCTAACGCTGAGGCTAAAACATGGGGGATGATGGAGATTGTTGTCATTCTCTTAACTCTAGCCACACTCCTTAGACTTACAGATGATGAGGGTATTACGGCTGGTGCTATTTATGCAGTCCTGGCTTATATTTGGATGTTCCAAGAGGCGGTAGTCGGACTTCCGGAAATTGTACAAAATATCTCGCGTGTGCTTGATATTGGTGAACGCGTTGCTGAAGATGTTAACACCTAAAATCAAAAAACGTAGTCAACCATTATTGTTACCTTACCCCATAAATATAAGTTAGGAGAATTGTTAATGAAAAAAATTAAAACTAATCGATTAATATTAAGAAATTTTTCTAAAGCAGACTCTAAAGGTCTTTTGGAATACTTGGCTAATCCAAGGGTAAACTGCTTTCTTGAAGACCAAGTTCACACAATAGAAGAATCTTCCTTAAAAATTCAAAAAAGAACAAAAGACGACTCTTTTGTTGCAGTCTGCTTAAAAGACAATGATTATCTAATAGGAGAAATATTCTACTTAAAGGAAGAGCCAGATACTTATTCCATTGGTTGGCATTTTAATGCTCAATATGAAGGAAAAGGGTACGCAATCGAAAGTGTGAAGGTGTTCCTTAAGTATCTGTTTACTCAAAAGGATGCAAGAAGAGTCTATGCATACGTTGAGGAGGATAACTACAAATCACAAAAACTATGTGAAAAATTAGAGATGCGTAAAGAAGGGTATTTTGTTGAGTTTATTTCGTTTACTCAATACGAAGATGGAACTCCTAAGTACGAAAATACTCTTCAGTATGCATTATTAAAAAAAGAATGGATGAAAAATATTTCTTCTAATGGACTCTGAGGAAAAGGTATCTTCTTACTTCATCTGGATAAACGGAATCGGTGTTAAATCCATTGATATTTGGTGATATAAGGTTAGGTCAATTTGTAGAAAAGGTGGTTATTTGTCGTCATTAATAATAAAACGAAGTATTTGTATGAAATACTTTATAATTTACTTAACATAAAATATATTGTCAGCGCTAAACCACTAAGGAAAACTTTTCAAAGCATATATGTATATCAATCTATAAAACTGTGCAGACTAAGAACGTATTCCCCCTATTCCGATAAATTTGAAAACCCTTTGCCTATATGGGCAAGGGGTCTTTTTTATTAAGCACAATTTATTACAAGTAATTTTGCGTAATGTACCTTATGGATAGTGAAGTTAAATATTAATAGCCACACCTAGCACTAGAGGCGGCGCCAACTTCTAAAAATATTCAAATGTTTATTTGATTATTTTTAGAAATTAGAACTAAATTCATATTGGACAAACATATGCTGGGTAACAGAGGATAGTATATGGTTGATGCAAAAGGGGGAAGTGCATGACATATCTTAAAGTATTGAAAGTATTTTATGTGCTTTTGGCTGTAGTGGGAGCCATTCTAGCTATCGCTTCTTACTTTCAACATTCACTTTACTTGAAGTCATTTGGCCTTGTTTTGTTAGGGTCATCGCTCGTTTTTAATAGTTACACTACCTATTTAGAGTGGAAAGGAAGAGGACCCTTTCTTTATATGGCCATAGGTCTAATAGTGATTGCCATAGCTATAGGTGGTTTTACTAATGCATGGTAACTATTTTTGTTAATGAAGAAAAATCTATATAGTTAATATTATGGATTGGACATTTTAGCTTCTAGCATCTAAGAACAACCAAACTATCCTCATTTCTAATAAAGTTGGCTTTCTAGGATCAATTTTAGTTTACATAAAATATGTTTTCGGAACCTCTATTAAAAGTAATTTATACTCGGCTCTTATACAGACGGATAATTAATAGTATTTTGAGTAAACTAATTACATGTAGAGTTTCTAAAGGAACCCCACCTCTGGCAAGTCAGGTGGGGTTTTCTTTTTAATACATAAGTTATTGAGTAGTATTTATAATGCAAAATGAATTTGCGTAAACTATCTACGATGCTATAATGCATTAAATAAATACACCTCGTATAAAGCCAGTGAAAGAACCACTTTTCAACTGGTTTTATATGTTGGTACAGGTTATAAAGAGAACAAACGTACATATTCTTATAACAAGAAGTAAAATTAACTTCGAGGTTTTATAAATGAACTAAAAGAAAGTCTACTGAGATCCCCAGTAGACTTTCTTTTTTATGATGTATAGTTACTGACTATGTTAAGCAAACTACTCATGACGCCGTGAGGCATCTAATGTCCAACATGAATCTCTTCTCCAAGAGCAGAAAAACCTACTGATCTCTGTTCAGTAGGTTTGTCGTTTTTTAAGCTGTATATGACATACATAGCTAGTTAACATAATGTTTTTCTAGGCGGTAGTAAAAAGAAGTCTCCCATTGAGACTTCTTTTCCATCCTCATTAATTTTTTATTTCCCGACTTAAAGGTTAAAAATTAGATAAGATTAAATAAAATCCTCTATTTTTGCATCTCTTTTAAATTTTAAAATAGCTTCTGCTGCCTTTTTGTACCCTCCAGAATCCCTTAAAGATTTTCCAATTATTAAGCTTTTTTCTTTAAATAAGGGGTTTGATAGTACTTGTTCTGTTGTCTTTCTTAATGTAAGAACATCTAGTTCTTGACGATTAAGTTGTAAACCAGCTCCTAATTCTTCAATTCGATTAGCCACTATTGGTTGATCTCCCATAACAGGGATAACAACGAGAGGAACACCAAAATAAAGCCCTTCACTCGAACTATTCATACCACCGTGAGTAATAAAAACATCTGCTTGTTGTAGTACTTCTAATTGGGGTACATAATTACGCACGATAAAATTAGGTGGAATATCTTTAAACTGGTGAATATCAGTCTGTTTTCCTACTGATAATACAACTGTAGCTGGACTTTCTTGGAATGCTTTAAAACAGGTAGTATATAACTGAGGTTGCTGGTTAAATACCGTTCCCATAGAGATAAAGATAAGCTTATTACTAGGGCTACTTTTTAAGGGAAGAGTTTCTACATCTTTCCGTGGCGCAATAGAAGGACCAACAAAGATGAAAGACTCATCAAATTTATCAGCATAGGGTTGATATAACTTAGAGGTAAATACAATCGTGATATCTCCAGGGCAAGACATCAAGTTTTGTCTATCACTAAGAACTACTCCATATTTATATTTCCATTTTGTCGATATTTCTTCAATTTCTCGATACTTTGGGGAGGTTTTATCCATTTCTCCTCTGCTCTTTGTGAGAGCTGAAAAGATATCCTCATTAAAGGCAAATGTTGTACAAGAAGATATTTTAGGGATTCCCAGTACATCAGCAATAATCCACCCTGCAGCGAAATTATTATCATAAATAACGTAGTCGTACTTCTCTTCGCTTATTTCGTTTAGAACATCCTCTATAATCTTATCCATTGACCGCCCCATAAATAGCAACATTTCGAGGGGATCTATTTTTTCCATCAGCCTTTTCATTGGATCTATATTTCGTGTGAAATTTTCATAGGGACGAAATAAAGCACCTGTTTTTTCAATTTTATTTTTATATTCTTCTACACAGTAATAGACCACGTCTTCTCCATTTTTCACTAGCTCTTCTACGAGTGCAATAGTGGGATTAACATGGCCTTCTCCAGGAAAATTAAAGAATAATACCTTTCCCATTAAAATACCTCCTTTTTTCATCATATAAAATACCAAAATATTAATATAATTACTTATTATACCATAATATTTGATATCCTATATATTCTTAGTTCACATAACCAGCGTTTCAAGAACATATACAAAAAGGCCTCCTCAAAGCCTCAAGGGGCTGTTGTGTTTTCTTTTTACCGATTATGAAATTCTCTATACATCAACTTTCGGTTTAGTGTGATTAAATATGCCGATAAAGATAGCTTTTAAATATATATAATTTCTTTGCATTACATCTGTAATGAAAGAGATGATTTTGGATTCTATTTGCATCTTATTTCAATGTTATTTAATTCAAATTAAATTCTCAAAGGAACTGAAAAATTTTAGAATAAGGGATGAAAAATAATAAGGAGGAATCAATATTATGACAAATATCTCTTTATCCAGTAATGGAAGTACTTCTTTTCAGCAGCTATTAGGCCATAATACAAATGTATTGAGCGCTTGGAACAATCTGGGAGAAGTTTTAGAAGGGGATAACAGCCTCTCAGCTTCTTTGAAAGAGCAAGTTAGAAGAACATTAGCTCAAAAAAATGGATGCGAATATTGTAAAGCAAAAGGAAAGCCTAACCCTGATTTATTTGATGAAAAAACGTCTCTTGCTGTAGGTTTTGCAGAAGTTTTTCTAAAACAAAGAGAGGAAATAAACGAATCCTTTTTTCACGTGTTGAAGGAAACGTTCACAGATTGTGAAATTAGTGAGTTATGTGCATTTATCAGCTTTACTACAGCTTCACAATATTTTGGAGCCTTATTGGCTTTAAAGCCAAATAAAGAGTAAACATATGATCAAGTAGATTAAGGGTTTTACCTGAATTAATAGGAGTAAAAATAGGGAGAGTTTACATCATCTTTATTATATGTATTTAATAAATATAATTTTGCTCTTAGAATCAGAGGAAAGGCATGCTTTAAATAAATAGAATTCTGAGTTTTATTAAAATTCCACAATAAATACCTTTAGATATTATTCTTGTTAGTAAAATATAAGGAGGAAACTTTATTGATTTCGGAGCTATATACAAAAAGGTTACACCTAAGAAAGATGCACGAATCCGATGCAACTAATTTATTTAAAATTTGGTCTGACCCTCATGTAACTAAGTACATGAATATTAACAATTTTACCGAGATAGAACAAGCAAGGGATATGATTAACCTCTTAAATAAACTAGCTACTGAAAAAAAGGCTATTCGCTTTGCTATTATTGAATTAAAAACAAGTGAAATTATTGGATCATGTGGCTATAACATGTTAGACTTCGAGCATTCAAAAGTTGAAATCGGATACGAGCTTTCCAAAGCAGTATGGGGAAGAGGGTACGCGTCTGAAGCTATTAACAGTTTATTAAATTATGCTTTTTTAGATTTGGACATAAACCGAGTTGAAGCAAAAGTAGAGCCTTTAAATATTAATTCGATTAAAACTTTACGTCGGTTGAATTTTACATTTGAAGGAACACTTAGGCAAGTAGAGAAGTCAAAAGGAAAGTTTATAGATCTTAATGTATATTCCAAATTAAAAACAGATTAATGGCTTAATTCAATTATACATTTACCTATTTTACTAATATTCACCTTTAATTACATCGTGACTAGAAATACATTTCTACCTTTGTCAGTAATATTTACGAGATGAAGTATGACAGGATGTATAGCTTGTTATTAACATTCTAAAAAATTCGCTGGTTGGGAGCAGAAGGAGCAGATAAATAAATGAGTACAAAAAAAATATATCTTACCCCATTTGAAACAACCCATATTCAACATTTACATAAATGGTTAAATGATGAACAGGCAATGCTAATGGTAGGTAGGACACCTTTAACTTATGAAGAGGTAGTACAGGAAGTAGAAAAGAAAAGAATGAATGACGATTTAATTTTAGGCATTGAGACCAATGAACAAGTATTGGTTGGATGGGTATTCCTAAAAGATATAGATTATGCACATGGAAGGGCTAGTATCGGCATTCTTTTATCTTCTGAAGCTAGAGGTCAAGGATATGGTCAAATAGCGATGGAGCAAATGATTGATTTAGGATTTAAACAACTCCGTTTAAATAAAATCTATTTAACAACAAGGGGATTAAACGAACGGGCTATTGCATTATATAAAAAAATTGGTTTTGTTACAGAAGGCATATTAAGAAATCACGCCTATGTGGAAGGGAAATATGTAGATACATATTTCATGGGTATATTATCTTCAGAGTGGAACAGATGAACCTAAGTTAATTATAACTCCTAGTCAGAAACTAAAAATATGACATCTTTGTTAACAACAAGGTCTTTCTCTTCTTTATCTCGAAATAACCTACTTGTAACAAAAAATGGTAAAGGAGAAAAATTCTTATGCAAAAAATAAAATCCTCTCTTACAGGTCGCCTGGGTAGTTATACAAAGGAAATGATGAAAGATTTAAATGTTCCAGGAGCAGCAGTCGCAATCATAAAAGATGGAGAAATTATTCTTTCTGAAGGATTTGGGTATCGCGACATTGAAAATAAAAAACCTGTTACACCAAGTACACTGTTTGCAATTGGTTCATCTACAAAAGCTTTTGGGACGCTTTCTCTAAGTTTACTTGCTCAGCAACAAAAGTTTAATTGGGATAAATCTGTTCAAACGTATATTCCTGCTTTTTCACTCCATGATCCTCTAGCAAGCTCACAAACTACAGCTCGTGATTTGGCCTCTCATCGTTCTGGTGTTAGTCGTCATGAACTACTATGGTATGGATCTTCACTAACACGAAAAGACATCGCAGAAAAAATTCAATATTTGGAGCTAGATGCACCATTTCGTACAAGCTTTTTATATAATAATTTAATGTATGCAACCATTAGCTATATGGTAGAAGAAATTACAAATCAGACATGGGAACAGTATGTATCCGAACATATCCTGCAACCTCTTCATATGGAAGATACAAATTTTTCAGTTACTACTTCACAAGCAAAAGATGATCATGCACTTCCATACATTGAAAAGAACGAAGATATAGTCAAAGTTCCATTTCGTAACATCGATACAGTTGGTGCTGCGGGCTGCATAAACTCAAATATAGAAGATATGGCCAAATGGGTGCTATTCCACTTAAATCAAGGAAAAGTGGGTGAACATGAACTTATTACACCTGATATGTTACAGCAGATGTATGAACCGCATATTCCAATTCCGGATGAACCACTTTTATCTACATCAGAAACAACACTAAATTGCTATGGACTTGGCTGGTTTATTAGTGCATATCGGGGTTATAAAGTAATTCATCATGGTGGGAATATTGATGGATTTTCAGCACTCGTATCTTTTATACCAGAAGAAAATATCGGACTTGTTATATTAACAAACACTGGAACAACGTTATTACCATCTTACCTTGCGAATCAAATTTATGATGAGCTGCTGGGGCTAGATGCAATTGATTGGCATAAAAGAGCTATAGAAGATACAGCTAAATTTAAAGAAATGATGAAAGAATTAGATAAGCCTCTTCCACAAGTAAAAGAGACAACCCTTACACATGCAGTAAAAGAGTATACAGGGATATTTGAACATCCTGCATATGGGAAAATTGAAGTGTATAAACAAAACGATACGTTATATTTAAAATGGAAATCCGTTGATATAGAGATGAAACATCATCATTACAACACGTACACAACGAAGTGGAATCTTTCTCATACAGAAATGAATGTATTAATTGCCTATGAGATGGACGTAGAAGGAAAGTTATCACAGTTTAAAATGCATTTACCATCCATTTTGAGTACAAAACCGATTGTGTTTAGTAGAATTGCAGATAAAAATTCATAAAATTAAATATAAAACTTACGATATATCAGTTTTAATGAAAAGAAAGTATGAGCCAGGACGTGAATCTAGCTCAATACTTTCTTTTTACTTTTTTATACGGATATAGCACTAAATAGTAGTATTCAACATGATTTTTCAGAAATCATTGCTTTAGTAGATAATTAACATAAAACGTATTATGGGAAATAAAAAATCCAAAGTACGTTACGCTACCTTGGATTTTTTATTTGTATAAAATTCTATAACAGCTAGTCCAAATGAAACACCAAAGGCTGTAGAGAATGCAGTTAAGAAATCAGCTTGAGACTTAAAAAGAATATTAATTATCACATTGCCTATAAAAAAGACTAAAAAATAGATTAGAAATTTAAGAGCTAACTTTTTCAAAAACTCACCTTCTCTACTTTAACATATAACTATTTATTAACTTCGTTACTCGTAACGATCTAAATCCATAATATCAATAATCTTAACCCAAATCACGCTTTATATTATCTAAAAAAATAGCCTAATGAATTAAATTATATTTTAATTATACTGCTTTTCTTCAGGCTTCGTTTTATTAAAATCATACAAAAACACAGCGAAATATGTTGCAATATATATAATTAAAATAACCCAAATTTCAAAAGGGTCAATTATAAAGTTAAAGAGATGAGTTTGAGTAATAAGAAAGTGGATCAACAGAGGAATAAACATACACAACCATATAAAGTTCCGGTCTTTAACAATATTAAAAATAAAAATTATTGCAACAACAATTGTACAAACTATATAAATCAAGCATACATCTCCTGTATCATTAGATTTAGCATTCTCATCTAAAACATTCCTAATTAACACAATGTACCTCATAAGCATCAAAAAAGCTTTTTATATAAGATACCATCTGGTAAAGAACATATTTAAAATCTTTTTCAAAAATTGTTCGTATGACTTAAACATAGCGCTAAATTTTAAACTTTGCTTTTCTATTGGATTCATCATATTCCTACTTTCTGTGTAGATCTATTTGTATTATATCACCATTATTTAACTTTAAATCAAAAATTTGGTTATTAATGCGCTATACAAAGGTAATTAACATAATACCAATTTATAGGTACTAAAAAAAGGATCTTTAATTAAAGATCCTTTTAAATAATCAAACAAGCTCTCCAATGAACCATAACTCGCCTTCGTGAAAGTAATCTTCGTCATTAATAATCTCTTTATACCCTTTAATAACTAGATTTTCAGGAATTTCTAATCCCCATTCTTTTTCTATGCTTCTTTCAGATGGTAGGAGAGTCCAACTTTGCTCCTCTGTATTCCTGTCAAAAAATCCATTTAAATCTTCTTTATCAAATAAAACTACAATTTGAGAATCAAATAACTTTGGTAATGATATCAGAATATAAATACGATAATCCTTCTCCAATTCAGTTCTTGTATCAATTAAATGCTGCATTCGATTAATCAGTGTCTGCATACATAGCTTTCTTACTGAATTTGATGTATTTTTAGAATCAATAAATGACTCATTAAAAGGCATATGAAGGTGCCAATAACCCAAATAGCTATTATCCTCAGGGCTAGGTAAAGAAGCCGTATATTCAGTGATAGAATTAACAAACGTACGACACTTTCGTTTTATCCCTCGAGTTTTCTTTTTTAAACCATTATCAAATTTCCATCTGCGCATTTTACTAATATTCCCGCCTTTCTAGAGAATTTAAATTTAACACAAGAAGGGTTAGAGATTCTATAAATTCTTAATTAACATAATCAACATTATCAGCACTAATTTATTTCTGAGTATCTTAATAGGTCATATGATAAACAAGTAATAGATATTAAATCTATATAACTTTAAATTCCTTATAAGTATATGTTTACCATATTAGATTTTTTATATATAATTTATACATGTTGTTAATTACATATTCTTGAAGAGGAGATAAAAAATGAAGAAAATACTTATTACATCAATTTTTGCCTTATCCCTAATCTTATCAGCTTTAGGATTTCAACCCTCGAGTGCAAAGGCCCAATCAGAACACAATCCTGTCGTTCTAGTTCATGGAATCAGTGGTGCATCTTATAATTTCATCCCTATTAAAAACTATCTAATTACTCAAGGATGGGATCGTAGTAATCTTTATGCTATTGATTTTTTAGATAAGACAGGAAACAATTTTAATAATGGACCTCAACTTGCTCGATACATTGACCAAGTGTTGAAAGAGACAGGAGCTAAGAAGGTAGATATCGTTGCTCATAGTATGGGAGGAGCGAACACGCTATACTATATTAAATATTTAGGAGGAGGAAATAAGATTGAAAATGTCGTGACGTTAGGAGGAGCAAATGGTTTAGTCTCGTCTACAGCACTCCCAGGTACAGACCCTAATCAAAAAATTCTTTATACATCTATCTACAGCATCAATGATCAAATTGTTGTGAATAGTCTCTCTAGGTTGCAAGGAGCAAGAAATATTCAACTTTACGGCATTGGACATATTGGATTGCTTTCAAATAGTCAGGTCAATGCATACATAAAAGAAGGACTAAATGGCGGGGGCCAAAATACAAACTAATTATTTTTAGATATGTAAGATACCCAAAGTTATTTACCATAATCAAAATTCTAGGAAACAAATAAAGAAAGCAGCCAATATAAAATTAGCTGCTTTCTTTATTTGTAGGTTTAGTTTTCATAAAAATTCCTGCTAATGCAATGAAAATAGCAGATACAAGTAATGCAGTTAACCCCTGCTTTAAAATAAAGCTAAAGACTATTACAGAAATTAAACTTAACAAAAACATTGATTTGACTAACATATTTCTCTTATTCATTTATAATCATCTCAATTCTTCGTACGGATAACATATAAAATTATTGGCGTTGCTCTCTTTGTCCAACGATCCAAGCTAAAACTAAAATAGAAGCTGTTACTACTAAAGCTGTAAACATAACTATATTCACCTCTTATTCCTTATAATTACATTTTAACACATTATAAAGAGGGAGAAATAAATGAATACGATACACAAAGCTAGTTAACATAATACCTCTTTATCGGTAGATAAAAGAAGCAGACCTTTAATTAAAGATCTGCTTCTTTACCTTAGCAAAAACTAAATATGTTCCCAATATAAGCACAATACCCAAACCGATAAAACTTAACCAATACACCCAAGGGTAACTATATGAAACTGTCGTAACTCCCGTGTTTCGATCTACTATGGTAGTCGTACTAGGAGTATAAATTGTATTAATAGTTAAGTACGTTAATAAAGCTTGAGCAATAAGAAATACACCTATTGCACGTTTCATAACCTTGCCTCCAAACTCATACATGTTTCTATGTACAGTTTAACATAAAGAGACTTAATTAATTGTTAGTTAACATAAAACCAATTACAGGAACTAAAAAGGCTAGAAATGTAATGTTTCTAGCCTTTTCAACCTTTACTTATATCGTCTTGCTGAAAAGAATTGAACAATCGGAAAGATAACTAATGACAGACATATAGCTGCAAATAAAGATATATTGCCGAAATCATTTCTTCTGACAAAAATAATGCGATCTGCTACCCATAAAACAAAGAGAGAGATTGTTAAGATATGATAACTTGTTTTGGCGCTTATAGTAGCAACCTTCTTACCCATTTCATCTTTTTGAACTTTTCTATCGAATCCCCAAGTAGCAAATTGAAATATGCTGGTTAAAACTACAACTATTCCTATAACACCAGTTACTCCTATACTATATCCATTTTTAAAATCTGCAATATACATCGTGATTAGAAAAAAAGCGAAGCTTAGCAAAACCACAATACCCAAAATATAATTTCTTTGCACATTCTTCATTACGAATTCCTCCCACTTTGATATAAAAATAATTCATCCACACTTACTTCTAAGTTTTCTGCTAGCTGAAATGCTAAAGCTAAGCTTGGATCATATTTGTTATTCTCGATAGCATTAATTGTTTGCCTAGATACTTCACAAGCTTTAGCTAAATCCTCTTGAGAGAGCTTTTTAAATTTCCTAAGTTCTTTGATCCGATTATCCATACTTATCAACCTACCTCTAAAATGTAAAAGACTTTTTACATTTATAGTATATGGTAATATTTTCATTATGTCAAATATCTTTTACAAAACATCTAAGTTTCTATGTATATCGCACATAGATTTAGTTAACATAATATTTCTTATAGAAAGTAAGAAATAATCCATATTTTTGAATGAAATAGAAAAAGGGTTCGATTCTTAGCGATGAATCGAACCCTTTTTAATATACTAATATGTATAATAATATTTATCTTTTGTATAAGTTTACTTTACCTTTATATAAGTTTGTTGTATTATTTGTTTGTAGTCAAAAAAAGGAAGGTGATTACATTGAAAGAAAAAAATGGTGACTACGTTGAAAATAAAGTGTATGAGCACCGAGTTTTAAAAAGAATGTCTCAAAAAGAATTGGCTGACGCTGTAGGAGTATCTAAACAAACCATATATGTAATGGAGAAAAATAATTATTCTCCTTCTCTCGTTTTAGCTTATCGAATAGCTGATTTTTTTGGCGTAGATGTTAACGATATTTTTAATTATGTGAGAGGAAGTGACTGAAATGATAACTGACAAAATAGAAAATGCCATTTTTTATCCTTTGAAAGTCTGGACAGAACAATCAAATAGTAACTGGAATATGCTTATTGGTATTGGGTTTTTATCGCTTATAATTGCAATAATTTTGGTATACGTATTTCAAAAAAAATTGGGTATGAGTGTATCTGACGAAAGAACAAACCAAATAAATTTAAAAAGTGCCCTTATCATGTTATGTGGAATCATTTTGTGCGACCTCATTTTCCCAAAAGAGTATATGTGGCAAATTTTCTTCTTATTTAAATATTCCCTTGCATTCATTGCTTCAGGTATATATCTTGCTGTTCGATATAAAAAGGATTTCTTAAACTAAAGAACTTTGTACACGATATTCAGAATTAGTTAACATATTGTGCCTTATCGGAAACAGTATAAAAGAGCCAGTCCCTTTATGAGATCTTGGCTCTTTTGGTTTGATTATATATTAATTCATAGCTTAATGATGGAATACACGTATACCTGAATGTGCCATGATCATTCCATATTCATTTGCTGCCTCTGTAACTTGTTCATCTCGTAAAGAATTGCCTGTTTGAACCACATATTTAACACCACTCTGAGCCGCACGATCGATATTATCACGAAACGGTAAAAAGGCATCAGATGCATAAGAAACGTCTTTTAATCTTTTTAACCATTCTTGTTTTTCACTTTTACTTAGCCTAGCAGGGATCTCTTTAAAACACTGTTTCCATTGTTCATTTTCTACTTCAGTAATATCATCATTCAACCATCCATCAATTGCATTATTCACTTCTACACGAGAAATGCCTTCTCTGAACTTCATATTAAGTGCTCTTGGATGTTGTCTTAACCACCATTTATCAGCTTTTTCAGCTGCCAACCTCGTACAATGAATACGGGACTGCTGTCCGGCACCAATCCCAATTGTTTGGCCATCTAAGGCGAAACAAATAGAGTTTGATTGTGTATATTTTAATGTAATAAGAGCGACAAGAAGGTCCCTTTTTGCATTATCAGGAATATCAGATTGAGTCGTAACAATATGATTAAAAACTTCCTTTCCAATCTGTATATTATTTCTTTGTTGTTCTAGAGTAATGCCAAATACCGTTCTTTTTTCAATTGGATCAGGCACATAGTTTGGGTCAATCTCTAAAATTAGATATTTTCCTTTCTTTTTCTGTTTCAAAATCTCTAATGCTTCTTGGGTGTAGCTTGGTGCAACAATCATATCAGAAACCTCTGTTTTGAGGAGAGTAGCTACAGTTACATCTACTTCATCACTAAAAGCAGCACAATCTCCAAATGAAGACATCCTATCTGTCCCACGCGCTCTTGCATAAGCAATCGCTAAAGGAGACAGGTCTAGGCCTTCAACAAAATAGGATTCAGTAAGTGTCTCATTTAGTGGAGAGTACACAGCTGCACCTGCTGGACTTACGTGTTTAAAAGATGCAGCTGCAGGTTGATCAGTAGCCTGTCGAAGCTCCCGAACAAGTTGAAAAGCGTTTAATGCATCTAGAAAGTTAATATAACTCGCTTCTCCATTTAAGATTTTAATAGGCGTGTTCTCAGCATTCTGAACGTTAGCTTTACTTTGATTTGGATTCATCCCGTATCGTAAACCAATTTCTTTCACTTGAAAATCTCCTTTCCAAATAAAAAAAGTATTTGAACTCATGTTCAAATACTTTGCCCAGGCGTACGGCCGTTATCTATGTGCTTCCTCATGGTTCTCCATGTTTACGCCAGTAACACATAGTCTGTTTTATAAGAAAATTTTACATAATAAAAGTAATTTTAACAATACCTTTATCCAAATTTTTCTTTTTTAATTATATATCATACACAAATTTAATTTACACAACAGGTATTATAATAAGAAAAAACCCTTTAAAATCAATAGTTTTAAAGGGTTTTTATTTTTATTATTAGGTCTAAATAAACCAAATTTACATTTTTTTCATATAATTTCATTGACTTTATTAGTACCTAATACTAATATCTATTTATATATCTTAGTAATAAAAAAGGGTGAATATAATGAAATCAACTGCACGTATTACAGCAATAGGTACATACGTACCAGAAAAAAGACTTACAAATGACGATTTAGAACGAATTGTAGATACTAACGACGAATGGATCGTGAAACGAACTGGCATGAGGGAAAGAAGAATTGCCGATGAAAATGAATATTCTTCTGACCTAGCTATTAAAGCAATTGAAAACTTAGTGGAGCAGTATCAAAAAGAGTTAAAGGATGTAGGGTGTATCGTTGTCTCCACTACAACACCCGACTATGCATTTCCAAGCGTGGGAGCCCAAATACAAGATTACTTTGATATTCCTACAACTGGGGCGCTAGACTTTAATGCTACCTGTGCGGGCTTTACATATGGATTACACATGGCAAACGCCTTTATTACATCTGGACTTCATCATAAAGTTTTAGTCGTAACTGCAGAAACGTTATCGAAGGTTACAGATTACACGGATCGTACTACGTGTGTTCTATTTGGGGATGGGGCTGCAGCTGTTTTGGTCGAAAGTGATGCAGAGCGCCCAAGTTTTATTGCTACGCATATTGGTACAAATGGAAAGGGAGGTAAACATGTATACCGCACCAATTTATCTACTACCATGCATGGACAACCTTTGAGTTCAAGTGGCAAGATGGTGCAAAACGGAAGGGAAGTATATAAGTGGGCATCTCGGACAATTCCTTTAGGTATGGCTGAATTGCTAGAACAAGCAAATCTACAAAAGAGTGAAGTAAATTGGTTCGTTCCACACAGTGCCAATTTACGAATGGTTGAGTCTATATGTGAAAGATCAGATTTTCCAGTTGAGAAGACATTAACTAGTGTCGAGTACATGGGAAACACTTCTTCCGTTTCCATTCCTCTAGCACTACAAATAGGGATAAACGAAGGGAAATTAAAAGATGGAGACGTTCTCTTACTCTACGGATTCGGAGGAGGACTTACCCACGCAGGTCATATTATTAAATGGGATTTAGGTAAGGATTAAATAATCTAAACAAAGATGATCCGCATGACAACACAAAAAGATCCTACATTATTTTGATGTAGGATCTTTTCATTTACTTCTATAAATAGAGTATGTTCATAAAAGCATAGAAAAGCACCCTTACTCCAAGATAATATGTGCGTGTACATTATTTATCCCTGGTAACATGGAACTTTCAATAAAAGTGCTTTTTCAACGTGCTCTGGAATATAACTGCTTAACCTTCCCCCATTAGAATAGATTTCCTTTACCATACTTGAACTAAGAAAAGAATATTTTTCTTCTGAGTGAATAAAGAATGTTTCAGCTTCTTTATATAGATTTTTATTTGTTAGCGCCATCTGGGCTTCATATCCATAATCAGTCACGGTTCTCAAGCCTTTGATAATCGCTCTATAATTGTGTTCTTTCATATAATCTACAAGTAATCCTTCAAATGTATCAACTTTGACTTTTTTATTATCTTTAAATGATTGTTCAATTAGCTGTCTTCTCTCTTCGGTAGAAAATAAATATTGTTTCTTAGAATTCACCAAACCAGCCACTAAAATTTCATCAAAAAATTCACTAGCTCTATTTATAATATCAATATGTCCATTTGTAATTGGATCAAAGCTTCCTGGATATATAGCCTTCATTTAATCACCTCACTTCTTACTACTAACTATTTCGAAAAGCATTTGGTAATCTTTTCATTTTGTTAGCAATAATAACTACTTTAACATCTTGTAATAGATTTGAATATGTTGTCCGTAAAAGTATACCTTTACGGACTTTGAGTATGTATAAAAAATTTATCGATTTTTACGTTCGTTTAAATTAAAAAAGAATTTACGAACGTATTCCAAAATACATACACTTTTACGAACGTTTTTAATGAAATAAGAGGGAATTATAAATTATGAATAAAAAGCCTTTGTTAAAAAAACAAAGGCGTTCATTGTTATTGGGCTTAGTATTTTAAGTAGCTTTTAAAAATTATATTACCTTTATTACTTTTTCTATAGAATCTAGATTACATAAACTCCTTAGTTGTTGCAAATGATTTATATACCTGGTGTCGTCTAATATAACAATCATTTTTTCTTCTCCTCTTGTGGTAGCTACATAGTGTTCATTTACATCCCGATTCCAATAGATTTTATAATCGGAAGCGAATAATATAACTTGTTTAAATTCCAGCCCTTTTGAAGAATGCACCGTCATAATTTTATGATTATGAGTACTACCATCAAATGCAATATCATAGTCTGAAACCCTGATTACTTCTATAAATGATTGTAATTCATTAATATCCATAGGAATATTTAACTTATAAAACAAGTCTGTTAATACCCTTGTTATTTGCTCTTCTTCAATATCCTGCTCTTTAAGGACTTTTATTATATCATTAATTTCTTTTACATCGGCTGAACTGTACTCGCCTGCTAATTCACTTATAACATCATATATTGAATAACGATCGTTCTTAGCATACTTTGCAAGTTCTATAAGTAACACAACGTTTCTCGTGCCATTATCTAAGGGGGTTCTTGGTATATAGGTGAAATTATAGCCATGTTCATTTAATTCGTTTAGTATTGTTTGTGCCTGATTATTTGTTCTAACTAAAATAGCTAGCTCTTCTTCAATATTTAGTAAATTTTCGCCAGAAGTTAAATTGTCTAAAATGTCACTTATAGGCCCCGAATCGCTAATTCCAATGACATTTTCGACACATTCTCTCTCAGAAAATAAGTGTCTTGTTTCTTCGTAGAATAAGTTAGAATAGTTTTGAATGTCTGAACAACAACGAAAATTATTAGTTAGTGAATAAACATTAAAATCATTTGGATTAATAATCAAACCTTTGAAATATTCCGGGTCTGCTCCCCTCCAAATATAAATAGATTGTTTAGGATCTCCAACAATGAACAGTTTTATTTTTAGTTCATCTTTTAGATACATAAATAATTGATGCATATCCTTATCACAATCTTGATATTCATCAATAAATACTTTGAAAAATTTTGCGCATAAATATTGTCTTGCTGCCTTAGAGCTTTTTAAGATTCTAAGAGCCAGCTGAAATTTAAAATTTTTTTTATTATCATTAAACGCACTTAAAATATTCTGATTCCTTAGTATGCTTAATCCTTCTTCACTTGTGTCAAATTTACTTTTTGAATATTCTACATCAAAATTATCATTATAGCTACTGCCTAATGCATCTCTTATAAATGGTCTAATTATTTCTTGTTCTACAAAACTATCATTAGTACCAACAAAACTTCCTATTGCTTTTCCGCCAAGGCGATCCTTAATTTCCTTAGCCGCCTTCTTAGTAAAAGTAATTGCAGCAATTTTATAATGAGTTGTATTATTTGTTAAATCCCAATTCATTTTTCTTACTAAAATAGATGTCTTTCCAGATCCTGCACCAGCTGAGATTAGAACATTTTCAATATCTTCGATAATTTCCTCTCGACTTTTTTCATCAGTCATGGTTGACCAACTCCTTTAGGCAACAAAATTGATCACTGTTAAAAATTTTCTCGCAATCTTGAGCATCTAAACCATTAGTTAATTCGACCATATTATAAAGCTTACTTGTTTGTAAGTAATCTATAGGAGTAGTTGTTTCTAAAACCGATTGCATCTTTTCTGCAATAACAATGTTCAAGTCATGTTCTAAATCTATTCTAGATAAGTATATGTTACTAGCTTCCAACTCCATTACAATATCTTTTGATTTTCCATAGATTTCTAACTTTGTTTCATTAAGTATTCTCTTTTTATCTTTCTTACTAATGTTATCAGCAAGAGTAATTTCTATTGGAGCTAAACTATCTTTTTCCAGTAACTTCAAACATCTGTTAAATCCAATAAGGTCATAAGTAGAACTTGAACCTCTTTTTGCTTTTAAGTCGTTATCTGTTTTAATTAAGGTTTTAATTTCCAAACTGTTCAGAGTCTCAGTATATTGTGAGAAACTAATTCCATCTACTTCTAGTAAGTATCCGCCGTCTAATTCATATTCAGGGTGGGTTTCTTCTAATATTTTTTCAAATAGAACTTTTTCAGAGGGACCTTCAATCAATAAAACTCTCTCTGCAAATAGTGCAGCTGATAGGGATTTATTAAGTTTCCTTTTAACATTTTTGTAGTTAGAATCAACTTTGTACATATGTGAAGAACAGGTCACTCTGTCCTTTGAAAATACTCTTATTAGTCTAGTATTATCCATTTCATATAACAATTCAGGGGAATGGGTCGACAAGAAAAAGTAATTATACGTAGGTTGTTGAAATAATTGCTTTGATAGTGCAATTTGCATGGATCTATGCAAACTATTCTCAGGTTCTTCAATTAAAAAGATTATAATTTTATCTGAATTTTTCCTTTTAGTTATGTAGTTAAGGATGGAATAAGAAAGTAATTTTCTTCTGCCATCACCGGATGTAGGATAATAGTTATCATCACCATCTTTTTTGATGTAAGGAATAACATCTGAAAAAAATCCTTTAATAGACATCTCCGATTTAATTTCAATAGAAATGTTTTCATTTTTTAAAGATTTATATTCAGTCGTTATTTCTTCTTGAAATCCCTTTATTATATTCATTGTGCCTATCTTATCATTCAATTGATCGGTTATCCCTTTAATTTCACCTATAATGCCTATGTCATTTTCATCACTATGAGATTCATCAAATATTATTTTCTTATTTTTATGAAATAGTTGATCTAAGTCAATCAGTGGATTTATATAAACTACTTTGAAAACATTATCTAATATATAAGAAGTTCCTCTGGCTGGAATATCTATAAGATTTTCCAAATCTACTCCCCATTTTAAAATAGCTTCACCATATACTTCCCTTTCATCAAATTCAGATTCCAATTTTATATAAAAAATATCTGAAGACTCTGAAGTTCTCGCTCCTTTGACTTGGGCCACAAGTTTTTTTGTATCTTCACTAGTTTCATAGTCTGACAGATCCAATTCAAGTGTTATTTCTATTTTTTGTGTTATATCATTTTTGTGAAAATCCGACATTACAAACTTTTGTTGTCTCACTTCTCTATCCAGTAAATATCTTACTGCGTATAAAAAGTTTGTTTTTCCAACGTCATTCATTCCGAATAATACATTTTTATTGTCTAATTCAATTTCTACATCTTTAAAATTTCTAAAATGTTTGATATGTAGCTTCTTAAAATTCATCGTAATTTCATCCCCTTAGCTATGCTATCTATCTTATAAGTAATTATACATCTTTAAATGGAATTTTTTAATTATCATTGTAACTTTATTACTAATTAGTTTTTATTTTCAAATGAGCTTGAAGGGTTATTACCTCTTCAGTCTTCCTTTTCTTTTTAATATCGTGTCTTAATATAAAAATCCTCATTTCAAAAAAATTTAACTTTTTATAAAATCTTTTTAGTTTTTAATATTTCATTTCACTATTACTTGTATAGAGGAAAAAATCGTCTGTAGCATCCTCTAAAAATTTAAGAATGAGAGATGATTTAATGAATTTATTTTGGTTTAGTGCCTTAATTGGTGTTATTGGTAATGCTCTTTATCATGTAATTCGAAGTTCTTTTCTTATTAAAAAAGAAAGAAAAAGCATAAAAGTAAAAAGATAATTTGTATTCCAGTTCCAATAGGATAGCAATAATCGGGAAAAGGGATGATATTCCACTGGATAAAGAACATTTGTTCGTATATAATATACAGAACAAATGTTCTTTTAATTGAGGAGTTCTTTTATGGATTATGGGCAGCTACCAAACAGAATCATTATTTGTATCGACATGAAATCGTTTTTTGCCTCAGTTTCCTCTGTCATACGGGGGTTAGATCCATTGAAAACAAGGCTTGCGGTGGTAGGAGATATCAAAAGGTCAGGATCAGTTGTGTTAGCTGCCACACCTTTATTAAAGAAAGAAGGGATCAAAACAGGAAGTCGCCTTTTCGACATTCCTAAAAGGAAAGATATCCATGTGGTGAATCCATCCATGGAGAGATATATCAAAGCTTCCAACTATATTTCAAGTTTGGTGTTACAGTATGTGGCTCCTGAAGACTTTCATGCGTATAGCATTGATGAGTTGTTTATTGATGCGACTGCTTCTTTGCATTTATTTGCTCGAACACCAGAGGAGCTAGCTCATCGAATACTTAATGAAATCTATCGCAAAACAAGACTGACAGCTACCGCAGGAATCGGTCCGAATCTCTTACTAGCTAAAGTCAGCTTAGATCATGAAGCAAAGCATAGCCCAACAGGAGTTGCTTATTGGCGATATGAGGATATTCCCTTTAAGTTATGGTCGATTCATCCAATGAAAGATTTCTGGGGGATCTCGTCAGCTACAGAAAGACGATTAAACCGTTTAGGCATCTATACCATAAAAGAACTCGCTCTTTCTTCGAAAGAGATGTTACAAAAAGAATTTGGCATCATGGGAGAGGAACTTCACCAACATGCGAATGGGATTGATTTTAGTCGCATTTCCGATGTGTACATTCCTAGCTCTCGTTCCTTTGGAAAAAGTCAGATTCTCTTTCAAGATTATACAAGCCGAAAAGAAGTGGAATTATTGCTATTGGAGCTATTGGACGATGTTTGTTTTCGTCTACGCATGCATCAAGTGGTGGCTCAAACGATCCATTTATCCATTGGCTACAGCAAACAAACAGGTGGAGGCTTCTCCAGACAAAAGAAAATGGGGAGAGCTTCGAACTTAAGCCAAGATATCTTTCCGTATTGTTTAACCATCTTACATACCTATGATAGTGGAATGCCAATTCGCTCCATTGGGATCTCCTTATCAAACACAAGCATTCAAGAAGAGGAGCAAATGAGTTTATTCGAGGACATTGATCAGCGTGAAAGAGCCCATGCGCTTGCTAAAACGATTGATGAAATCCGGATGCGTTATGGAAAGAATAGTTTGCTGCGAGCTTCCAGTCACCTCGAGCATTCAACCGTTCGTTATCGAAATGGCTTACTTGGAGGCCACAAAGCGTAAGGAGGACAGAAACATGGAACATAGAGGAATGAAGAAATGGCGCCCTTTTGCTACAATGCCAGAGCAATACATAGGGTTAAAAGAAGTCATAAGCAAGCAACTAGAGGTAGCTCAACCTGTTTTAACAGAAGAGCAAATGGAACAGATGAATTTCACCTTAATTGAAGCCTTACATACAAATAAACAAGTGTACCTTACATATTATAAGAGAGGCCAATGCATAACAGATACAGGATTCATTCAGTTTGTTGATTCCCTAGGGGATCTCTTTATTTTCATCGATGAAGTATTTGAATTAAAAAATAAAATGAGGTTAAGTGAGCTGATTGATGTTCATTTCACATAAAATAATTTTACCTTTACTATTTGTGGTAATCTAATAAGAGGCAACTCGAAAAGAGTGATCGACCTGGAAGAAACGAAGGAGCAAGAAATCAATCTTGATAAAGTGTATGACTATACTGACATTCCGGATAAGGTTTTATCAAGACTAAAATTCAAATAATATAGATAAATAAGGGGTTCTTACATATTATATATGTAAGAACCCCTTATTCAACAAACGCCCCCAATAGTTAAATAGGAAAAGGGACGCTTAATCCACAATTGTGCCTGATTGTTGAATATCATTTATAGAAGTATTCTTTCTTCTATTTCATTATTTTTACATTATCCCTACCCCAATGAGCCAATACTTCAATTATTTTACCTGATTCATCAAATGTCATGACGTCAATAATATCTATAGTAATTTCTTGTCCCCCAACGTCCATCCACAGTTTGAATGCCATAGCTGCTTGATTCCCATACGATGTACTAATTGGAGATATTAATTCTGCTTTTTTCGGAATAAATTGCACATCTTCATCTTCAAGATCTTTCTCTGTAAATCCATTGCTAATTGTTAAAGCTTTTGTACCAAATGGATCTTCAAGCGTGTAATTATCTGCAAACAAATTATGTGTACCCTCATGATAGTTTTTATTAATCATATCAATATAGCTTTGCATAGCCTTTCTCATATGTTCTGGTGTAGGCGCGCCTGTAGGGATATTTGATGTCTCTTTATTCTGCGTAATATCTTTTAGAACTTCTTTCCAACTGATTTCTTTCAAATTCATTTTTTAAAAATCTCCTTTATAATATATTGGTTTAAACAGTTATCTTGTAAGAGTGTCAAAACCTCTTACGTAACCTATTTTCAAAACGTAACTCTTCTATAAATAAATCAAATGAGAAATTAGGCTGTTTCATTTTTCATCTATAAACTTGCTCACAATTCCATATGATTTTAGAGAGTTGGGAGCATTAAGTGAATGGTAAACAATTTATTTTTTAGCAAAACCTTGTTTATTTAAATATTCAAGCATGAAGGGCTGTTGGCTTCTTTCAAGATGATCCTCAATATGATCTTTCCATCCCTTTACTTTCTTCACTGTGAAAGGTGCGCTAACAGGACGATCTTGGTAATATTCACGCATCTGTTGGTCATAAGTTGCTAATTTTTCTTCATCTAGTGATTGGTACTGATTATCAAACATGACCATTGATTGAGGCAAACGTGGTTTTAGTCCAGGTTTCTCTCCAGCTGGATGTCCTATGCATAGACCCACTAAAGGAACCACATGCTTTGGTAAATTTAATACCTCAGTTAATTCTGCAATATTAAGTCTTACTCCACCGATATAGACACCACCTAATCCCATTGATTCAGCTGCCGTTAAAGCATTTTGAGCCATGAGCCCAGCATCGAATGAACCTATTAAAAGGTATTCAATATAATCGAGGTCTACCTTGGGAGCAATTTGATGATTTCGGTTAAAATCTGCACAAAAAATCCAAAACTCTGCTGCTTCTTCAATATAAGGTTGATGACCAGAGAGTTGCGTCACTTTTTTTCGAAGAGCTGGATCCGTAATTCTAATGATAGAAACAGCCTGTAGAAGGCTGAAAGACGAAGTTTGATTAGCTGCCTTAAAGATTACATCCCGTTGCTCCTCTGTCAGTGGTTGATTTGTATAAGAACGAATGGATGTATGGTTACAAAGTAATTCAACTGTATTATTCATGTTAGTATTACTCCTTTTTTCTTACATATTTGATTCAAGACTAATTTTGTCCTATTTATCAAGTCACGTTGGAACTATTGGTGAAAACTAAGTATACTTGCATAGACTATAATAAAATCATTACTCTAATTTATGAAGAGGGCAATTTAAATTGCCGTAGTACACTTTTTTGTACTTATGGGTAGAGAAGAGAGGTATAAGGGATGACGAAAATTTGTAAAGGTGGATTTGAAAGAGAGTTTATAAGAGAACAAAGAGAAATGTATGGTATTGCTTATACACAAAACATACTCTCTGGACGTTGGAAGTATTTAATCCTTTGGTTTTTAAAAAATAAAGAACGTCGCTATAGTGAAATTAAATCCTTTTTGTCTGATATCTCTCAAGGTTCGCTTACAAAGCAACTTCGAGAGTTAGAAACAGATGGTATAATTAACCGTGAAGTTTACCCAGAGGTTCCTCCACGCGTGGAATATTCATTAACATCAAAAGGAAAGGCATTGATTCCTATTATTGATCTAATGGAGGAATTCGGAAAAGAATTTGGAGAAAAAGAATAAAAACCTAAAAAAATCATGCTAAACGTTCTTCCGTATACTTATGACTTTGTTCTGCGAAATCTAGCATCACATATATGATAAGTCAGGATGTCTTGCATGGTGGAGGTCAAGATGGATTATGGAAAACAACGAAGATAAATATGCAAACCTTGATTTAAATAAAATTTATGAGTATGCCGATCTGCCGGATAAAGTTAGTGGAAGGTGCGATCACTGCAATTCATCTTACTTCAAAAGTTCTGTAAAAGATGGCGTTTTCTTACGTGAATGCAGGGAATGTGGCATGAAGAAGAGTATCTAATCATAAAGAGCTATATAGTAAAAAGAGAAGGCTTTACCCTTCTCTTTTTTTATTTAACGGTATCTTAGCTCATTTTACACCTATGTCTTAAAAAACGTTATTATTGCTCCTACTGATTTTAATGGAAATTTCGCATTAGCATTTAGTGGTCAACTAAAGATACATTAATAACAAGGAGTATGAATATGGAATACATAGTTGATATATTAGAAACTAAAAAAACCTCTCTAAGCGATGAAAATCAAGAACTGTTAAAGAAATTGATACGAAAAATAAAATCATTTTCTACTACCCCACTCAATCGCAAACATTGTTTACATATGGCTCCATTTGCTGCTTCTAAAGGGATAACAGAAGTTGTAATTAATACTATACAACCGTACGATCTGAGATTGCTTGGCGACAGTTGCTTTCGTGGCTACGATAGCATTGGATATCACTATTGCATCGCATTACTTGCTTGCAGAGTTGCATTAAACGAGGTAGATGAATTAGAAGTTGTAACAGTGCTTGAACATGAAGTTGAGAAAAAATTGAAAGAACATGAACTGGTAGCCTCTAGAGGTGGAGAAAACTATCATGTAATGCTTCGTATTTTTAAGTGTTTTAAAAAAGATACAGATAGGTTAAATCATTTGATGATACGACTACAAGATCACAGGGATTGAGATGCAAAAGCATGTCATTTGCTTTAGTCTACAAAATATTAGGATAGAGATTGTGAAGGTACCGTTTTCTAGTGCTGCCTCCACGGTATTTAGAAAGGTGAAGGGGTAGCTAACCAAGTGCAAAGAAGAAGAACAGAAACTGAATAGATAAAGTAAATAACTCCTAAACTAGTAAGTTTAGGAGTTATCTATCCATGTCATAGACAAAAGGTTGTTGAGTCCCTTTTAAAAAAATATGATTATATTCCCCCAACAATGACTGATTTTTTGTTTTTCAAGAAAGTCACAAACTGCAACAAACGCAATGCAACATGCTCTCTAGTTTTGAACAACACTTCTATTTTTCTTTCTTTTCAATAAAAACTAATGCATTCTTCACATGAGTAAACGTTGTTAAGTCATCAAAAGTAACATACAAATCACCCATTTTCCTGGCTAACAAAGGCGTGATTCCGGTAATCATCACTTCAGTTCCTGTTAGACTAATTAAACGATTTAAGTTATAAATACACGAAACAGTATAGGTATCAATTTCTAGTAGTCCAGAAAAATCAACAATAAAGTAGTCATCTTTTGATTCTTCAATATACGTCGATACTTTTTCCATCAACATGTCGTAACGTTGTTCATTTAACACGCCAATAATCGGTAAAATTGAAACGCCATCCTTCAATGGTACAATAGGGGTAGACATCTGTGTCATTTGTTCGTGATAATCAATAATAAGGTCTCCTTGCTTTACCTTTTCTGTTATATCTTTTTGGACACCCACAAAGTACAGTTTACTTTCCATCCATAAAGGATCAATATATAATTCATTCCAAAAGGGACGGTTGTCTTTCGTATAATTTAAAATTTGAACAGTGATTGATGAGCGTGCGGTAACAGCTTGTTTCATTTCCTTAACTGTGGTGGGGTTCGTTTGTTTACCTTGTAGAAAACGACAGTTTTTCCCCAGGATTTCTTCTATATCGTATCCCGTTAAGTCTAAAAATCCTTTATTTGCATAGATAATGGGGTTATCAGGCAAAGATGGATCCGTTATAATCAGACCAGCACGTGTATAATCAAGAGCTTTCTGAATAAATTGTAGTTCATTTATAGGATCTTTATATAGGACCATTACATGCTCCCCCTTATTTTCTTTATTCTTGATATAAAGTATATCAGTGAATGAATAATATACTATTATAAGTGTGCAGATACATATGTAATTCTATAACTCTGGGTTTACCGATACGAACGTGTAATACAATCATGTCCTGTCGGGAGGACGTATACAGCCTACCTTCTACTAAACGTCATTTACTTTCAAGCACATTTTTAGATTTTTATTGTGTAAGCAACGGATAATACATAAATAAAAAAGGAAGAATGAATTATTCATTCTTCCTTTAATAAATCATGTATTGTTAGTTTTCATTACGTAATTTGAATTATTCTTTAACCAATTTAACAAGCATATGAGCTAGATGATGTTTCTCCTCTTCATTCCCAACTTTCCATAACTGATGTAACAAGTATTGCTCTTCATTTTGTGGTTCTTCATGTTTAGCAAGATAATCAGCTATTTTTTTAGCACCTAGAGTTAATTGGTCATCATTTAAGCCTAGTTTCTCACCTTTTGTGACCTTATCTCCTAAGTATGTTTTAAATTCATTAAAACTAGAAAGAATGTTTTCCTTCTTCTCTTGGCTCATCTCATTTAATTTATTATCTACTTTATGTTCAACAGTCCCTGTATTAGTGTTCATTTTTTATTCTCCTCCTATTTAGATAGTAATGTTCTTACAAGGTGGATTCCCTAGTAGCAAGTATGTAAACATTTAATGATACTTGAATGTGCTCTAGAGAAATTTAGTGCTTTTAATCCCGCCACACTTATTAGTCTGGTGTGCAATTTCAATAAAAATAGACTGAATAAAAGATGTCTTCATATGTTGTGCAAAGACATGCTATAGAGCTGAAAGAAAAGGAAAAGAAGAAGCTATAAAATTAATGACCATTAGAATAATCCGAGAAGGTATAACGAGCAGCATAATCAGTAAATTGACAGGTCTTTTTTTAGAAGAAATTGAAAAACTTCGTCATCAATAAATATAAAAAAGAGCCGTATCTTTTGGGTACGGCTCTTTTTTCGAACATGGCAAATATTAATTTTCATGACAAGGAAATGAAACATCTAATTCCACTTTTAAAGTGTGATTTGTTCCTAAAAATTAGTATAAGAAACAGGTAAGAAAATAATACATCCATTATTTACCTTGTATGTACTTCTTCTATAATAGGAAACTTAAAAGAAACAAGGAGGTGACACAACATGGCAAACAACAAAAGCAGCAACAACAACGAATTATTAGTATACGGTGCTGAACAAGCAATCGATCAAATGAAATATGAAATCGCGAGCGAATTTGGTGTTAACCTTGGTGCTGACACAACTGCACGTGCAAACGGATCAGTAGGTGGCGAAATCACTAAACGTCTTGTACAAATGGCTGAGCAACAACTTGGTGGCGGACGTTTCTAATACAATTTTATAAAATGATGGCTGAAGGAAGAATGGGTATCCATTCTTCCTTTTCCTTTTTAAAATTGGATATATACTTATATTTTGAAATAAAGATTTTGTTAAGTGGAGTATCTCATAAGAATAAAAGCATTAGTTTAATTTTTATCATGTGTTGAAAAAGTAACATAACGCTGAGTTAAAAATAAAGAAAAGATAAAAAACACCTCAAATATATTTATGACAGCCGTACTTGGAAGGTTAAATGGTATAGCACTTCCCCCAACCATAAGTAATACTCCAATCATCATTATATTCCAGCCCATTTTACGGTATAGTGATATCCCAACAATAAGCAAAACGAATGCAACAATAATAACCATTAAAGGTGGACCAGCCCCTCCTACAAGAGTATAGCGAACAATACCATAATCTTGCATTATTTTTGGCTCTTTATTAATCGTTTGTACAATCTCGTAACTTATAAGAGCTAGTGTACTTATGAGGAAGATGATTTTGAATATAAGTTTCTTAGCCCATTGAAGATTGAAATGCTTAGCCACTCCATAAGCAAAAAGTACAAGAGTAGGCGTAAATAAAGCATGAAACCAAAAACGAAACATACTGAGAAGGAAAAGGATATTACCTTCTCCAATAAATGAACCTACAGAAAGGATGACATTATCATAAATTAAACCAGTTATTACAAGAGGTAAAAATGCCATATAAAAGGGTACTGGTCTTTTTTTGATGAGTTTTATGCTAAAAAGAAGCATCACTAAGTAACAAATACTAAACAGAAAATAGAGTATCGTATCAATCATTTTTTTCTCCTTAATTATCTCAGCAAACACTAAGAGTTAATTATCATAATTCATTTCAATGTCACATTTAACAATTGATTCTTTTCATTGAGCAGTTGGTAACTTTTCCACTCATTGCGCGTACTATTTTTTACTTTTATCTTTTGAACTGGAATGTTTTTTGCCCTTAAAGCTTTGATTAAAAGATCTATTGAACTCATAAAAATCACCTTTCAACAAAATTCTCTTATAACAAACCATCAATTAGTTAATACTTTCTTTTATCCATTTTGAAGTAACAGTAACCATTTCGTCCTGTTGTTTCTTTACAGATATAGACGATTTAGAGTCACCCTTCTGTGCTCCATAAATGCCAAATTGACCATGGTTACCACCTTTTATTTCATGCATGGTTGTTTTTTGGGACAATAAATGCTTTGTATCTTCAATTTTTTCTACGGTTGATAAACCATCTTTTTCACCATAAATCGAAAGCATAGGAAGTTTCTTATTTGAGAAATCAGTTCCTTCATCTGGATAAGAACCTAACAAGAATACACCATCAATTTCTTTAGAGTGATTATAAGCAAACTTAGATGCAGTAACTCCCCCTAAGGAATGACCACCTACGACCCATTTATGGATAGAGGAGTGGGCATCTATTATCTCCTGTGCTTTGTTGGAGTCAAATAATGCAAAGTTAAAGTTCACATTGGGTATAGCCACTAAATAACCTTGTTTTGCTAATTGTTTACCGTAATAGCTATACGCTTCCGGTTCTACTTTTGCTCCAGGATACAAAACAATTCCCACTCGATTATTCTTTTTCGAGTTGAAAATAACCCAATCTTTTTCATACTTAATGTCCTTTTTATTCACGAGTGTATAAAGTTTTTGAGATGGTTCATATGTTTGTTGTGACCAGGTAAAGAAACCAAGAAAACCTATTATGATTATTACAACTAAACCAATGGAGAGATAAGTGATTTTTCTTTTCATAGATATTCGTCCTTTCTTGCTGTAGATTCTTGTTGACTAATTGTGTTTATTACTGATGTTTTACTACCTAAAGACTTAGTTGAATATAAGTTAAATTTTATAAAGATTATAACTCTATAATTAATTATATATACCGGAAGGTTAATTAATCAACTAGTTAATTTTAACAATGATAAAATGCTCAAAATAAAAAAACAAGATGTGACTAAATAGACAGCTTAAATAAGCGACCTTGTATACACGTGAAGAACGTGACTAAGGTCGCTTATGCTCCATTCCTATTTATAATTTTTGGTTTCTTTTCTTTATAACAACATACCTGACTTCTAATTAAGCTTCCGATGTAATTTCACCCTCATGGTTGATTTTTTCGAATAAATAAGTAAGGTAGGAATCCAATTCAAATTGATTATCTTCAACAAAACCTGATAATACAGACTTACTATCTTCTCTCATCTTTAGTCCCTCCACTTTATATATGTTACATTATTTTGCATGACGACCATGATTATTGTTCTGACGCATTTTTCGCAAAATGAAGCTTACAATAAGTACTAAAACGATAGATCCGATAATCGCTGGAATGATGGCAAAACCACCGATAACAGGTCCCCAACTTCCTAAAATAAGGCCGCCTAACCATGAACCGATAAAACCAGCGATAATATTACCGATAATTCCTCCAGGAATGTCGCGCCCTGTAATTAAACCAGCAAGCCAGCCAATAATTCCACCTACAATTAGTGTCCATATAATGCTCATACATTATTCTCTCCTCTCTAAATAGTTAGTTGACTTTACCCCCAAATAAGAGCCATTAATCTTGTTATTTTCTTAAAAATGTAATTACGTAGTATATCTAATGCTTCTTTATGTTATTTATTTAGAAACCTTCTAGACAGCCAATTTAATCGTTGACCTCCACAGTCTTATCAAAAGAATAAGTAATCCAGAATTATATATAGCGTAGCGATAGATTATTGAGCATTCATTCAACTTATTTTTGACATAGTTTTGAATGTAAAAGCTACATAGCTATACGGCTTTCACGCTAATGTAATTAAACTTACAGACAGTCAATTTTAAGTTACTTGTCGATTTCCCTCACATTGTAAAAAACACGTAAAAGAAAGTGAAACAACTGGAATCTTTTACATACATCGAGAATTAGTGGGGAAAATATCCTTAAATAAAAACGTAGGAGTTTAGATTTAATGAAGTTCATTAAAAAATTATTAAAGTATAACAAGGATAAAAATGAAAAGAATCCTTCAAAAAAAAGAGAAAAAATCTCTAACCATACTTTCTCAACAATTAAAGAAAATATCTTCACAATAAATCAAATTTTTTCAAATACAGAGGATTTAGTTATAAAAAATCTAGAGATAAAGAATGTGCAGGGAGTCATTATTTACCTGGAAACGATGGTAGATAAGGAAAAGATACAGAAATACGTTTTGAATCCCTGTTTACAATCACCTTTGGAACCAATCTCGGATATGCTTGGTGCTAACTTCCAGGCTTCCACTGTTTTTGATCAGGTTGAGGCCGCGCTTTTAGAGGGTTCTTGTGTTCTAAGTTTAGACGGTTATGCAGAGCTGTTTACCGTTGATGTCTCTCTATCAAAGGAACGTTCTGTTACAGAACCGGAGAACGAAAAAATTGTTCAAGGATCTCATGATGGGTTTATTGAAAACCTTTTGACGAACCTTCACTTACTTAGAAAAACAGTGCAAAGTCCTAATCTATCCGTGAAGTATCTTTCTACTGGTACACAAGTGAAATCTAAAATAGCACTTGTTTATTTAAATAACCTTGTTAATGAAGAAATAATTCATGAATGTGAATATAGAATAAAATCCATATCGATGGATAATGTTGTAAACATTGGATTCTTGGAAGAATTAATTGAAGACTCTACACTATCACCTTTTCCTCAACTATTAAACACAGAAAGAGTAGATCGTGTGGCAGGACATTTAAATGAAGGTAGAGTTGCTGTTTTAATGGAAGGAAGCCCAACTGCTTTACTTTTTCCGGTTACCTTTTTTGCTTTTTATCAGTCACCAGACGATTATAGTTCTCGGTGGATAATTGGAACGTTTGTACGTTCTATTCGACATACCAGTTTTTTAATTTCAATTATATTGCCAGCTTTTTATATTGCTGTCATCGCTTTTCACTTTGAAGTATTGCCTGATGAACTCGTAAACCCTGTTGGAAGTTCAATTAATAAAATTCCTTTTCCCCCATTGATTGAAGCATTGATTATGGAATTAACCATTGAATTAATTCGAGAAGCTGGAATACGTCTTCCTTCAAGAATCGGTCAAACCATTGGTATAGTTGGAGGACTTGTTATTGGGGACGCTGTTGTTCAGGCAGGGCTTATCTCAACTACAATGATTGTTGTTGTCGCTCTAACTGCTATTTCTTCTTTTTGCGTTCCATCTCACGGAATGAGTGACGCGATCCGGTTGTTACGCTTTCCTTTTATGTTTCTCGCTGCCTCATTTGGATTTGTTGGAATAGTGTTTGGATTTATTGTTCTTTTAGCTCACCTATGTAAATTGGAGTCTTTTGGTACGCCTTACTTCGCTCCATTTGCTCCACTTAGAATAAAAGATATTAAAGATACTTTTTTAAGATTGCCCATTTGGAAATTAAAAACACGACCATTAGATTCGCATCCTAAGCATATTGAACAACAAAATCCTTTAAGGGGATGGGACTACAATGATACGAAAAGAAAATAGAATTTCAAATACACAATTGTTTTTTATTATTATTCAAGCTCAAATTGGAGTTGGTATCTTATCACTACCTCATGACGTATCACTACTATCAAAAAACGATGGATGGATATCAACTTTAATTGCAGGGACAATGGTGCAAGTCGTTATTTTGGTTTTGTGGGGACTTGGCAGGAAATTTCCATCTTTAACTATTTATGAAATAATTCCTCGTGTAATAGGGAAAAGGTTAGGAAAGATTATTATTTTCTGTTATGCCATTTACTTTATTGTGACAGGAAGTTTAGTTTTATCTCGTTTCATTCAAGTAATTGATACATGGATCTTACAAAGGACACCAAACTGGATATTAATTTTTTTAACATTAGGAGTTTGCGTGCATCTTGTGAAAGATACCTTAAGAAGCATTGCTCGTTTTTATGTACTTGTTACGCCATTATTAATTATTTTATTTGGGCTAGTTACATACGCACTGAAAGATGCTAATTTCCTGTATATATTTCCAATTGGTCAATCCGGTGTATCAAATATAATAAAAGGTTCTAAAGAAGCTATATTTTCAATGTTAGGTTTTGAGTTTATTCTTTTCCTCTATCCTTTTGTAAAAGCAACTGATGGACGTAAACTTGTTGCGGTTTCAAGTGCCAACCTTTTTGTAACGCTGTTTTATACGTATATGGTGTTTGCTAGTCTAATCTTTTTTGAAACTAGGCAAGATCTGTATCTTACTCCCCAGCCTTTGTTGTATATGATTAAATCTTACTCTTTTCAGATTGTTGAGCGAATTGATTTGTTCTTCCTATCAATCTGGATTATATCTGTTGTTACATCTATTGCAAGCTGGATTTTTCTTGCCTCTAATGGTTTCAAATACTTTTTTAACCGTACCAATCACGCTACGTTTCTTCCATATACTGCGGGGATTGTTTTCATATTGGCTCTTTTTCCTAAAAATGAAACTGACCTTCAAAAATTTAATAAAATTTTAGAACCAGCACACTTAGGATTTATCGTGGTCATACCATTATTTTTATTCTTATTTTCGTTTTTCTTTACTAAAAAAAGACCAGGAAATCACAGTCTATGAGGTTTAAAAGATTAGTTGCAATCAGTATATGTTTACTGCTAACAGCAGGATGCTGGGATCAAAATTTGATGAAAAATGCCATCCTAATACAGACTATAACATTTGATCGCACCGATGATGACAAATTTTTATTTGGAATTGCCATACCTGATATTTATAGCAACTCATTGACATCAGGACAAGAGACTATAGCTAGTAATAGTCAAACCTTGTCTACAATTGCAAATACACCTAGAGAAGGACGCATGAAATTAAATACAGAAATACCTGGTAATTTAGATGCTTCGAAAAATAAGCTTATATTGTTCGGTGAAAAATTTGCAAAAGGTGATATTTATCCATCTTTAGATGTAATTTGGCGTGATCCACGTAGTTCTATGAGTGCCAAATTGGCAGTAGTAAAAGGAGCAGCAGTAGATATACTTAATATTAAACCTAAATTAGAGTCAAGTATTAGCCAAAACATCTTAAATTTAATACAAAGTACTGAGACGAATACAATCATTCCCGACGAAACCATACAGACTCTCGCTTCAGAGATACTTGATCCAGGTGAAGACATTGCTCTTCCTTTATTAAAAATAGGCCATAATGGTACAACTATTGATGTGGAAGGCCTAGCATTATTTAATGACAGAAAATTAACAGGAACTCTATCCCAAGGAGAATCCACACTTTTTCTTTTATTAAATAATAAGAGAGGAAAATACGCACGTTTTACAAAAAATATAAATAATAATAAGTCTAAGATGACAAATTTTATTTCTCTGAATGTTAATAATATGAGACGAAAACTAAATGTTTCCGTGGACAAAGATGGAAACGTTTTTGTTAATCTAAACCTACATTTAGAATTAGCAGTAGAAGAATTCCCTATAGGAAATGTACCTAAGAAACTTAATCAACTAAATGAAGAACTATCAAAAAAATTCACTAATGAAGCAGAAGAAGTAGTCCACAAATTGCAAGAAGCTAATTGTGATGCTTTTGGTATTGGAAGGCGACTAATTGCTTTTCACCATGGGTCCTGGTTAAAAAAAGATAAAGCAAGCTATTTCAGAAACGTAAAATTTGAATCAAAAGTAGAAGTGGAAATTGTTCGGTACGGTATTGTTAAATAAAGTAATAAAATTGAGAGAATAACGATGTAACACCGATATGAATTCATTCTTTTAAGGATAAGTCTCCTAAATAGGAGGCTTATTCATATTCATATCAGAAGTCAAAAACGAGAATATATTGTATTATCATTCATCCATTTTCTACTGAAGTAGGATTTCTTTTTTATTTTTCAATTGGACAGACATGTATTCAAATTCCGATGTAAATCAAAAAAATTCCGTAATACGAATCGCTTTTTAAAAAAAGAAAGTATAAAAAATTCTTGAAACCAACTGAGAATACATAATTTAGTGGGTGAGTTCAACTAATTGTATTAGATAGATTGACCATTTCCCATTCCCCATTCCCTTACCCATTTCATGAATAAACTAGGTACCAGGCCTGATATAAAAATTAAGAGATTGGTCTATTTTTATAGCACAGCAAATATATTGTTTATCGGGTTGTTATCTAGGCCTTTGTACCCTTCATTCCTAAGGGACATTTACCTAATTCCCAAGGGAGGATAAAACCAAAATACCTAGAGTATTATGTTTAAGAATTATTTATTTCAGGAGGATTCATATGTCTAAAAATTTAACATCAGCTATTCCAGTTTCACTAAAATCTCTTTCGGTTAGTCATAACTCAATCATTTCAACCACTAGTTCAAGCCAAGAACGAATACAATACCATAAAGCAGTCCTAGAATCCGTTGGTATTACCTCAATCTCATCTCTTGGGACACTGAATTTATCAGGGAATTTAATACCCCAAGCAGGTGTTACAAGACCTGACTCTAATTTAATTACTACCCAGGCCTACTTTCAGTCAGCTTATAAAGTAAACAATACTGTAAGCGCACCTGTACTTCAACCTTTTGGTGGCCAAGGTTCTATTTTAAAATCAGTTCCATTTCCATCTAAAACAGTATCTTTTGCTTCCACACCAAGTATTGCTTCTCAAATTAATATCGATACAGCCTATTGGGTAGCTACGGAAATAAATCTACAGGATAATACCACTGTGGTTCTTAAGCAACCTCAACAATATCTTATTTTAATTGCGGAAAAAATTACAGTTGGAAAAAATGTTACGTTTACTTGGGAAAGGCCAAGCAAATCTATTCCATCTAAGCCTTGGAAACCTGGAACCCCTCCTCAAGCACCAACATCTACAACGCTTGTAGGAATTTCAGGAACAAACGGTACACATGGTATCAAAGGTAATAAAGCCCCAGATGGGAATAATGCGCCTGAGTTAGAAGTATGGGTGCTTGATATGATTGGACGTCCTGCTTTTGATTTAAGAGGGCAAGATGGAATTACTGGTGGCGCCGGACAAGATGGAGGAAATGGTGGCCAAGGAGGAAAAGGAAAACCTGCTCAATTAGACTGGTCAGGATTCTGTAAGGCAGGAGCAGGTGCTGGAGGTAACGGAGGAGTAGGTGGAAATGCAGGTCAGGGTGGAGACGGAGGACATGGAGGGCATGGAGGGAAGCTTTCAATTTATGCTCCACAGGCAGTTATCAACGAATACCTTAAAGGTTTTTATATCACTGTCGATGGAGGACGCGGGGGAAGTGGAGGTCAGCCTGGCTATCCTGGTATAGGAGGTGCCGGGGGTCCAGTTGGGGATTCCGTTAAGGCAAACTTTGGCGCAGTTTGTGGTCCTGGATCGAGAACTGCAGGATTAAAGGGACCCGATGGCTCTTATGCTGGTCAAGGTTCTAGTGGATACAGTGGAGGAAAATTCGCAGAGGCAGTCGGTATGTATGTCATCGATCCAGATGATATTCGTATTAAACTGTTAGAGCCGGCTATTTTTGAAGCAGTGCCAGCTTATGCTTTTGTAGATGATAGCATAACCTTAAAAGGTAAACGCTTTACAAAGTCCGATACCGTGTTAGTAGACGGTTCTCCTGTGCAAACAAACGCTTTTAGTGACACTGCTCTGCAGTTTATAGTTCCTTCTTTAAAAGGTGGGCAGCATACCATTCAGGTAAAACAGCTGGATGGAACTTTATCTAATAAGGCTTCTATATATATTAAACCTAAAATCGACTCTGCTCAGCAGGATAATCAGATCACTGCACGTGTGAGTCCAGGAAGGAAGGTAAGCTTAATAGGTAGTGGATTTTCAGAAAGTGCACTTGTCCGAATAAATGATCAAGATATGCCGGATGTTACCTTATTAAGTCCTACTCAACTGGAATTTACATTAGTTAGACCAACTTCAATAGAGGAAAACCCATCGGGGGAACCAGTAAAGGTGAGCGTTTTACTATCGGACGGAACACCATCTAACACTATTAATTTAGTTTTAGATACATTTCATACGCTTGTAATAGGCGATTCTGTTTCTTGGGGTCAAGGGTTAGCTGAACATGAAAAACATTATTCCCTTGTTGGGAATGCTATAAAAGTACGAAATGGGAATATCGGATACTATACTCAAGTACTTGCTCATTCAGGAGCTATTATTGGAGTCAACGATGATTCATCTCTTCCAACGACAGATGGAGAGGTGCCTAATTCATACCCGACTATCATTAAGCAGTGTGATTTATTTGTAGGAGATCCTTCTAAAGTAGATCTTATCATTATGGATGGTGGAATAAACGATGTTAACCTTAGAACCGTCCTAAATCCTTTTACTGATATTGATTTAACTGAGCTACATCGTAAGCACTTTCTCGATGGTAGCAAAATCCTATTAGAAAAAGTAGCAACTACCTTTCCCAATGCTAAGGTAATTGTAACTGGATACTACCCTCCTGTTTCTGAACATAGTGATTTAAGTGCTGTGGAAATTTTATTAGTTGCTTTAGGAATAGCAGTGCAAGGAATACCGGGTGGTATTGGTGCTGGATTTCTGACTAAGCAGCACCTTCAAATCATACATGCAAGAAGTATGCAGCTTGCCAATGAGTCCAAAGTGTTTCTTCAACAGGCTGTAGATGAAACAAATGCTAACTTAACCGGAGAAAAACGCTTTTTCTTTGCTGACCCAAATATTGATGGGGAGCACTCTGCACTTACTGATGATCCGTACGTATTTGGCATTAATTTAGATATGTCACCACAAGATTTTATTGCAGCAGAAAGGCTGGTTTCTTGTACAAAATCTGGATGTACAGGAGTCGATTTTGAGATTTGCAAACGCGCTTCAATTGGCCATCCCAACAAAAAAGGGGCCATCGCTTACGCAGAAGCAATCTATCCGTTTTTGTAATAAGCTAATTTCATAAGAAATCGATTTTTTGTAGAAATAGCGAGAATAAGAAATAAAAAAGTACACCTAAGAGTATAGATATTATAGCAAAAAGAGAAGGTTAACCCCTTCTCTTTTTTGATTATGTTTATCTTATTGTGATTTTATTGGTGTAAATAGGTATCTAAGGTTCTAGAGAACCTCCTTTACCACGGTATCGTTCCTTTTTAACACCAACCTAAAATAACAAAAGCCTTTCTTCGGAGCGCATGAAGCAATAAGTTTCATTAGATAGTTGGATAAGGTATTTGTGTTTTTAAACCGAATATATATCAGATAATTAAACTAAATTAAGGTAGAGTAGACATGGATAAAAGAGTACGTTTTGACTTTGAAGTTGATTTTACTAATGGTGATGGAATACAAGGTCAGGAATTTCGTCTTGATATTGATGACAATGATACCTCTGATGAAGAATTGGCTAAATATATTGTAAAAGATATGAGGTTGCTAATGGTTCATGAAGTAAGGATACTAAACAAGAAGATTATTAATAAAAAGCATAAACGACAACCTATTGACGAAAACATTAAAAAATAAAAAACTTATCTGTTTTTGTGTTAATTAACTCATTTTTTAGCAGGATGTGTTCCATGTGAGCTTCTACTGTCCATGAGTAGAAGCTCTTTTTATTTAAGCTTTTTCCTTTTGGATATAAAAATAAATGTAAAGTTATCTAAGTCACCTACTTTTGTTTATAATATGTTTCTATCTTGCCTTCTATCTATAGGGTAGAGGGTTTTCCTATGTAATTTGTTTAAATTATGGACCTATTGGACATGAATAGATATGTTACCTTTCTCGCAGGGTATATAATGACATTTCCATCACACAAATGGCCTTCTACCTGACAGGAGTAGAAGGTTTTTTGTTATCAATTATTATTAACATCAATACTAATTGCTGAATTAACTACATTACTTAAAGTAGTTTTATTTTTACTGTCTAACTTATTGCACAAACGAAATAATATGTAGCTTCGTAAACCCATCAATCCCCACCACTATTTCAGCTTTATTAATCAGGGTTACATGTTATTTTTCCATACCTCAATGCATCATAAATAGCACGTCCATCGCTTAAATTTGTTTCTGTATATTTAATAGGCAATAGCGAGAAGATAATATAATAAACAGAAAAATAGACAAACTGGTAAGAAAAGAGACTTGCTGAAAGGATGTCAGTCATAACTAAACCATTTATAAGGAAAATAGCAGCTAAATTAGCAATGGCACCTCCAGCATAGACACAAGCATGGGTAAATCGGTTGTCATATTTTAGTTTTTCATATACACAAAAAGAATCTAAAAAGTAAACGGATTTTATTTTAACTTTCTTCCATTTGAAAATCGTTTTTCCTTTTCCAATTGTAAAATCCACTCTCCCTCCGAAAAAGATTGCCATGATAGAATGACCTAATTGGTGAACAAGAGATACAAGTGGTAGTACAAGTAAGAAAGAAAAAAAGAACTTAGGCATATCATTGAATCCAAACACACTTCCATCTCCTTTATTATGAAATGATTTACTAAATGGTTAGCTTATCAAAGTAGATAAATTCTATTTGATAGTGGACAAGTATGCCCCAACAGGGAATGTGCCTTTTTTAATCATATGTACACCCCTTCGTCTGGCACTTCGAAAGGGACTTTAATCAACGTATAGGACCAATTGATTTTTACTAAAGCAGTAGTTAAAGTAATTAATACCCTTTGAGCCTTGCCTATGAATAATACTACCTTAAACATTCTTCATAACAATAAACGACCCTATGTATCGTAAACAAAGTTACTAAGGTCGCTTATGTTATATTCTGATTTATTATTTTTTTATCTTTTTCTTTAGAACAAAACATTTGGCTTCTCATTAAGCTTCTGACGGAATTTCGCTCTCATGATTAATTTGGTCGAATAAATAAGTAAGGTAAGAATCTAATTCGAATTGATTATCTTCAACAAAATCATCTAACGCAGATTTACTTTCCTCTCTCATCTTTAGTCCCTCCAATTTATGTTTTTTACTTTATTTTGCATGATGACCATGATTCTTGTTTTGCCCCATTTTTCTTAGAACAAAGCTTACAATTAATACTAAAATGATAGATCCAATAATGGCTGGAATGATGGCAAAACCACCAACGACTGGTCCCCAACTTCCCAAGATTAGACTACCTAACCAAGAGCCAATAAAACCTGCGATAATATTACCTATAATACCTCCAGGAACATCACGTCCGGTAAGTAAACCAGCGAGCCAACCAATAATTCCACCTACAATTAGCATCCATAGAATTTCCATATACCATTCTCTCCTTTTAAAATAGTTAGTTGACTTTACCCTCGTCTAAAATCCATTAATCCTGTTATTTTTTTCCTCAATAAAGTTTTTCTCCTGATGTACTAAGATCATATAGCTCTGCTTGCAATCTATTTTTGTTCTTTTGGACACCTTCTAACGTCTCGTCCATTTTATGAAAAATATAAGTGACTAGACTAACCCCCAGCGTATAAATTGCTATCTTATAAACCATGACATCAATATATGCTTTTTTTCATACTATATTTTGGGGGTGAGTAAATGGCAAGAGTAAAGTACAGTAGTTCAGACATTAACTTAATGGCAAGGATGATGCGAGCAGAAGCTGAAGGTGAAGGAAGACAAGGAATGTTATATGTGGGAAATGTAATTGTTAATCGTCTTGCAGCAAATTGTATAGACTTTAAAAATTTAAGAACCGTTTCACAAGTCATTTATCAAGTCCAGGGGGGGAATTATTCGTTTGAAGCTGTTCAAAAAGGCAATGTGTTTTATCAAAGAGCAAGAGGTGTTGAAAAAAGATTAGCAAAGCAGAATTTGGATTATTGGAGACAACACCCAGCGAAATTTGCTCTTTGGTATTTTAATCCACATGCTCCGTGCCCTCCAACATGGTACGGTCAACCTGCATCTGGTCAATTTAAAAATCATTGTTATTATGAACCAAAACCTGATACATGTGCTAGTGTTTACAGAGGTTAGACTATCAAGGAGTTATGATTAATTCTGGAGTAGGATGGGGGAGCTGCGAATACAACATTTTAGTCGTAAGTACTGGTAGCTAGCGCTATTTATTCAATGCAACTCCTATAGATCATGTGACAGTGGTCCGTTGAAAAAAACTTTGTCCCTACTGTAACCTATTTCTTTAATCTTTGTTTTGATGTATTTTTACCTAGCGAAATAACAAGGGAACTTCCTGGTCAGTAGGTGTTCCCTTGTTTCGCATAAGCAGTTAATCAAATGAAACAAGAAATAGTACTAATAAGGTAAATAAGTCATAAAAAAGAGGAAGAGAGTTCTCTTCCTCTTTTTTATAGCTTTATCATTAGTATTCCCTGTAATATGCATATTAAATAATGTAACTACATGATGATAGACTTAATGAATTTCAGTAATGCCCGATAGACGAATAGAGAATATATTGTGTTGTTCATCCTCTAGAGAAAGAGTTTGATCATGAAGATTAAGATCATTTACACGTCCCTTACATGTTTGTAATAAACCGTTTTGATAATAGTTAATGGTAATGACACCTTTCTTTCTCAATGCTTTCAATATCATGCTCCGTTCCCCTTTCTTCCTAATAACTAATATAGGAATGTGTTATTCAAATAAGTAATTACCATGCAGAATTTGTGAGAAAATCATACAAGTTAAAAGTTATATCGTTTTATATTATTTAGTATACAGCAAACTCGCAGGAAACGCTTACATTTCATTGTGTAAACTTTGTGAACTTTCACAAGTAAGAAAGCTCAAAGAATAAAAGAGGAAAAGAAATATATGTCTAGAATCTATATCTATGTTTCAATCCATCTATTATACCTTCTTGTAAATGAGCTTCTATTTAATGCTAATTGTTTAACAGGTAAAAATTCCCTGTACTTAATTCGTTTTAATTTCCATACTTTATGTATGTCGCATACTCTTATCAATTTACCTCATTGCTTTAACTAGTAAGAACATTAGTTTTAGAACCCTTCTAATGGATACGCAAATTAATAATTGTACTTGGAAATGGAGCGATACGATGAATAAGACGTATGATGTCATCATTACCGGTGCTAGAGTTGCCGGCTCTACCCTTGCTATTTATCTTGGGAAGGCAGGTTTTCATGTGTTGTTAGTAGACCAAGCGACCTTTCCAAAGGATACATTATCAACGCATACTTTTTTCAATAATACTGTCGCTCTTCTTCGAGAAATCGGTGTCATGGACAAATTATTGGAAACAAACGCCCCACCGGTACAGGATATTAAATTTCAATTTGAGGATACCGCGATAGAAGGACTCATCCCTAAGGTTGACGGAGAAGAAAGTTGTTATTGCATTAGAAGAACTTATCTCGATCAGATCCTACTTGAACAAGCCAAATCACAAATGAATGTAACCGTTCTAGAAAGGTTTCGTGTGACGGATGTTATTCATGCTGACGATACAGTAGTAGGGGTGGAGGGTCTAGATGGCAATAACGAGAAACAAGAATTTTTAGCTCGCCTGGTAGTCGGGGCAGACGGCCGATCCTCAATTATTCGCAAGCTGGTAAAAAGTGAACTCAAAATAAGCATTTCGGCAAAAGTCGGCATCTATTTCGGGTACTTCTCTGAATTTCGCGATGACAATGTCCCTAAATTTGAAGTATACAAGATAAAAGATAACACAGCCATTCTCTTTCCAACGAATGATAATTTATATGTTATCGCCGGCATTTTCCCATTAGAAAATAAGGAATTGATAGCACGATTGAAATTAAATCCGGAAAGCTGTCTACGCAATTTCTTAACAGATAACTTTCCGAATACAACAATAGGGACGCGTTTAAAAAATGCGGAATTAGTAGAACCAGTTAAAGGCATTCTCAGATATGATAATTACTGGTATAAAGGAATGGGAAAAGGGTGGGCGTTGGTTGGAGATGCAGTTTGTTTTAAAGATCCTGGCATGGCACAAGGTATCCATGATGCTATATGTGGAGCACGCATATTATCCAATATTCTCTCAAAATATAAGAGACAATCAAATCAATCAAATCAAATATCTGAAGAATATCAAAAGGCAATAGAAGACGAGTTTATGGTTCGGTTTCACATGGGATGTCAAATTTCGCAGAATGAACGCATCTCTGAACAACAGAATGCTGTCAATAAGCTAATCAGTTCCCATCCAGAGGCTATAGAGAAGTTTTTAGGGATTTATAATTACTCAAACGAGCCCGATGCTTTAGAAAAAGAACTCACACGAATTATACAGTCAATCTAGCAGTAATTTTGAAATTGACCTAAGAGTTTTCAAGAATTAGCAATGAGGGGAAAGTAAACCGAGGGTAGGAAGGGATATATCAAAAACAAAGATTTTATTCTGTTACGATTAGTACATTTTATCTAAAACATACTCAATATAAAAAGCCACTTGTTTCATACAAGTGGCTCTTTGTTACGTTGAATACATTAAATCATTCCCACATGTAAATATAGTACTTTCTCATTATTTCATATAATAAGTAACTAGCTCGTAGCAACGTTCTCTAGTCATTTCGTGTAAAATACGAGCTTCTTCAGCATAGGCTAAAGTTCCTCCTCCAGCTTCTTTCAACTCTTTTTGAGAAGCAGCATCTCTATCTTTAATCCATTGACGTTGTTTGATTTTTAGATTATTCATTTCTGATGCAGGTAATTGGTTTTTTAATTCACCATAGATATCGTTCAACACCTGATCCCACATTTGATAATTGGCTCCAGACGCTTGCCTTCTGTCACCATCAATCTGATCATTAACTGGCTGTACTTCACTAGCTCTAGTTTGTTCTAGTAAATCTAAATAATAAGCTTTTTTGCTATTAGTTATGGTTGTAGCTGAACTATTCGTTGATTGAGTGCTTGAAGTTGGACCAGTCTTTGATACAGTAGTAATCGGTCCATTTTTAGCTATATCAGTTAAGTATAATTGGTTATTGATAAGCACTGCTTTGTACATCCAATTATATTTATTTGTTTTTTGAGATCCATCTGGTTGTATAACAGATACAGTCTCTACAGTTTGTATGTTATAAAGAGGCCCATCAGAAGAGTTACCTGCTTTCGTAAAATTCACTACAGAATAATCTACCCAGTTCTCTTTAATACCCTTCTTATATAAGTTGCTTACTAATGATTGTTGGTCATTGTATAACGAACCTTTTAAAACATGTGCAACATTACTGAACTGGCCCGTATTAATTGCAGTTGTTAGTCCATTTATGTAGTCAGCCATTACTAGAGCTGCTGTATCTTTAGTAACAAAAGCGTTATCGGAGACTGTATTTGAATTAGTTGAGTTTTGCTGATTACTATTTTTGTGAACAGCACTCGCATGATCGCTACCTTTTATAGTTGAAGGTTCCCCAGTATTATTGTCTGTAGCATTATTACTATCTTGATTTGTTTTAGTAGCACTATTATCACTGGTCTCCTGGCTACTAACCTCCCTAGTTTCTCCTGATTTTGAATCAACCTTTTCTTCTTGTTGACAGCCAGAAACCAGTAAAGAAGTTATGGTTATTAATAAAAAAACACCTTTTTTATACATAGTTGTTCCCCCTCTAAAAGTTGTTAATTTTACGTGTATTTTACCAATATTAAAAGATAGTATAACAACGTTTTATTCCTTAATAGTGATATTATTTAATAGTGAAATATTATAAATTTTTCGAAACAGTTTATTAATAATTAATTCGTAAAAAACAGTCTCAAAATAAGAGACTGTCATCTTCTTCTTTATGTCAGAGCTATAATACTTATATAAATAGTAACTAGTTTTTAATCTTCCCAGAGTTCATTCATCAAGTCTTCGATTTCTTTTTCTCTTTTTTTAGTTTCTTGCTTATCGACTGTTACTTTATTTCCTGTAATGTAAACAACATCTCCTACTTGTGTATCTTCAGGGAAGATATCTTTTGGATAATCTTTTGTTATGCCTTCAATTTCCACAACAGCAAATCCCTCTTCAAACCGATCAATAATACCTTTTATCTTTTTCATAATTACCTCGATTTTTTAACAGAATAAGATGTTCCATCGCCCGTGATAATAATCGTACCACTTTGATCTGTTCGCAGAATACTTACTTTAGAATTTTTTAGTAAGTTCACAACCTGAGAAGTAGGATGTCCATAACTATTTTTACCCACGCTAATGACTGCATACTTAGGCTTTACAGCGTCTAAGAAGTTTTTACTTGTAGACGTTTTGGCTCCATGATGGCCTACTTTAAGTACATCTGCACGTAGTGTTTTCTTCGCCTTAATCATGTCTGATTCTGCTTTTGTTTCAGCATCCCCTGTAAATAAAAATGTATTTTTCTTATAAGCCATGTGTACAACAGCACTCCAGTCATTTAAATCACTGTTGGCATAGGTTTTGGTAGGCCCTACAATTTGCGCATTTACATCTTTAACAGGTAGCTTTACGCCTGCTTGTGCCGTTTTAATCGTTAATTTTTTCTTTTTCACAGCATTTAAAAAGTCTTTGTAAGCTTGCGTGTTATTACTTACTTTTGGTGCATAAACATTTTCTACTTTGAATGCATTAATGACTTCATCTAACCCACCAATGTGATCAGCATCAGGATGAGTAGAAATTAACACTTCTATATCATCGACTTTTTGTTTCTTTAAATAACTTACGACTGCATTTCCTTTTCCTTTGTTTCCACCATCAATAACAATGTCCTCACCGTTAGGAGCTTTAATGTAGATACTATCTCCTTGACCGACATCAATGTAATGCACTTTCATGGTTTTGGGTGTTGCTGCGTATGAGGAAGCTGGAGCTGCAGCAACTCCTATTCCTATAGCTAGCGAAGAAACAATCTTGATAACACGACTTTTCATTGTTTTATCCCCTTTTATAAATGTATTTTCATATGTAGTGTTCTTTTATAGCAAAATTAATTTTACTACACGAAACCATACGTTAATATAAAATAA
>NZ_JAJEKD010000003.1:0-59218 GCF_021029645.1 Priestia sp. TSO9
CAATCTCTTGTCTGGTGGCGATAGCGAAGAGGTCACACCCGTTCCCATACCGAACACGGAAGTTAAGCTCTTTAGCGCCAATGGTAGTTGGGACTTTGTCCCTGTGAGAGTAGGACGTTGCCAGGCACCTGAAAAAGGACTAGCTATTTTAGCTAGTCCTTTTTTGTTTACAATTTATTTGTTTTATGAAAAAGTATAGTAAGAACAATAAAATTCACGATTTGCAGGTTTTGAAATAAATTTTAGTGGCAACGATAAAAGTAAAGAATAAACTTTAATAGTACATAGTTGAAAATTTTTTCGTTTCCTTTTATATTTAAATTAAGGTCAAATATAGTCAAAGTCAGAAGGAGGGGGCAGCGTGCCAAATATCTCTGACATTATCGAACAGTATTTAAAACAAGTACTTGAATTAAGTGAAAGAGAAATTGTTGAAATAAGGCGCAGTGAGATTGCTGATAAATTTCAATGCGTTCCGTCGCAAATTAATTACGTTATCAATACCCGTTTTACAGTTGAAAGAGGTTATCTTGTAGAAAGTAAGCGAGGCGGCGGCGGCTTTATTCGTATTGCAAAAGTAAAAATGCACGATGCAGCGGATTTGTTTCAGCAAGTAATTGAGATGATTCAAAATGAAATTTCACAAGTAAGTGCTGAAAACGTCATTATTAGGTTAGTTGAAGAAAAAGTCATCACAGAACGAGAAGCAAAAATCATGTTGAGTGTTATCAATCGTTCAGTTATTAATATTGAACTTCCTTATCGTGATGAGCTAAGGGCTAATCTTTTAAAAGCAATGCTTAATTCATTACGCTACCGATAAGCTCATGATCTATTTTATTTAGAACAGGGAGTGATGACAGGATGATTTGTCAGCAATGTGAAACGAGACCTGCAACTCTTCACTTCACAAAAATCATTAATGGTGAAAAGACGGAGATGCATGTATGTGAACAATGCGCTTCAGAAAATGGAGATGCATTTTCTTTTTCAAATCAGCAAGGTTTTTCAATCAATAACTTACTAGCTGGCCTACTTAACCTAGATCCAGCAGTAACTGAAAATTATAAGAAACAAAGTCAGGAGGTTCTTTCTTGTCCTACTTGTGGCATGACATATCAAAAATTTGCTAAAATCGGCAGGTTTGGATGTGCAGATTGCTACAAAACATTTGAGCGACCTCTTATTCCTTTCTTGAAGAGGCTGCATGGAGGTAATTATCTGCATCATGGAAAAATACCAGCAAGAATTGCAAGTAATCTTCATTTAAAAAAGGAATTACAGGCATTAAGATTGAACTTAAAAGAGTATATCGAAAAAGAGGAGTTTGAGAAGGCAGCCGAACTCCGAGATCACATTCGGTTACTAGAAAAGAAGATGAACGAATCGAGAGAGGAGGAAGCGTAATTCATGTCCCAGGATTTGTTCTTTTCCCAGCCTGTTAGCTCTTGGATGCGTCAAGAAGCTTCGAATTCAGATATTGTTCTAAGCAGTCGAATCAGGCTGGCTCGAAATTTAACTCATTATCTTTTTCCAACTCTCTTTTCTAAAGAACAAGCAGTTGAAGTGGTTCGAGTATTCGAGCAAGTTTTTCAAAAAAGTGAAAACACCAATCAGTGGAATTTGCATTTACTAAAGATGAACGAATTACAGCCTCTTCAAAAGCAAGTGTTGGTTGAAAAGCATCTTATCAGTCCTAACTTGGCTGAAGGAGATAACAACGGAGCTTGTTTTTTATCAGAAAAAGAAGATTTGAGTATTATGGTTAATGAAGAAGATCATTTACGCATACAATGTTTATTTCCAGGCCTTCAATTATCTGAAGCTTTAAGCACAGCCAATAAAGTAGATAATTGGATTGAGAAATACGTAGATTATGCGTTTGATGAAAATAGAGGGTATTTAACCAGCTGTCCCACAAATGTGGGTACTGGGCTACGTGCATCCGTGATGATGCATCTGCCGGCTTTAGTGATGACCCGTCAAATTCATCGTATTATTCCCGCTATTAACCAGCTTGGCTTAGTAGTGAGAGGAATTTATGGAGAAGGTAGCGAAGCTTTAGGGAATATCTTTCAAATTTCTAATCAGATAACCTTAGGGAAATCTGAAGAAGATATTGTGGCAGATTTAAATAGTGTCGTACAGCAGTTGATTACACAAGAGCACTCTGCACGAGACGCGCTGTTTAAAACATCTCATGTAGAGTTAGAAGATCGAGTGTATCGTTCATATGGAGTATTGGCCAATAGCCGTATTATTGAGTCAAAAGAAGCTTCACAATGTTTATCAGATGTTCGATTAGGAATCGATTTAGGGTATATAAAAGGACTGAGTCAAAATATATTGAATGAACTTATCATTATGACGCAGCCAGGCTTTTTACAAAAGTATTCGGGAGGTCCCCTAAAGCCTCAAGAACGTGACATTAAAAGAGCCACCTTAATTCGAGAACGTCTCACTATAAATAAAAACACAAATTAAACGTGGAGGGTGACGATTATATGATGTTTGGTAGATTTACAGAGCGCGCACAAAAAGTATTAGCTTTGGCACAGGAAGAAGCACTACGCCTAGGTCACAACAACATTGGAACGGAGCATATTTTATTAGGTATCGTTCGTGAAGGTGAAGGGATTGCAGCAAAAGCTCTTTCTGCTCTAGGCCTAAGCACTGAAAAAATTCAAAAAGAAGTGGAAGCATTAATTGGCAGAGGCCAAGAATTAACGCAGACCATTCATTATACACCTCGTGCGAAAAAAGTCATTGAACTTTCAATGGATGAAGCCCGAAAGCTTGGTCATTCTTATGTAGGAACAGAACATATCTTACTAGGCTTAATTCGTGAAGGTGAAGGCGTTGCAGCACGCGTTTTAAATAATCTAGGTGTCAGCCTAAATAAAGCTCGTCAGCAAGTGCTTCATTTATTAGGTAGCAATGAAGCTGCTTCAAGTCATCAAGGCGGAGGTTCTTCAAATGCTAATACACCTACGCTAGACAGCTTAGCACGCGATTTAACAGTTGTAGCGCGCGAAGGAAGCTTAGACCCTGTTATCGGACGTGGGAAAGAAATTCAGCGTGTTATTGAAGTGTTAAGCCGACGTACAAAAAACAATCCTGTATTAATCGGGGAGCCAGGTGTCGGTAAAACGGCAATCGCTGAAGGTTTGGCTCAGCAAATCGTCAACAATGAAGTTCCAGAAATTTTACGTGACAAACGTGTTATGACTTTGGATATGGGAACGGTCGTTGCTGGTACAAAATATCGCGGAGAATTTGAAGATCGCCTGAAGAAAGTAATGGATGAAATTCGTCAAGCAGGTAATATCATTCTCTTTATCGATGAGTTACACACATTAATTGGCGCTGGCGGCGCAGAAGGTGCTATCGATGCTTCTAATATTTTAAAACCGTCTCTTGCTCGTGGAGAACTTCAGTGTATCGGTGCTACGACTTTAGATGAATACAGAAAGTACATTGAAAAAGATGCAGCGTTAGAGCGTCGCTTCCAGCCAATTCAAGTGGATGAACCAACGTTGGAAGAGTCTATTCAAATCTTAAAAGGGCTTCGTGACCGTTATGAAGCACATCACCGAGTATCTATTTCTGATGAGGCAATCGAGCAAGCCGTGAAACTATCAGATCGCTACATTTCCGATCGTTTCTTACCGGATAAAGCAATCGATTTAATTGATGAAGCTGGTTCAAAAGTGCGTTTACGTTCATTTACAACGCCGCCAAATTTAAAGGAATTAGAGCAAAAATTAGAATCAGTACGCAATGAAAAAGATGCGTCTGTTCAAAGTCAAGAATTTGAAAAAGCAGCATCTTTACGCGATACAGAGCAACGCCTACGCGAAGAATTAGAAGACACGAAGAAAATTTGGAAAGAGCAGCAAGGTAAAGAAAACTCAGCTGTAACCGTAGAAGATATTGCGATGGTTGTATCTAGCTGGACGGGTGTACCGGTCTCTAAACTGGCACAGGAAGAGACAGAAAGACTGCTGAACATGGAAGAGATTCTTCACTCTCGTGTAATTGGGCAAGAAGAAGCGGTAAAAGCAGTTGCAAAAGCTGTGCGCCGTGCTAGAGCAGGCTTGAAAGATCCAAAACGTCCAATTGGTTCATTCATTTTCTTAGGACCAACAGGGGTTGGTAAAACAGAGCTTGCACGTGCATTAGCGGAGTCAATCTTCGGCGATGAAGATGCAATGATTCGTATCGATATGTCTGAGTACATGGAGAAACATTCTACTTCACGCTTAGTAGGTTCACCTCCAGGATATGTTGGATACGAAGAAGGCGGCCAGTTAACGGAAAAAGTAAGAAGAAAACCTTACTCAGTTGTTCTTTTAGACGAAATTGAAAAAGCGCATCCGGATGTATTTAATATTTTATTACAAGTGTTAGAAGATGGACGCTTAACAGATTCAAAAGGCCGTACAGTTGATTTCCGTAATACGATTTTAATTATGACATCAAACGTAGGTGCTGATACATTAAAACGAAGCAAGCACTTAGGGTTCACAGTAGAAGCAGAAGGGCAAGACTACAAAGATATGAAAGGAAAAGTAATGGCGGAAATGAAGCGCGCGTTCCGTCCGGAGTTCCTAAACCGTATCGATGAAATTATCGTCTTCCATTCATTAGAGAAACCTCACTTAGCTGAAATCGTTAAATTAATGGCGGATCAGTTAACAAAACGCTTAAAAGAGCAAGAAATTGATCTTGAATTAACAAAAGAGGCAATTGATAAGATTGCAGAGGAAGGTTTTGATCCAGAATACGGTGCTCGTCCACTTCGTAGAGCAATTCAAAAACATATTGAAGACCGTTTATCTGAAGAGCTGCTAAAAGGGGTTGTTCAAAAAGGTCAGAAAGTGACGCTAGATGTAGACAAAGGAGAATTTGTTGTTAAATCCTCCGCTCCAAGCAGCATCAGCTAAATTTACTCAAACCAAGACGAGGCATACGAAAAAACACGTATGCCTCCCTTTTTATTTTAGCTTAGGAAATAGTGTACAATAGAGATAGAAATCGATTGAATGAACGGAGAGATTGATAACATAATGGCGAAACGAAAAACAAAATTTGCATGTCAGCATTGCGGATATGAATCAGCAAAATGGATGGGGAAATGTCCCGGATGCGGAAGCTGGAATTCGATGGTAGAAGAAATGGAAGAAACGAAATCATCACGCCGAGGAGCTTTTTCCGGAGCTACTGCTTCTAAAGTCCAAAAACCTCAGTCAATTACAGCGATTGAATCTACAACAGAACCACGAATTTTTACACCTTCTGCAGAGTTAAATCGTGTATTAGGAGGAGGTATTGTCAGAGGGTCACTCGTTTTAATAGGGGGAGATCCGGGTATCGGAAAGTCTACTTTACTTTTGCAAACCTCCGCGCAGTTAGCAATGAAACAAAATAAAGTACTATATATTTCGGGAGAGGAATCAACCAAGCAAACGAAGTTAAGAGCGGACAGGCTAGGTGTAAAAGCTGAAGAGCTTTATGTTCATGCAGAAACAAACTTAGAATTAATACTAGAGGCCATCTCAAGCATGCAGCCTGATTTTGTGGTGATTGATTCAATTCAAACCATTTACCATGCTGATGTCACATCAGCGCCAGGAAGCGTCTCACAGGTGCGAGAGTGTACGGCTGAACTAATGCGTGTTGCTAAAACGAATGGAATTGCCATCTTTATTGTGGGTCATGTAACGAAAGAAGGGGCCATTGCAGGACCAAGACTTCTTGAACATATGGTGGATACGGTTCTTTATTTTGAAGGAGAGCGCCATCATACGTATCGTATATTAAGAGCGGTTAAGAACCGATTTGGATCCACAAATGAAATGGGCATTTTTGAAATGAAAGAAAGTGGGCTAGAAGAAGTATTGAATCCATCTGAAATCTTTCTAGAAGAACGGTCTCAGGGAGCAGCAGGATCGGTTGTTGTTGCTTCAATGGAAGGGACAAGACCCGTATTAGTAGAGCTGCAGGCGCTAATCAGTCCAACGAGCTTTGGAAACCCTAGAAGAATGGCGACGGGAGTAGATCATAATCGCGTTTCGCTTATCATGGCTGTCTTAGAAAAGCGTGTAGGAATGCTGCTGCAGAATCAAGATGCTTATTTAAAAGTAGCAGGTGGAGTAAAATTAGATGAACCAGCAATTGATTTAGCTGTAGCCGTTAGTATTGCTTCAAGCTTCAGAGATGCTGCTTCTAGCGCTACAGATGTTATTGTAGGAGAGGTAGGATTAACAGGTGAAGTACGCCGAGTATCTAGAATTGAACAGCGCGTTCAAGAAGCGGTAAAATTAGGGTTCCAACGAATTATTATCCCAGAGAAAAATTTAGGAGGATGGAAAGTCCCAGATGGTATTGATGTGATTGGGGTATCAACAGTAGCGGAGGCTCTGCAATATACATTAGGAGGATAAGCAGTGGAAGGAGAAAAAACAACAGTTAGTCAAAAACAAATATCAGAAATTCTGCAGTTTGTAGCACCAGGGACCCCTATTCGTGACGGTATCGATAACGTCTTGCGGGCAAAGACGGGCGGCTTAATTGTTATGGGCTACAATGAACAAGTCAAAAAGATGGTAGATGGAGGATTTTCGATTAATTGTGCATTTACACCTGCGCATTTATACGAGTTAGCCAAAATGGATGGAGCGCTTATTTTAAACGACAGTGGAAGCAAGATATTATTTGCTAATGCTCAGCTCATGCCAGACCCCTCTACTCCTTCTTCACAGACAGGAATGCGACACCGTACAGCAGAGCGCGTAGCTAAACAGTCAGGTGTATTGGTGATAGCCATTTCACAAAGAAGAAATGTGATTACGCTTTACAAAGGGTCTCTGCAGTATGTATTGAAAGACATTAGCGTTATTTTAGCAAAAGCGAATCAAGCGCTTGGAACACTTGAAAAGTACAAGGCGGTATTAGACGAATCGATTACAAGTCTCAGTGCATTAGAGTTTGAAGAGCAAGTAACTCATACAGATGTGCTGCAATCGCTTCATCGTACAGAAATGGTTCTGCGTATTAAAAATGAAATTTTGAGCTATATTAGCGAGTTAGGAACAGAAGGAAGACTAATCCGTCTCCAAATGAATGAACTACTTTCCCACTTAGAGGAAGAAGCAACTTTATTAATCAAAGATTATATGTATGACCTCAGTTTTGACCCTTACCGAGTAATTGAACGCATGCAGCAGCCGTCAAATAATGTTCTTCTCGATGACCAAACGCTCCTTCGCTTAATGGGATATCCCATGTATACAAGCTTTGAAGACAGCGTTATTCCTAGAGGGTATCGAATGCTTCATAAAATTCCAAGACTTCCATCGATTATTATTGAAAATCTCATTGATGAATTAGGGGATTTAAAAACGATAGCAGATGCCTCGGTAGAAGAATTGGATGAGGTAGAAGGCATCGGTGAAATTCGAGCACGGAAAATCAGAGAAGGTCTAAAAAGGCTAAAAGAGCAGCATCTTACAAACCGTCAGCTATAGGATATTAATTGACATTAAATGTTTGATTCATTAAGATATTGTGAAAATACAAAAAAAGTGACAGTTTGTTTACAAATTCTGTTTTTTGGTTAAATAACAGGTTTCAATCATTGTAAACTGTTTATAATGATAAAGGGAGGTGAAGGCGTGTTAAAACGTTTTGTACAGTTATTTTTTATTATTACAGGTGGTACATTGGGCGTCTTTTTTATACCTGAACTTATTCAATTATTAAATCTGCAAGATGTAGCATTTCTAGAAAAGCCTTACGTCGATGCAATACTGGGAGCCATTTTGTTTTTCCTTGTCACGTTTTGGATTGTTGATTATATAGTTGAATTAATTCGCCGAGTGGAAGAGGCGTTACTAAAGGCGCCTGTAACAGATGTGCTTTTTGGGAGCTTAGGATTGATTTTAGGGCTTATTGTGGCCTACTTGGTCGGAGCTTTTTTAGGCAGAATTCAACTTCAAGTAGTAAGTACCATTTTACCAATCTTTCTAAGTATTCTTTTAGGTTACTTAGGGTTTCAAGTCGGGTTTAAAAAACGTGATGAACTTGTAAGCGTGTTTTCGATGCCGGCTCGAATTGGGAAGAAAAAAGGACAAGAAGAAGAAACAGATAACGAAGAATCATTAAAGTCTCTTAAGATTTTAGATACAAGCGTTATTATTGACGGCCGTATCGCAGATATTTGTCAAACAGGATTTTTAGACGGAACGATTGTTATTCCGCGCTTTGTCCTTGAGGAGCTCCAGCATATTGCTGATTCGTCGGATGTTCTAAAACGAAACAGAGGTAGACGAGGTCTAGATATTCTAAACCGTATTCAAAAAGAACTGGCAATGAAGGTAGAAATTTATGAAGGCGATTTCGAAGACATTCAAGAAGTAGACAGCAAGCTGGTTAAATTGGCAAAGCTAACTTCCGGTTTGGTCGTGACAAACGATTTTAATTTAAATAAAGTATGTGAACTTCAAAATGTTGGCGTTTTAAATATCAATGACTTAGCAAATGCCGTCAAGCCAATTGTACTTCCAGGAGAAGAAATGAACGTATTGGTTATAAAAGACGGTAAAGAGCACAATCAAGGTATTGCCTATCTTGATGACGGTACAATGATCGTGGTAGAAGAAGGAAGAAATTATATTGGAAAGCAAATTGATGTACTGGTGACGAGCGTACTCCAAACCTCAGCAGGCCGTATGATTTTTGCAAAACCCAAGTTATTAGAAAAAGCACTGTGACGTAACAGGTAAAGGGAGTATACCTATGAAGTATGAAATTATCGTGTTAGCTGCAGGTCAGGGGAAGCGAATGAAAGCGGGGCGGAACAAACAATTTTTAACTATTCAAAACGTTCCGCTTATCATTCATACGCTGCAAAAATTCGAACAAGATCCTTGGTGCAGTGGAATTGTACTAGTCGTAAACGAAAAAGAAGTGGAGATTTTTGAAGAGTTATTGATCGAATATCCAATTCAAAAGGTTCAATCTTTGACAGTTGGAGGCGATGAACGTCAACATAGCGTTTATAACGGCCTTAAAAGTTTAAAGCAGGCTCAGATGGTATTAATTCATGATGGCGCTCGTCCATTTGTTCAACAAAACACAATCCATGAGTTAGTAGAAAAAGCTGCTAGTGATAAGGCTGCTGTGCTGGCTGTTCCAGTCAAAGACACAATTAAGCGTGTGGAACAGGGTACTGTCATTGAAACAGTTGAGCGCTCTAGCTTGTGGGCTATTCAAACGCCGCAGGCTTTTCTTTTTGATGTAGTAATGGATGCACACGAAAAAGCAAAAACAAATGAATACTTAGGCACCGATGATGCAAGTTTAGTAGAAAAAGCGGGGCAAAAAGTATCGATTGTAGAGGGAAATTACGATAATATAAAACTAACAACACCAGAAGATTTGTTATATGCAGAGGCTATATTAACAAAGCTAAACAGGACTGAAGGAGTGGAAAAATGAACATTCGAGTAGGACAAGGTTTCGACGTACATGAGTTTGCAGAAGGAAGACCTTTAATCATCGGCGGTTTAGAAATTCCGTATGAAAAAGGATTATTAGGCCACTCAGATGCAGATGTGCTGTTGCATACAATCGCAGATGCCTTATTAGGAGCGGCGGCTAAGGGAGATATCGGAAAGCATTTTCCGGATACAGACCCTGAATTTAAAGATGCTGATTCAGCAAAGCTTCTTCAACACGTATGGAAACTGCTAAAAGATGAAGGCTATGAATTAAGCAATGTCGATTGCACAATTATCGCACAAAAACCTAAAATGGCTCCTTACATTGAACCAATGAGAGAGCGTATTGCGCAGCTGTTAGAAGCAAGCATTTCTCAAATTAACGTCAAGGCAACAACAACAGAAAAGTTAGGCTTTACGGGACGTGAAGAAGGAATTGCCGCCCAAGCAGCCGTTTTAGTTTATCAAAAATAAAAACAGTTGACTTTGACAGATACCTATTTGGTGATAAAATTAGAACATGTCTAAAACATATAAATACATACTATAAGTAATATTAAATTGGAGGTCATCTTAGTTATGTCAAGCGAAGTAAGAGTTCGTTATGCCCCGAGTCCAACTGGACATCTTCATATAGGGAATGCAAGAACAGCACTATTTAATTATTTATTTGCACGAAATCAAAACGGTAAATTTATTATCCGTATTGAAGATACAGATCAAAAGCGTAATATCGAAGGCGGAGAAGAAAGTCAGCTGCGCTATTTAAAATGGTTAGGTATTGAATGGGATGAGAGTATCGACGTAGGCGGCGAGTACGGTCCTTATCGCCAGTCTGAACGTACGGAAATCTATCAAAAATATACGGAAGAACTTCTTGAAAAAGGATTAGCTTATCACTGTTACTGTACGTCAGAAGAGCTTGAAAAAGAGCGTGAAGAACAGCAGGCGAACAGTCAAATGCCGCGCTATTCAGGTAAATGCCGTAACTTAACAGCTGAACAGCGTGCTGAACTAGAAGCAGAAGGCCGTGAGCCAAGCATTCGCTTCCGTGTTCCTAGCAACACAGAAATTAAGTGGAATGATATAGTCAAAGATGAAGTATCATTTGAATCTGAAGGCATTGGTGATTTCGTTATTGTGAAAAAAGACGGTACACCAACATATAACTACGCTGTAGCCATTGATGATTATCTAATGAAGATGACACATGTTCTACGCGGAGATGACCATATTTCTAATACACCGAAGCAAATTCTTGTGTATGAAGCTTTAGGCTGGACGCCTCCTGTATTTGGTCATATGACATTAATCGTAAATGAAAATCGCCGTAAGCTAAGTAAACGTGATGAGTCAATCATTCAGTTTATTGAGCAATATAAAGAATTAGGCTACTTGCCGGAAGCACTGTTTAATTTTATTACAATGCTTGGCTGGTCACCTGTGGGAGAAGAAGAAATCTTCTCTAAAGAACAGTTCATTGAAATTTTTGACCCAGCTCGTTTATCAAAATCTCCAGCACTATTTGATACAAGCAAATTACGTTGGATGAACAACCAATACATGAAACAATTGGATTTAGACGAGGTAGTAGCTTTATCAGTTCCTCACTTAGTGAAAGCCGGAAAAGTTGAAGAAACGCGCGATGCAGAAACAGAACAATGGGTACGTGACTTAGTCGCTCTATACCAAGAACAAATGAGCTTTGGCGCTGAGATTGTTGAACTTACTGAAATGTTCTTTAAGAAAGAGATTGATTACAGTGAAGAAGCAAAAGCAGTGCTTGCTGAAGAGCAAGTGCCGGAAGTGTTAAAAGCATTTGCTGCAGAGATTTCTTCCTTAGAAGAATTCAGCGCTGATGAAATTAAGGCAGCAACAAAAGCTGTACAAAAAGCAACAGGTCAAAAAGGTAAAAAACTATTTATGCCAATTCGTGTAGCAACAACAGGCGAAACACACGGTCCTGAGCTTCCAAAAGCTATTTCTCTTTTAGGGAAAGAAACAGTTTTAGCTCGTCTAGAAAGCATTTATAGTTAACAAATTTCTATTTTGCCCATATGATAAAATAATCAAATATGGATATCGTTGAGAAGGAAGAGTAGGCAAGTTCATTGCATATCAGAGAGGGTTATCACCGGCTGAAAGTAACCTATGACAAAACTTGTTGAAGTGCGCCTTTGAGTCTTTTGTTGAATGCTACTAAGTAAGTAGGCAAAAGCGGGTACTTTCACGTTATGAGAGAAGAGTTGGGATTGTTTGTTGATCCAAACAGAGTGGAACCGCGTATATACGTCTCTGTGTCATTTGACATAGGGGCGTTTTTTTATACAATCAATGAGTAGATAGAGCAATAGCGGAATTGGGGTGAGATGATGCTAAAGTTGTTAAAGGAAGACATTGAAGCCATATTTGAACAAGATCCTGCAGCAAGAAGTTACATTGAAGTGATATTAACCTATTCGGGGTTGCATGCTATTTGGGCACATAGATTCGCTCACGGACTTTTTAAAAGAAAGTGGTTTTTTCTGGCACGTGTAATCTCACAAATTAGCCGATTCTTCACAGGGATTGAAATCCATCCGGGTGCGAAAATTGGCCGCCGCTTTTTTATTGACCACGGAATGGGAATTGTTATTGGAGAAACGTGCGAAATTGGAGATAATGTAACAGTATATCAAGGAGTAACACTCGGAGGAACAGGGAAAGAAAAAGGAAAGCGTCACCCGACGATTGAAGACAATGTCTTAATTGCAACAGGTGCTAAAGTGCTAGGGTCAATTACGATTCATGCACACTCCAAAATTGGAGCAGGTTCAGTTGTGTTAAATGACGTCCCAGAAAACTCAACGGTTGTTGGTATCCCTGGCCGAGTCGTCATTCAAAATGGCGTCCGGATTCCAAAAGATTTGAATCATCAAGATTTGCCAGATCCAGATGCAGAGCGTTTCAAACAGCTAGAGAAAGAAATTTTACACCTGCAAAATCAATTAAAGGAATTAAAAGAAGGGAAGATTCACCATGGCAATTAAGCTATATAACACGTTAACACGTCAAAAAGAGACGTTTGTACCGCTGGAAGAAAACAAAGTCAAAATGTACGTGTGCGGACCGACTGTATATAACTATATTCATATTGGAAATGCGCGTCCTGCGATTGTATTTGATACGGTGCGCCGCTATTTAGAATTTAGAGGCTACGATGTAGAGTATGTCTCGAACTTCACAGATGTAGATGATAAATTAATTAAGGCAGCAAAAGAGTTAGGAGAAGATGTTCCAACGATCGCAAACCGCTTTATCGATGCTTACTTTGAAGATACGTCAGCTCTTGGATGCAAGCATGCCGATGTGCATCCGCGCGTAACTGAAAATATGGATATCATTATTGAGTTCATTGATGAACTTGTGAAAAAAGGTTATGCGTATGAGTCAGAGGGTGATGTATACTATCGTACACGTAAGTTTGAAGGATACGGAAAATTATCACATCAGTCTATTGATGAATTGCAATCCGGTGCTCGTATCGAAGTTGGCGAAAAGAAAGAAGATCCATTAGACTTTACTCTTTGGAAAGCAACCAAAGATGGAGAGATCGCATGGGATAGCCCTTGGGGTCAAGGCAGACCAGGCTGGCATATCGAGTGCTCGGCGATGGCACGCAAATATTTAGGTGACACAATTGATATCCACGCAGGCGGTCAGGATTTAGCTTTCCCTCATCACGAAAATGAAATTGCCCAATCAGAAGCGCTCACTGGGAAATCGTTTGCGAAATACTGGCTTCATAACGGATATATCAATATTGATAATGAAAAGATGTCTAAATCACTAGGGAACTTCGTGTTAGTTCATGACATTATTAAAAAGCATGACCCTTCCCTACTTCGATTCTTTATTTTATCTGTTCACTATCGTCACCCAATTAACTATAACGAAGAAATTTTAGAGAATACGCGCAAAGCGCTTGAGCGTCTGCAAACAGCTTACGGCAACTTAACTCACCGTCTAAAGGCAGCAACAAATCTTCAAGAAGATGCTTCGGAATGGTTCGAAAAGCTAAAAGAGCTTCGCGAAACGTTTGTTGAAGAGATGGATGATGATTTTAATACAGCAAATGCCATTTCTGTTCTGTTCGAGCTAGCAAAGCAAGCTAACTTGTATTTATTAGAACAAACAACGTCTACAGATGTAATTGAAGCCTTTATTAAAGAGTTTAAAGAATTAGGTGCTGCAATAGGCATTACGTTTGGAGAAGCTGAACTTCTAGACGAAGAAATTGATCAATTGATCCAAGATCGTATTCAGGCTCGTAAAGAGCGTAATTTCCAATTAGCAGATCAAATTCGAGATGAATTAAAGGCTAAAAATATTATTTTAGAAGATACGGCGCAAGGAACAAGATGGAAAAGAGGATAATAGTGTTATGAGCAGCAGTAAATTAGATGTAAAACAGCTAAATAGCTTAGCTCTTGCTTATATGGGTGATGCGGTGTTTGATTTACATGTTCGCCGCCACCTGCTGGTGTTAGGGACAGTGCGCCCTAACCAGCTTCATAATAAAGCTAAAAAATATGTATCAGCAAAAGCACAAGCACAAATCGTATATTATTTTAAAAATGAAAACTTTTTTACTGAAGAAGAAGAAGGTGTACTGCGCCGAGGACGCAATGCAAAGTCCGGTACAGTCCCTAAAAACACAGATGTGCAAACGTATCGCTACAGTACGGCATTTGAAGCGGTCGTAGGCTATTTGTATCTTTTAGGTGAAGAAGAAAGAATGATGGAACTTATTACTAAAGCTATCTCTTTCGTCGATGAAGGAGAGGGAGGAATGAATCATGGAACATGAATTTATCATTGGACGTAATCCGGTCCTAGAAGCCCTAAAGTCTGGGCGCGACATTAACAAACTATGGATTGCCGAAGGATCGCAAGGCGGTTCTATGGGGCAAATCACGCAGTTAGCAAAACGTAATGGTGTATTGGTGCAGTTTGTACCGAAAAAGAAAATTGAGCAAATGGTAGACGGTATTCATCAAGGAGTAGCTGCACAAGTTGCTGCTTATCAGTATGCAGAGTTAGATGATTTATTTAACTTAGCGGAAAAACGTAATGAAAGTCCGTTTTTTCTTCTGCTAGATGAGCTTGAAGATCCCCATAATTTAGGCTCTATTATGCGAACAGCCGATGCCGTTGGCGCACACGGTATTATTATTCCAAAGCGCCGTTCAGTTGGATTAACGGCCACTGTAGCTAAGGCCTCTACAGGAGCGATTGAACATGTTCCCGTAGCAAGGGTAACAAACCTATCAAGGACGATTGATGAATTAAAAGATCGAGGCGTATGGATTGTTGGAACAGATGCGAAAGAAAGCGATGATTACCGCAACTTAGATGGAGGTATGCCGCTTACGTTAGTGATTGGAAGCGAAGGAAAAGGCATGAGTCGTTTGATTCGTGAAAAATGCGACTTCCTTGTACAGCTTCCAATGGTTGGGCATGTTACATCGTTAAATGCATCTGTAGCAGCTAGTCTTCTCATGTATGAGGTTTACCGAAAACGCCATCCTCTAGGTGAATAAGAATGGATATTCTACTGGTGGATGGTTATAACATGATAGGTGCGTGGCCCGACCTAAGAAAGCTTAGAGATAATGATTTAGCCGGTGCTCGAGACCTGTTAATCGAAAAGATGGCAGAGTATCAAGCGTATATGGGTTATCGTGTCATTATTGTCTTCGATGCTCATATGGTCGAAGGAATTGAAAAGAAGGCAAAAAATCATAAGGTTGACGTTGTATTTACAAGAGAAAATGAAACAGCGGATGAGTACATTGAAAAGCTGGCTCAAGAGCTAAACAATGTAAAGACACAGATTCATGTTGCTACATCTGATTTCACGGAGCAGTGGGCAATCTTTGGACAAGGTGCGCTTAGAATTTCTGCTCGAGAATTGTACAACGAAATTGAGCAAATTGAGAAACATATTAATCTTGATGTGAAGTCTATTCAAAATCAAAAGCCAGCGGCACGCATTCAACTTTCCAATCAAGTAGCCGAAATTTTCGAAAAATGGCGTCGGGGACAGCGGTGAGGTTATTGACGGTACGGAATTAGCTACTGTATAATATTTCTATCTACTGTGCGGTCGGGGGGATCGATATGGGCGATAATTATGGGAGAAAACTGCATGCTCATTTCGAACAACAAGAGGATGAAACAGTTGTCGATCTTGTGCATAAAGGCGATATTGACGCATTAGAGTATTTGATTCATAAATACAAAAACTTTGTGCGAGCAAAGGCGCGGTCATATTTTTTAATTGGGGCAGACCGTGAAGATATTGTACAAGAAGGTATGATAGGGTTATATAAGGCAATTAGAGATTTTAGAGAAGATAAGCTAACTTCGTTTAAAGCTTTTGCTGAACTTTGCATTACGAGGCAAATTATTACCGCTATTAAAACCGCAACAAGGCAAAAACACATTCCATTAAACTCTTATGTATCATTGGACAAGCCAATATATGATGAAGAGTCCGACCGAACCCTAATGGATGTTATTTCGGGGACAAAAGTAGCAAATCCAGAAGAGTTGCTCATTAATCGAGAGAAGTTTGATGATATTGAATTAAAGATGGCTGAACTGTTAAGTGATCTTGAGCGAAAAGTTCTCGTTCTTTATTTAGATGGTCAATCTTATCAAGAGATTTCAGAAGAGTTAAACCGCCACGTCAAATCCATCGATAATGCACTTCAGCGTGTGAAGAGGAAATTAGAGCGCTACCTCGAGATTCGTGAAATCACAATGTAGCCTTCTATCCTCATATTGACATGCTAAGAAAGTCTGTGATACTTTTTTATAGACATTATCACTCTATAGGTGGTTGACATTATGCGTAAAAAAGTTGTACTTGCGTGTGTGCAATGCGCTAGTCGTAACTATACGACTATGAAAAACACACAGCAAAACGAAGAGCGTTTAGAAATGAAGAAGTTTTGCAAAACGTGTAACGCACATACGATTCATCGTGAAACAAAGTAGATCAATAATCTGCACAGACTAATACCCCTTTTAATTTATTGGAGGTTACAAACATGAACCGTGTAGGAAATTTCTTGCGTGATGTTGGGCGTGAGATGAAGAAGGTAAGTTGGCCTAAAAAAAATGAGCTAACTCGTTATACAATTACTGTTATTTCTACAGTTGTATTTATGACACTCTTTTTTGTAGTAGTTGATTACGGAATTTCGTCACTTATTCGTTTAATCCCTTGAATAAATTGACTTAAATCATGGTATAATAAAGCTAAATTATGTTTTTTTCAGAAAAGCCCGGAGACGGGTTTTTTAATTTGCTTTAAGAATGATTGTGCTAGGAGTCAACTATTTTCCTAGTGCGTTGTCTGTGCAATAGATTAGGACATCTTATTTTATAGTGAGCTGGGAGGGAAGGACGTATAGTCCTCAGAAATGGAGAAAAATTGGTATGTAGTCCATACTTATTCTGGATATGAAAATAAAGTAAAAACAAATTTAGAAAAGCGCGTAGAAACAATGGGTATGCAAGATAAAATTTTCCGCGTTGTTGTTCCTGAAGAAGAAGAAAGAGAAATTAAGAACAACAAAGAAAAGATTACAAAGAAAAAAGTATTTCCAGGGTACGTGTTAGTTGAAATCATCATGACGGATGATTCATGGTATGTAGTTCGTAATACACCTGGCGTTACGGGCTTTGTAGGTTCAGCAGGTTCTGGATCAAAGCCAACTGCTCTTCTACCAGAAGAAGTAGAAATGATCTTAAAACAAATGGGCATGGACGAGAAGCATGCTGACTTTGACTTTGAACTAAAAGAAACAGTATTGGTTCAAGAAGGTCCGTTTGCAAACTTTGAAGGTACCATTGAAGAAATCGATACAGATAAACGTAAAGTTAAGGTTCATGTGGATATGTTCGGAAGACAAACGCCAGTAGAGCTAGACTTTACACAAATTGAAAAAATATAATCTGTAAGACCTTGCAATTCATGAAGTTTAATGTTAATATTTCATAAGTCAGTATGTCTCAAAACTAGAGACTAAAACAACTATTTCTTTATTTTATATATAAAGAACATTGAGTGGGAGGGCATCGCCCTATTACCACATCACGGACTTAAGGAGGTGTGTCTCGTGGCTAAAAAAGTAATTAAACTTGTTAAGTTACAAATTCCTGCAGGTAAAGCAAATCCAGCGCCACCAGTTGGTCCTGCATTAGGTCAAGCCGGTGTTAACATCATGGGTTTCTGTAAGGAGTTTAACGCTCGCACAGCTGATCAAGCTGGTCTTATCATTCCTGTTGAAATCACGGTATTTGAAGACCGTTCATTTACATTTATTACGAAAACTCCACCTGCTGCTGTACTACTTAAGAAAGCGGCTGGTATTGAGTCTGGTTCTGGTGAACCAAACCGTAATAAAGTTGCAACAGTCAAGCGTGACAAAGTGCGTGAGATTGCTGAAACTAAAATGCCTGACTTAAACGCTGCTAGCGTTGAATCTGCAATGCGCATGGTAGAAGGTACAGCGCGCAGTATGGGAATCGTAGTTGAAGACTAATTCCATTTGATTGGGTGTTAGAAGGTTGCGAGAAATGGAAGTTTTCCTATGCTCGCAACCTTTATTAGTGGGAGGTTATTCCGTTAAAACCACATAAGGAGGAAACAAAAATGGCTAAAAAAGGTAAAAAGTACGTTGAAGCTGCTAAGCTTGTAGATCGTACACAAACTTATTCAGTACAAGAAGCGATTGAATTAGTAAAGAAAACAAACACAACTAAATTTGATGCAACTGTAGAAGTAGCATTCCGTTTAGGAGTTGACCCTAAGAAAGCTGACCAACAAATTCGTGGTGCAGTAGTACTACCAAACGGTACAGGTAAAACTCAACGTGTATTAGTATTCGCTAAAGGCGAAAAAGCTAAAGAAGCTGAAGCTGCAGGCGCTGACTACGTTGGCGATGCTGACTACATCAACAAAATCCAACAAGGTTGGTTCGAGTTCGATGTAATCGTAGCTACTCCAGACATGATGGGTGAAGTTGGTAAACTTGGTCGTGTATTAGGACCTAAAGGTTTAATGCCAAACCCTAAAACTGGTACAGTAACATTTGATGTTCAAAAAGCAGTTAACGAAATCAAAGCTGGTAAAGTAGAATACCGCGTTGATAAAGCTGGTAACATCCACGTACCAATCGGTAAAGTATCTTTCGAAGAGAGCAAGTTAGTTGAAAACTTCACTACAATCTTCGAAACTATGGTAAAAGCTAAGCCGGCAGCAGCAAAAGGCACATACATGAAGAACGTAGCTGTTACTTCAACAATGGGCCCTGGTATCAAAGTTGATACTGCTTCATTCTCTGCTTAATAAATTTGGAAATAAATCGGTGTTGACTTTTTGGGAGTCCCTGATTATAATAGATAATGTTGTTAAAAAGAATAACATTTGTACCGTAGACAGTAGGTGCTGCAAAGCTTAATTCCCTACCGAGGTGTGTGAGATAAATTAGTGAAACGTTATGGTTCGCTTACTACACCTCCATGTCTTTATTGTCATGGAGGTTTTTTATTGCACCTTGTCTGAGTGTACGGAAGGAAATCTACAGGAGGTGTAAAGATGAGCAACGTAATTGAACAAAAGAAACAAGTCGTAGACGAAATTGCTGAAAAACTTCAAGCGAGTAACTCAATAGTTGTCGTTGACTACCGTGGTTTGAATGTTGCTGAAGTTACTGAACTTCGTAAGCAATTACGTGAAGCAGGCATTGAGTTCAAAGTTTACAAAAACACTTTAACTCGCCGTGCTGTAGAAAAACTTGAACTAACAGATCTTAATGATGCGTTAGTAGGTCCAAATGCAATCGCATTTGGTGGAGAAGATGTTGTTGCTCCAGCTAAAATTCTAAACAACTTCGCGAAAGAACACGAAGCGTTAGAAATCAAAGCTGGTGTAATTGAAGGTAATGTTGCATCTGTTGAAGAAATTAAAGCACTTGCAGAACTACCATCTCGCGAAGGCTTACTTTCTATGTTGCTTAGCGTGCTTCAAGCTCCAATTCGCAACCTTGCTCTTGCTACAAAAGCTGTGGCAGATCAAAAAGAAGAACAAGGTGCATAATCTAGTCTGTTATATATAACACAATCACAAGGAGGAAATTAACAATGACTCAAGAACAAATCATTGAAGCAGTTAAAAATATGACTGTTTTAGAACTTAACGATTTAGTAAAAGCAATCGAAGAAGAATTTGGCGTAACTGCTGCTGCTCCTGTAGCTGTAGCTGGCGGTGCTGCTGGTGAAGCTGCTGCTGAGAAAACTGAATTTGACCTAGTACTTGAAAGTGCTGGCGGACAAAAAATCAAAGTTATCAAAGTAGTACGTGAAATCACTGGTCTTGGCTTAAAAGAAGCTAAAGAAATCGTTGATAACGCTCCAAAAGCTCTTAAAGAAGGTATTTCTAAAGAAGAAGCTGAAGAAGCAAAAGCTAAACTTGAAGAAGTTGGCGCTTCTGTAGAAGTTAAGTAATTATTGCTTAACAACTGATATAAAAAAGCTCGCTTGTACAAGCGAGCTTTTTTGCTTCTGTCATCCTTTTCATTTATAGTAAAGAAGAACATATTGATTAGGAGGTTCTATTTTGACAGAACATTATTTTTCCAATACACCATTGTCTGCAAGTAATGAAGAGCGCTTTTCATTTGAATTGAGAGGAACCTCTTTTTCATTTACGAGTGACCGCGGTGTTTTTTCAAAAAAAGAGATCGATTTTGGATCGCGCCTGTTAATTGAAACGTTTCAAATGCCCGAGAGTCCCGGCCCACTTCTGGATGTTGGGTGCGGATATGGCCCAATTGGGTTGGCACTTGCAAAAGAGGACAGCCAAAGAAACGTTCATATGGTTGATGTTAATGAACGTGCATTAGCACTAGCTCAAAAAAATGCTGAAGTTAATTCAGTATCAAATGTTTCAATCTATCAAAGCTCTTGCTATGAAAATGTGAAGGAAACGAATTTTGCAGCTATTCTTAGTAATCCGCCGATCCGTGCGGGTAAAAAAGTTGTTCATGAAATTCTAGAAAAATCATTAGATCACCTTGCTGACCAAGGAGAACTTTGGATTGTGATTCAGAAAAAGCAAGGAGCGCCATCTGCTCTTGCGAAATTAGAATCTCTATTTAATGAAGTAGAAGTAGTAGACAAGAAAAAAGGGTATTATATCATATGTGCTAAAAAATGTTGACTAATATTTTTTAGTATGTTAGCATTATAAAATGCCAATATATAAATATTCCATATAAGCTCGGGTTATACATAAAATAAAAGGTATAATTTTGAATTATATGGGAAAAACTAATAAAATCAATAGTACGTTTTTATGAAATTGTGGTTTTCTATTTAAAGAGACCATTTTTCTTTTGTTCAATAATAAACATATGGTTTATTATATATTTTGAATAATAACGCTTGATTTGAGGGGTGAATCAGTTGACAGGTCAACTAGTTCAGTATGGACGCCACCGCCAACGCAGAAGTTATGCTCGTATTAGTGAAGTTTTAGAGTTACCGAACTTAATCGAGATTCAAACGGCTTCATACCAATGGTTTTTAGATGAAGGTTTACGAGAAATGTTCCAAGATATTTCTCCAATTGATGATTTTACAGGTAACTTATCACTAGAATTTATTGATTACAGCTTAGGTGAGCCAAAGTATTCAGTAGGAGAGTCCAAAGAACGTGATGTAACTTATGCAGCACCTCTTCGTGTTAAGGTGCGGTTAATTAATAAAGAAACAGGTGAAGTAAAAGACCAAGATGTGTTCATGGGAGATTTCCCATTGATGACCGAAACAGGTACCTTTGTAATTAATGGTGCTGAGCGTGTTATCGTATCACAGTTGGTTCGTTCACCAAGTGTTTACTATAGTGGAAAGCTTGATAAAAACGGTAAAAAAGGATATACAGCAACTGTTATCCCTAACCGTGGTGCATGGCTAGAATATGAAACTGATGCAAAAGATGTAGTATACGTGCGTATTGATCGTACTCGTAAACTGCCAGTAACAGTGCTGTTACGCGCGCTAGGTTTCGGTTCTGACCAAGAGATTATCGATTTAATCGGTGATAATGAATACATCCGTAATACGCTTGAAAAAGATAATACGGAAACAACGGAAAAAGCGCTATTAGAAATCTATGAGCGTTTACGTCCGGGTGAACCACCGACAGTTGAGAATGCGAAGTCTCTATTAGTATCTCGCTTCTTTGATCCAAAACGATATGACTTAGCGAACGTAGGTCGCTATAAAATTAATAAAAAGCTTCATATCAAACATCGCTTATTTAATCAAAAGCTAGCTGAAACATTAGTTGATCCTGAAACAGGTGAAATTATTGCAGAAAAAGGCGCAATGATTGACCGCCGTCTGCTAGATCGCTTGATTCCGATGCTTGAAGGTGGAGTAAACTTCAAAACTTACAGCCCAGTTGGCGGAGTAGTAGAAGACGATGTTACATTACAATCTATTAAGATTTATGCGCCAAATGATCCAGAAGGTGAAAAAATCATCACTGTATCAGGCAACGCGTATGTAACAGAAGAAGTTAAAAATATCACACCTGCTGATATTTTAGCATCGATCAGTTACTTCTTTAACTTGCTTCATCAAGTAGGAGACACAGATGATATCGACCACTTAGGTAACCGTCGTCTGCGTTCTGTAGGTGAATTGTTACAAAATCAATTCCGTATCGGTTTATCTCGTATGGAACGTGTTGTTCGTGAAAGAATGTCAATTCAAGACACGAATACAATCACACCTCAACAATTAATTAATATTCGCCCAGTTATTGCGGCGATTAAAGAGTTCTTTGGAAGTTCTCAATTATCACAGTTCATGGATCAAACGAATCCATTAGGCGAATTGACGCACAAACGTCGTCTTTCAGCTCTAGGACCTGGTGGTTTAACGCGTGAGCGCGCTGGTTTCGAAGTACGTGACGTTCACTACTCCCACTATGGCCGTATGTGTCCGATTGAAACGCCAGAGGGTCCGAATATCGGGTTAATCAACTCACTATCTTCTTATGCAAAAGTAAACAAATTCGGTTTCATCGAAACACCTTACCGTCGTATCGATCCTGAAACAGGTAAAGTGACAGAGCGAATTGACTACTTAACAGCTGATGAAGAAGATAACTATGTTGTAGCCCAAGCGAACGCTCGTCTAGGTGATGATGGTTCATTCTTAGATGAAAATGTCGTTGCACGTTTCCGTGGAGAAAACACGGTTATCCGTCGCGATCGTTTAGACTACATGGATGTATCACCAAAACAAGTTGTATCTGCCGCTACAGCATGTATCCCATTCTTAGAGAACGATGACTCTAACCGTGCATTAATGGGTGCGAACATGCAACGTCAAGCAGTACCTTTATTAAATCCTGAAGCACCAATCGTAGGTACAGGTATGGAATACGTATCTGGTAAAGACTCTGGTGCAGCCGTGATTTGTAAATATCCTGGCGTTGTAGAGCGCGTAGAAGCCAAACAAATTTTTGTTCGCCGCTATGAAGAAGTAGACGGACAAAAAGTTAAAGGTAACTTAGATCAATACAAACTATTAAAATTTGTTCGTTCTAACCAAGGTACTTGTTACAACCAGCGTCCAATTGTTTCAGTTGGCGACGAAGTAGTAAAAGGTGAGATCTTAGCCGACGGTCCTTCAATGGAAAAAGGTGAGCTTGCTTTAGGACGAAACGTAATGGTTGGTTTCATGACATGGGATGGCTACAACTATGAGGATGCCATCATCATGAGTGAACGCCTTGTGAAAGACGACGTATATACGTCTGTTCATATTGAAGAATATGAATCTGAGTCTCGTGATACGAAGCTTGGACCTGAAGAAATTACGCGTGACATTCCAAACGTAGGTGAAGATGCGCTTCGCAACTTAGATGAGCGTGGAATCATCCGCATTGGTGCAGAAGTAAAAGACGGAGATCTTTTAGTTGGTAAAGTAACGCCAAAAGGTGTAACAGAATTAACAGCTGAAGAACGTCTTCTACACGCTATTTTCGGTGAAAAAGCGCGTGAAGTTCGTGATACTTCTCTTCGTGTACCGCACGGCGGCGGTGGAATCATTCTTGATGTTAAAGTCTTCAATCGCGAAGATGGCGACGAATTACCACCAGGTGTAAACCAATTAGTCCGTGTATATATTGTTCAGAAGCGTAAAATTTCTGAAGGTGACAAAATGGCCGGTCGTCACGGTAACAAAGGTGTAATTTCACGTATTTTACCTGAAGAAGATATGCCTTACCTACCAGACGGTACGCCAATTGACATCATGTTAAACCCATTAGGGGTACCATCTCGTATGAACATCGGTCAGGTGCTAGAGCTTCATCTAGGTATGGCTGCTCGTAAGCTTGGCATTCACGTTGCGTCTCCGGTATTTGATGGTGCGCGTGAGGAAGATGTTTGGGCAACAATCGAAGAAGCTGGCATGTCTCGTGATGCTAAAACAGTTCTATATGATGGTCGAACAGGTGAACCATTCGATAACCGTGTATCAGTAGGGATCATGTACATGATCAAACTTGCTCACATGGTAGACGATAAACTTCACGCTCGTTCTACTGGACCATACTCACTTGTTACACAACAACCACTTGGTGGTAAAGCGCAGTTCGGTGGACAGCGTTTTGGTGAGATGGAGGTATGGGCACTTGAAGCATACGGTGCTGCTTACACATTACAAGAGATCTTAACAGTGAAATCAGATGACGTAGTAGGTCGTGTGAAAACATACGAAGCAATTGTTAAAGGTGAAAACATTCCAGAACCTGGCATACCTGAATCGTTCAAAGTATTAATTAAAGAACTACAAAGTTTAGGTATGGATGTGAAGATGCTTTCTGCTGACGAGCAAGAAATTGATATCATGGACTCAGAAGAGGACCATGAGCAACCAACAGAATCAATTATTGCAGATAACGAAGAAAGCCTTTCTGAAGGACAAAAAGATCCTGTCACAAAAGAGTAAGGAATTACTTTCATATAAACGTTAAGGGAAAAAACCTGTAGATTAAAAGGGAGGTAGGCTCCTTGCTAGATGTAAATAACTTTGAGTATATGAAAATCGGTCTAGCTTCGCCAGATAAAATTCGTTCTTGGTCGTACGGTGAGGTAAAAAAACCTGAAACGATCAACTATCGTACGTTAAAACCTGAAAAAGACGGCTTATTCTGTGAGCGTATTTTTGGTCCACAAAAGGACTGGGAATGTCACTGCGGAAAATATAAGCGCGTTCGTTATAAAGGTGTTGTATGTGATCGTTGCGGCGTAGAAGTTACGCGCGCAAAAGTTCGTCGTGAACGCATGGGTCACATCGAGCTAGCTGCACCTGTTTCTCATATTTGGTACTTTAAAGGTATTCCTAGCCGCATGGGACTTGTCTTAGACATGTCCCCTCGTGCGCTAGAGGAAATCATTTATTTTGCTTCTTATGTAGTAACAGATGCTGGTGATACACCACTTGAAAAGAAACAGCTTTTATCAGAGAAAGAATACCGTGCGTATCGTGAGAAGTACGGACAAACTTTCCATGCAGCAATGGGTGCTGAAGCTGTTAAAAAATTATTGCATGACATCGATCTTGATAAAGAAGTAGATGCTTTGAAAGAAGAATTGAAAACTGCTCAAGGTCAACGTCGTACACGTGCTATTAAACGTTTAGAAGTACTAGAGGCTTTCCGTCATTCTGGTAACGAACCTTCTTGGATGATTTTAGACGTTCTACCGGTTATTCCGCCAGAACTTCGTCCAATGGTTCAATTAGATGGTGGACGCTTTGCTACGTCTGATCTAAATGATTTATATCGCCGTGTAATTAACCGTAACAACCGCTTAAAGCGTTTATTAGACCTTGGAGCTCCTAGCATTATCGTTCAAAACGAAAAGCGTATGCTTCAAGAAGCTGTAGATGCATTAATCGATAATGGTCGTCGCGGCCGTCCGGTAACAGGACCAGGTAACCGTCCATTAAAATCTCTTTCTCACATGTTAAAAGGTAAGCAAGGTCGCTTCCGTCAAAACTTATTAGGTAAACGTGTTGACTACTCCGGCCGTTCGGTAATCGTTGTAGGTCCGAACTTAAAGATGTATCAATGTGGTCTTCCAAAAGAAATGGCGTTAGAGCTTTTCAAACCTTTCGTAATGAAAGAGCTTGTTGAACGCGGTTTAGCTCATAACATCAAGAGTGCAAAACGTAAAATTGAACGCGTGCAACCTGAAGTATGGGATGTATTAGAATCGGTTATTAAAGAGCATCCAGTTCTTTTAAACCGTGCACCAACGCTACACAGACTAGGTATTCAAGCATTTGAACCTACGCTTGTAGAAGGTCGCGCTATCCGTCTTCACCCGCTTGTATGTACAGCATATAACGCTGACTTTGACGGTGACCAAATGGCGGTTCACGTTCCATTATCTGCAGAAGCACAAGCAGAAGCACGTATCTTAATGCTTGCTGCTCAAAATATCTTGAACCCTAAAGATGGTAAACCAGTTGTTACACCTTCACAGGATATGGTATTAGGTAACTACTACTTAACGCTTGAGCGTGAAGAAGCAGTTGGAGAAGGTATGGTGTTCAAGGATACAAATGAAGCACTATTAGCGTACCAAAACGGTTATGTGCATCTTCATACACGTGTAGGTGTGTATGCAGGTTCTTTAAACAACGAAACGTTTACAGAAGCACAAAATCAACAGTTGCTTGTTACAACGGTTGGTAAATTAGTTTTCAACGAAATTTTACCAAAATCGTTCCCATACATTAACGAACCAACAAGAGAAAACTTAGAAGTGAAAACTCCTGAGAAGTACTTTGTTGAAAAAGGTGCAGATGTGAAGGAATTCATCAAGAATCAACCGGCTATCGCACCGTTTAAGAAAAAAATCTTAGGTAATATTATCGCTGAAGTATTTAAACGTTTCAAAATTACTGAGACTTCTAAAATGCTTGACCGTATGAAAGACCTAGGTTTCAAATATTCTACTAAAGCTGGTATTACAGTTGGTGTAGCTGATATCGTGGTTTTAGGAGAAAAAGAAGTTATCTTAACAGAAGCGCAAGCTAAAGTAGATAACGTACTAAAACAATTCCGTCGTGGTTTAATTACTGAAGATGAGCGTTATGAGCGTGTTATCTCTGTATGGAGCAGCGCGAAAGACGTTATCCAAGGTAAATTAATGGCGTCATTAGACAAACGCAACCCAATCTTCATGATGAGTGACTCTGGTGCCCGTGGTAACGCATCTAACTTCACTCAGCTTGCAGGTATGCGTGGACTAATGGCCAACCCGTCTGGTCGTATCATTGAGTTACCAATCAAATCTAGTTTCCGTGAAGGTTTAACAGTATTAGAGTACTTTATCTCTACCCATGGTGCACGTAAAGGTCTTGCCGATACGGCTCTTAAAACAGCTGACTCAGGTTACCTTACTCGTCGTCTGGTTGACGTGGCACAAGACGTTATCGTACGTGATGATGACTGTGGTACAGACCGCGGTATTCTGGCTGTTGCAATCAAAGAAGGAACAGAAGAAATTGAGAAACTTGATGAGCGTCTAATTGGACGTTATGCAAGAAAAACACTACTTCACCCAGGAACAAACGAAGTGTTAGTGAAAGAAAACGAACTAATTACAGAAGACCTAGCTGAAACAATTGTGGATGCTGGTGTTGAAGAAGTATGGATTCGTTCTGCATTTACTTGTAACACTCGCCACGGTGTATGTAAAAAATGTTACGGTCGTAACCTTGCAACTGGTTCAGAAGTTGAAGTGGGTGAAGCAGTTGGTATCATCGCTGCTCAATCTATCGGTGAGCCAGGTACACAGTTAACGATGCGTACATTCCATACAGGTGGGGTTGCTGGAGACGATATCACTCAAGGTTTACCGCGTATCCAAGAGATCTTCGAAGCGCGTAACCCTAAAGGTCAAGCCGTTATTTCTGAAATTGAAGGTACAATTGCCGGCATTTCTGAAGGACGCGATCGTCAACATGAAATTACTGTTCAAGGAGAGATTGAAACTCGTTCTTACACAGCTCCGTACAGTGCACGTCTGAAAGTTATTGAAGGACAGCGCATTGCACGTGGTCAAGAATTAACAGAAGGTTCAATTGATCCTAAAGAATTACTAAAAGTAAAAGACATCACGGCTGTACAAGAGTACTTGCTTCGTGAGGTGCAAAAAGTATACCGTATGCAAGGGGTAGAAATTGGAGATAAACACGTAGAGGTAATGGTTCGCCAAATGCTTCGTAAAGTGCGCGTAATGGATTCAGGAGATACAGATGTATTACCAGGTTCATTACTTGATATTCACCAATTCACTGATGCAAATGAAAAAGTATTACTTGAAGGCAATCGTCCAGCGACGGGTCGTCCTGTATTACTTGGTATTACAAAAGCATCTCTTGAAACTGATTCCTTCTTATCTGCTGCATCATTCCAAGAAACAACACGTGTTCTTACGGATGCTGCAATCAAAGGAAAACGTGATGAGTTGCTTGGACTTAAAGAGAATGTTATCATTGGTAAGCTAGTTCCGGCTGGTACAGGTATGACGAGATATCGTAATGCTGAACCGATCAAAAACCAAGCTGAAGAAACGGTAACAATCGACTAATTATAAAATCATTACTCTAGAATGGATGTTTTTTTAAAAAACTACAAAACGTTAGTTGACATCCATTCTAGGGAATGATACTATATCAAAGGTGCTCCTATAAACTACCTGTTACTTTGGAGGATATGATAATGTCTTATGAAAAAGTATTACAGGCTGATCATATTATTGTAGGAACAAAGCAGACGGTGAAAGCATTAAAAAAAGGTACAGTAAAGGAAGTCATCATTGCTGAAGACGCTGATTTTTATGTCACCTCCATTGTGGCAAAAACGGCACAGCAAGAAAACGTTCCGTATACGTATGTCCCTTCTATGCGAAAGCTTGGTCAAGCTTGTAGGATAGAAGTTAACGCTGCAACTGTTGCAATTATTAGTTAACACGTTTTTGAACTTTTAGTTTCAAAGACTTTGTTTTTTGCTAAAAAATGAACCACCTGGATGTGTGGTCTTACAAAAGGCGAAAGGAGGAAAATTTAAATGCCTACTATTAACCAATTAATCCGTAATGGTCGTGTGAGTAAAGGTAAAAAATCTGACTCACCTGCTTTAAACAGAGGTTACAACAGCTTCAAAAAAGCTCAAACTAACCAATCTTCTCCACAAAAACGTGGTGTATGTACACGTGTGGGTACTATGACACCGAAGAAACCGAACTCGGCTCTTCGTAAATATGCTCGTGTACGTTTAACAAACGGTATCGAGGTAACAGCTTATATCCCAGGTATTGGTCACAACTTACAAGAACACAGCGTGGTACTTATCCGCGGTGGACGTGTAAAAGATTTACCAGGGGTACGTTACCATATCGTACGTGGTGCACTTGATACTGCTGGTGTGGATGGCCGTATGCAAGGTCGTTCTAAATATGGTACTAAGCGACCAAAAGCAGCTAAAAAATAATAGCTTAACAATTAATAGATAAACTTTTAAAAGTGAAAGGAGGAAGTAGAATGCCACGTAAGGGACCTGTTGCAAAAAGAGACGTATTACCAGATCCGATTTACAATTCTAAGCTTGTATCTCGCTTAATCAACAAAATGATGCTTGATGGAAAGCGCGGTAAGTCACAAGCTATTCTTTATAGAGCATTCGATTTAGTACAAGAGCGCAGTGGTAAAGAAGCTATGGAAGTATTCGACCAAGCTCTTAAAAACATCATGCCTGTACTAGAAGTTAGAGCACGCCGTGTAGGGGGTTCTAACTACCAAGTTCCTGTAGAAGTACGTCCAGAGCGTCGTACTACTTTAGGTCTTCGTTGGTTAGTAAACTATGCTCGTCTTCGTGGAGAAAAAACGATGGAAGAGCGTTTAGCTAACGAAATCCTTGATGCAGCTAACAACACTGGTGCTGCAGTTAAGAAACGTGAAGATACTCACAAAATGGCAGAAGCTAACAAAGCATTTGCTCATTACCGTTGGTAATCTTTTAACGAAACTTTTTAAAAAACAAATTATAATATGGAAGGAGAAATACCTAAGATGGCAAGAGAGTTCTCCTTAGAAAACACTCGTAATATTGGGATCATGGCTCACATTGATGCTGGTAAAACAACAACAACTGAGCGTGTTCTTTATTATACTGGCCGTATCCATAAAATTGGTGAAACTCATGAAGGAGCTTCACAAATGGACTGGATGGAGCAAGAGCAAGAACGTGGTATCACTATCACGTCTGCTGCGACAACTGCTTCTTGGAAAGGTCACCGCGTTAACATCATTGATACTCCTGGACACGTAGACTTCACTGTTGAAGTTGAGCGTTCATTACGTGTACTTGATGGCGCTGTGGCAGTTCTTGATGCTCAATCTGGTGTTGAGCCTCAAACAGAAACAGTATGGCGTCAAGCGACTACGTACGGTGTTCCCCGTGTCGTATTCGTTAACAAAATGGACAAAATTGGTGCTGACTTCTTGTACTCTGTAAAAACGATCCACGATCGTTTAGGTGCAAATGCTCACCCAATTCAGTTGCCAATTGGTGCTGAAGATGAGTTCGAAGCAATCATTGACCTAGTGGAAATGAAAGCATACTTCTACGAAGATGACTTAGGTACTCGTTCAGAGTCTCGTGAAATTCCTGAGGAATACAAAGAGCAAGCTGAAGAATACCGTGCAAGCTTAGTAGAAGCTGTTGCAGAACTTGACGAAGAATTAATGATGAAGTACTTAGACGAAGGCGAGCTTACAGTTGAAGAACTAAAAGCTGGTATCCGTAAAGGTACTTGTGACGTTGAATTCTACCCAGTTATCTGTGGTTCAGCATTCAAAAACAAAGGTGTACAATTAATGCTAGATGCAGTAATTGACTACCTACCATCTCCAGTAGATGTACCAGCAATCCAAGGTATCGTACCTGACACAGAAGAAGAAGTTACGCGTGAGTCTAGCGACAACGCTCCTTTCTCAGCATTAGCGTTCAAAGTTATGACGGACCCTTATGTTGGTAAATTAACATTCTTCCGTGTGTACTCTGGTGTACTAAGCTCTGGTTCATACATCAAAAACTCTACAAAAGGTAAGCGTGAGCGTGTAGGTCGTATCCTACAAATGCACGCTAACTCTCGTGAAGAGATTTCTGAAGTATACGCTGGAGATATCGCGGCAGCTGTAGGATTAAAAGATACTTCTACTGGTGATACTCTATGTGACGAAAAGAGTCTTGTAATTCTTGAGTCTATGGAATTCCCAGAGCCAGTTATCTCTTTATCTGTTGAGCCAAAATCAAAAGCTGACCAAGATAAAATGACTACAGCTCTTCAAAAGTTACAAGAAGAAGATCCAACTTTCCGTGCGGAAACTAATACAGAGACTGGTCAAATCATCATCTCTGGTATGGGTGAGCTTCACCTTGATATCATCGTTGACCGTATGCGTCGCGAATTCAAAGTAGAAGCAAACGTTGGTGCTCCTCAAGTAGCTTACCGTGAAACTTTCCGCGCTGGTGCGAAAGTTGAAGGTAAATTCGCTCGTCAATCTGGTGGTCGTGGACAATTCGGTCACGTTTGGATTGAGTTCGAACCTAACGAAGAAGGAAAAGGCTTTGAATTTGAGAACAAAATCGTTGGTGGTGTAGTTCCACGTGAATACATCCCTGCAGTTCAAGCTGGTCTTGAAGATGCATTACAAAACGGTGTTGTTGCTGGTTATCCATTAATCGATATCAAAGCTGCTTTAGTTGATGGATCTTACCATGACGTTGACTCAAGTGAGATGGCGTTTAAAATTGCCGCTTCTATGGCTCTTAAAAACGCAGTATCAAAATGTAGCCCAGCTATCCTTGAACCAATGATGAAGGTTGAAGTTGTTATCCCTGACGAATACTTAGGAGATATCATGGGTGACATTACGTCTCGTCGTGGACGTGTAGAAGGTATGGAAGCACGCGGTAACGCTCAAGTTGTACGTGCATTCGTTCCACTTTCTGAAATGTTTGGTTATGCAACTGCATTACGTTCAAACACTCAAGGTCGCGGAACATATTCTATGCACTTCGATCACTACGAAGAAGTTCCTAAATCAATTTCAGAAGAAATTATTAAAAAAAATAAAGGTGAATAATTGATTTTCACTCTTTATTGAAGTATAACTACTTATGTACGCTGTGAAAGTGGAGCTCATTCCCTTTCACGGCCTCATAAAACATAAACTACATGAATTTTAAGGAGGATTTTCGAATGGCTAAGGAAAAATTCGACCGTTCAAAAACACATGCCAATATCGGTACAATTGGTCACGTTGACCATGGTAAAACAACTTTAACAGCTGCTATCACTACTGTTCTTGCTAAGAAAAGTGGTAAAGGTGCAGCAATGGCTTACGACATGATCGACGCTGCTCCAGAAGAGCGCGAGCGTGGAATCACAATCTCAACTGCACACGTTGAGTACGAAACTGACACTCGTCACTATGCACACGTTGACTGCCCAGGACATGCTGACTATGTTAAAAACATGATCACTGGTGCTGCTCAAATGGATGGCGGTATCTTAGTAGTATCTGCTGCTGATGGTCCAATGCCACAAACTCGTGAGCACATCCTTCTTTCTCGTCAAGTAGGTGTACCTTACCTAGTTGTATTCTTAAACAAATGTGACATGGTAGACGACGAAGAGCTACTTGAATTAGTAGAAATGGAAGTACGTGACCTTCTTTCTGAATACGACTTCCCTGGTGACGATGTACCAGTAATCAAAGGTTCTGCTCTTAAAGCTCTTGAAGGCGAAGCTGATTGGGAAGCTAAAATCATCGAGCTTATGGACGCTGTTGATGAGTACATCCCAACTCCAGAACGTGACACTGAAAAACCATTCATGATGCCAGTTGAGGACGTATTCTCAATCACTGGTCGTGGTACAGTTGCTACAGGTCGTGTAGAGCGTGGACAAGTTAAAGTTGGTGACGTTATCGACATCATCGGTTTAACTGAAGAGCCAAAATCTACTACTGTAACAGGTGTAGAAATGTTCCGTAAGCTTCTTGACTATGCTGAAGCTGGCGACAACATCGGTGCTTTACTTCGTGGTGTAGCACGTGAAGAAATCCAACGTGGACAAGTATTAGCTAAACCAGGCTCAATCACTCCACACACTAAATTTACTGCTGAAGTATACGTTCTTTCTAAAGACGAAGGTGGACGTCACACTCCATTCTTCACAAACTACCGTCCACAGTTCTACTTCCGTACAACTGATGTAACTGGTATTTGTAACTTACCTGAAGGCGTAGAAATGGTAATGCCTGGCGACAACATCGAAATGACTGTTGAACTTATCGCTCCAATCGCGATTGAAGAAGGTACTAAATTCTCAATCCGTGAAGGTGGACGTACAGTAGGCGCTGGCGTTGTAGCTAAAATCAGCGAGTAATTTCTCGTTTCAGTAAAGGGAGTAGGGTAACCTACTCCCTTTTTTATTTGGTGATAAAAGGTAAAGATAGTTTTTACTATTACACTTGCAAAATGATCTCCTTTTATATATAATGAAAAAAGTGTGCGACACATAAAAAAGTTTTTTAACTTTATTGTTGCAATATGAACCCATTTTTAGTATAATAAAAATGTTGGTCTTTGACTGCGATGATGCGGAAGGTTGCCGACACACCCGGCCGCTTTGCCATGGCGAGTGTGGGGAAATTTCCGCGGAGAATGTCTATTGTAAAATAGGCGAAAAAGGAGGGAAAATAATGGCAAAAGAAAAAATTCGCATTCGTTTAAAAGCATATGATCACAGAATTCTTGATCAATCTGCTGAGAAAATCGTAGAAACTGCAAAACGTTCTGGTGCGGCTGTATCTGGTCCGATTCCATTACCGACTGAAAAATCAATTTATACAATTCTACGTGCAGTACACAAATATAAAGATTCTCGTGAGCAGTTCGAAATGCGCACGCATAAACGCTTAATTGATATCGTGAATCCAACACCACAAACTGTTGATTCATTAATGCGTTTAGACTTACCATCTGGTGTAGATATCGAAATTAAACTTTAATTTAAAATAAAGAATGAAAAGATACTTAGGAGGTGTGACTAATGGCCAAAGGAATCTTAGGAAGAAAGATCGGTATGACTCAAGTATTTGCTGAAAATGGTGACTTGATCCCAGTAACAGTAATTGAAGCTTCTGCTAACGTAGTTCTTCAAGTTAAAAACGCTGAGACAGACGGTTACGAAGCAATCCAATTAGGTTTCGAAGATATCCGTGAAAAACTATCTAACAAACCTGCAAAAGGACATGCTACTAAAGCTAATACTGCTCCTAAGCGCTTCATCCGTGAGTTACGCGGTGTGGACGCTTCAGCATATGAAGTTGGTCAAGAAGTCAAGGTTGATATTTTCGCAGAAGGCGATGTAATTGATGTAACAGGAATCTCAAAAGGTAAAGGTTTCCAAGGTGCTATTAAACGCCACGGACAATCTCGCGGACCTATGTCTCATGGTTCTCGCTACCACCGTCGCCCAGGTTCAATGGGTCCTGTAGCTCCAAACCGCGTATTCAAAGGTAAATTATTACCAGGACGCATGGGTGGAGAGCGCATCACTGTGCAAAACTTATCAATCGTTAAAGTTGACGCAGAACGCAATCTTTTATTAGTAAAAGGTAACGTGCCAGGAGCTAGAAAATCTCTAGTTACTGTTAAATCTGCAGTTAAATCTAAATAATAATTCTTCGAGAAAGGAGGAATAACCAATGCCAAAAGTAGCATTGTTTAACCAAAACGGTGAAAACGTTGGAGAAATCGAACTTCAAGATGCCGTTTTCGGTATCGAACCAAACAACAAAGTACTTTTCGACGCGATCGTAATGCAACGCGCATCTCAACGTCAAGGTACTTCTAAAGTTAAAAATCGTTCTGAAGTAAGAGGCGGTGGCCGTAAGCCATGGCGTCAAAAAGGTACTGGTCGTGCTCGTCAAGGATCTATCCGTTCTCCACAATGGCGTGGCGGTGGCGTAGTATTTGGTCCAGTTCCAAGAAGCTATAGCTACAAATTACCTAAAAAAGTTCGTCGTTTAGCAATTAAGTCTGCATTATCAACTAAAGTTCAAGATAACAGCATCGTTGTTCTTGAAGCTCTTTCTTTTGATGCTCCAAAAACAAAAGAAATGGTAGCAGTTCTTAAAAACCTAACAGTAGAACGCAAAGCATTAGTAGTAACTGCTGATCTTAACGAAAACGTTGCACTTTCAGCACGTAATATTCCTGGTGTAACAGTTGTTGCAGCTAATGGTTTAAGCGTATTAGACGTTATGAACCATGATAAGCTTGTAATCACTAAAGACGCAGTTGAAAAAGTAGAGGAGGTGCTTGCATAATGAAAGATCCTCGTGATATTATTAAGCGCCCCGTAATTACAGAACGTTCAACAGACTTAATGGCTGAGAAAAAATATACGTTTGATGTTGATGTAAGAGCTAATAAAACTGAGGTTAAAGATGCTATCGAAAAAATCTTTGACGTAAAAGTTGAAAAAGTAAACATCATGAACTACAAAGGTAAATTCAAGCGTGTAGGTCGCTACAGTGGTCTTACTAACCGTCGTCGTAAAGCGGTAGTAACACTAACTCAAGAGAGCAACGAAATCGAATTCTTCGAAGCTTAAGATTACTAGAGAAGGAGGGAAATTGAGATGGCGATTAAAAAGTATAAACCAACCTCAAATGGTCGTCGTGGCATGTCAGTTTCTGATTTCGCTGAAATTACTACTGACAAACCAGAAAAATCGTTACTTGCACCTGTCAAGAGAAAAGGTGGTCGTAACAACCAAGGTAAATTGACTGTTCGTCACCAAGGTGGTGGGCACAAGCGTCAATACCGTATCATCGATTTTAAACGCGATAAAGATGGAATACCTGGACGCGTTGCTACAATCGAATATGATCCAAACCGTTCAGCTAACATCGCATTAATTCATTATGCTGATGGTGAAAAACGTTACATCCTTGCTCCTAAAAACCTAAAAGTAGGTTTAGAAGTTATGTCAGGTCCTGAAGCTGACATTAAAGTAGGTAACGCGCTTCCTTTAGCTAACATTCCTGTTGGTACAGTAGTACACAACATCGAATTGAAACCTGGTAAAGGTGGACAATTAGTTCGTTCTGCAGGTACATCTGCTCAAGTACTTGGTAAAGAAGGTAAATACGTATTAGTACGTTTAACTTCTGGTGAAGTACGCATGATTCTTGCAACTTGTCGTGCAACTGTAGGTCAAGTTGGTAACGAACAACACGAGTTAATCAACATCGGTAAAGCCGGTCGTTCTCGTTGGTTAGGTATCCGTCCAACTGTACGTGGTTCTGTAATGAACCCTAACGATCACCCACACGGTGGTGGTGAAGGACGTGCTCCAATCGGACGTAAGTCTCCAATGAGTCCATGGGGTAAACCAACACTTGGTTACAAAACTCGTAAGAAGAAAAACAAATCCGATAAATTTATCGTTCGTCGTCGTAAAAAATAACGGGATTGAGCTACGGTTCAAACGAACCGTAGGACAATCACGAAGGGAGGTTCATTTATGGGTCGCAGCTTAAAGAAAGGACCTTTTGTAGATGACCATTTAATCAACAAAATTGAGAAGTTAAACGAAACTGACAGCAAGCAAGTAGTAAAAACTTGGTCTCGTCGTTCAACTATCTTCCCTCAGTTCATTGGTCATACAATTGCTGTATATGACGGTCGTAAACATGTACCAGTTTATGTTACTGAAGACATGGTAGGTCACAAACTTGGTGAATTCGCACCATCTCGTACTTACAAAGGTCACGCAAGTGATGATAAGAAAACAAGACGCTAATATGAGAGGAGGCTTTTAAATGCAAGCTAAAGCTGTCGCGAGAACAGTACGTATTGCTCCTCGTAAAGTTCGTTTAGTTGTAGATTTAATTCGAGGTAAGCAAGTGGGTGAAGCGCTAGCAGTGCTACTTCACACGCCAAAGGCTGCTTCTCCAGTCGTTGAGAAAGTATTAAAATCTGCTATTGCCAATGCAGAACACAATTATGAAATGGACGCTAACAATTTAGTTATTACTGACGCTTTTGTTAACGAAGGTCCAACTTTAAAACGTTTCCGTCCACGCGCTATGGGACGTGCAAGCCAAATTAACAAGCGCACAAGCCACATCACAATCGTGGTATCAGAAAAGAAGGAGGGATAATTCATGGGTCAAAAGGTAAATCCGGTCGGTCTTCGCGTCGGTGTCATCCGTGATTGGGAATCAAGATGGTTCGCTGGCAAAGACTACGCTGACTTATTACATGAAGACTTAAAAGTACGTGAATATATCGCTAAACGTTTAAACGATGCAGCTGTTTCTAAAGTTGAAATCGAACGCGCTGCTAACCGCTTAAACGTAACGATCCACACTGCAAAACCTGGTATGGTAATTGGTAAAGGTGGTACTGAAGTAGAATCACTTCGTAAAGCTCTTAACCAATTAACAGGCAAGCGTGTACACATTAACATCCTTGAAATTAAACGAGCAGATTTAGATGCTAAACTAGTAGCTGAAAACATTGCTCGCCAACTTGAGAACCGTGTATCATTCCGTCGTGCTCAAAAGCAAGCTATCCAACGTAGCATGCGTGCTGGCGCACAAGGTATCAAAACAATGGTATCTGGTCGTTTAGGCGGCGCTGATATTGCTCGTTCTGAATATTACAGTGAAGGTACAGTTCCACTTCATACACTTCGCGCTGATATTGACTATGCTCACGCTGAAGCAGATACTACTTATGGTAAACTTGGTGTGAAAGTATGGATCTATCGTGGAGAGGTTCTTCCTACTAAAAAGAAAACTGAGGAAGGAGGAAAATAATTATGTTATTACCAAAACGCGTTAAATATCGTCGCGAACACCGCGGAAAAATGCGTGGACGCGCTAAAGGTGGTACGGAAGTACATTTCGGTGAATTCGGTTTACAAGCTACTGAAGCTTCTTGGATTACAAACCGTCAAATCGAAGCTGCTCGTATCGCAATGACTCGTTACATGAAACGTGGCGGTAAAGTATGGATTAAAATTTTCCCTTCTAAACCTTATACTGCTAAGCCTCTAGAAGTCCGAATGGGTTCTGGTAAAGGTGCTCCTGAAGGTTGGGTAGCAGTTGTTAAACCTGGAAAAGTAATGTTTGAAATTTCAGGTGTATCTGAAGAGGTTGCACGTGAAGCTTTACGTTTAGCTGCACACAAGCTACCTGTAAAATGTAAGTTTGTAAAACGTGAAGAAATTGGTGGTGATTCTAATGAAAGCTAATGAAATTCGTGACCTTACCACTGCTGAAATTGAACAAAAAGTTAAGGCTTTAAAAGAAGAGTTGTTTAACCTTCGTTTCCAATTAGCGACTGGACAATTAGAGAATACTACTCGTATTCGCGAAGTGCGCAAATCGATCGCTCGTATGAAAACTGTAGTTCGTGAAAGAGAGATTGCTGCTAATAAATAATTAAGTCTGAGAGGAGGCTTTCAGAATGAGTGAACGCAACCAACGTAAAGTTTACACTGGCCGCGTAGTTTCTGACAAAATGGATAAGACTGTTACTGTTCTTGTTGAAACTTACAAAAAGCATTCGCTTTATGGCAAGCGTGTAAAATACTCAAAGAAATTCAAAGCTCACGATGAAAACAATACAGCTCAACTAGGCGATATCGTGAAGATCATGGAAACTCGTCCGTTATCAGCTACTAAACGTTTCCGTCTAGTAGAAGTTGTAGAAAAAGCTGTTATCATCTAATAGTTAAGATAGATCGGATAAGAATGATTCATCCGAAGGGAGGTTTCGTACATGATTCAACAAGAATCTCGTTTAAAAGTTGCAGACAACTCTGGTGCACGTGAGGTACTTACTATTAAAGTACTTGGTGGTTCAGGTCGCAAGACAGCAAACATTGGTGATGTTATCGTTTGTACGGTGAAACAAGCAACACCAGGAGGCGTTGTTAAAAAAGGTGACGTTGTTAAAGCTGTTGTTGTACGTACAAAAAGTGGTGTTCGCCGTACTGACGGTTCTTACATCCGTTTCGACGAAAATGCTTGCGTAATCATCCGTGACGACAAAGGACCACGTGGTACTCGTATCTTCGGACCAGTTGCTCGTGAATTACGTGATAACAACTTCATGAAGATCGTATCATTAGCTCCAGAAGTTATCTAATTGATATATAGAACAAATACAAAATGCCTTTTAAGGAGGTGCGAATAGGATGCATGTTAAAAAGGGCGACAAAGTAGTGGTTATCTCTGGTAAAGACAAAGGTAAGCAAGGTGAAGTACTTGCAGCTTTCCCAAAGAAAGACCGTGTACTTGTTGAAGGTGTGAACGTTGTGAAAAAACACTCTAAACCTTCTCAAGTAAATCCACAAGGTGGAATCGTTAGCCAAGAGGCACCTATCCACGTATCAAACGTAATGCCGTTGGATCCTAAATCTGGTGAGCCAACTCGTGTTGGGTACCAAGTTATCGATGGCAAAAAGGTACGTGTAGCAAAAAAATCTGGTGAAACTTTAGATAAATAATTAATGAAATGTGAAGGGAGGTTTAGTTCACATGAACCGTCTTAAAGAGAAATTTACAAAAGAGATTACTCCTGCTCTAGTTAGCAAGTTTAATTATGAATCTGTAATGCAAGTGCCAAAAATCGACAAGATCGTAATCAACATGGGTATCGGTGATGCTGTTTCTAACTCAAAAGCTTTAGATAACGCTGTTGAAGAACTAGCTGAAATCACTGGTCAAAAACCTGTTGTAACTCGTGCGAAAAAATCTATCGCTGGTTTCCGTCTTCGTGAAGGTATGCCAATCGGTGCGAAAGTTACTTTACGCGGCGAGCGTATGTACGAATTCTTCGATAAACTAGTATCAGTATCACTTCCACGTGTGCGTGATTTCCGTGGTGTATCTAAAAAAGCATTTGATGGTCGTGGAAACTACACGTTAGGTGTTAAAGAACAATTGATCTTCCCAGAGATCGATTATGATAAAGTAACTAAAGTTCGTGGTATGGATATCGTTATTGTTACAACAGCAAACACTGATGAAGAAGCTCGTGAGCTTTTAACTCAGTTCGGTATGCCATTCCAGAAGTAATAACTGCCAACGTTAAGCAGAGGAGGCGAAAATGTGGCTAAAAAATCAATGATTGCGAAGCAAAAACGCCAGCAAAAATTCCAAGTACAAGAGTATACACGTTGCGAACGTTGTGGACGTCCACACTCAGTACTACGTAAATTCAAGCTTTGCCGTATTTGTTTCCGTGAGCTTGCTTATAAAGGTCAAATTCCTGGTGTTAAAAAAGCTAGTTGGTAAAACCCAAGTTTGGGAAGGAGGTAAATTAATATGGTAATGACTGATCCTATTGCAGATTTACTAACTCGTATCCGCAATGCGAACATGGTTCGTCATGAGAAAATTGAAGTTCCTGCTTCTAACATTAAGAAGCAAATTGCAGAAATCCTTAAGCGTGAGGGTTTCGTACGTGATGTAGAATACATCGAAGACAACAAACAAGGTATTATCCGTATCTTCTTAAAATACGGTTCAAATAACGAACGTGTAATTACAGGCTTAAAACGTATCAGTAAACCTGGTCTACGTGTTTATGCAAAAAATAACGAAGTACCACGTGTACTTAACGGTTTAGGTATCGCAATCGTTTCTACTTCTCAAGGTGTTTTAACTGACAAAGAAGCTCGTCAAAAGCAAGCTGGTGGAGAAGTATTAGCGTACGTTTGGTAATAAGTTTTAAATGTGAATGGAGGTGTAACTATGTCACGTGTTGGTAAAAAGCCTTTAGAACTTCCAGCAGGTGTTACAGTTACGAACGAGAGCAACACTGTAACTGTAAAAGGACCAAAGGGTGAATTAACTCGTACATTCCACCCTGAAATCGAAATTAAAGTTGAAGACAACGTATTAGTTGTTAATCGTCCTAGTGACAATAAAGAGCACCGCGCTCTTCACGGAACTACTCGTAGCCTTTTAGGTAACATGGTTGAAGGTGTTACTAAAGGATTCGAACGTGGTTTAGAATTAGTCGGTGTAGGTTACCGTGCACAAAAATCTGGTAGCAAATTAGTATTGAGCGTTGGATACTCTCACCCAGTTGAGATTACTCCTGAAACAGGAATCGAAATCGAAGTTCCTTCTCAAACTAAGATCGTTATTAAAGGTATTGATAAAGAACGCGTAGGTGCATTAGCTGCAAATATTCGTGACGTTCGTCCACCAGAGCCTTACAAAGGTAAAGGTATTCGTTACGAAGGCGAATATGTACGTCGTAAAGAAGGTAAAACTGCTAAGAAGTAATGCCGGTTAGGTAAAAGAAAGGAGTGCCCGAAATGATCACGAAGCTTGATAAAAACAAAGTTCGTAAAAAAAGACATGCTCGTGTTCGTGCGAAGTTATCTGGAACTGCAACTCGTCCGCGTTTAAACGTGTTCCGTTCTAATCAACATATTTACGCACAAGTTATCGACGATTTAAATTCAGTAACAATCGCAAGTGCTTCAACGTTAGATAAAGACCTGACTTTAGAAAGCACTGGTAACACTGAAGCTGCTATCAAAGTTGGCGAATTAGTCGCTAAACGCGCAGTAGAAAAAGGTGTAAACGAAGTAGTATTCGACCGTGGCGGTTATTTATATCATGGCCGTGTTAAAGCATTAGCTGACGCTGCTCGTGAAGCTGGATTACAATTCTAATTGTAAAAGGAGGGAAAATCATGCGTCGTATTGATCCAAATAAATTAGAGCTTGAAGAACGTGTTGTTACCGTTAACCGCGTAGCTAAAGTTGTGAAAGGTGGACGTCGTTTCCGCTTCGCTGCATTAGTTGTAGTTGGTGACAAAAACGGTCACGTTGGATTCGGTACTGGTAAAGCACAAGAGGTACCAGATGCAATCCGTAAAGCAATTGAAGATGCGAAGAAAAACTTAATTACTGTACCTATGGTTGGTACAACTATTCCACACGAAATCCTTGGACAATTTGGTGCAGGTCAAATTTTCTTAAAACCTGCTTCTGAAGGTACAGGAGTTATCGCTGGTGGCCCAGTTCGTGCGGTACTAGAATTGGGTGGAGTAAGTGATATTCTATCTAAATCTTTAGGTTCAAACACTCCAATCAACATGGTACGTGCAACTCTTAACGGTTTAGCTAACCTAAAACGTGCTGAAGATGTTGCAAAACTACGTGGCAAGACTGTAGAAGAACTGTTAGGATAAGGGAGGGATATAGAATGGCAAACAAACTAGCAATTACCCTTACTCGTAGCGTAATTGGTCGTCCAGAAGATCAACGTGTAACTGTTCGTACACTTGGCCTACGTAAGTTAAATCAAACTGTCGTTCAAGACGATAATCCTGCAATTCGCGGAATGATTAACAAAGTAGCTCACCTTGTTACAGTAAAAGAGCAATAAGTATAAATTGTCACTCTTAAGGAGGTGCTCCGGAATGAAACTTCATGAATTGAAACCAGCTGAAGGTTCACGTAAAGTACGTAACCGTGTAGGTCGTGGTACTGGTTCAGGTAACGGAAAGACTTCAGGTAAAGGTCACAAAGGGCAAAACGCTCGCTCTGGCGGTGGCGTAAGACCTGGCTTCGAAGGTGGTCAAACTCCTTTATTCCGTCGTCTTCCAAAACGTGGGTTCACTAATATCAATCGCAAAGAATACGCGATCGTTAATTTAGAAGCTCTTAACCGTTTTGAAGATGGAACTGAAGTAACACCAGAATTATTAATCGAAACTGGTTTAGTAAGCAAAGCAAAAGCTGGCGTTAAAGTACTAGGAAACGGTACATTAAACTCTAAGCTAACTGTTAAAGCTGCTAAATTCTCTTCAACTGCTAAAGAAGCTATCGAAGCTGCTGGCGGTACAGTTGAGGTGATCTAATGTTTCAAACAATCTCCAATTTAATGCGCGTGCGTGAAATAAGACAAAAAATCTTTTTCACTTTGTTAATGTTAATTGTCTTCCGAATTGGTACATTTATTCCTGTACCAAGTGTTAATACGGATGTACTAAAATTGCAAGATGGGTTAAATGTATTCGGGGTTCTGAATACATTTGGCGGCGGCGCGTTAAAAAACTTCTCCATTCTTGCTATGGGCATTATGCCTTATATTACAGCATCCATCATCGTCCAATTATTGCAGATGGATGTTGTACCTAAGTTTACAGAATGGTCAAAGCAGGGAGATGTTGGGCGCCGTAAATTAGCTCAAGTAACTCGTTATGGAACAATTGTGCTTGGATTTATCCAGGCTTTAGGTATGTCTATAGGATTCAACAATATTTCGGGCGGACAATTGATCGCTAATCCAGGAATTTCTACGTATCTTCTAATTGCTACAGTGTTAACGGCAGGTACTGCCTTCTTAATGTGGTTAGGAGAGCAGATTACTGCAAAAGGCGTAGGTAACGGTATTTCCATCATTATCTTTGCTGGGATTGCAGCTGGTATTCCGACAACATTAAATCAAATTTATGCACAGCAATTTGAAGACGTTGGGGATCAATTATTCATTCGTATCGTAACGGTAGTTTTAATTGCGATTGCAGTTTTAGCTATTATTGTTGGGGTTATTTACTTCCAACAAGCGCTACGAAAAATTCCTATTCAATATGCAAAGGGTTCAGCTGGTCGTAATCCTGTTGGAGGTCAATCCACTCATTTACCGTTAAAAGTAAATGCTGCTGGGGTTATTCCTGTTATCTTTGCAGTTTCATTTATTATCACACCACCAACAATTGCATCATTTTTCGGTCCAAATGATGTAACGACGTGGATTCAGAATACATTTGACTATACTAAGCCAATTGGTATGATAGTGTATGTAGCGTTAATCATTGCTTTTTGTTACTTCTATACATTTGTTCAAGTTAACCCTGAACAAGTAGCAGAGAACTTGAAAAAGCAAGGTGGCTACATCCCAGGCATCCGTCCTGGTAAAAGCACACAAGCTTATTTAACGAAAGTGTTATATCGTCTGACATTAATCGGTTCGATATTCCTTGCGTTAATTGCTGTGTTGCCGGTTCTGTTCATCAAAATTGCAAACTTACCATCATCTGCTCAGATCGGCGGTACTAGTTTGTTAATTGTTGTCGGTGTAGCTCTTGAGACAATGAAACAGCTTGAGAGTCAATTAGTGAAACGCCATTATAAGGGATTTATTAAGTAAAGCTGTTTAGTGGGAAGCAAGCTGCTTTCCCATTAAACGGATAAGATACTGAGGGGGAAGCAAGAAATGAATTTAGTGTTAATGGGCCTTCCTGGTGCTGGGAAAGGTACTCAAGCAGAAAAAATCGTTGAGCATTACGATATCCCTCATATCTCAACAGGAGATATGTTCCGAGCTGCAATTAAAGAAGGAACGCAACTAGGTTTAAAAGCTAAATCATTTATGGACCAAGGTAACCTTGTTCCTGATGAAGTAACAATTGGAATTGTGCGCGAGCGTTTAAACAAACAAGATTGTGAAAACGGCTTTTTACTTGATGGCTTCCCAAGAACAGTAGCCCAAGCAGAAGCTCTTGAAACAATTACAAAAGAACTAAACAAGCAAATTGATTATGTGATTAATATTGATGTAGATCAAAGCATTTTAATGGAGCGTCTTACTGGACGCCGCATTTGTAAAGATTGCGGAGCTACTTACCACTTAGTATTCAATCCTCCTACGAAAGAAGGAGTTTGTGACAAATGTGGCGGAGAGCTTTACCAACGTGCAGATGACAATGCTGAGACGGTTTCAACTAGACTTTCAGTTAATGTTAAACAATCTCAACCTCTACTTGATTTCTATCAAGAAAAAGGTTATCTACGTAATATTAATGGTAATCAAGATATTAACATTGTGTTTGAGGATGTTCGTCAATTACTTGCTGGGGTTAAGCAATGATCATTTGCAAGACACCAGAGGAAATTGAGGTCATGCGTGAAGCTGGACGAATCGTGGCTTTAACTCATCAAGAGTTAAAAAAGCATATCGCTCCAGGTATTACGACTATAGAATTGGATGCAATTGCTGAAAATTTTATTCGTCAACATGATGCAATTCCGTCTTTTAAAGGGTATAATGGTTTTCGCGGCAGTGTATGTGCTTCTGTGAATGAAGAATTAGTTCATGGTATTCCGGGTGAACGCAAGCTTAATGAAGGAGATATCATCAGTTTAGACATCGGAGCTAAATTCGGTGGCTATCACGGTGATTCAGCTTGGACATATGGAGTAGGAAAGATTTCATTAGAAAATCAAGAGCTGCTTGATGTGACTGAGCAATCTCTCTACAAGGGATTAGCAGAAGCTAAGCCGGGTGAGCGTTTGTCGAATATTTCACATGCTATTCAACAGTACGCAGAATCACGTAACTTTTCGATTGTAAGAGAATATGTTGGCCATGGGGTCGGCAAAGACTTACATGAAGATCCGCAAGTACCTCATTATGGTCCACCGAATAAAGGACCGCGTCTACGTCCAGGCATGGTATTGGCAGTTGAGCCAATGGTGAATGCTGGTATGCGATATGTAAAAACATTACCTGATAACTGGACAGTTGTCACAGTAGATGGTAAAATGTGTGCGCACTTCGAACATACTATTGCAATTACTGAGACGGGATATGAAATTCTGACAGCATTGTAATGTTAAAGGATGTTATCTCTATCCATTCCTCGCTAGATGCACTGGACAGTAAACAGTAATTATCTAAATTCACGATGATCGTTTTTCGTCTGAATTGCTGTTAAAATGGTAAAGATGTATATTAGCGTCAATCATCTTGAATTTAATGATTACGATCTCCGGATGTTCAGAACAGGTTCTTTTTAAGTCGTTTAATGATAGCTTGTTACTGTTTCAAAGAAAGGAGAGCACTTTAATGGCAAAAGACGATGTAATTGAAGTTGAAGGTACAGTTGCTGAAACTTTACCTAACGCTATGTTCAAGGTAGAATTAGAAAATGGTCATACAGTACTTGCTCACGTATCAGGAAAAATTCGCATGCATTTCATTCGAATCTTACCTGGTGATAAAGTAACTGTAGAATTGTCACCATACGATTTAACTCGCGGTAGAATTACGTACCGTTTCAAATAAAACCTATGCACTCCGTACTATCAAGGAGGTATGAAACATGAAAGTCAGACCATCAGTTAAACCAATCTGCGAAAAATGTAAAGTTATCCGTAGAAAAGGTAAAGTAATGGTAATTTGTGAAAACCCTAAGCATAAACAAAAACAAGGTTAATCAATAAGGAGGTGCACTATTCATATGGCACGTATTGCTGGTGTTGATATTCCTCGTGACAAGCGTGTAGTAATTTCATTAACATACATTTTCGGTATTGGTCGTCCAACTGCTGAAAAAGTTCTAGCTGAAGCTGGAGTTTCTGAAGATACTCGCGTTCGTGACTTAACAGAAGAAGAATTAGGTAAAATTCGTGATATTTTAGATAGCTATAAAGTAGAAGGCGATCTTCGTCGTGAAGTTTCTTTAAACATCAAACGTTTAATTGAGATTGGTTCATACCGTGGTATCCGCCACCGTCGTAGTTTACCAGTTCGTGGTCAAAACAGTAAAAACAATGCTCGTACACGTAAAGGCCCACGCCGTACTGTAGCGAACAAGAAGAAATAATTAGTAAGGGAGGTCATTAACAGATGGCACGTAAAACTAATACACGTAAACGTCGCGTGAAAAAGAATATTGAAGCTGGTGTAGCTCATATTCGCTCAACGTTTAACAACACTATTGTAACAATTACAGATGTTCACGGTAATGCGATTGCTTGGTCTAGTGCAGGCGCACTTGGCTTCAGAGGTTCTCGTAAATCTACTCCATTTGCTGCGCAAATGGCTGCTGAAACTGCTGCTAAAGTTTCTATGGATAACGGAATGAAAACTCTTGAAGTTACAGTTAAAGGCCCTGGTGCTGGTCGTGAAGCAGCTATCCGTGCTCTTCAAGCTGCAGGTTTAGAAGTAACAGCTATTAAAGATGTTACTCCTGTACCTCACAACGGATGCCGCCCACCAAAACGTCGTCGTGTATAATTAATATGTATAGATTCTATTTCGTTGTCTATAATGATGATGGTGTAGAATTTATTCATGCAACGAAATGTTTTCCATTTGTTGTGCACATTCGGGAACTGTCTAATAGGGAATTTCGGTTAGGCATTTGAGAAATCAGCCGTCTAGCCGAGGTTTCGACGTTTTGAAGGAGGGTTTATATTGATAGAGATTGAAAAGCCAAAAATCGAAACGGTAGAAATCAGCGATGATAGAAAGTACGGTAAATTCGTCGTCGAACCACTTGAGCGTGGATATGGTACTACTTTGGGTAACTCCTTACGTCGTATCCTATTATCCTCACTCCCTGGTGCAGCTGTAACATCTATTCAAATTGAAGGTGTATTACATGAATTTTCAACAGTTCCTGGAGTTGTTGAAGATGTAACAAACATCATTTTAAACGTTAAAAAGTTAGCGTTAAAGATTTACTCTGATGAAGAGAAAACACTTGAGATCGATGTTAAAGGTCCTGGTACAGTAACGGCTGCTGACATTCAAGCAGACAGCGATATCGAAGTTCTAAATCCGGATCTTCATATTGCAACACTTGAGTCAGATGCTCATTTCCGTATGAGACTTACTGCTCGCACAGGTCGAGGTTATAATCCTGCCGATGCTAACAAGCGTGAAGACCAACCAATTGGTGTACTTCCAATTGATTCAATCTATACGCCTGTTACTCGCGTATCGTATTATGTAGAGAATACTCGTGTTGGTCAAATGACAAATTACGATAAGTTAACGTTGGATGTTTGGACTGACGGTAGCATCGAGCCAGAAAAAGCTGTTGCTTTAGGTGCAAAGATTCTAACTGAACACTTAAATATCTTCGTTAACTTAACAGATGAAGCTCAAAAAGCAGAGATCATGGTAGAAAAAGAAGAAGACCAGAAAGAAAAAGTTCTAGAGATGACGATCGAGGAACTGGATTTATCTGTTCGTTCTTACAACTGCTTAAAACGAGCAGGCATCAATACTGTACAAGAGCTTGCTAATAAAACAGAAGAAGATATGATGAAAGTTCGTAACTTAGGCCGTAAATCTTTAGAAGAAGTTAAAGCTAAACTTGAAGAATTAGGTTTGGGTCTACGTAAGGACGACTGATTATATCTACCTGTTTAACTACTTAACAAAGGAGGGGACCTCACATGTCTTACCGTAAATTAGGTCGTACAAGCGCACAACGCAAGGCGCTTCTTCGTGATTTAACAACTGATTTAATCATCAGTGAACGCATTGAGACAACTGAAGCTCGTGCAAAAGAATTACGTTCAACTGTTGAAAAAATGATTACTTTAGGTAAACGTGGAGATCTACACGCTCGTCGTCAAGCTGCATCTTACATCCGTAATGAAGTAGCTAACGAAGAAGCTGGTCAAAGCGCTTTACAAAAACTATTCAGCGATATTGCTACTCGCTACGAAGATCGCCAAGGCGGTTACACTCGTATCTTAAAAGTTGGACCTCGCCGTGGTGACGGTGCTCCAATGGTTATCATTGAATTAGTTTAATATTTTTAATACAGATAGAAAAGGGCGAGACAGTGTGTAACTAGTCGTTGCCCTTTTTTTATACCTAAAACCGGGTAAATAGCGTAAAAAATCAATGTAGGCAATGCTGCAATAGAAAAAGCTGAGAGGAAGATAGCGTTGAAAGAAATGTCTTTAGAGGTAAAAGATTTATGCTTTCGATACGATCCTGAAGCAGACCTAACATTAGATCACCTTTCTCTCTCTGCTTATAAAGGTGAATGGTTAGCGATAGCTGGACATAATGGATCTGGTAAGTCGACGCTGGCACGAATTCTAAACGGCCTTTTGCTACCTGAAAAAGGAACGGTTCGAGTGGGCGATACTCTTTTATCTGAAGAAACAATATGGGATGTGCGTAAGCAGATTGGAATGGTGTTTCAAAATCCAGATAATCAATTTGTTGGCTCAACCGTTCAAGACGATATTGCGTTTGGGCTTGAAAACAACGGGATTCCATTTGAGATTATGGAAAAACGTATACCTGAAGCAATCGAAATGGTCAATATGAGTGCTTTTCTGGATCAAGAGCCTCATCAGCTATCAGGTGGACAAAAACAGCGTGTGGCCATTGCGGGTATAATCGCCGTACAGCCATCTGTCATCATTCTAGATGAAGCAACATCTATGTTAGATCCTATTGGGCGAACTGAAGTACTTGAAACTGTTAGAAAATTAAAAGAAGAAAAACAACTGACGGTTATTTCAATTACTCACGATTTAGATGAAGTAGCAATGGCTGATAGAGTCGTTGTGATGAACAAAGGGAAGATCTATGCAACAGGTACTCCACGCGAAGTATTTGCATTAGGTTCCAAGTTAACGGATATTGGACTAGACTTGCCGTTTTCCGTTAAACTAAGCCATCGTTTTGCTTCCGTAGGAATTCCTTTATCAAAAATTCATTTAACAGATGAGGACTTGGTGGACGAACTATGGACATTATATTCAAAGAAGTAGAGCATCGTTATCAAGTTAATACACCATTTGAACGAATTGCTCTACATGACTTAAATTTAAACATTCAATCAGGTACATTTTTGGCTGTTATTGGCCATACTGGTTCTGGGAAATCAACAATCATACAGCATCTGAATGCCTTATTGAAGCCAACTGCTGGTGAAATTCAAATCGGTGAGCGTACCATTAAAGCCAATCGAAAAGAAAAGAATTTAAAAGCTATTCGTCAGCAAGTAGGCGTGGTGTTTCAATTTCCAGAACATCAGCTTTTTGAAGAAACGGTGGAAAAAGATATAGCTTTTGGACCAATGAATTATGGCGTTTCGGAAGAAGAAGCAAAGCAAAAAGCAAGAGAGCTTATCAAGTTAGTAGGGTTGCCAGAAGACATTCTCACCAGATCTCCTTTTGATTTGAGTGGTGGACAAATGCGGCGTGTAGCGATAGCAGGTATTCTAGCGATGAATCCTAGTGTGCTAATTTTAGATGAACCAACTGCTGGATTGGACCCTAGAGGGCGTCAAGAAATTATGAATATGATTTATCATCTTCATAAAGAAAAAGGCTTGACGACGATTCTCGTGACTCATAGCATGGAAGATGCAGCTATGTACGCGGATGAGCTAATTGTGATGAATAAGGGAACGATTGCGATGAAAGGGTCACCTAGAGAAGTATTTGGTCAGCATACGCAGCTAAAAGAATATGGATTGGATGTTCCAGAATCACTTCGCTTTATGCTGAAGCTGCAAGAGAAATTTCAGCTTGAAGCATCGGATACGGTTATTACCTTTTCTGAAGTGGTAGAGAAAGTGCAGCACCTTATGCAGCAAGGTGAACGATTATGATGAACTCAATCATTATTGGTAAGTATGTGCCGGGTCATTCTGTTGTCCATCGAATGGATCCCCGAGCCAAGCTGCTTCTTGTATTTGCGTATGTATTAATTGTGTTTTTAGCAAATAACCCTATCGGCTATGCTTTTTTAGGTGTGTATACCCTTATGATAGTGACCATGAGTAAAGTGCCCGTTTCGTTTATTTTAAGAGGGTTAAAGCCCGTTATGTTTATTATTATCATCACGTTTCTTTTGCACATTTTTATGACAAAGGAAGGTCCTCTTTTGTTTGAATGGGGATGGTTTTCTGTCTATAAAGGCGGCCTTATTCAAGGTGTTTTAATTTCCTTGCGCTTCTTGTTCTTAATTTTAATTACGACGATGCTAACTTTAACGACTACGCCTATTGAAGTAACAGATGGAATGGAAAGCTTGCTGAATCCATTTAAAAAGCTCAAGCTTCCTGTACACGAATTAGCTTTAATGATGTCCATTTCTCTTCGCTTTATTCCTACATTGATGGAAGAGACAGATAAAATTATTAAAGCGCAGACAGCACGAGGAGTGGACTTTAGCAGCGGCCCCATTACGGATCGTTTGAAAGCTGTGGTTCCTTTGCTTGTTCCTCTATTTATAGGTTCATTTAAGCGCGCTGAAGAGCTGGCTATTGCCATGGAGGCAAGGGGTTATAAAGGCGGAGAAGGGCGTACAAAGTATCGTCAATTGAAATGGGGAAGCATAGATACAATTATGCTTTTACTTCTGCTGGCAGTAGCAGTTGTTTTAGTGCTGATTAGAACGTAAAGATTGTTTGGTGAAAAGATGAAACGTTTAAAATGTATAGTTGCATACGATGGCACACACTTTTCAGGTTATCAAGTTCAGCCCAATAAGCGAACTGTTCAACTGGAGATTGAAGCTGTTTTAGAGAAAATGCATAACAAAAAAGTGCCGATTTACGCCTCTGGACGAACGGACACAAATGTTCATGCACAGGGGCAAGTCATTCATTTTGATACAAACCTAAATATTCCATGTGATAAGTGGAAAAAAGCATTGAATTCAATGCTACCAGATGATATTGTAATGAAGAATGTATGTGAAGTTGATGCACATTTTCACGCCCGGTATGACGTTACTTCAAAAGAGTATCGCTATCATATTTTGCGCGGCGAAGATCGAAATCCTTTCACTCGTTCTTATGCATACCATTACCCTTATCCATTAGACTACTCAAAAATGAAAAAAGCCATCACATATTTACTCGGTACACACGACTTCACAAGCTTTTGTTCAGCGAGGACAGAAGTGGAAGATAAGATTCGTACGATTTACAAGATTGATATGTATGAAGAGAATAGTCAGCTTGTGTTTAGATTCGTTGGAAGTGGCTTTCTGTATAATATGGTTCGTATTCTTGTTGGAACGCTTTTAGAAGTAGGACAAGGCCGTATTGAACCAGATGCTATAAAAGATATTCTAGAAAGCAAATCACGTCCTCGTGCAGGGAAAACTGCGCCTTCGCAAGGGCTATATTTATGGCGCGTTTTCTATGACAACTAAACCTGGTGTAACATTTTCTTGACATTAGTAGCTTAAAGATATAATATATCATATGGTATGTATTTTAACCCCACGGTTAGCCCCGGAAATTAATCGTGTTGAAATAGAAGGTTGAAATAATTTTATAATTGATGATGAAAATTAGGAGGGAAACTCATGCGTACAACTTTCATGGCGAAAGCAAACGAAGTAGAGCGTAAATGGTATGTTGTCGATGCTGAAGGTAAAACTTTAGGTCGTTTAGCAAGTGAAGTAGCATCAATCTTACGCGGTAAACATAAACCAACTTTTACACCACATGTTGATACTGGTGATCACGTGATCCTTATCAATGCGTCAAAAATCGAACTAACAGGTAAAAAATTAACTGATAAAATTTATTACCGTCACAGCATGCACCCAGGTGGTTTGAAACAACGTACAGCATTAGAAATGCGTACTAACTACTCTGAGAAAATGCTTGAATTAGGAATCAAAGGCATGCTTCCAAAAGGTAGCCTAGGCCGTCAAATGTTCAAAAAATTACATGTGTATGCTGGTGAAACACATCCACATGAAGCACAAAAACCAGAAGTTTACGAACTTCGCGGATAATTAATAAGAGGAGGTTATTATCTTGGCACAGGTACAATATTACGGAACTGGTCGTCGTAAAAGCTCTGTTGCTCGTGTACGTTTAGTACCAGGTAACGGTCGCGTAACAATCAACGGTCGTGAAATCGAAGAATACATTCCATTTGCTGCACTACGTGAAGTAGTAAAACAACCACTTGCTTTAACTGAAACTGTAGGTAACTATGACGTATTTGTAAACGTTAATGGTGGAGGTTATGCAGGTCAAGCTGGCGCTATTCGTCACGGAATCTCTCGTGCTTTATTAGAAGCAGACCCTGAATACCGTGGAACATTAAAACGTGCTGGTCTATTAACTCGTGACGCTCGTGCGAAAGAACGTAAAAAATACGGTCTTAAAGGCGCTCGTCGTGCACCACAATTCTCAAAACGTTAATTTTATATTACGTTTCAAGCCTTGGTCTTTGGACCAAGGCTTTTTTTATTTGTTGTTTGCGTATGAGACGAAGGCTTGTGCAGACAATATGTAAAAAAGGGAGGCGTTATTGTGAACGAGGTTACATATTTAAAAGAAAAACGTTATGAAAAAGAAATGAAATATGAACGCAAAGTCCTAAGGGAGCTGTCCTTTGATTTGCTTCAAGAGAGACTGCGCCGTTATTTTCATCCCATGTTTCAGTGGAATATGCTAGGAGACGAACATGTGGAGGAGTACTGTCTTGATATTGCCATCGAATCATTTTTATTAGGTGCTCGGGTGAGTAAACGTGGTAAAGGCTACGAAGATTTTCAGAAGCACAGTAAGCAAGAAGAGTCTCTTTTAATTGATACACTGTACGGAGCCGTCAGCATGTCTGTAACAGATCTTTATCAAGATGGTCTGTATTATTTATGTCAAGGGTATGTGCAAGACTGGTGGAAAGAAGGTTATCGAACCGCAGAAAAAAGACGTCGGTTACGTTTGCATTAAAAAGTACTCATAATTCCCGTTCTTGTCCCATATAGAAATAAATAGGTGAGGCAAGAAGGGAAGGGATAAAATGTCTAAAGTAAAAATAATGAGCACAATTATAGCGCTTCTCGTTCTTTTTGTCATTGTACAATATCAGATAGACCATAGAACATCATCCGGTTCGCTTTCACTCCCTCTTAGCGGGAAAGTTATTGTACTAGATCCTGGACATGGCGGTGTTGATGGAGGAGCCGTAGGAGAGGATGAAGTGCTTGAAAAAGAAATAACTCTTAAAATTTCGTTGATGCTTCGGGACTATCTGCAAGAGCAAGGGGCACTTGTTATAATGACGAGAGAAAAAGACGAAGACCTAGCGGCCAAAGACACAAGAGGATACAGTCGCAGAAAAGTAGAAGACTTAAAAAATCGCTTAACGATGATTAATAAATCCAATGCTGATTTGTATTTAAGTATTCACTTGAATGCTATTCCATCCTCTGCATGGAGAGGGGCTCAAACTTTCTATTACGGGTCCCTAAAAGAAAACGAGCAAGTGGCTAAACTCATTCAACAAGAGCTAAGAAATAATCTGGATAATACGACCCGTGAAGCAAAAGCTATTCAAACTCTTTACCTTCTTAAGCATTCTAAGCCACCAGGTGCTTTGGTTGAAGTAGGATTCTTATCAAATCCTACAGAACGTAAAATGCTTCAATCGAAACGCTATCAAAAAAAGTTAGCTGAATCCATTTATGAAGGAGTCAGCCGGTATTTTACTGGAGAAAAGCCCAAATAAAAAGCATAGCATCCTTCTATTCAGAAAAATCTAATATGTATGATATACTTGATAGTATAAATAAATAGATTTTAACATGGTGGTGGGAGTATGCTAACGGAAAAGCAAGTAAAAGAAGTAGTAGGGGAAATTACAGATCCATTTTTAAATAAAAAACTATCAGAAACAAATGCGATTAAAGAAATAACAATTAAAGCTGAAAAACAGCATATAAGCCTGAAGATTGCTGTTGCAAAAACAGGTACTAGTGAACAGCTGAGCCTTCAAGGCACGATTGTAGAAGAATTAAAAAAAGCAGGTGTACAGTCGGTTGGACTGCGATTTGTTGAGTTTACGCCTGAAGAACTTCAGCAGTACCGCGCTGAGCAACCGAATACTGGAAACTTACTAACTAGTCCGAATGCACCTGAATTTATTGCTATTGCCAGCGGTAAAGGAGGCGTTGGTAAATCAACAGTCTCTGTTAATTTGGCCGTTTCTCTAGCTCGTTTAGGAAAGAAAGTTGGTTTAATTGATGCTGACATTTATGGATTCAGCGTCCCAGATATGATGGGAATCACACAGCGTCCTGTAGTAGAAGGTGAAAAGATTATTCCAGTTGACCGTTTCGGAGTAAAAGTTATTTCCATGGGCTTCTTTGTAGAAGATAATTCACCTGTTATCTGGCGAGGACCTATGCTTGGAAAAATGTTGACGAGCTTTTTTACAGAAGTTGAATGGGGAGAATTAGATTATCTTTTACTAGACTTACCTCCCGGAACAGGTGATGTCGCATTAGACGTTCACTCCATGCTTCCTGCTTGTAAAGAAGTGATTATTACAACACCACATCCTACAGCGGCATTTGTTGCAGCTAGAGCGGGTGCTATGGCTTTGAAAACCGATCATGAGGTAATCGGAGTTGTAGAAAATATGGCCTACTTTGAAAGCCAGTTAACAGGGGAAAAAGAGTATGTATTTGGTAAAGGCGGAGGTCCAAAACTCGCTGAGGAACTTCAGACAGAACTGTTAGGACAGCTTCCGTTAAGTCAGCCTGACTGGAATGAAGAAGATTTTGCACCTTCCATTTACGATGAATCGCATCGTTTAGGTAAAATATACGGAGAGATTGCAAGCAAGATTGCATTTATTTGCGAAAATGAAAAAGCAGCAACAGGAAAATAACAAAAAGCACGCGCTGTTCGAGCGCGTGCTTTTTGTTATTATACAGAGAGTTCAATCTGCGCCTTTTTTAAATCAAATGCTAGGTTTTGTTTTAAGAGAGCTAAAAATGTTTTTCCGGCTGTACTTACGGTATGAGACTGGTGCTTTAAAATGCCGATTGCAGGCCCCTCATGCAAGTCATGAATCGTTTTAACCGCCACTTGATCTGGCGGAAGAGTTGCGCTTATTTGTGGAACAACGGCTATTCCTAAGTTTTCTTTTACAAAATGCTGAAGTGTGCTAATAGTGCCTAACTGGACTTTAGCAGGCAGTTGGCCTGTTCGTTCAAAGATTAGCTGCTCAATTTTCTTTTGAACGGAAGATTGCCCAGCTGTAATCAGCGTTTCGTTTATTAAATCTTTTGCAAAGATTGTTTTTCTTTTTGTTAGAGCATGATTGAATGGTAGTAGCAGCACAAGTTTTTCCGTTAGTAATGCCTCAAACTCTATATCTCTGAACGATTCTGAGACAGTGCCAATCGCGAAATCAATTTCTTGATTGCGTATATGTTGATGAAGATGCTTTTCGTCTGCAACGAGTAAGCTAATTTCTGTGTTGGGATATCTTTTTTTAAATAGTGAGAGAATGGAAGGCAGTCGACTGCTTGCTGTAGGCTCTGCAGCACCTATACGGATAGTGCCAGCTTCGCCTGTTGAATAATCCTTTAAGGTGTTATTTAGATATTCATATTCCTTTAGTAAAATATTTGCCCGCTCGTAAAAGATTTTACCTGCTTCAGTAAGTTTTATGCTTTTTCCTCGTTCTAAAAGCTTAAATCCTAGTTCGGATTCCAACTTTTGAATGTGCAGTGTAATGGTAGGCTGAGAGTACTTTAAATATTCAGCGGCTAATTGAAAGCTTCCTAAACGAACAATGGTTTGAAACGTTTTAATAACGCGAAATTCCATCGAATTCCCTCCTTTTGCTATAAAACGATTGTGTTAATTTCTAATATTTTACCATAAAGCTAAGAATTAAAGTTTACAATTCCAATAAAAATACTAAGTATTAAAAAATATAAAGAAGTCATTTAGGTTTTTTAATAAAAATAAATGACATAATTAAATACGCACCTCATATGAGATGCGTATTTAATCACTGCTGTTGCTGTTCTCCGCTTGAATCAGATCCAGAGGAAGAAGAACCACCGTCGTCGCTGCTCTGTTTTTGTCCACCTTGTGTTTCTTCAGCGGCTTTCAAAAGAATGTCTTGAATTTTAGATTGATAAAGAGGGCTATCAAACGTTTCGGTCATAATCTTTTGTAAATAAGTGCGATATTCTTTACTCTTTAAAACAGTCAGTACTTCTTTTTCCATAGCCGGATCCTTTAAAACATCTTGAAGCATTCCTTGATATTCAGGATCTTTCATCAGTTGTTTGATGACCGTTTTATTTTCTTTTTCCAAACTTTTAGCAAAGCTTTCAGCAAACTTCGGATCATCCATGGCTTTTTTCCAAAATTCCACGCCTTTATCTGAGACTAGGGTTTGAGAAATTGTATCTTTTATCGCGTTTTGATCCATTAAAATATCTTGTCTAACAGAAGGGTCTTTCATAATTGCCTCGACTGCTTTTTTTCCTTCATCTGTTTTTAAAATATCAACAACCATTTTCTTTGTTTGATCATAATCCATACCATTGTTCTCTTCATCTTGCGGTGCACAGGCTGTAGCTAAAAGCATACACATTCCTATATAAATGAGGAGCATGAGTCGCTTTTTCATAGTAATGAGCTCCTTTCCTAATATGCTTACGCTTAATATGAGATAATCAAGGTTTTTTATTCATAAAAGAGCTCTAGATTTTTCAAAACGTGATTGGTACAATTTATGAAAAGGTACAATTTTGTAACTTATGGGGGAGATGGAAGTGAATAGTCGAAATTGGGTTCGTCTATTTCTAACCACGTTAGCTGTCGGGGGTATAAGTACAGCTTCTGTTGGGTTTGCGGTGCGCTGGGGGGAATACGGTCACTTATTTCAACAAGGAAAGATAGGAGAAATTGTTGCTGTTTTAACATGGCTCGTAGGCGTAGGGTTTATTTTTAGTTTAATTAGCCAAATGGGTTTTTTTGCATATTTAACTATTCACCGATTTGGGTTGGGGATTTTTAAATCTGCATCACTTTGGAAATCGGTTCAAATTGTATTTGTTTTATTTGTATTATTTGACGTTGCTTATTTTCGATATAAGTTCTCTCAACAACCGGGAGAAGGCATAGGCAAGTATATTTTGTTAAGCGTTTTCTTATTAGCGGTAGGGTTGTTAGTGGCGTATGCAAAGAAAAAGCAGACGAATAAAGAGGCTTTTGTACCAGCGCTGTTTTTTATGATTGTTGTAACGACAATTGAATGGTTCCCTGCGCTGCGAACGAACGAAGAAAGCTGGCTTTACCTTATGTTGTTTCCACTTCTAATTTGTAATATGTATCAACTTCTTATTTTGCCGAAACTTCTTACGCACGCAAGAATAGCAAAAGCAGACAAATAGCATATTTGTCTGCTTTTGCTTTCCGTATACAGTGGGAATAGATCTTAGCGGATATCTTTTACTTGGGTTTTTGAATTTGAAATTAATGTTGAAACACTTACGTTTGAGACTTTTTTATTTTGTAATGAATTCTTGATATATGGAATAGCCTTTGCTGTTTGTTGAGCGGAGTCAGACGCGTGCAGCAAGATAATATCTCCACCATCTAAGGGTTTTGTGACATTCGATACAATCTTTTCAACTCCTGGATTTGTCCAGTCTTTAGAGTCGATGCTCCAGTGCACGGTTGTATATCCTATATCCGCTGTTAATTTTAAGATGTCTTTATTAAATTGCCCGTTAGGAGGCCGAAGAAGGTGAACATCTTTAAGTCCTAGAGAATCAAAGACTTTCTTTGATTTTGCAAGATCTTGTCTGATTTCATTAGGTTTTAGGCTTGTATAGGAAGTATAGTCATAGCCCATTGTTCCAATTTCGTGGCCTTCTTTTTTTATGCGCTCTACAACATCTGGATGACGTTCAGCCCATGAAGCAGATAAAAAGAAAGTAGCATGTTCAATATGCTGTTCTTTCAGTTCATTTAGAATAGGAATAGCTCTTTCGTCTCCCCAGCTGATGTTAAATGTAAGAGCGACTTCGGGATTTTTATCATCCGCCTTATAAACAGCTCGTGGACCATTATCTGTTGAAAACACAGGAAAGTGAAACGTCTGTTGAGCATAAAGAAAAAAGCTTGTAAAAAAAGCAGCAACTACGATAAGCATTGTTTGTTTGATTCTTTTGGCTCGAATAGTATAAAACATATTCATTTTGTCACCTCATTTAATAAGTAGTACTTGTCTAATTTGTATGCGTTTTGTCTACAATTAATAACAGGTAAGGAAAAGAACGACTGATTTTATTTTGATGCTTGAGAATCAATGTCGCAAAAAGCAGGTGAATCAATGAAAATTTGTTTATTTAATCAAGTGGAGTGTTTAGAGTTAGAAGCACTACTCAGAGAAGAAATGAAAAGAACAAACGTTGCTTTTCAACAAAGTTTGAATCATGTAGTTCTTGAACGAAACATTCAAGAAAAGTATCAAATCCTTTCAAAGATCTTGCTAAGGTTCAGTGAAAAAAGGGAAGTAAATAAGGTTTTTTGATAAAACGAAAAAAACTTTTCAAAAAGTGTTGACTTTATATATTACAGATGTTAAATTAATAAATGTCGCTGATGAGTGATTGGAAAACAATCGCAATTCATCAGAAATAAAATATTAAAAAGTTGTTGACAAATGAAAGGCAACTTGTTAATATTAAAAAGTCGCTCAAGAGCGGCGGTTGAACTTTGAAAACTGAACAAAGCGACAAACGTCAACGTTAATTTTTATTTTTAAATTGAGCAAGTCAAACATTTCTTCGGAGAGTTTGATCCTGGCTCAGGATGAACGCTGGCGGCGTGCCTAATACATGCAAGTCGAGCGAACTGATTAGAAGCTTGCTTCTATGACGTTAGC